>NZ_JACOFV010000001.1 GCF_014284255.1 Cognatundibacterium jejuense
GCAGCATTCGACATTAGGTTACCGCTCTCCCGTTCAATATCTGGAAGACTGGATGAAGAAACAAAATCAAGAGAATCTCGCTGCATGACATTCACCTGATGGTGAACTAATTATCGAGGGAAGCTCAAATTGAGCTTCTCCTCAAATTTAGTTCCCCAAAAGTGACGTAAAATAAACGCAACTTTGGGGAACAAAATTTCAGGGGAAGCTCAGGAGAATAAAAACGAACATTGGGATAGTGCAGACTGATAGAAGAACATTTGCAATGACAGCAATCCATACGCCTTGTTTGAAACCTAAAGTCCCGTTGTTGGCTGCCTGTGCTTTACTACCGAGATACCATCCGCCAAATCCAAGTTGCATTGCTAATCCTATCAATATCGTTACTGGTACAGGAATTAGGTGCTCTGTGAGTATGGTTAACGCTGCATAGGACATCGATACGACAGTAATGCCAGTGGTATATATAAAGGCATGCTTCCAACTTAAAATGGTTCTCTTGTATAAAAATGCCGCTAACTTGACGAGCGAAGTGTAGATGGCAAACATGCAGAGAATAGGTAAGAAGGAGAAGATCGACATGAAAATGGATATTGTTTGATTTGATTTAATATTTTATCAATCTTTATAGTACGTTACGATTCTTTTTCATTGTTCTTCGATTCCATTTCCAGTTGCGTCGTCAACCCTTGTGAACTCAGGCTATGAGTCACTTTCACAATCAACCATTCCGCATTTCCTATTGGCGCTTTTAATTCTGGTATCTGCACGCCCATCATGGGCGATACATCTGGTCGGCCAAGGGCAAGGGTGAATTGCAGTGTGGCTTTGCCGCGTTCTATGCGGTGCCATTCGGATTTGGCGGCGTCTTCGGCGTCTTTTTGATTGGCGTAGACGTGGCGTAGGCGTTTGGGGTTGTCGTCTTCGCCGATGAGTTCGGTTTTTTCTTTGGCGTCGTCGGGGTCATGCCATTGGGCGCGTACCCCGCTGTAGGCGTCGCGGTTGGCGGTATGGTAGCGGTGTTTGTCGCCATCGCGGCGGTGCAGGGTGATGGTGGGCAGTGCTTGTCCTTTGCTGTTCGTGGCTTCGCCTATTGGCAGAAACAGCAGGGCGTCTTTTTTGATCGTTGCTACTGCATCGAATTTCTTACCCAGGCGGTTTAAAAAGTGGATGTCTGATTCATTCGTTTGATCGATGTGGTCGACGATTTTGCCGATGAAGATTTTTCCGACACGCGGCGTCAGTTTATTGTCGCTGGCGATTTGGTTGACGATGGCGTCGATCGTTTGCGCATGAAAACTTCGACTCTTTTTTACGCGTATTGGCTTGGCCATCTGGGCGCTGCGGGCGCGTAAGGTGATGGTGTCGGGGGCACCTTCGTGTTCGACTTCATCGACGATGAATGTGCCTTTGTCGACCATGCCGCCGTTGGCGGTAAAGCCTGGGCCACCTAGTTTGAGCGTGATTTTGGCGCCAGTAGCGGGAATGGCGACACGGCCGTCGCTGTCGTCGATCGTGATGTCCAGTTGGTCAACGGCGTTGGCTCGTTCTTCGGTCAGGGTGAGACTAACCAGCCGTGGGTAAATCTTGCTGGTGATGTCTTTGCCTTCTAAGGTGATGCTAAAGGTAGGTTGTGGGTAGCTCATTCGGTGTCTGATTCTTGATGGGGTGAGCCGGAATAGGCGTCGATCTGGTCGCCGCGGTCTACCCGTTTAAGACTGACCGAAAATTCGATGCGGCGTGGCATGCCATCGGTATAGAACAGGGTGCGGCCTTCAGTTAGTTGGGTAATGACGAATTCACCAAAGATGCGGCCGGTGCCTTCTACCAATACATAGGCTTCGCCACGGCTGGCCATATCGCGAATGTCGTCGAGCGAGGTGATATCGCCGGTGAGTTCTGGGGCGATCCAACCAGAGAGGGTGATGGTGTCATCGCCTTCGCCCAGGTATTGATGCGCATCACGCTCACCAACGCGTGAGGTGGCGGGGTGCTTCCATTCTTGTTGTCGCTGAAATTCTTGATACGCCAGCGTCGGCAGACTGAATACAAATTGGTCGAGACTCATCATCATGAGGGCGTTTCCTTACATGTCATCGTAATCGTGCATGCTCGAGCGACGTGTCGCCGCGCGCTGCCGTTCGCGTTTGTCCAACTCCGCTGCCACGGCTTTGGCTATTGCCTGCGCATCGGTACCGGCTGGTGGGTTGATGGTGATTTGAATGGTGTCATTGCTGTGCATTGCCGGCGCTGCATTTGTACTGTTGCTGGCAACGGGTGGGCGCCGGTCCACATTCAACGGGGTGAGGTTGAGTGCGGGTTGATCTACGGCTTTGCGGGGTGATACTAACGGCGGTAACGTCGGTGCAGGGTATGATCGGATTGTTGGTGTCGCGGATGCGCTCAGTGGGTCAAATGTCGCATGCGGCATTGCTGCCATCGCTGGCACGATAGATGTGGTCAATGCGAGTCCGCCGGCCATTTTAGTCAGCCGATTGGCTAATTGACTAACCTGATTAACGGCTTGGCCTTCGCCATTAGCTAAACCATTTGATAAACCCTGCATTGTAAATTGGCCAAGCTCGGTAAAGACGACGCTGGGGCTGTGGATGCCGAGTTTTTCTTTAAACCAGTCGACGACGTTGCTGCCTAAGCTGGTGATGGTCTCTTTGACTGCGGTCATACCATTGCGGATGCCGTTGATTAATCCTTGAACCAGGTTGCTGCCAAATTCAGTAAATCTGCTGGTTAAGGCACTGAGCCAGGCGATGCCATCGTTAAAGCTTTGGCGTATCTGCGCCCACAAACCTACAAAGTAGGCTTTGACTGGTTCCCAGTTTTTGTACAGCAAGTAGGCGCCTGCAGCGAGTAGCGCAATGGCGGCGATGATGAGACCAATCGGGCTAGCCAAGGCAGCGATGCCAAAGCTGACCAAGGCGCGGCCAGCAATGAGCAAAAAACTGCCTGCGCGCATAGCGAGTGGACCAAGGCGTACGAAGGCGGTACCGAGTCGGGCCAGGATGCCTGGTGCAGCGGCGCTTTCTATTTTTAACAAAGTCATCCCATAGCGGAAGAGGGCGAAGGGACCAATGATCGACGCAAAGACGATGGTCAGTGTGCCCAGCACCACCAACAGCGCAGATAGCCCTGCAAAAGAAATTGCCAGCACCTTGGCGGTGGTGGAATGTTCTTTCATAAACGTGGTGACAGTTTGCAAGACGCTGGCGAGCTTTTCTAAAGCGCTGGCATACAGCGGCAGGATCTGTGTGCCGATCTGTTGTTTGGCGCTGCTGATCTTGGCTAATGCTTCAAGCTCACGGCCTTTGGTCGTGGCATGTGCGCCGCGGTTGAGTGTGTCTATATCGGCTGCACCGGCATTGAGCTTGGCGTTTTTGTGGATCTGCTCTCGCTGTAAGTACATTTGCGTGAACAGATTAGACGCGGTGCGATTGGTCATGATGGTCGCGATCGTGTCTTTAATTTGCTCTGGGTCTGTGATGCCTTTAGCGGCTAATTTGGGTAGCAAGACCGTTTCTAGCCACGCCATGGGGTCAGATTTGAGCACTTCACCGCCTGCCAATGCGCCAGGTTTGATCTGCTTGATCATGCCTATTTTGTTGTATTCGACCTTGCCGGGGTCGAGCAGATCGAGCCGGCCCATCTCTTGTGCGGCACGCACGGTAGTGTGACCTTGATACAGGTTGGCGTAGGCGGACATCAAACCGGTACCAACGCGGTGGCCGCCCATTTCTTGAATCAAGGGTTCCATCTTGTAAAAGAAGGCTTCATCTTGCAGCGATTTGGCAGCGACGCCGCCGGTCTTGATAAAGTTGAGCCATTCGTCGGGACCAACGCGGCCGCCGGTGGCGGTGAGCACTTTTTGCACCAGATTGGCTTCGTGTTCAAACTTCTTCTCGCTGGCGAGGCCACCACGTAGCTCGATGACCTTAAGCATGTTCATGAAGCTTTGGCCTTTTTCTGCACCGGTTTGTTCATCGTACATGGCGGCATTGGCAAACTTCATCTTGGCTAGGGTCGGTAAGACCATTTGCGCGTGGTGCAAGTCGGCAAAGACGGTTAATGAGTCGCGCATCAGTTCCAGATTTTCTAACGAACTGGTGCCGTAGGTTTGCATTGCCTGGCTAAATTTAATCGCATCATTTGAAATGGCGTCGCCCATGCCTAAAGCGCGGATGCGTTGGATCTCCGTCTCAAAATGTTTGGCCTCGCCGAGAGATTGGATGACCGGCACGCTCATGGCGGTGCCAGCCATCGCCATGCCCATGCCAGACATGGTGGCATTGCCCGCGGCTGTGCGAGTGCTTTCCATTTTCTTTTTTGCCGCGCTGACTTGTTCGTGGCGCTTGGCCAGCTCAGAAAGTTTGTGTTGCTGGGCGGTGATTTGGGCGTTGGTGTCGGCGATATTGTTGCGCAAACTGCGCTCGTGTTGGGCTAGCTGGTACGTGCTGATACCTGCGGCGCTGAGTTTGTCGCGCAAGACTTGCAGTTGTTGTGTTTCGCGTTGATGCTGTTCTTTGATGAGTTTGGCGGTTTTTGTGGCGCGTTCAAATTCACGCGTCATGGTGCGCGTTGGCTGCTCGGTTGCCTGCATTTGTTCAGCCAGCATTTTTGCGCGCTGGCGAGCAGCATCCAAGCGATTGGCGGTTTCTTGCAGGCCGGTATGTAATTGCCGAAAGCCAGATAAAGCTTTTTGCTGGCTATCGAGGTCCTTAAGGCGATCACGCAGCGCTTTGAGCGCCTTGCCGCTGGCGGTGGATTCGCCGATGATGCGTTTTAAGGGGGCGGTGATCTTCTCTATCATCGAGAACACCACCTGAAGTTTTAAATCACGCTCAGACATGGGTTTCCTTGAGTTATTCTGCACCGCTGCGGATTCTGGCGCGCTCGCGCCAGTCCATCAGTTCTGAGAGGCTTAAGGCATCCATTGCGGTGGGTGGCCAGTGGAACACCACCGCAATATCTGCCATGGCGTCTTCGACTATTTCTGGAATGCCGTACGGTCCGCTTTCTTGACCAAAAAAGAAGCCACCTCCGCGCCGATTTCTAACAGATCAGCCGGGTCAAGGTTCGCTACATCTTGCGCCGTCAAAATGGGTGTTGTAATGCGTGGCAAGACCTGCTGCAGGGCGACGACGTTGATATTACCCAGATCGACCAGCGATACGCCGCGCAGTTCGCCTGCTTTGGGTTTGCGTAGGGTGACTTCCTTGATGAGGGTGTCGCCACGTTTGAGCGGTTCGTCAAGAGTGATGGTTTTTTCTGTCATGGTTGTTCTCTTTTAGGTTCAAAGTGGGTCAAACGCCGATGGCGCGGCGTATCTCTTCGGTGCGATCGACGCCGCCGATCATCTCTACCCCGTTGATAAAATCAAGCTCGATGATGTTTTCACCGTTGATCATCAGCTTGTAATAGCTGCAGGTGGTTTTGTATTTGTGGTCGGATTTGTCACCCATTTTGGTGTTGCCCATCTCGATTTCTTTATGGCGACCACGGACGACAATTTCGACGGCATCGACTTCGGCAGTGTCATCACGCTGATATGCTCCGGCAAAGCGCAGTTGAACGGCATTGTGGCTGGTCGCGCCGTATTGCTTTAAAGCGTCGATCAATAAGCCACCGGCAGTCCATTCGAGTTCGATTTTTTCATTCATGTAATCGATCTCGATGGGGCCGGTCATGCCGCCAGCGACGTAGTCTTCCATTTTGCGGCTGAGTTTAGGCAAGGTGATTTCTGGCACCTGGCCGAGGTAAGAGATACCGTCGTTGAATAAATTAAAATTTTTGAGTTTGCTGGGTAAGCCCATGATTGCTCCCTATATGATTAAGCGGTAATGCGCTGCGCAAAGTTCGCCAGATAGCTGTCAGTAATACGTTGATGCATGATCAGATCTTCCAGCGGCGGTACCGGCGTGTAGTCGTAATCAATTGTCAGCGAGCCCATTTTTAAGCTGTCTTTGCTGTTCGATGCCGGATCAAACCAGGCATGGGCGTCGATGATGTAGCCTTCAGCTTTCAGTTCACGGAACTTAGCGTTGATTGATTCCAGCAGGTCACGCACCAATGATGGATGTACGGGCTTATCGACATAACTAAAATGCGCTTCGGCAATGCTGTCGGCCAGCACCTGGGCGGTACGCGTGTAGTTTTCGAAGAAGAAAAATTCGCCTACTTCTGCCGTGCGCGATCCCCAGAAGCGGTAGCCTGACTTATTGATCAGCGTAGTGACGCCTGCTTGATTGAGGTAGCCAGCATCGGTAGCACCGCTTTGCAAATCCCAGAACACATCACGAGAAATGCCCAGTGGGCCATTGACCACCACGTTAGAAAGCGATTTATGCCAGCCAATGTCATTGTCAATCTTTGCCCGTACACCTAAAGCATAGGCCACGGCTGAAATGGATGCGTTGGCGTTGGTGGAAGTATCCCAGTCAACAAAGTCTGGCCAGATAAGCATTAATTCGCGTTGGCCAAACTGCTCGCGGTATAAAGCAGCCGCTTCTTTGGTCTGCGCACCCCAGCAGTTGGCATAGACAAAGGCACGCAATTGTTGGGCGACAGCGACCATCTCTGTCGTCACCGCCTGCGTATCTAAACCCGGTGCGCCGATGATGCGCGGCTTCATGCCAAATTTGGCTTGTGCAGCCAGCAGGGCTTTGACACCCGTATATTGACCAGATGGCGAGACGCCACCGATGGTGTTGCTGGTTTGCTCTGCTTCGTGCTCTGCCTGTGGCACACGCACCACGATGGTAAAAGGATTGGTTTGTTTGCCAATCGCATCTAACGCGCGCGACAGCGTACCGCGTTTGCCCGCTTTACCAATTGCGCTGGTGACATTGGTCAACAGCACCGGCGTATTGAGCGGAAAGGTCGTCGCATCTGCATCATCCGCGGTGGCAATTAAGCCAATCACAGCGGTAGAAACGGTGCGAATAGGGCGTGTGCCTTCGTTGATTTCAATGACGCGCACGCCGTGGTGATAATCTCTGGACATAGATTTTCCTTAGGTTAAAGGTATAAATGCACCGCGATGAACACCAGCAATCCACCGCTGGTTGTCGCTATAAAATCCCAGAAATCACAAGTGTGTTTTTCTGGATGATAGGCGTCGTAGACTTCTTTAAATACACCCACGGCAACGACCACCATCAAGGCTTGTGGTGCAACCAAAGTGACGGGTACAAACTGCAATAGAGCGATGCTGGCAATGAGGTAAATCACCACACCCATCAAGGCATGGCCTTGTTTGTCGGCGGGGATTTTTGCTAGCAGGGCGAGTAGTTTTTCCATTACGCCGCTCCAGAAACAATCTTTTGAAGATTGGCAGGATCAGGATTGGTGCCGTTAGACCAGGCGCGGCAGGCGTCAATGAAAGCATCCATCTTGGCCTTTTCGTCTTTGGTACCAGAACGAAGAATATTGAGCTGCATGTACACTGGGTAAGTGCGCTCAATATAAGCAGAACAAAGATCACGGGCACGAATCTGCGCAGGACTTTCTAAGCCGCGCGTGGTCATGATCAGCGTACTTTCGTCACTTTGATCAGAATAATTGGTTGGTAAATTTCCCATGGAGAAGTCCTTTCTATTAACGATTGCCGCTATTGATGCCAGCGAAGGTTCCACCCAGCCCACTTAAGTTGCCACTACCGACCACGTCAATAATGGCGTCATAGATGTTGTGCACTTGTGGACAGCGGTGCTGTGGATTCCATTTGCCGGCAATAACTTGTGGTAAGGCCAGATACAGCGTGTCGCCTACGGCAATAGAACCGCTCAGGCCTATATCGATATGGGTGTATGCACCAGCGGCATCGCCGGCATAGATGTGATGTGTGACTTGGTTCCATACTTCTTTTTTGGCGTTATCCATCCATCGCCAATCAGCTTTCCCAACAATCTTGTGGTACACGACAAAGCTGTTAAAGGCACCTTCAAAAATATGCTGATACGGTGTGTAAAAGACATAAGGACCAAAGCTATTTGTAATCGACTTCACGGTCAGTTTTAAAATATTGAACCCTCCATGAAAATACAAACTATCCATATTCATGTACTGCAGCAGTTCACGAACGACAGGCGGTCTGGTAATTGGGTCAAGCCCTGATGTAACCGGGATCATCGTGACATCAAATTTGCTCCAAAAATCACCACCCGCATGCACGCCCATGGCAAGCGGTAACTGCTGTGGTGCGGTACCACCCAAGGCAGTCATGCGGGCATTAAAGTTAACGGCAATGGCAGGGTGCTCATCTAGATGGCTGCCACGCCAGGCTTCAAGTTCATTGATTTTGGCAGCGACTCGTGCATCAACTTGTGCCTGTTTGTTGCTGACTTCTTGGGTCAAGGCAGTGGTTGAGTCAACCAACGCAGCGATTTGTTGCTCTAGGCTCATAGTGGGTTCCTTTTATTGCAGATAAGGTTTGAGGATGGTGCGTTGTAGTTGCACGAGCGCTTTTGCCAGGCTCGCATATTCTCCGGCCATGTTGAGACTGAGCCCCGCTCCGGTAGATTGCACCGTGACACTGTCAGCCGGTACCGCTGACAAATTCAAGTCATACGCCAGCAGCAGATCGATGCCCGGGGCTTTGTAGGCGAGTGGTTTTGCCGGATCACTCCAGACGGCAAGACAAGTGCCATCGGCTAGGTAAAAGCCAACCTCACGCACCCAAAACTCTGTATTGCCATCAGCCAGAGCAGTCACGTGAATTTGACGTGGGCTGACGCGTTTGCCATCGGCGACAGGGTAGCGTGCACGTTCTGAACGCAGTCCTGCCTGGCCTTGGTTGGGTGCATAGCCAGCGTCGCCCAAGGCAATATGCGTGATTTGAGCGGCGACACCATCGTTACTGCCGCGCCAAATCGCATTGAGGCCGACTTCTAACATCGTCGGTAAAAGGGGCGTACTCATTGAACCTCCATCGCTACGCGTAAAACGGAAAGCGGCTTGACTGTGGATGCCAGCCGCAAAGAATTGATTTGCGCACCCAATTGCACCGCCACAGGCGTGGCCATATAACTGGCGACAGCGTTGATCTGCTTGACGTTGGCGACGCATGCGAGTTGTGCCGGGGTCGTGGTTTGTACTGCTTGCACTGTTCCACCATTGCGGCTGCAAGCAATGGCCTGCTGTACCTGCGCAAAGCCCAGATTAGTTTGATCAAACAGCGCACCGACCTTAAAGTAGTAGCTGGCACGTACTGGTTTGGCTTGATCAACGATGCGTTTGATGCGCTCATACAGGTCACGATCCAACACTGCTTCATGCGCATGCTGGCTGCTGGTAACCCACGCGGTTAAGGCAAAGGTGTAGGGTGCGGCCAGCGGTTGCTGCTGCCACCATTCCAATAATTCTGTGGTGATGTTGACCACGGAAAGCGCTTTTTTTACTGCCCAGACGGTGCCTTTTTTGCGATGCGTCGCTAGACTGGCTGCAATCGCCTGACGTTGGGTAGATTCGTCCCAGCGGTCATCCCATTCGTCGACCGAGGTTGCCCAGGCCAGCCATGGCAACAAATTGCTAGGGCAAAGTTCAGCATTCCATAGGCGGGTAACGACGCTGGCATCGACCTTGGGCACACACACCGTTGCGGTGGCCACTTCTAACGGCGATCGATTCGGTGGCAGCAAATTAAGCGAGTTGGCTAGGTCAGACATCGTTCACCCCCATTGTGAGGTTGATTGATGTGCAATACGCCGCCTGACGTTCGCTGATTACCAGATCGACAAGCGGGGTTTGTAAAATCACCCGTTGCACGCCAACCTGATGCAAACTCGCATACAGGCCAGATAGCGTGATGTCGTGTCCGAGCTTGTGATGTTCATTCACAAAATTCTGTACCGCGATTTGTGCGGCGTGGATGACCGTGGTAGAAGAGGGGCCAGGGTAGGTATTCAAGGTTGCATTAATCGCAAAAGGCACAATCTGCGCCGCTTCTACAATGACTTGATCAGTGAGTGGACGGCGTTCTTCTGCCGACAAATACGCCGCCACCGTTGCGAGTAGATCTGCATCTGGCACGCCATCGCCAGACGTTGCCAATACCGTGACCAACACCTGGCCAGGCTTAGGGCTAGTTACCGCCACGTCTTTGACTAAATTAGATGCCGAGAAGGTATGCGCAATATAGCTGCGGCGACTGCCCGCTACGGTAGTGCCTTCTAACGCCATTTGTGCTCTGAAGCGTAAGCGGCTATCGGTCTCTTGCTCTAAGCGCGTTACACCCAGTAAGGCCGTTAAATTATCCAGATCACTGCCTCTGGCATAGGCCAGCATTACGGCGTGTGCGGCATCATTGACGCGCTGCCGCCACAGCATTTCGCGGTAGGCGTTTTCTTGTAGTAGCTTGGTGATGGGTTCAGATTCCAAATCCAGCGTAGCCGCGATTGCTGCTCGCTCGTCTGCCGGATAGAGTGCTAGAAATTCTGCTTTACGTTGCGCAAAGATCGTCTCAAAGTCGATGACTTCAACGACATTGGGTGCAGGCAAACTGCTTAAATCAATTAAGCTCATACACGCCCCCGTATGGCTATAGGCATGCTGAGACCCACATTGATGGCATTGCGATCTTTCACCATCTTGCCTTTGAGTTCTAGTAACACGCGACCAGGCACATCAGTGCGGTAAATATTGACTTGCGTGAGCTTGATACGTGGTTCCCAACGCAAAAGAGCCTTTGCCGTTGCGGCATATAGGCGCAATTGCGTCACACCGTTGTGCGGCTGATCGATTAGTTCAAAGAGCAAACTGCCATAGTCACGACGCATGACGCGTGTGCCGATGGGGGTGGTCAAAATATCGGCAATGCTTTGGCGTAAATGATCGAGGCCATCAATCTGCTTGCCAGTGACGGTGTGCATGCCTCTCATAGCGGCTTACTCACGTTGTTGCCGTCGCCTTGTTCGCGATGTGTGTGGCCAGTGAGGCTGATGCCATTGGCGACGATGTCGGTATCGGATTGGATATGTTCTGTCGCGTGGACAGCACCTTTGATCACGGCCGCAGCACCTGTACCAGAGCCTTGACCACTCATGCCGCCCATATAGGTGAGGGCTTTTTGTACCAGCAAATTGCCAGTGCACGTAGTTTGTGGTGCATCGAGTGTGATGGCGGCAGAACGCACAGTGACAGACGCGGGCGCCTCAATCACGGCCGAACCGCCATCGGGTAAAGTCACATTGAAGGCATGCGATTGATGGTTGTAATCAATTTGCGCACCATCAGGATAAACGATGCGCGTATTGTGCGGGTCATCATCCGGCGCCTGTTGGTGGCTGCTATTAATACCTGCCAACACCACACCCGCCGCCAAATCACCTGAAGGAGAAAACACCAGGCATTGCTCATCGATCGCAGGTGGCGCCCAGGTCTTGGTCGCAGCAGCATGCGCAGTGACAACAGGCAGCCAGTTAGTCGTGATCTCACCCACCGTCACGCGCACACGCGGAATGCGGCTGTGCTTCACTTCGGCAATCGTGCCTAAGCGAATCAGATTTTGTAAGCGGCGGGAGAGGTCAGCAAGATTAAATTCCATGCTGACGATGATGAAGGGAAGTGCTTAGCTGGTCACGTGGCGGCGAGTTGCTATGGGGAATAGCAACTCCGTCCTAAGCACATACTAGAGTCGCGCATGCGATAGTAAAAAAAGGACGCGGCGACGTGACTGATGCGCTAACATCAAACACGCCACCGCTTTCGCAGATAGATCCTGCAAAATTGGCCGAAGACCGCGTCACCTGTGCACAGGCGCGCCAAGGCTACCATATTTTTCGTTACTATGAAAATGCAGGATATCCGCTGCGGGAGCTGCTCCCGCAAACTCGGTGAGGGAGAGTTCATTTCTCTCACCATCAAATGCCCACGTTGTAAAACCATGAATACCCTGAGAGTCACGCGCTCCGAACCAGTGTGCCCTAGCGCATCACCCATTGGAGTCTCCATTGAGCAAACCCATCATCCCGTGGATAGGCGGCAAACGTCGTATGGCTAAACACATCATTCCACAGTTCCCTGAGCACGAATGTTACGTCGAACCGTTCAGCGGCGCTGCTGCGATTTACTTTTTAAAACCTCCGGTCAAATGCGAAGTGCTCAACGACATTAATGGCGAACTGATGAATCTGTATCGAGTGGTAAAACACCACCTCGATGCGCTGATCGCCGAGTTTCGCTGGTCGCTTGTTAGCCGACGTCAGTTCGATTGGTATCTTAAACAGCCAACTGAACAACTGACAGACATCCAGCGTGCCGCACGTTTCTACTACCTGCAAAAGTTGGCGTTCGGTGGCAAAGTGAACGGGCAATCTTTCGGCACTGATACCACACGTCCACCGCGCTTGAATCTGCTGCGAATGGAGGAAACGCTAAGTGAAGCACATCTGCGCCTGACCGACACCGTGATTGAAAATTTGCCGTGGGCAGACTGCATCCGCCGCTACGATCGAGCGCATACCTTGTTTTACTGCGACCCGCCTTATTGGGGAACAGAAGGATACGGCGTTGATTTCGGCTTAGAGCAATACGCAATCATGGCGGAATTTGCCCGCACCATTAAAGGCAAGATGGTGATTAGTGTGAACGATATTCCGGCAATGCGGGAGGTGTTTGCGGGGTTGAATATGGAGAGCGTCACGATTAATTACACAATAGGCGGTTCGACGAAATCGAAGGAGAAAGCGGGGGAGTTGATTATTCGGAATTGGTAGTCAAAAGGGCGATTTTATATAGGGAATGATGCATGATCTGACGCTGATGGATACGGGAGTGCCAGATCATGACTGCCCGGAATGTGCCCATAACCGTCATAGGATTTTTGAAAAGCAGACAGTCAGCTTACTGGATAGAAAGCCACGAAGTTGTTTGCATTTAGTATGCTGCCCAGGGCTGCGATCTCGCCATCTATAATTAGCTGACAGGTCGTAGCCAAGACTGCCACGCCAAACCAGGCAGCAGCAATCTGGCGTAAGCAACTATTGATTGATATAAGCATCTATAAGACTAACGTCGGAAATCAGCGGCGGCGGAACGGCATCCGCTGGATTTACTTGTTATGTGTATTCGAAGTTTATGAAGCACTATTCTCTGGGAAAAGAGCCCTAACCTTTTCACGATGCTGCCTAGTGTCTCCGAGCATTTCAAAGAAAAAGAAATCAGGACAGTTATTATTAATATTCTTTATAAAATTCTCAACAATAATACGATGCATCAGTAGCGTTGGATTAGTAGGAGAATCCATATTTGCAATTGCACGAGTGGGTTCATAGATGCTATTCCCTTCAGCATCAGTAATCATATTGGTTATCTGGAATACCACATCAAGCAATGTATTGAACTGCCTAGTAGAGAAGTGTGAATATACAGTGGATGCTCCTTGGGAGGTTTCAATATAAGTGCCATAGGTTTCATATATGCCAAACAACATGCTGAGTAATAAGTCATCATTTTTATTAAGATGATATATGATTCCTTTTGCGTCTGCTATTGTAACTCCCTGAAGAGCGCCTAAAGACTTATGGATTTCTCCAATGCCATCTTTGTCCTTTGAATAACATCGAATGACGGTGTACTGGCTATTAATAATTAACGAATAATTGTCGAATAAAAGTGAACTTAAGCTAGGTATGTAGTCCTGACGCGGGCTGCATCGCAATAGTCACGCTCGAACGTAACGTTGTCTATAATACCACCATTAGAGAACAACTAGCTCTGCAATATTTTCCAAGCTACCGAGTTCAAGGTCGACGTATAGCAGATTGATCATCGGTTTTACTGGCCTCCACACAAAGCGGTATTCGCTCTGATACTCGTACCGGAAGTGCTTCGACATTGGGACATCAATGTTCGCAGTTGCGGGAAGGTGTGGATCGACGTAAATGGCTTTCCCATGGCGATGGCCTGTATCGGGAAACTTGGCCGCGCTCTGAAGCGTAAGGAGGTGTTGGAAGCGGTCTTTATCCTTGATGATGACACACGAGTCGGCTTGAAAATCTACGAACAGTCGAGGCTCAACTGCGCAACTTACACAATATAGCCAATAGTCCGTGCCCGCGTTGTAAGTAACATCTAGGCGCTGTAGAATAGGGCCATCTGGTACATCTTGCGGATTGAGGACGCCTTTGATGATGGCATCACGAGATAACGCTAGGGAAAGGGGCAAAGAAAGTTCATCATCTCTTATTGCGCCATTATGGTTTGGCGTGGCGTAGTAGCTTGCGGATTGAATGCGCAAGGATCCTTTTTCAACCAAAGACCTCATATGCTCAGCCTTTCCGAATTTGACGAATACATCGCCGGATCGCAATCCCTTTGACGCGAGGACACCTGCTGCCTTTGCGCCAACCTCTCCAGCAAAGTCTGGGAAAGGCTCGGAATGCAAAATATCTCGCGTAAAACCGTTTGGATATGGCCCGTGACGGAGTGCCATTTCTTCCAGCACGTGTGCCCAGATTTCCATTGCCTTCGCACCCTCTGGTTCCAATGGAGGAAGCCCTATCTTCACATCTGGCATCAAGCGAAGCATATTTAGAAATACGTCTCGGATGCGCTGATTCAACTCCTTCTGGCTAAGATGTCGACAGTATCGGTTTTCGCGATACATTTTTCTCCAAATCTCTTGACGTGGCATGCCAGTACTCATGTGATGCACTCAGCGCGGTTCTTGTTAGCTTGGTGTGTTTTTAATTTTTCTGCGATCAAGTCAGCGTATGAGATCAATATGTTGGTCAGTAAATTAAAACGACTTTGTGACAGAGTTAAATCGCTATGGTTGGAATAATGATCAAGAAGTAATATCGTATCTTTATATTCGTTCTCTCCAAAAAATTGACCAATGAAATCAACGTTTTCCTTTTTTGGGTGCCCATTATTGTACATGCCACAAGTATCAAAAACATCTCTCAGAAAGTCAGATCTGTTTTTTACAACACCACTTGTATGAACAATTTGATGGCGCAATTTCTCAATTAACGTTATTGAAAAATTTAGATCGATTCCTAGAGTATTTGTTTGTTCTACCGAAGTGAGTTCTTCCGAGAACTTATTTCTGAATTGAGTCAGGATACTTTTCGGACTATTTTTTTTCTTATCAGCCCGTGCTGCGTACCATTCCCAATTTTTTTCAGATATTTGATTCAATGAAATATCACCGAAATCAGATGCGTGCCAAAAATTGTGATCGCTCATTCCCGCGCTCGCATATGAAAGTTTTAAAAAATTCTCAAAATTCTCATACGCTTCTGCTAAAAGCCATTGATATTGCTTATTTAGATGTAGGACAACGTATTCTTTATGTTTATCAATTGTAAGTTTTCGTCGACCATAAAATTTAAATTCTCCCGAAATTGCAGTTTTATAGAACATATTATGTGATGAGAAACCGGTTGTTCTAAAATTTTCGTTCTCGGAAAGTATTTTTGAATAGTCATTGAATTTTTCACATTCACTCTTTGCACTTTCGCCAACCGATCTTTGATGTAAAGATATTTCTGTCATTTTTTCAAAAAAATGCTCTAAAATTTGGTTAATATTCATATAAATTTTTAATGTGTTATGTGCCGTATTTGGAATAGAAGATCAAATACGCCGATATTGATTATTTGTAAAAAGCTTGCTCATTTTACAGTTTTAGTTATGTAATTTAAAAATATTGTTTGAATTTCAGCATCGTAAGAACCAAATCCAAGCAGCTTACGTTCCTCATACTTGACCCGCGGCCCGTTACTGTTGACCCTATCCCTTAACCCAAACTGATGCACCCGCGCAATCCGCGCGACTCTTCCGTAAAACCCCACCTCGATCTGATTTGCGTCTACCTTGGTCTTCAGATGCGTATTTGTGCGCAGCTTGGTGAACATGGCTGCTTTCTGCTTTTTTATCCGGCCTTGTTTATTCTTGAATGCTTTGCGCTGTTTGCGCGGCGTGTAGGCGATGCCTTCTGGTGTTTGCTGTGCCTTGATTCTTTGTTGCTGGCTGCGGCGCAGGTTTTGGGCTATTTGTTGTGTGAATTTGCGGCGTGCGGCGGGGTCGAGCTGGGCGAGGAGGGTGCTTGCCCAGGTTTCTAGTGCCGTTAGATCGTGGGTCATGTGTTTGCCTGACTATCTGGTGTAGCCCATTCAGCCAATAGCGTGTTGCCTTTGTAGAGTTGCCAGTAGTCGGCGCTGTAATTGGGTGCCGGTTCTGGCTCGGCGGCGTGCTGTATCGTCAGTTTGGATTTGTCTTGCTGGACGATGACACGTTCGGTCAATTCGATCTCGAGCGAAATATCGACACTGCTGTGGTTGTTGAAATCGACGATGAAGCGGATGCCGCGTTCGCGTTTGTCGGGGTTATTCAGTAGATCGGGCTGATGATGGGCAAGCCAGTCTAAGAGCGGCACCATCAGCGCATCTTCATCGCCACCAAAATCGGTAATGATGACATTGAGTTTGTAGGCGTATTCAAACGAGCGTGAATGTGTACCGGTGGCGATCAGGCGGCCTTCGTCAGCAAACACTAATAGCTTGTCTGGGTCGCGTTTGAGATCGGGGTTCGCGGCCGTCAGGTGTTTGCGCAGGCTATTGGGCTTGTACATTCAATCGGTCCCGGACGAGGTTGTATGCCTTGACGCAGGCGTTGAGGTCATGGATGGCGTCGTCGCCGTCGGCGGCGATACTTGCCAAAGCTGCTGCAACCTCTGGCGCAAGTTCGGCTCGCGGGTTTGTATCTCCGCTGGCAGCGGCGGGATCTGTACCGTTGGTGGTTGTACTACACGTACGGACGGCGACTGACACCCGCTGAGTACCAGTGCGCAGAGCAGTAATGGTGGCGTTATTTTTAACTTGCTCATTTTGTTTTTCCTTTCGGTAGGTGCTTGCCTGGTGATCGATTTCGTCACGCAAGGCGCGTTCTTTTACGCGACTGGCTTGGTTTAGCTGTTCGTATTGTTCAATGGCGGCGAGATTGGCGCGATTGAGCGCGTTTTTGTTGTCCTGGCGTTCGACCAATAGATAGACGATGGCCAGCATCTGTATTGCCAGTAGCCATAGCGTTGGGTCGAGATAGTCGGTGAGCTTTTTCATGTGGGTGCTTTCAGGCAGAGTTCACGCTCGGCGGCGCGCCGTTTGGTGAGGCCGGGGTAGACTTTGCCCTCGGCTGTGTTCCAGAGGGGCAGTTGGTTACAGGCGCCGGCGATGTTGCTGGCATTAAGCATCGTCACCATGGTGGATGGTCGGCCAGATTTGAGTACGCAAAAGCCGTCTTTGACGCCAGCCTTGCCGTGACCGACATTGAACACAAACGAGGCGAACGCCGCGCGTTGGTTATCGTTCAACGGGGTATGCATACAGCTATCGATGGTTTCTTTTGCCTTGACCAAGTCTTGCAGCGTGTAGTCGTCGCATTGTTCTGGCGTGGCTACCTGGCCTAGCTGGACGCCGCCGGTATGACCGCGACAAATAGTCGGGATGCGCACCGGGTCGAGGTAGGCCGCATAGAACGTCCCTTCAAAAGCGACGATCAATGGCAGCGCTGCCGCAAGACCGGCAGCGGCTAAGCGTTGTTTGACGTTATCGATTGCCATGCTTGACCTCGCTTGCTCCTTGCGATTTGTGCGCCTTGCGACGACGTTCTAGCCAGGGGTTAATCAGCTTGTCGCGCAGCAGAAAAATGGTCAGCAAGACCGTGTAAATAATGGTGCAGATAAATACCCATTCGTTGAGCGGGATACCCATCAGTGAAATGGTGCTGATCGTGACGGGCGGTGCGGCTTTGGCGTATTCAAGGGTTTTTTCCATGCTTAGTCCCATAAATGAATCATCTGTATCGTTGTGCTCTGGGTCGGCTGGTCGGGCAGGGTGACGGTATACCCCAGCGGCAGCGTTACCCCGAGACTGGCGATGTCAGGATTTAGCTGCAACGCTTGCTCAACCACGCCTGCGGTACTGCCTAAGTGACGCCAGCACAGCAGATCGAGCGTGTCGTTTTGTTGGGCGATGACGCGCATACGGGTTAAATTAATTCGACGGTGGTATGCGGCCGGCCGATGATGTCGCTGATCGCCCAGGCGGCATTGCGGCGTTGATCGTCGGGGCCGTTACTGAGCCAGCCAACCAGCTTTTTATCGTCAAGCGAGGTCGCGGTTGTGTCGTAATCGGTATAACGCTCGATCAGATCGGCCTTGGCGGTGCAATAGACGGCACGCAGATAATGTGCGATCAGCACGCTGCTGCGGTTGATCTGGGCGGCGGGTATGTCTTGCAAGCGTTGGTAGCCCAAAAGCATGCTGGCTTGTTTGTAGTCGTTTAGTTGGTCATTGACATGAATGATTGCTGACACCGTCGCATCGATCAGCCTATCGTCCGTTACCGTGCCGTCGATGCGGGTTTTATCGCGCATCACAGGTAAATCAACATCGGGGAAGAAACCATCGTTGCTGATGATGCCTGCTTGCGATGCATCGTTCTGAGTGGAAGGGTTGGCGATGAATGACATGTAGATCTCACTACGAGTACGTTGCTTTGAAGAAGTCGGCGGTGGGCGGGCGTCAGACAGAAAGAACATCGTCATCGGTCATCAACCCGCGCCGCCGTGCGCCAGGGGGTGCTCTTTACTCTGGTGTGGCTTTTTTAATGCGCCGCTCCAGTCTTTCTATGTCTTTCTTGACACCGATGCCGTTGAACAAATCGAGTGCGCGTAGCAAATGCGTCATCGCGGTTTGTGCAGTGGGCAGTTGCTCTGGCGTCAGCTCATCGTCGCTACTCTGTGCGATGTAGGCGTACGCGAGCGCCTTATGCAGCTTTGCGCGTGCTTGGTCGGGCGCATCTTTGCCTGTAGTCAATTGGTCAACGCGCTGCAGAATGTCGATTGCTGCCGCATCGAGTGCTGTTCCTTGCGCAACCTCTTGCAGGTAGGCATCAGGAATTTCATCGAGCAGCAAAGTCGGTGCATCGCGCTGGTACTGATCGGGCAAAGGCAAGTTGTGCGCAATCACATATTCAGCAATTTGTAATGCTCGCGCAAATTCACCGGTGTCGATATGCCAGATCATGACCGTGGTCAATACGTCGTCTTTACCGCCGAGGCCAGCACTGAGGGCGCCATCGATCCACGGCTGATAATCTAGCAGCATGCCGCGTTTGGTTTCTATCTTGCGTTGCACCGACTGGATCTGCTTCAAACGCTGTTTATCAGTAATGAGCTTGGCGAAGATCAATTGATAGTCGCTGCCCGTGACAACGTCGCCATGCACGGTTGTCGCAGCGGCTTTCGCCGCCACCGTGCGCTGGTAGTGTTGCTGGGCTGGAGAAAGCCGCGTCATGATTACGCGAACTCGATTTGTTCAACCAAGGCTGCCATGCCGTACTGCTCGATGACATAGGCATCATTGGATGATTCATAGTTTTCGATACGATCGCGCTTAGCGTTGTCTAATACCTGGCGACGACGGGCGCCTTCTTGGTAATAGATCGACAGGTTATCGAAGCGGGTGATCAATACGGCGCGTGGTGGGAAGTAGGGTACGCTGACTGCTTGCAAGCCACCGATGCGTTTCTGGCTGATGATGATATCGGCCGCCAGCGTTTCGACATTGGTTTGCTTGGTATTGACCAAAGGGAAGTATTTGTCGTGCATGAGCTCACGGCCGACAATCGCAACCAAGCCAGCGTCTTCGCGGTACCAGGGATCGAGCAGGGTGATCGCATCAAAGACGACAGCATCTAAATTGGCGTAGTCGCCCGCATTGCCGACGATGAGCTTACCTGGTGCTTTGCCGGAGCTCAAAACGCGTTCTGGTGCGTGTTCACGCATCTGTTGCAGCCAGCCTTTGTTCACGTCTTGTAGCAATGGGTTGGCGGCGATATCGGTATCAGCTGCCACCGACGTGCCATGAAAGCCAATGACCATGCGGTCTAAAGCCTGACGCTGGACGATTACATCGCGAATACGGGTTTGAAAGTCTGGGAACTTGGCCCACGCATCCAGTTTTGCATACGGGATGTGGGTATCGAAATCGGTTTTAAAGCATTTGTAGCCTTCTGCGCTCAAGTCGGTCAGGTCGCGGGTTTGGCGGTCTTTTTTGGTCGTATCAGTGCGGCCAGCGACGGGGCTGGAGATGCCGAGTTTGAGCTTTTCACCTTCCATTTCGGTCACGCCGATGATGTTGATACGGGACAGAAAGGCGCTCGATTCCTGGATCTTGGTTTCCAGTTTTTGCTGTACGGATGGGGTGACGGCAAACTTTTGGGTGGCGTCGCTGACTTCGTTTAAGGTGCTGATGCGTGTCAATAAGCTGTTAAAGGCGACGCGGGTGGGGTTCTTCATTGCAGATTTCTCCGGTTATAGGTGATTCACAAAACTGCTGCTGGACTTGAATTAGCAGTCGGTTTGTTGCGTGCCGTCGCCACCAGTGGATGCGGCGCGTGATGTGCTGGCTGGTTCGGTTTCGAGCTTGGTTTTGAGACTGTTGAATTGCTCGGTGACGGTTTTTAGGCTGTTTTCTAGTTCTGTGATGCGCAAAGTGGCGGCGCTGAACTGTTCGTCCTGCTTAGTGAGATGACCGAGCATCGATTCGACCGCCTCAGTCATGTCAGCAAAACGTGCGTCGTCGCCGGTCTTTTTGCTATGGAAACGGCCGAGGATATCTTTGACCTTACTGGCAAGGGAGTTCACTTCGGTATCGACTTCATCGAATTCCAGCGTCACTTCGGTCGCTTCTGAGAACAGCGTATCCGGGCTGGTTTTACGTGAAGCCAAGGGATTGGCGCTTGGGTTTTGGGCGGCAAAGCTTAAAATGTCGGTACCAAGACTGGCTGGGCTGTCGGTGACGGCCAGGCCGACCAGGTAGGCTTCGCCGGTGTCGGCAAATTTGTCGTTGATTTCGATACTGGTGTAAATCTTTTGGCGGCCTTTGGTCATCTTGACCAGATCCGGTGTGGGTTCGATTTGTGCAAACAAGGCGAGTTTCTTTGCGCCATCGATTGTCACTTCTTCTGCCTTGACTGCCGTCACATCACCATAGGCACGGAAAGGGCTATCCGGCAGCGTGCCGCGGATATGCTCCATCCACACGCGGGCACCATAGGTGGTGGGGTTAAAATTTTTCGCCATTTGGGTAATCCAGCTGCGCTCAATCTTGCGGCCGTCGGTGGTCGCACCTTCAACAGCGACCCGGAAAAATTTAGAGGTGAATTTTTTAGACATGGTGTGATGGCGATCAGTTTGACGAAGAAGTCCACATGGTCGGCCTTGCTGCGACCGCCATCAACGAGCAATGGGTTAATAAATTTCTTACTAACTTCTTGCCAGTGCCTTCGTCCGCGCAAAGCCCCTACGCTGACGGCATGATTGAAACTGAAGACGATCTCGCCCCACCGATAGCTGCAGAAACGAGCACCGAGCTCGTTTTGCATACCCCTCAACGACCGCAGGGCGAGCCGGATGCCGACCTACGCAGGCAGGCACGCAGCTTGTACTTTCAGGGGTGGCGGGTGTCATCGATTGCGCAGCACTTAGCACTCAAACGCAGCACCGTGCAAAGCTGGTGCGACCGCGATAAATGGAACGACGTCCCCGTCATCGAAAAAATCGAATCGTCGCTGGAAGCACGGCTGGTGCAACTCATCGTCAAGGATCAGAAAACAGGCAGCGACTTTAAAGAAATCGACCTCTTGACCCGGCAAGTAGTGCAAATGGCGCGTGTGCGCCGCTATGAGCAACCGGGTGGCAATGAGGTTGATTTGAATCCCAAGCTGGCGAACCGCAATGCCGAACCCAAGAAGAAAGCCGCTCGCAACGATTACAGCGAAGAACAGCGCGAACAGTTGCTGGAATCCTTCCGTGACTCACTATTCGACTATCAAAAGGTCTGGTTGCGCAATGGCGATCAACGTACCCGCGTCATCCTTAAATCACGGCAGATCGGCGCGACCTGGTATTTTGCGCGGGAAGCGTTGGCCGATGCGATGGCGACGGGTCGCAATCAAATCTTTCTATCTGCCTCAAAAGCACAGGCGCACGTGTTCAAGCAATACATCATCCAGTTCGCCAAAGAAGCGGCAGGCATCGAGCTGGCCGGCGACCCCATTGTGTTGCCGAACGGCGCGCATTTGTATTTTTTAGGCACGAACGCCAGAACCGCGCAGGGCTATCACGGCAATTTCTATTTCGATGAATTCTTTTGGACGCATAAATTCCAGGAGTTAAACAAGGTCGCCTCCGGCATGGCCTTGCATAAGCAATGGCGCAAGACGTATTTTTCAACGCCGTCGAGTATCTCGCACGAGGCTTATCCATTTTGGACGGGCGATCTGTTCAACAAACGTCGTCCTAAAAAAGACCAGGTCAAGATCGATATCAGCCATACACGACTGCAAAGCGGCTACACCGGCGAAGATAAAATCTGGCGCCAGATCGTGACGATCATGGATGCTGAGCGGGGTGGTTGCAATCTGTTCGATATTGAAGAGCTGCGCACCTACGAATACAGCCCCGACCAGTTCGACAATCTGTTGATGTGCAACTTCATCGACGATACCGAATCGGTGTTCCCACTCTCGGAATTGCAAAAATGCATGGTCGATGCCTGGGTTGATTGGCTCGATTACAAGCCGTTCACCACACGCCCGTATGGCGATAACCCCGTCTGGCTCGGCTACGACCCGGCCAATACCGGCGACAGCGCTGGCTTAGTTATCCTGGCGCCGCCGCGCACAACGGGCGGCCAGTTCCGCGTTTTAGAAAAGACCCAGTTTCGGGGGATGGACTTTGCCGCTCAAGCTGAGGAAATACGGCAGGCGACGATACGCTACCACGTTGATTTCATCGGCATTGATGCGACCGGCATGGGGGAGGGCGTCTATCAACTTGTTAAACACTTCTATCCGGCGGTCACCAAGATCCAATACGACCCCGCCATCAAAAGCCGCATGGTGATCAAAGCGCAGGACGTGATCAGTAAAGGGCGGCTGGCCTTCGATGCCGGAGCAACCGACCTTGCACAATCGTTCATGTCCATCAAAAAAACGCTGACCGCCAGCGGCCAGCACGTGACCTATAAAGCCGACCGACATGAAGACACAGGCCACGCCGATCTGGCTTGGGCGTGCATGCATGCGCTCGATCACGAGCCGCTCGATGGCGGTATCAGCAACAGCCTATCCTTTATGGAGATTTATACCGGATGACTAACACCACTCAGACAATTAGCCAAAGTGGCATCGAAGCCTTTACCTTCGGCGAACCGACGCCGGTGCTCGATAAGGCCGAGATCCTCAGCTACATCGAATGCTGGTCAAATGGCCGCTACTATGAAACACCGTTGAGTTGGGACGGCCTGGCGCGCTCCTTCCGCGCCAGTGTTCACCACAGCTCAGCGATCTACGCGAAACGTAATCTGCTAGCTGCCACTTTCGTGCCGCACAAGTTTTTAACGAGAGAGAATTTTGCACGCTGGGCGCTCGACTTCCTGGTGTTTGGCAACGGCTACCTTGAGCACGTTAAAAACCGCCTGGGCGATACGTTGATGCTGAAACCGGCACTCGCCAAATACACGCGCCGCCGCACCGACGATCTGAGCGCTTACTTGTACGTGCAGGGTTGGAAAGAAGCGCACGAATTTGATCCGGGTGCGATCTTCCATTTGATGGAAGCTGACATTAATCAGGAAATCTACGGCCTACCGGAATATTTGAGTGCCTTGCACAGCGCATGGCTGAACGAAGCAGCGACACTATTCCGCCGCAAGTATTACCAGAACGGCTCGCACGCCGGTTTCATCCTCTACATGACCGACGCCGCCCAAAACCAGACCGACGTCGATGCACTGCGCCAAGCGCTACGCGAAAGCAAAGGACCTGGCAATTTCCGCAATGTGTTCATGTACGCACCGAACGGTAAAAAGGACGGGATCCAGATCCTGCCGGTGTCAGAAGTCGCAGCAAAAGACGAATTCTTCAACATCAAAGGAGTCACCCGCGACGACATGCTGGCCGCGCACCGAGTCCCGCCGCAATTGCTGGGACTCGTTCCTAACAACACCGGCGGCTTCGGCGCCGTCGAACCCGCCGCACACGTGTTTGCGCTGAACGAACTCGAACCCTTGCAGGCGCGATTTAAAGAACTCAATGAATGGCTAGGAGAGGAAGTCGTGCGCTTTAGTGAATACAAATTACTGCAAACAACGGGAGTCAAACCATGAGCGATATCGCCGACGTATCGGACAAACATATCGAAACTTTTATTAACTCAGCGATTGCGAATGCGAGCCGCAAAACACAGCTGCACAGTGATGGACATTGTGCATTTTGCGACGAGGCGGTGGATATCGGGTTACTGTTTTGTGATCGGGATTGTCGGGATGATTATGATAAACAGCAGCGGGTGATGAGGATTGTGGGTTGTAGATGAATATTTGATTGTCGGAAGAGAATTAACGTTTTTCTCGTTTTACTGGCGGCACCTCTCCAAGCACACACAACCAAGACTGTGCATAGTCAACAATACCCTTGACCGAAGACATGCGCTCGAAGCCCGTTATCGTCATTCGGTTACCCTCGATCCACAGAATTTGCGGGTCGAACAGCGTATCGGAATACTGTTTTGTATCACCGTATTCAAAGCGGGCGACTCGCGCAAGTCTGTGCAAGCCCTGATCGCTTGTTTCACGTAAGGAAAGCTCGCCAATCTTTCCGTGATGAAATCGGTCGAGAATTTCGCTTTTACGCAATGCAACCCCAGACAGACGCAGTTTAATGAGGTGAACTTGCATGATAAATATACTGATTAAATAATCAGTATTATGCACGAAATCTGGGCAATGTCTATACTGGCATTTTTACACGAATGTTTTGTCACCTATGTGCGTGAATTACACCCCGACCCGTCCGGAAAAAATTGAATATTACAACGCGACCGGCAAAGGCCTGGACGATTGGAAAAAAGAGACCTGGCAAGACTATGCCGCACCCATTATTCGTCACAGTACCGGCGGCAATCGCGAGGCGTTGCTGGCGATTTATAGCATGGTTCCTAAAACCAAAATGCCACCCGGTGTGAAGCGCTTTTCGACAATGAATGCACGCGCGGAAACGATCAGCGAATTGCGTACCTATGCCAAACCATGGCGCGAAGGTATGCTTTGTTTAGTTCCTATGCAGAATTTTTTCGAGCCCTGCTATGAATCAGGTAAAGCCGAACGCTGGCGTATCGGGCTAACTGAAGAGACTGATTTTGCGGTCGCTGGCCTATACAAAGAATGGGACGAGGGCGAAGGCAAGAAAAGTTATTCTTTCACGCAGATCACCATCAATGCCGACGACCATCCGTTGATGAAACGCTTCCATAAGCCCGGCGATGAAAAACGCTCGCTCGTTGTTGTTCAACGAAACGATTACGACGATTGGCTGTCGTGCAAGAACCCCGAATTCGCGCGCGCTTTTTTGCAGCCATATCCTGCGGAACTGATGTGCGCTGAACCTGTAGTGAAGCAAGAGGAAGTCCAACAACAGAATTTGGGATTGTTCGATTAGAGGAGGGAGTAAGTCGCGAATGTCCGCTTACGCCCCAAAGCGGTCAGTCGAGCCTCATCATTGCGGTCATTCAAAATGAGATGTTTATTAATTATGTGGATGTATTTCAACTAGGCGGTATATATAACTGCCCAAATTTTTCTTACATTGCGTCCTCAAACGCTTTTAAAATGTTGGGACGAAATTGGGTTCGCTGATTCAAGAGCAAAATAAAATTGGTGCGTATTTTTCATACTTTTGGACGCTTACCAGCAGAAAATAAGATACCCAGATGACGCTAGCACTTTTTTGCATAATTTAAATAAATTTCAAGAGTTTTAATAGTTCAAAAATATGAAAATAATGTTAAGAGAAAATGGCCGAACTGCGGGAATTTCAAAGATCGTTTCGGAGCTCGGCACTTTTCAAAATTATTTAGACACTTGCCCACTCGAGAATTTTGGCGGCGATATTGATCTAATCGGAATTTGGTACAAAGTCTCAGACGTATCGGAAGTGAAACTGAATTTTGTAAAAGTGCGTAAACCCTATAAATTGAGAACAATGATAGTTGGTAAATCGATACTCTTTAAAGGTTTTTTGGAAATTGAATTACTTGCTCCAAAGATTATTGAAAATATCATAGATATAAAAGAAATTTTTGAAGTAATTTTTTCTGCCCTTGACATATTTTCAGTTGATATTAAGAAAAAAATAGATGGGTTTGACATTAAAAAATTAATATCTTATCTAAAAAAATTCTCTTCAGATTGGATAAGAAATGAAAAAGAAAAAATTGAATTTAATTCACAAACATTATTCGAAAAACATATTGTCGTTCCAGATAATGATAACGATGAAAATTTTAGAAAATTAGCGACGCCAATTGATAATTTCTTGGAATCTAATTTTGTTAGTAATGATGCAGCTTTGATTTTTTTAGAAGATCAAAAGCTCAATATTAGTGACAACACTATTAGAGAATTAAAGAATCTATTAAAGCAAAGAGAAATTTTTGCTTTAACTCAAATTAGAAGCATTGATCAATATCGTCTGATAAATAATGATTTAAATGCAATATTGTCAGTTATTATAAATGGTATAGAAAATCATCCTGAAAAGCGCTGGTTCTTTGAAACTTTGAAACCATTTTTAGAAACCGTGATAATGGAAGATACCGAAGTGCGTGAAGTAATTGCAGTAGAGATTGAAAAAATGATGGATATCTTGGGAATTGTTAGTAGCGATGGGTTCGTTTCAATATATCTTTAACCCTTAAAAGCATTCGAAGATACTTTTAGGTGTACTAATTCATAATTGACCTGACACACGTTGCTCGACTGACGACCGGCAGCTTCCGCCCCAAAGCCGCTTGTCGCCGCAAAGCTGACGTCTGCTGCGACGATTTTATTGCCCGGAGGCTAATTCCATCTCGTCGCGTTGGGAAATCCTGGTTAATTCAGGCTCGCGCCTGAACTGCCTACAGGAAGACAGAGGCGAGGCGAATAATCTCTCGGGTATCTGCGGGATTTGCGTGATCGATCATCGCGATCTTCTTCCCAATCCCATTGAGAGATGTGCCGACCATTACTCCCTTGATGTTCTCAATGTCAATCCAGTAGCGATCGTGAAAGTCCTCTGTAACAAGGTCGTTGATCTGGATGCCCGGCGTTACCGTGGAAAAGACATTGTGCATCCCCGGTCGCATGCTCGCTCTCTTGCCATGAGTGATGACCGTGACCTTTTCTAGTTTGCTGGAAATCGATCTAACGATTCTCTCAAGCAAGAGCAAGCACTCTGGCTTGTCGTCATAGAAATACGCATCGATGATGAGGAGGTGCCTTACCCCGTCCAACTTGCTCATGATCCCTATGACAACTGCCTCGATCTCGTCGGTCGTGAAGCCCGGATGCATGACCGCATCGCAGGTCATGTGGCTATAAAAGAGCGACGACAAGCCGTGGTCGATGATGTGTTGCTGGATCAGTGGGCGAATCACATCCAGCGACAGGCGGTAGACGCCAAAGTCACGGCTTAGATCACTATCATAAAACCGCTTGAAGAAATGGCTTATGTTTTCGCCATCCTTGAGATTCTTGACGCCTACAACAGAGGCTGCGGGCAGAGATGCTTTGAGTTTTTCCATGTGTTAATAGTACCATTTGATTCTCTATGCTTGTCAGAGTGCCGCTTGCATGCATCAATAGCAGCTCCTAGCAGTCATGTGTCACCGGCATGGACGGTCTTAAGAGACCGTTTCGTCTTTTTCCATAAATACGCCCCGATTATTCCCATTGTAAAGCCTGCGCTGGACGCCATTGCCACAGAGAATGCACTTCGCTCCGCACCATTAGCCAGCACAATACGTACAAACTCTGCGGCGACGCAAAACAACAAGGCGAAAATCAGGCCGAATTTTGCGCTATAGAAGCCCCATTGGCGCCATCGTGGCGAGCACATAGCCCAAGCCACGCTCAGTATCGCCAGTGGACCGATTAGCGCGCAGAACACAAACAACAAAAAGAGTAAAAAAGTAATTGGCATATTAAGCAATGCAAGGTCCGCTCCTGGCCGATTGCCTGCATCTAAGCTAACTGACGCACTTGCATGTCGGTAGTGAGTGATGAGCTAAATTCCTGCTCAATTCTCAGATATTTGCTCCTCGCAACGATTGCGTACCAGAAGATTAGCAGAAGTCTTAAACCGCGTAGATTTGAACTAACAACAAAAGACAGCTGCTCTCCTTCCTTTGCGGTGAAATCTAAGGCAGAAGTCCTGCACCAATCAATTTTGGCGGATATGTTGTGTCGCCCAGGTTCAATCGAAAATTCCTTGGTTTCAGCATTACGAATCTCACCGATTTTTACACCATCTATCAAAACCGCATATGCACGCAAGCTGTCTGCATAGCCACTGTCTCTTGAAACTATCAACTTCATTCTCTAGTCCTTTAGTTTTATTTTCAGCCGCAAATTACTTGGTCAATCACAATAAGCCTGGTTTAAATGAGCTCCAGCAATTGACCTGTATAGTCGCAAAAGTGCGACGCGGCCGTAAGTCCGCTCCTGGCCGACTGCAGGCAGCCATCTACTCTCCATTCTTTGACCGAGCAAGTTGATATATCTTATCTTCGACTGAAGGAGCTCGCAACATCAAGGTTTCGACCGGAGGAAATACTTTGGTAACCGCATGATATACGCCAACTGGGAAGCAGCAAAATTCCCGCTCACGGATAATCGTTCGTGCCCCTTCAACTTCCACTTCAATCGCCCCTTTGAGAACAATGAAACACTCATCGCTTGAGGTATGGCAATGGGGTACTTCTCCATCGCCAACCCAGCTCTCATTCGTATTGTTGTACCAAATCTGAAGCTGGTTAGACTGGAAACCGATATCGTCGGGCGGGACGCGCCCTGACAAGAGAGTTGAATGGTCGGGTAATGATTTATGATGAATCAGCGCCATGCACTGTCCTTAAAAATGAACACGATTAGCAGCTAGGAACGACTGCTCATGGCCGTCTACAGGCTCTCACCTATCCTGCCATATATGGATTGGCAAAGCAACATCAAATAGGAGGGATAGTCGAGTGACCGCAGTTGGCCGTTAGCCGCAATCCCTAGCGTCAATCGGGGAAATGGCCTCAACTAGACTGCTACAGCATGGGTTCTGGCATGGAACTCAATTGCGAGTGGCGTTGCCCAAGCTATTGCGATCACTATCCAAACTAGGAACATCGGCATATTTCGGCGCATAAATATTCGCAACAACCAAGTCGTGTTCACAACAAAGAATAGGGCCAACACCGGCAATTCTGTTAGTCCAAAGAAAATTGCGTCATTTCCGGTAGCTATCAAGCCTTCATCAGTTGCAGTCGGCCAGGAATACTCACGTGCATTCAAATATACGAAGATGCCAATAATATTCGCCGAAACCCACAGCGAACTGTCCGCAAATAGATTTTTCAAGTGATTGCTTTTGTCCATTTTCCAGTTGATAGTTCAGATTTTCTCCAATTCCGACTGCCTGCGACCGTCTGCTCCTGGCCGCTTCCGGGCAATCAATTATCGCGCATGAACGGCATCGAAACGAGTCGACAGCTCTGAAAAGTCATCAGCAATTCGTATTGCCTCTTGTACGTCCAAGCCAATCATGGGAAGTTTAAAGACAGCGCCAACGCTGTCGAATGCGAGAACTTCACCACCGCCATCTCCGCCAAACGCAAGGTATCCGGGTGCGAGCTCTTCCATTTGAATGTCAGCATTATTTGCAGAAAGTTCCTCTAATGGCCAGAGAACTACATAACCTGGTTCAGCATCGTCGTATGTCAGCCCCTCAAATCCCCCAAAATCTTTAAGGAATTTCTCATACGCTGCTGGAATATTTGGTGTCATTCCCACCTCATCATAATGAATATAAGCGTCAATCTCGGAATTGCATTCGACCGTCCGGTTTTGGTCGTTCTGTGACCAAGTGATATGTGGCATTGTAGCTTGGTAAATATGCAATCTGCAATCATTTCCCCCTCGGCGCGCAGTCATCCCCCCACCACGCCTGCGCGCTAAATAGGTCGGTTTTGACGCAAATTTGCGTCACCAGTGAGACCCGCGCCCGTATTGGCTTTGCGTGCCAGTGAGTAGGTATAAAAACTGACGCAGTTTGACGCAGCAAAAGGGGTATTTCTGCTGGTTGGTGGTGAATGGGAATATTTGTCATTTGGGGGTGGCTTCGGGAAAAGGGTAACCTCGGTAACCTGTTCGATTTTATTGAGCTAAGTCTTTGATTTTAAATAGGTTTGATAGTTACCTTTAAAAGGTAATCTTTGGTAACCAGAAAGGTAATTTTTATCTAATTCATTGATTTCATTAGAAATAGATTTTAGAAGAAATTACTATTTTAAAAGGTAACCAGATTACCTGTAGGTTACCGAAAAGTTACCTTTTTAAAAGTACTGAAAAATCTATATATATCAATGTGTTATGATATGTTTTGAAAATGAGGTTACCTTAGTTACCCTTTTCCCGAGGCCTACTTTATTTTAGCGGCGGCAGGAAAATAGGGGGATTTTGAGGTTATTGTGATAATTTTTTGTGTTAATGACATTCTGCCTGCGGGAACGAATTTTTATATACCATTCTTGCAATTGGGCGTCCGTGACGTGACGCATTGGAGTAGTCTGAGGGCTAGGGAGTCCGGCCAGAAGCTGCCGCTCGTACTGCCCTTCTAACGCATGATCTTCCTGTAAGGAAGTAGTGCTATAAATACAATATTGATTCGACTGTTTGTTACATTGCGTGGTTTGTCTGTTTTGTTAAGCCTGTCTTCTTGTACATGTAATCGGCGGAAAGCGAGTGTCTGCAGCGGGCTGCCGAGTTAGATAGAAATTTTTCACCCTAATTTAAGTTATATTTCCTCAAAACATGAGCCGCACACGAGACATTATTCAAGAGATCGCCGACGTTCGTCAGCGCCGACGATTTGGCTCGGCGATGACGGAACTTCCGCTGAGACTGTTTGCACTTGAGCACGCCTTCAAAGATTATGACAAGTCCCAAATCGAACTGGCGCGTTACTTCCCTGTTGCACTAATCGCCTGTGTCGAAGGCTACTTTCGACTAGCAATAAAGGATCTAATTGATGCAGGTGAACCATTTCTCACCAATGCGGAAAAACCCGCATCGTCACTAAAGCTGGACTTCTCCGTGCTTAGAGCAGTGCACGGCAAAGCCATAACCGTGGGCGAGCTAGTGGCACACGGCGTTTCACTAAGCCGATTGGAACACGTTGACGGTGCATTGTCCAGCTTACTCGGAGTTGGGTTCCTACAGTCGCTCCGTACAACTACTGATCGGTGGGCGCACGAGGTAAGAGGCGAACCGAACACGCCAATCTTGTCGAATCCGGATGAGGTGTTCGCCAACGTGGCGAGGACTTTCGAACTGAGGCACATCATCTGCCACGAGATAGCTTCCGCATACGAGATTGAGTCTAACGAAGTGGCGCGCTGCTTTGAGAGTTGTGTTGCCTTTCTGCGTGCAGCTGATGAATTCATTTCTGAGACCATCCACCCCGGCGCTCCCCTTACTCAAACAGATATGAATATTGCAGCGGATGAATCCCTTACGGAAAAGCGAGAGCGGTTGGCAGAAGCAGTAGTAAAACTCAAGTCACGTCTTGAACCTGCGGAAGTCGCTGCATTTGCCGAATCTCAAGAAAAATGGCAGCTTTATTGCGACGCTTGGGCTGATTTCGTTGCGGGCGAGCGGGCTAACAGCGGAACTATCTGGCCGCTAATATATGCTGGTGCAGCGGAGGCGGTGGTAGATAGCCGCCTTGAAGAAGTCAGCAGTTGGAGGCGCCTCGGCGATGGCGGCGAGGAAATCTAACAATTAGGTCGAGTAGGGTTGGCCGGATAGGGCGCAGTTCATTGTTTAGTTGCCGGGCGGCCAGCCGCTCACCATTACGTTAGGCGGCAGGAGTTCCAGATGCTTAAGTATGTTGAGGTTTCTGAAGTTTTATGGGGGCATAAATGAAAGTTTTTTCCGCAAGATGCGAAAACTGCCCTAGTAACCATGCGGTTTTCAAGAGGGGTTATATTTCGTTAAATTGGTGCAAGTAATTGATTATTAAGGATTCAGTACGAGGATTGTGATTCCTGTTGTCGTGGGTTCGAGCCCCATCGTCCACCCCACAGAATACGTTGTAAATGAAGGGCTTAGCGATTATATTCGCTAAGCCCTTTTTCATTTTTGAATGGAAAATAGGCATTTTCCAACCGCCATTCTGTCACGATCGCTTTTTTTTCTTTTGAAAGAATCTGATGTCAACTTATATTTTGCAATGGTAGTGGCTGCTTTAGACTGAAAGCAGCCGTTCGATTTTCTTTACTGATCGTCTGCTTGTTACCCTTGGGTGACTGATGAGGCTGTCGGAAGCGGATATTCATTACCCAACCTACCTAGCATCATGTCCTACGATGTTGTCGATTAGTAACTCAGGTTGGTCGAGATACAAGAAAATCGGCCCGTCACCGCCGCGTGTGAGTTGGAATAAGGTCAATTGCACGTCGCATCCGGGCTGCAGCAGCAGAACCACGTTGGGCGCATCGAATGGCGTCAGTTTGCGTATGGCGTACGACGGATAGGCATTGCGAATGCACCATGCTTGGGATGGTTCATAGAGACGGTCGCATCTAGCAATGGCGTTCAAGGGAATGCTGCCAAAACCGCGCGCACCAAGGTCGAGTTCGAGGCTGGTGTCAGTCAATGTATGGCAGCGCCGTCCTTGTACATACCAGCGGTCACCCAGCACCCAAACAAGACTGTAGGCCATTATCAGACCGAATGCCAGGTGCAGCGTGCGTATTTGTCCGGGAGACTTTGCTATGACGGAAGCAATCAACACGTCGAATGGGATTTCGACGAACATCGCAACGAAGATTATGCCAATTACTGTCCCATAGGATCCACGCTCAAGATAGCCCAGCGGCTTTCCTGTTGGTCGCGCAGGCAGTTGACGCCGCAGCACCCAGTTAAGCAGGCCGCGCCACATCGTGCGCTCAAGTCGCATAAACGAGAGAAATTCAGGAGGTAATACCGCACACAGTCGATGCGGCCAAGCGGCACCTCGCGCCTTTGCGGCTTTCATGCGTCCCACGCTCAGTGGAAAACACGCCAGGTCTTTTGCCAAAATTAAGATCAATGGTGCGGTCAGAAGAAAACGCAGGAAGGAGCGTTGCCACGTGGCGGGTAAAAACAGCGACACCAGCAGGCCATTCAATATAATCAGCACGCCGTAACCTGTCAGCGACAGCCAGGGTACTTTTTGCAAACTATCACGATAGAATCGCATTGTTGACGAGAATTGAGAATGCATAATTATTCATTCAATCCTTAAATTATAATTATAATTATCATTGTAGCATTGCATGATCAATCGCGAGTTCAAAAAATCTGCAGCAAAATAGAATTGCTAGTAGGCTTAGCTAATCGAACTCGCTTACTGGAAATGGATCGTGATATATGGAACAAGATTTTGATGTGGACTTTTTCGTCATTGGTGGTGGTTCTGGAGGTGTGAGGGCTGCCAGGATTGCAAGTCAATTGGGTGCGAGAGTTGCCATCGCAGAAGAGTTTCAATATGGCGGTACTTGTGTAGTCAGGGGCTGTGTTCCGAAAAAACTCATGGTCTACGCCTCGCATTTTTCGGAATTTTTTGAGGATGCTAAAGGTTTTGGGTGGTCGGTGGGCGATCGCTCATTTTCTTGGAAATCCTTCATTGAAGGGAAGAATGAAGAGATTGCCCGGTTAAGTTCTGTGTATGAAAAAAACCTGCTCAATGCGAATGTGAGAGTGCTTCGCGGTCACGTCACTTTCATTGACGCACATACGATTGAAATCAACGATGGGCAACATGCCCGCATCACGGCAAAATATATATTAGTTGCCACAGGCGGTCGTCCTGCTTTGCCGTCTATTGATGGTGTTGAATATGCGATCTCCTCCAATGAAGTGTTCCATTTAAAAGAGCAACCAAAGCACATCGTGATCGTTGGCGCGGGATACATTGCACTTGAGTTTGCCGGGATATTTCATGGGCTAGGCACCAAAGTCACTGTCGTTCATCGTGGGCAAGAGCTATTGGGGGCGGGTTTTGATTCTAGTCTCCGGGCTCATATCAAAGAAGAGCTCATCAAAAAGAATATTCAGTTTGAATTTTCTTGTGAAGTAGAACGTATAGAAAAAAATTCATCCGGCACCCTAAACGTTTACTTTAAAGATCAACAGCAAGCTCTGTTTGGTGTTGATCAGGTGATGTTTGCGACAGGAAGGTCTCCCAACGCAGATCATTTAAATTTGAGTTCTGTTGGTGTTCGTTTTGCTAAAAATGGATCCATTGAGGTGGATGAATATGGCAAAACTTCTGTTGATTCCATTTACGCAGTGGGTGATGTTTCTAGCCGCGTGGCGCTGACACCAGTTGCCATAAGAGAGGGTAATGCAGTTGCGCAAACGCTATTTGGTGGCACACCGACATCGGTTGATTTATCGCTGGTGCCGAGCGCCGTATTTACACAGCCAGCAATCGGAACTGTCGGTTTGAACGAAGCGCAAGCCCTGAGTAAATATAAAAATATCGATATTTACGAAAGCCATTTCAAGCCTTTAAAGCATGTCTTATCGGGGCGAGCAGAAAGGGTGCTGGTGAAGCTCATTGTTGACGTAGAGACGCAAAAGGTACTCGGTGCACATATGATAGGAGATGATGCGCCTGAGATTATTCAAATAATCGCCATTGCTCTGCGGATGGGGGCGACTAAGCAAGACTTTGATTCAACCATTGCTTTGCATCCGACCGTTGCTGAGGAGTTTGTGACGATGAAATCCGCAGTCAGAAAGACCTTATGAAGCCGGCACTATGCGAAAGAAAGTTATCGACGATAAATTACTTTTTACCTTGTGGTTTATGCTGGTAGATTTAAGATAGATTTTTAATTTTATTGAAGGATAAATACGATGAATATTTCTGAAGAAATGCGTCCGCCATTTCCTCCATTTAACCGCGAGACTGCTATCCAGAAAGTAAGAATGGCGGAAGATGGATGGAATAGTCGTGATCCTGTCCGCGTTTCATTGGCATATACAACCGACAGCAAATGGCGCAATCGTTCTGAGTTTCCGCGAGGTCGTGAAGAAATTGTCCAGTTTTTAACGCGCAAATGGGAGCGCGAAAAAGAATATCGACTCATCAAGGAATTATGGGCTTTCGATGGCGATCGTATTGCTGTCAGGTTTGCTTATGAGTGGCACGATGCAGAGGGGCACTGGTTTCGTTCCTATGGTAATGAGAACTGGGAGTTTGATGCCCATGGCTTAATGAAGCTGCGTTATGCGAGCATCAACGATCTGGCGATTTCAGAAAGCGACAGGAAATTTCATTGGCCACAAGGACGCAGGCCAGATGATCATCCGGGGCTAAGCGAGCTCGGCTTGTAATGTGCCCTATTTGGGGTGAGGTGAGGGGGCGATTGTTCTTTATCTGAGGTGGTCATTGATCTGAGGAGTCAAGTGGGTGGTTCAACATACCAAAAAAATTGTTGGCACTGAAATGCTCCCGCTTCAATATGGGCCGCTGGCAACTGGTGTTACTACCATTGTTGCTTTGCTTGTGTGGTTGTTCTTCAGTCAGCAAGAACGGTTGGCCGTGCTGTTGGTGGTGGGGGTCTTGTTTGGTTTGAGCTTGTATCACGCGGCGTTTGGATTTGCTGGCGCTTATCGGCGTCTGTTGGTTGCCCGTGATAGCGCTGGTGCGCAAGCGCAGGTGGTTATGCTGGCGGTTGCGATGCTATTGTTTGCGCCGGTATTGGCCACTGGCTCCGTGTTTGGTGATCTTGCGAGTGGGGCTGTCGCGCCTTTAGGAACACAGGTAGTGATTGGTGCATTGATGTTTGGTGTTGGCATGCAACTCGGCAATGGATGTGGATCTGGCACCTTGTTCGCTCTGGGTGGCGGTAGCACCCGTATGTTATTCACTCTCTCTACCTTTATTGGCGGTTCCTTTCTCGCCAGTCTGCACATGGCATGGTGGCAAAGTTTGCCTTCTGCGCCGCCAATTGTGCTCGGTGAGCTATTGGGTTGGCCCACTGCCGTTGCGCTGCAGGGCGGGTTTCTTGCAGCGCTATGGTTTGTTCTGCGCCGTTGGAATCGCGTGCAGGTAGTCACTTCAGGAGCAATAACCTGGCGTCGCTGTTTGTCCGGACCCTGGCCTTTACTGATGGGGGCTCTGGCCTTGGCATTGTTGAATTTTGCGACGTTGTTAATCGCTGGCGGACCATGGGGCATCACCTGGGGATTTACTTTGCTGGGGGCTAAAATAGCATTGTTGTTTGGATGGGATCCTGCGCTGAGTAGCTTCTGGAATAGTGGATTTCAGCAGGATGCGCTGGAATCAAGCATCTTTGAAGATGTTACCGCCGTGATGGACATGGGTTTAGTGCTGGGCTCTCTATGTGCTGCGGCATTGGCTGGCAAGTTTTCTCCCACCCGCGTCATTTCTCGACGTTCTCTGATGGCAGCCTTGATCGGTGGTTTGTGTATGGGATATGGCTCCCGCATCGCTTTTGGTTGCAATGTCGGGGCTTTTTTCTCTGGCGTCGCATCTACCAGTTTACACGGCTGGCTTTGGATCGCGTGCGCACTTCCAGGTAGCTGGATCGGTATTCAATTGCGTCCCTTTTTTGGCTTACCTAAGCTTTAATCATGGGTGATCGGGAGATAACTTAAGCTGCAATCACCTTGCTTTGAGCAATATAAGCTGCACAAGTTTCGGCACAGGCTGCGCATGGTAACCTTGTTGGGCTATTCTGCCATCCAAAATACTATTTTCGCCATGTATTTAAGAAGTTGCTTTACGGTAAAAAATAAACTGTAAAAAGTAAATTCTAAAGAGTTAAAACGACTAAATTATTATCCACAGTTTCTGTGTATAACTTTGCTGAAAATGGCGCCCAGCCTCGCTCTCCTCGTAGATGCTAAAAATTAGGCAATCATCAGATTCCCAGAGAAAGTGCGCTAATAATATGCTTTTTGATATTTCGCATTGGCAATTTGAAAGTCCTTCAGATCGTTGCTAATATTGACAATGTCTGGCGTGACGACGAGAGATAAATTGTCGATTGCTTACTGTTAAGTCGCTTATTCGATCTGAGGGGCGAGCTGCCGTTGAATTCGCATGATTTGCGGGAGAGGCGTGGCACGTATGTTATGCTAGAGGACTTTGTGAAATTTTACTTTTATATTCATGCAAACTACAAGTAAGTCTATTCCTGTTTCAGCTGCACAGGCGCTGTTAAAAACCTTGAAAGAGGCGTTTCCGGTCTTTTTGAATAGCGAACCGCTGTCAATCGGTATTGATAAACAGATTATCGCTAAGCTGCCAGACGTGGATCGCAAAGTGTTGCGTATGACGCTTGCCTATCACACGAAGTCAACGCGCTATTTGCAAAAACTCGCAAAAGCGGAAACTCGTTTTGATCTCGAGGGCAATCCAACTGATGCACTGAATGATACGCACAGAGCCTATGCGGTGACGATGCTCAAAGAAAGAGCACAAAAAAATACTGCGCGTATCAAAGAGCAGGCCGCTTTTGAACGGCAGAAAAAAGCCGAAGCAGAAGAAGCGGAAAACGCCAAAAAACGTGCTGAGAAATTGAATCAACTGGCAATGAAATTTGCCAAATAAACTTGTCGTTTACTGATAAGCGTCGCAAAATCTTCAAATAGAAATGCGGCGCAAATTCACTAACGTTGCTACGAGCTATGCACTTCATATCACAAACAAAATGCCTGTGATAATTGGGCGATAATAGGCCATGCGGTTCGCAACAATGTTTTGTATCGTTGAGAATAAGCGGTTTAGTTTTGCAGGTAGTTAGTTTTACAGGTAGTTAGTTTTATTAATGGACTAACGCCGTTTTTTTATTGCTGCATTCAGTTTCTGAATAGTCTCATCCCCCACCATTTTGCTGCAATACAGATAACGTGGCTTGCCTTCTGGCGAATCGTGAAGCTGTCTGAAAGTAAGGCCATTTGCTTGCGTACCGAATTGTTTGATTTGATACGCTGCTTCTTCAGGCGTAAACAGAGCCGCGTCCACTATTGCCATTGCAACTAATTTCACTCTTCCATGACTATCATCTGATGGACGAAGGACGCGCGCTTTTGACTGCAGCAGGAGCTTATCTACCGTTTCGCCATACGAATAACCGTGACGCAACGCGATGGTGAGTGAGGGATCGTCTAATAGGCTTTCCATGGTGTTGATAGCGTGCATCTTTGGATTATCACTACGAATAATGATCCCTTGCGACATGCCATGCGCAATAGCTAGGGTGTATTTGCCTGATTTGGCGCGGTCGGTCGTCCAATAGTAGCCGATTGCACATGCCGCCTCTGTATTGTTCGTGATCGTTAATTCCTGGCGGGCCACGGGGGCTTCTGATAACGTGAACGCTATCCCGGCAGCTTTGAACGTCTCCGTGGCAGGCAAGCCCAATGTTCCTTTAAGTTGGTTATTCTCCAAAAACATGAATGGCACTCTGTTTTCGTAGTACAGCTTTATCGGCTCGGCATAAAGGTTTGTTGATATCGTCAACGTGACAATGAGTGGCACGAGCAAATGTCGTCTCTGTTGTGGACGCTGGACAAAAGAAAATCGATGAAGGATTTTCTTGAGAATATTTTTTAGAGTAAGTGTCACCGGCATTATCAACTTTCATGCAGCCTGAAAACCGAGTGAGTTGATTACAGTTCAAGCTGTCGAGATGCACTTTGTTTGCGGTGCTAACGCAGTTTTCATGGTTTTATAGGTTACTTTCTGGATTTGTTGCTTTGGCTTGAAAGTACCGTTTGCCCAAAAGCATTATATCTGGTGGAATCACCTAGTTAATTGGAAATTGGTCGGCACGTATCAGAATTCACATTTCTTGTAAAATTTATTGTGTAAATTATATTTTTACGTGCATTAAGATAACTACTTTCGATGAAATCATCAGTTTTTCATAAAAAACGATGGTGTTTTTCTCCAGTATTTCTATAAAAAAAGCCCGCAGCTTTTAAGGCTGAGGGCTCTGGTTTTATGGCGCATTGATACGCCAGTTCGCTTAACTTCTTATTGCATATGCCAGCCGTGGCTTACAGTCACGGATTGACCTGTCAACGCATTGGTGCCAAAAGCAGCGAGGAACAATGCGGTCTGAGCAACGTCCTGAACAGTCGTAAATTCACCATCGACTGTTTCTTTCAACATCACGTTTTTGATGACTTCGGCTTCTGTGATGCCTAGCTCTTTAGCTTGTTCTGGGATTTGCTTATCGACCAATGGTGTGCGAACAAAGCCAGGGCAGATGACGTTGGAGCGAATATTGTGTTTCGCACCTTCTTTCGCAACGACTTTTGCCAGTCCGATCAAACCATGTTTGGCAGCTACGTAAGGAGCCTTCAATGGGGACGCTTCATGGGAGTGAACCGAGCCCATGTAAATCACGCTGCCGCCTTTGCCGCTGGCGATCATCGCGCGCATGCATGCGCGTGTAGTCAGGAAAGCGCCGTCAAGGTGAATGGCGGTCATTTTTTTCCAGTTATCGAGGCTCAGATCAACGATGGGGCTGATGATTTGAATGCCAGCATTGCTGATTAAAATATCGACTGTGCCGTAGGCGGCGACTGCATCGGCAACACCTTTATCAACTTGTGCTTCATCCGTCACGTTCATGGCAACAGCCATCGCTATGCCACCGGATTGTTCGATTTCTTTAGCAGTTGCTTGTGCTGCTTCTAATGCCATATCAGCGATGACAATCTTTGCGCCTTGTTTTGCGTATTCAATCGCAATTTCTTTACCGATACCGCTGGCAGCGCCAGTAATCAGAGCAACTTTATCTTTGAGTAACATAGGTTTCCTTTACTTGGTTGGGGCGAGATAATCGTGAACGACTTTGCCGTAAGGCAGAGTCAGATCCGACAAAATATGCACAGCAGAGAGTACTTCCAATACCGGTAAGTTGGCGACAGGTGCGAGCGCATTGGCAAACAATTCCAATGCTCCCGGTCCACCCCAGGCGCCTTTCACAACGATATCGGTAAAGTTGACTTGCACCAGTTCGCAAATGCGAGGCGTACCGTCAACATGGGGAACCACTTTAAACAGAAAATTCGGTACTTCCAATGAGGCTTTGATTGCAGCGTGATCGAGTTGTGTGTGCTTGAAACCCATGGTGCCAGTAGCAACGCGGGCATCACTGTAATCTAGTGTGCCGATCAACGTGTCTTTGTGTACCCGTAATTCAGGATCGCCTAATTTTTTGGGGAAGCCCCAGATTTCACGGCCACCAGCAATTGGTGGATGATCGTTCAGGTACATGCTGTGGACATAAGAGCCATGTACGCCATCGAGCGTGACTGGAATAACTTGTCCAGATTCGCAATAGTGGCCAAAGCCAGTTGAGTCCGGCATGTTGATGAACTCATACTTCACGATGGGTTCAGCCAATTTTAATGGTGCTGGAATAATTTTTTCCAGCAGCGCAGGATCAGTGCGATAACTAATGATCAGGAATTCACGGTCGGTGAAGCGGTATGGTCCTGGAGGAAACGCAGGATTAGTGTATGGCATTGCAAATGCATTACGGCGAATTTCTTCTTCGGTCATGGTCGTCCTATTCCTGTGGAAGTTCGTGGATGATAAGCCCTGCGTGGGGTGGCAATGGTTGTAGCCATGCTTTGTGTCTGAGCGCCCGTTTGCAATCGTGGATTCCCGATTCCCAGCGCGTTTGTATGGTGCTGGAGCTGAAATCTACATCTTTGAAATAATGGTCGTCAGGCAAAGCTTTCATGATCAGATTGACCACGTTGATGGTGTGATCGCATCCGAGTGAAATCAGTGGTTTGAGTTTTTTGTTATTACGCTCAGCTTCAGGCAGATGTTCAGATAAAGTCCTGATCGCCTTTTGCAAATCATGAATTTTTTGATGTGCCAGCAATTGTTCTTTGGAGCGACTCGCGTACTGAATATTTTTGTAGCGTGCCATTGCTTCTGAAATTGAAGACGGACGGGTTTCTGTGGGGTCCCATAAATCAATCATGAAGCAGAGAGCGTCGTTTTTATCGCCTTCTTCCAAAAAAATTTCTAATGGAGAATTTGAATACACGCCACCATCCCAATAGGCTCGCCCATCAATTTCAACTGGTGGAAAGCCGGGAGGCAATGCGCCGCTTGCCATGATGTGTTCGGGACGGATAACTTGTTTTTTGCTGTCAAATACCGCGCTTTGTCCGTTGTCCAGATCGACGGCGCAGACAGAAAGGCGCACCTTGCCTTGATTTAAATAATCAAAATCAACGTATTTTTCTAAGGTGCTTTTAAGTGGGGAGGTATCGTAGAACGCCACCTGATTCAAAGGAACTTTGGCGTTGATGTCCCATGCTGCACCTGGCCGTGGTTTAAAAAAACCATCAACCCCGTTCATCATTGTGCCTACGGTATTGAGGGTGCTGCTAACGCCTGCCCAAGGGGTCATAGAAGGCCAGAAGCTGGAGCGGTGCAATGCGTTTGGAGCTAAGCTATCCCAAAAGGCACGTAGTTGTTCAACGCGTTTTTCCGGTGGATTGCCGGCGATAAGTGCGCCGTTAATCGCACCAATTGAGGTTCCTATGACCCAATCAAGCGGGGTGTGATGTTCATGTAATTCTTGGTAAACACCACCCTGGTAAGCGCCTAGTGCGCCTCCGCCTTGCAAGATGAGAACTGTGCTTTGTTGCGTCATGCTGTCCTTTCGGGATGAAGACTGAATATCTTTGGATCTTTGAATCTGAACAATCATTCGATTGTAAATATTAACCGAATCTTGCATTAATTGTATGACCGCTTTGTTACTTAGGGGAACTAATTTAATGCAAAAATGTAAAATAAATTTTTAATATTAAAGCAACTGTTTCAAGGTGGGGTCTTTTGTTACTTTTGCAAGCTTCACTGTTTGATACATTACGTTGAATATTGTTTCTTGTGATTATTTATACGCATGTATAAAATAAATTCATGAAATCAAACTCGAAATCATCAAAGAATCTCAGTACCCGCGAATCACTATTGCAAAGTGGTTTGGTTCTGGTGGAATTAACAGGCTTGCGTGGGCTCACTGTGCGTGAGTTAGCGGCGCATGCGAACGTCAATTTAGGTAGTTTCGTGTATCACTTCCGTAATCGCGATAATTTTTTGGCTGAATTGGTAGAGATCTGGTATCAGCCCATGTACCAACAACTGCGAATGACGAGTGAAGCTGCTGGTAATGCGTCAGCGTTATCTCGTTTAAAAAGCACCGTGGAAAATCTGATCGATCTGGTGAGTGCCAAAGCGCCATTCATCAGCCACTTATTTGCCGATGCCTTTGCCGGGGAAGTTGCTGCGCAAAAATTTTTACTGAATCTACCAAATCGCCACCCACAAATTATTTATCGCCTGATGAGTGAGGCGCAGCAAGAAAAATCGGTGGCTTCTGGCTCAACCTTGCATTTGGTAATTTTTGTGATGACAGCTGTGGGTATGCCTTTGTTATTGGCTGGTGAAATGATGCAGGGTTGTGATTGGTTGCCTGACGATGCGCAAAAAATTCGTGATCTGATGCGTGACCCTGATTCGGCTAAACAGCGATTGCTTTGGGCATTAGCCGGCATCGCTTTTCAGAAATAGTTTTGTGAATAAAAGAATGTCGTGCGTTCGAGAATATTGAATTGATTAAGGATAGCTATGAACAAGAAACTGATTGTATTGGCGGTGGTGCTGGGTTTATTGGCGGTTGCGTATGTTGGATTTATTTCGAAAAGCAAAACAGATGCTAATGCGACCATCTACGGCAACGTCGATATTCGTGAGGCGACCCTGGCGTTTCGTACCGGCGGACGGGTTTCTGAGGTCAGGGTGGACGAAGGCGCAATTGTAAAAATAGGTGATGTACTTGCCGTACTGGATGTAGAGCCATTAAATAATAGCTTGCACAGTGTTACGGCGAATCTGGCGGCATTGAGCGCTCGCAATAGCATGATGCATTCAGGTTATCGTCAGGAAGATGTCGAGCAGGCGAAAGCAAAGGTAGCTGCCGCAGAAGCAGCTCTTACCAACGCTGAAAAGCAATTTTCCCGACAAGGTGCATTGGTGGCAGAGCAAGCATCGACGCAGCATTTTTTGGATGACGCTAAGTCAGCGCGCGATCAGGCGGTCGCGCAATTAAAAGTTGCACAGCAACAGGCGTTGGAATTGCAACGTGGTTACAGAAAAGAAGAGATTGCAGAGTCCGATGCACAATTAGCTCAGGCGCGAGCCAACCTGGCGACGGCAGAATTGGCGGTGCGCGATGCCAATCTGCTGGCTGCTAGTGATGGCATTGTCCTGACGCGAGCGATTGAAGTTGGCACGATGGTGCAGGCAGGAACACCTGCGTTTAATTTGTCGCTGACGAAACCGGTCTGGGTGCGTGCCTATGTGCCTGAGCCGCAATTGGGGCACTATCCAGCTGGCGCACACGTGCTGCTGAGCACGGATACTCGCCCGGGAAAGCCTTATCACGGTGTCGTTGGTTTTGTCTCTCCAACTGCAGAATTTACTCCAAAATCAGTTGAAACGACGGATTTACGTACTTCGCTCGTTTATCGCATCCGGGTTGTCGTTGAAGATGCGGATGTTCAGTTACGGCAAGGTATGCCAGTTACCATCGGGCTGGCTCAATGACATCGGTGACACCATCTTCTTCGTTGTCAGGTGGTGATGACGCGATTGTCATTACCGATCTGGTGAAGCGGTTTGAAGGCCAGCATGTTGACGCAGTCGCGAGTATTCATACTTCAATTTCGCGCGGAACGATCACTGGTCTGGTTGGTCCTGATGGTGCTGGTAAAACGACTTTTTTGCGTTTGCTTGCCGGTTTGCTACAACCTACTTCGGGTACTGTCAGCATCAATGGCATCAATCCGTTTACACAAAGTGATGAGCTGCATGAGCACGTCGGCTATATGCCACAAAAATTCGGTCTGTACGAAGATTTGAGTGTCATCGAAAACCTGACTTTGTATGCAGATTTGCGTAATGTGACTGGTGCGGAGCGTGAGCAGAGTTTTGCAAAATTATTGGCATTCACGGATCTGACTCGTTTCACTGATCGCTATGCTGGAAAATTGTCTGGCGGCATGAAGCAAAAGCTTGGTCTGGCATGCGCGCTCTTGGGTACGCCGCAAGTATTGCTGCTCGACGAGCCTGGTGTTGGTGTTGATCCGATCTCGCGGCGTGAACTGTGGAAGATGGTGCGCGAGTTGGCAAAAGGCGGGATCACCGTCCTCTGGAGTACCGCGTATCTGGATGAAGCCGAGTTATGCGATGACGTGCGCTTAATGAACAATGGCACTATTTTAGCCAGCGGCGCGCCGCAAACATTAATGGATCAGATGCGTGGCCGCTGTTTACATGTGAGTGGCATTACTGGTCACCGACGTGATGTCTTGCGTAGAGCCTTACGTTTACCTGAAGTGATGGACGGTGTGATTCAAGGGCGAAACGTGCGTTTGGTTCTGCGTGATGTAAGTAAGCGCCCTGATATGCAGTTGCTTGATGCTGGCCTGGATGCCGCGCTATCAGAAGTGGCACCACGATTAGAAGATGCGTTTATCAGTGCCTTAGGTGGTGGCCCGGGTGGAGAATCGGTGTTAGCGTCGTTGATGCCTGATTTGAATAAGCTTAATTCGTCTCATGATCAGAACCCGATACCTGTGATTGAATCCCGCGATCTGACTAAGCGCTTTGGTGATTTTGTGGCGACCGATCACGTCAGTTTTAAAGTGGCACGTGGTGAAATTTTTGGCCTACTCGGGCCCAACGGTGCTGGCAAATCGACGACTTTTAAAATGGAATGTGGCTTGTTGAAGCCGACATCTGGTCAGGCTTTGGTGATGGGCAATAATCTAAAAGATAGCCCATCCAAAGCGCGTCAGTTACTTGGTTATATGGCGCAAAAATTTTCTTTGTATGCGCAATTGTCGGTGCAACAAAATCTGGAATTTTTTTCTGGTATTTATGGCTTACGCGGAAATTCACAGCAGAAAAAAATAGCGCAGATGCTTGATGCGTTTGCTTTGCAACCCTATCTGAATACACCAACCGAAAAACTACCCCTTGGTTTCAAACAAAGGCTGGCGCTCGCCTGTGCGGTGATGCATGAACCTCAGGTGCTGTTTCTCGATGAGCCTACTTCTGGTGTTGATCCGGTGACACGGCGCGAATTCTGGACACATATTAATGGTTTGGCAGATAAAGGTGTGACCATTATGGTGACGACACATTTTATGGATGAAGCCGAATATTGTGATCGTATCGCTTTGATTTACCGTGGCAAACTGCTGGCGCTGGGTACGCCAGATGATTTGAAACGCAAGGTCGCGACGGAGCAACGACCCAATCCGACGATGGAAGACGCGTTTATCGAATTAGTGCTGGAGGCCGATCAATGAGCCATTCGAAAATGCCCACTTTATCTATCCGGCGTTTGTTTGCCTTATGTCGCAAAGAAACCTATCAGATCGTGCGTGACCCGAGCAGTATTTTGATTGCATTTGTCATGCCGTTAATTTTGCTGTTTGTATTTGGTTACGGGATTAACCTTGATGCCAACTATTTGCGCATTGGTTTGCTGGTAGAAGATACCGGATCAGCTGCTTTGCAGTTTGAGCAAACGCTGCGTGCCGGTAACGCGTTTAATGTCCGTAGCGGAAATAGCCGTCAGGCATTGATGGCAGCATTGGTGCGTGGCGAAATTCGCGGCATGGTGATTATTAAAAGCGATTTTTCCGCCAAGGTGCAACAAGGGCAAGGCGCGGCCGCAATTCAAGTGTTGGCGGATGGCTCCGAACCAAATACGGCGCAATTTGTTTCTGCGTATGTGAATGGTGCATGGGCACGCTGGCAAACGGCGATGGGACAAAATCGCTCTATCCAATCGGGGCCGACGATTAATGTAGAAACGCGAACCTGGTTTAATCCATCGAACGTAAGTAGAAACTTTTTAGTGCCCGGTTCGATAGCGGTCGTCATGACAATTATTGGTGCTTTACTGACCTCATTGGTGGTGGCGCGCGAATGGGAGCGTGGCACGATGGAAGCCTTGCTTGCCACACCAGTGACCAAACTTGAACTGCTGTTGTCAAAAATTCTGCCCTATTACGTGTTGGGGATGGCAGCAATGACTTTGTGTTTGATGGTAGCGGTGCTGGTAATGGCTGTGCCGTTTCGTGGTTCACTGCTGGCGTTATTAGGGATTTCTAGTTTATTTCTGGCATGTGCATTAGGGCAGGGACTATATCTTTCGACGGTATTACGTGTGCAGTTTAATGCAGCACAGGCGGCTTTAACCGTCGCATTCTTACCGGCCATGATGTTGTCCGGATTTGTGTTTGAGATATCCAGCATGCCTCACTATTTGCAGTGGCTGACGCGGATTATTCCAGCACGCTATTTTGCGAATTCTTTACAGACTTTATTTCAGACCGATTTAGTGACATCTGCCTTGTATCTGAACGCCCTTTATCTGAGCGCGCTCGGCGTGCTGTGGTTGGGTTTGACTGCCTTGAAAACTAAACGAACATTGGATTAATTCATGATCTACCGACTTATCAGGTTAATTCGCAAAGAATTGCAGGCGATATTGGGTAGCAAGCAAGGGCGCATGATGTTGATGGTGCCAGTGATTTTGCAGACGGCGATTTTTCCGTTTGCTGCTACCTTGGAAGTAAAAAATGCCAGCCTGGCGATTTACAATCAGGACGATGGCGTGGCAGGGCGTGAACTGATAGAGCGCTTATCGCACGCGGCTGCATTTACTCACATCATCATGGTGCATAGTCAGGACGAATTGAATCATACGATAGATACGCAAAGCGCTTTGCTTGCAGTGGTTGTGCCAATGAATTTGTCGCGTGATCTGACTACCAATCGACCCGCTAAAGTGCAGATGATTGTTGATGGTCGTCGTTCGAATAGCGGTCAGATTGCTAGCGCTTATGCGTTGCAAGTCATCAATGATTATGGTGTTGAAGTCGGTGTAAAACCAGCCGCCAACATACAGATCAGAAATTTATATAACCCGAATCTTGAATACAAGTGGCATGTCTTGCCCAGTCTGGTGGCGATTATTACCACCATTGGGTGTTTGATTGTTACTGCTTTATCGGTCGCGCGAGAACGCGAAGAAGGTACCTTTGATCAACTGCTCGTCTCTCCACTGACGCCTGCTTACATTATGGCAGGTAAAGCGATTCCCGGTGTAATGGTAGCGTGCGTCCAAGGCAGTTTTATTGCTTCGGTCGCTCATTGGATTTACGGTGTTCCCTTCACTGGGTCCTTGTGTTTGCTGCTGGCCGGGATGGTTGGCTATGGTCTTGCTCTGGCTGGTGTCGGTTTATTTATTTCATCCATTTCATCGACCCAACAGCAAGCGTTTTTAGGTGTGTTTTGTTTTATGACGCCGGCCGTGATGTTGTCGGGTTATGTTGCACCGATTGAAAATATGCCTGTGGTCTTGCAATGGATAGCGCATATGAATCCATTGACCTACTTTATTTTGATTTTGAAGGGGGTTTTTCTAAAAGGTTTAGGTTTTGCTGGTGCGTGGGCTTATATCTGGCCTTTGTTGGTGATTGCATTGACCAGCCTGACTTCTGCATTGTATTTATTCCGTCGGCATATTGCTTGATGAGATGCATTGACCTCGCCTGCCGAATTTGTTTATAGATGAGAAAATCATGAAAAAAAATGTGACCGCCCTCAGTATCATTGGTGTTTCTTGGTTGATGGCAGCTTGTAACGCCGTAGGGCCAAATTATTCTTCGCCAGAAAATCATTTACCCTCGAGCTTCAGTATGACCAGTAATGGAACGCAAGAACTGAGCACTTGGTGGAAAAGTTTTGGCGACGCTGATTTGAATGCATTAGTTGAGCATGCGTTGGCAAACAATCCTGACATCGCAGCCGCGGAGGCGAGATTGCGTCAGGCTCGCGCTTTGCAAGGCATACAGGATGCTGCTACCGGTCCGACTTTGGAAGCTGCTGGACGTGTTTCAAAAGATAAACTCAGTCAGAATAGCGAACAGTTTGCCAATGTGCCATTAAAGCATCCCTTGCTAGAATTTACTAATCGTCAGATTGGCTTTGATGCGTCTTGGGAAATTGATTTATGGGGACATCAGCAAAGAATATCGGAAAGTGGACTAGCCAAAGTGCAGGCTACAGCAGAACGTCTGCAAGATGTGCGTATCGTCTTAATGGCTGAGGTGGGGCGCAATTACATTGAGTTGCGGGCAGCGCAGCAGCGGTTTCATATTGCGACCTCGAATTTGCATAACTATGAAGAGTCATTGCGTTTGACGCAATTTGCTCAGAGGCATGGCGAAGCGAGTCAGTTAGACGTACTAAAGTCGCAAGCCTTGCGCGATAACTATCTGGCGACCCTGCCAACTTTGCAGCAAATGATGCGACAAAATATTGTTGCGCTCAGTAACTTAACGACATGGCCAGTGGAAGACCTGGAGCAACGATTAGGTACCCCAAAAGCATTAATGTCTGTACCGCAAACGCCGGCGATTGGTATTCCGGCGGATTTGTTACTGCGTCGTCCGGATATACGTGCCATAGAGCGCGATTTAGCTGCTGCTAGTGCTGACGTCGGCGTCGCCGTTAGCGACTTATATCCGCGGTTCTCGCTGGTCGGTAATGCAGGTTGGGCATCAATACAGTCATCAAGCTTGTTGGACGCCGCCAGCCGCACCTGGAGTATTGGGCCGCAATTTTCACTACCGATTTTTAATGGAAGGCGTTTACAAAATCAGGTCAAATCGAATCAGGCTGCTTTTGATGTGGCGTCGGATAATTATAAAAAGTCAATTTTAAATGCTATTGGGGACGTAGAGATTGCCTTGTCGCGGGTGAGTCGTAATGAGGAAAGTCGGCGTCAGTTATTAACCGCACTTGATCAGCAACAGCAGACGCTGGTGAAAACGCAGCGGCAATTAGCGCTTGGAGAAGTCAGTCAATTCAATGTGCTGGAAACGCAGAAGATAATTGCAGTTGAACAAGATCAAATTGTACAGACACAAATGCAAAGCCTGAGTGGATTGATTGCACTTTATAAAGCCGTTGGTGGTGGTTGGAATCAGTGAACTTTGTTGTTCGTTTTTTTGCGGTGTGCTAAAGCAACGCTTTTTGGCAGAAAATGAAGTAAAGCTGTGACTTTAAAGCTAAATCTTGTTACCTCTCGGCAAAAAAATGTTAATTTATTCTGGACATGGTAGACAGTGTCCGGATTTGATCTAAATTGAGTTTCAGGTTGATGACTTATTCAAACCCTTACTGAATTCGAATTGATCCGAAAGTCGCTGTCTTTCTTGGGGAAGCTACGAAAAATAGCCACTGCACGTAAATCACTTTTAACTGTCTGTCTATTTGGTCGGATGGTAGTGACTTGATTTGCCTGCCAGAAATGGACGAACATGAGACGATACTGCACACGTATTTCTCGCTTTAAGAGCGTGAGCAATGGTTTTGCTTTTTTAGTACTTCTTTGCCTGACTGCCTTTTCGACCGCGCAAGACTTGACGATTTATACAGAAGATTGGCCTCCGATTAATTTTAAAACTGTCAATGCAATCGATGGTATGGCTGTTGATCTTGTGCGCGCATTGCAGTCTCGCATCGGCGTAAACCAAGAAATTCATCTAGTGCCTTGGGCTCGGGGTTATAAAGCTGTATTGGAAGAACCTAATGTCATGTTGTTTAGCGTTGGTCGCACACCAGAACGCGAAAAATTAATGCGCTTATTAGGACCGATTGCGATTTCGGATACCGTGCTCTATACCAGAAAGGGAAGCGCAGAACGCCTGCGCTCCCTACGTGATGGTATTTATGCTTTACCGGTTGGCGCGTATCGCAGCAGTATCTTTGTTGATGTCGCCAGAAAAAAAGGATTTCAACATATAGAGCAGGCGAATTCACCGCAAATTGAAGCAAATATGTTGCTAGCTGGTCGTTTTGATATGTTGGTTGAAAGTAGTGTCGCGATCAATCAAATACTCAAGGGAATCGGTCATACGAGTGGTGAAATAGAAAAGGTCGCTGTACTTGATAGCCTTGAGCTCTATCTGGCATTCTCACTGAATACTTCTCCTGAGATTTTAAACGCATGGGAAAGCGCCTTGCGTGCTGCCAAAAAAGACGGCAGCTTTCAAAAAATTTATCAAAAATGGTTTCCTGATGAGATGCCTCCAATGGACGTGCAAAGGTTAGGTCCTGTAGATCGTTTGTGAAATAGTAAGTAATTAACGAGCTATTTAATGAATTATTTTTGATTCGTAGATTGCAGATTAAAATTTATATTTGGATAAAATTTTTCCAGATTTTGATTACTCACAACGTGAATAATTGTTAATGCAGGGAAAGTGTTTTTCTCCGCGTGATATGCTTTCGCTAACTGGATTTCTCGCGTGACAAGCATTTCAATTCATGCATTCTCATGTGTGTAATAAGTCTTCAAATTAATTAAGTTGCATGGCATTCGTTAAACCTTATCAATGACCTCGTGAAAAAGTTGCAATAGCTGGAAGTTGAGGCTAACTTGATTGAGACGCAGTCTATTTTTCTTAGGTAGGCCGATGCTGCATACTGTGCAATACAACTTTAGCAAATGCATGACAATGTCATACGTGTTTTAAATTAAAGTTTAACGAGCCCTTGCTCCTTGAAAGAATTGTTCCACCTTGCTTTTGTTAGGAAGCTAATTGGCTGGTCGCTTATTCGTTTCATTGTGCGCTAAAAAATACCATTATTAAAAAATTCATTTCAATTTTTTGTGTAGAACATTTATACAAAAATTGACGGATTGTTTTTCATTTTAGGGAGTAGGTATGACTTCGTTGTCATTGCGTCAAAAACTCATCGCTATCTGTGTTTCAACGATGATACTGGGTATGGTTGCAGTTGTTTTTACGAATTTCTTCACAACCAAATCGCGTATTCTCGAATCGATCAATGCGCAAATGTCTCAACTCTCGCAAAAGAGCGCCACGAGTATTGCTGATTGGGCAAAATCTCAAAAGACTGTGGTTTCCTCTTTGAAGCTTGCGGTAGAGTCACCAGATCCTTTGCCAGCAGTGAAGGCGGCACAAATGGCTGGTGGTTTTGACCTCTCTTATATTGGCTATGCCGACAAACATTTTGTGTTTTCTGAAGAGCGCAAGCGTGCCGCTGATTATGATCCGACTGCCCGGCCTTGGTACAAAAAAGCGTCACAGATATCAGGCCCTGTTTTGACAGCACCATACGCAAGTGCTAGTACCGGAAAACTTCTTGTGACATTTGCTGAAGCTATCGGCGTAACGGGACAAACCACTGCTGTGGTCGCTTCAGATGTGTTGCTTGACTCTGTGATTGCCAACGTAAACGCAATTAAACCAACACCAGAAAGCTTTGCGTTTCTGGTTGATAAAAGTAAAGAAAATATTATTGCTCATCCAAATAAGGATTTGATCTTAAAGCCACTGAAGGATTTGGACGCGAGCCTGACTCTGGATAACTTGCAGGAAAATATCAAATCTGGTGGCGGTAAAGCAACGCATCTGAATGGGCGCGACGGCTTACTCTATACAATACCGGTCGATGGTACTGATTGGCTGCTTGTTATTGTCTTAGATAAGGCAGAAGCAACGCAGGTGTTAGGTGCTTTATTGGTTTCATCGGCAATCACAGCTATCGTGCTGTCGATTGCTGCCGTATTGCTCCTAACCTTCTTGATTACGCAGTCATTAAAACGCATGGAAGCTGTTCGTGATGCCATGATTGATATCGCGTCAGGTGACGGTGATCTCACACGTCGTCTGGATGCGGATGGAACGGATGAGCTGGCGCAGATCTCCGGTGCATTTAATCGTTTTGTCGATAAAATCGCCAAGGTATTATTTGAAATTCGCCATGCCAGTGAGTCGGTTAAAGGGGCATCAGGTGAAATTGCTGCTGGTAACGCCGATTTGTCCTCACGTACTGAAATGCAAGCAGGCTCACTTGAGGAAACCTCCAGCACCATGGAAGAGTTGACTTCCACTGTGAAGCAAAATGCGGAGAATGCTCGACAGGCAAATCAAATGGCATTGGCGGCGTCTTCTGTTGCCGTTTCTGGTGGTGAAGTTGTTGCCCGCGTAGTAGAAACGATGGGATCGATTAAGGACAGTTCACGTAAAGTCGTTGATATTATTGGCGTGATTGATGGTATTGCGTTCCAGACCAATATTCTGGCTTTGAACGCAGCGGTGGAAGCGGCCAGAGCTGGCGAACAGGGACGTGGTTTTGCGGTAGTGGCTTCCGAAGTGCGTAATCTGGCACAACGTTCTGCTGGTGCTGCGAAAGAAATTAAAGAGTTGATTGGAGACTCAGTAGCCAAAGTGGATATTGGTAGTACCTTGGTCGATGACGCAGGTAAAAATATGGAAGAAATCGTCGCTGCGATCAAACGTGTCGCGGATATTATTTCTGAAATTGCTGCCGCTAGTGAAGAACAAAGTTCAGGGATCGGCGAGGTTAATGGTGCGATTTCTGACATGGATGATATGACGCAACAAAATGCCGCATTGGTTGAACAAGCGGCTGCCGCCGCGCAAAGCTTGCAACAACAAGCAATGAATCTGGCAAGTACGGTTGCGGTATTTAAACTCGACTAATTTCAATATTTATCAAAAATCCCCATGATGATCTGTTCATCAAGGGGATTTTTTTTGTCTATACTCAGTTTTTACTACTTGATTTTCTCAGTACTAGGTGGCTGGCGATACCTAATAAAATTCCCCAGCAAGCAGCGCCTAGTCCCAGTAGCGTCAAATTGGATGCGGTCACGATAAACGTGATCAGTGCAGCTTCCCTTTCTTCTGGCTCTGCCATGGCGTTGACTAAGCCATTCTGTATTGCACCCAACAAAGCGAGCCCGGCCACGGTGCTGACCAGTGCATGCGGTAACAGTAAAAATAAATCCTTAAGTGAGCCAGCAAAACACCCGATCAATACATAAAAGATGCCACAAGCGACGCCTGCTATCCAACGCTTTTCTCTCTTTTGATGTGCCTCTGATCCAGTGCAGATGGCTGCAGTAATTGCCGCCAGATTGATGCCATGCGCACCAAAAGGCGCGAATATCAAACTGGTAAAACCGGTAACACTGATTAACTTGCTGACGGGCACTTTGTCGAAACCAGCTGCTCGCAAAACGGCAATACCTGGAACCTGTTGACCCGTCAAACACAAAACAGCTAAAGGTATGGCCAGGCTAATGATCGCTTTGACAGAGAATTCAGGGGTGCTCCAGATTGGTTTTGTGAGAGCGAAGTGCCAGACGGATTCAGTTGTGAGCTTAGCTGCTTGATTGTCCCAGTCAACTATTCCCCAGACTACGACACCTGTCATGAGCGTTAACACGACCGCGTAACGTGCAGATTGACGTTTGTATGCGAGGTAGGCAAAGAACATGATTGCTGTCAGCCAGGGTGCTCCTTTGCTTTCGCTATGCGTATTAGCAAATACCTCCACGCCAAATCTGAATAAAATACCGGCTAGCATGGCGGCACACAGGCTCTTCGGTATTGCTGACATTAATCTATTGAAAGCTCCCGTCGCGCCAATAAGAAAGGTGATCGCTGCCGCAACAAGGTATGCGCCGATAGCTTGATTGTAGGGGACAGTCATCAGTCCAGTAACTAATAGTGCGGCACCTGGCGTATTCCACGCGCAAATAACAGGAGTTTTGTAGCGGTAACTTAATCCTATGCTACAGATACCAGATCCAATCGATACTGCCCATAACCACGAACTACTGAGATCTTTACTTAAGTGTGCTGCTTGTGCCGCTTGCACCATCAACAGCATGGGGCCTGCGTAAGAAATTAAGACAGCAATCAGTCCCGCGAGAATGGCCGGAAAATAATCCGTGGCCAAATCGGAGAATGGCTGGTTGGTCTTGCCAAGATCAGATGAGAGGGGGGAGATAGGTGTTTTCATGCACTTAGTATAGAGTCCGTTCAGACAGCATTTGCGTACAGTCTGTGTCTGCTTTATGCTATACAGATTGCTATATATTGGATCTGTTATGCAGCACAGTTATCGACAAATTGCGGAACAGTTAAATCAGCTTATTCGCACGCATCAATATCAAATTGGTGAGCGTCTGCCATCGGTACGTACATTCGCTAATCAGCATCACGTCAGTGTTTCTACCGTACTTCGTTGCTATCGCTATCTTGAAAGCCTTGGCATGATTGAGGCACGGGCGAAGTCCGGCATGTATGTCGCGGATTGGACAGTAAGGCATTCGAGCATTTTGGGTGAAAAGTCTGCCCAAAAAATACCGTCTGAAATGCGGGTAATAGAATTCGATAAGCTGCGCTCTTTGCAGCACCGAATGACGGAACTGTACTCATTGACTGATCAGCCTCTGGAGTTGCGTTTGCATCTCGCCAGTGCTGCACCAGAATGGTACCCAACCAAAGAAATGTCAAAAATCGCACAAACGATACTCAGGCAATGTCCGGAGATGTTGGGCGAATATCCGACAGGAACTGGCTTAGCTGCATTGAAAGAGCAGTTGGTCCATTGGCTTGCGACCTTTAGTCTTGATGTGCAAACATCGGAATTGCTAATCACTAATGGTAGTACCGAGGCGCTCAGTGTAGCTTTGCGCGCAGTCGCGCAAGCGGGAGACGCGATTGTGGTTGAGTCACCGGTCTATTTTGGTTTGTTGCAAGTGATAGAAAATCTCGGTATGAAAGCGATTGCTGTGCCTTGTATTGAAGATCAGGGCATGAGTATGGAGGCACTTGAGTATGTGCTGGAGCACCAAACCGGTCTTAAAGCGATCGTCGTCATGCCGAATTTTCAGAATCCCCTGGGTTGTACCATGCCAGATAAAAATAAAAAGCATTTGTTGCGACTGGCTGAACAATATGATCTAGCCGTCATTGAAGACGATGTTTTTGCTGATTTGTCGCCACACTATGAGCGCCCACGACCTATGAAAGCATGGGATAAGCATGGTCGGGTGATTTATTGTGGCTCATGTAGCAAGAGTATGGCACCAGGTTTTAAAGTTGGTTGGGTTGCAGGTGGTCGTCATCATGCAAAGATCGCGTCTTTAAAGCTAAGTCATTCCTTGGTAACGCCCTTGTTTGAACAGGCAGTGCTGGCAGAATTCATGCAAACTGGTGCGTTGCATGCGCACTTAAGAAAATTACGAGAACGTTTGGCGGCGAATATTCCAGCCGCGACCGTGGCTTTGCAAACCTATTTCCCCCTCGGCACACGACTAGTGAGTAGTGCCGGAGGGTGGTGGGTTTGGATCGCTTTGCCGCAACAGATTGATGCATTGGTATTGTTGCGACGTGCCGTTGCGATGGGTTTGTCATTTACGCCGGGTTCATTATTTTCGAACTCAGAAAAATTCTCACATTACTTGCGCTTGAATATCGCTCAACCATGGGGGAGCGATATGGAGTCCGGTATGAAATTACTGGGGGAATTAGTCCGCGAACTGGCTTAACAAGCTGCATTTTATTGGTGCTCAGAATTAATTTTCAATTTGCTCTAAAATTGCCGCCACTCTTCAATCAAAAGCATGAGGCTGGTACTTTCAAATCAGCCTGACGTCTGTTGTTGGAAGTTCATTGTTATGGGAATTCAAGCTTCCCCAAATCGAGGTCAGTAATGCAATCATCGCCAGCAAATTCGGACGCAACAAGGTCGAAATTAATTCCAACCTCAGCAGACAATTCAGTCCTCAGTCACGAATTACCGCTGATTAGTACCTGGATGACCTTTTTAATTGCCACTGCCTGTGGCTTGATTGTGGCCAATCTCTATTATGCACAGCCGTTGATTGGACCCATCAGTCAGGCATTGGGGTTGGACCCGAAAGCCTCGGGTTTGATCGTGACCTTAACGCAAATTGGGTATGGGCTGGGATTGCTGCTGATAGTTCCGCTCGGTGATTTGATTGAAAATCGCAAGCTCATTCTTGGTACCATGGTGCTCGGTACCTTGGCACTATTGTGTGCTGCGACTGCCAGTACGCCTCTGGTATTCTTGACTGCAGCTTTTTGCATTGGAGTCGGGTCGGTCGCGGTACAGATATTGGTTCCATTAGCTGCCCATATGGCGCCGGAGGCATTTCGCGGTCGTGTAGTTGGTAATGTTATGAGTGGTTTGATGATGGGTATCATGCTGGCACGACCTGTCGCTGGCTTTATCACGCAAATATCGTCATGGCATGTGGTGTTTTATGTGTCGACCATTGTAATGATCGGATTGGCGCTGGTCTTGTCTAAGGCCCTGCCGCAACGCCTTCCGGTAGCGAAATTGCGTTATAGCGAATTACTCAAATCCATGTGGTATTTGGCACTTCATACACCGCCTTTGCGTCGTCGCTCGATTTATCATGCGCTTATGTTTGCTAGTTTTAGCATGTTTTGGACAACGACGCCATTGTTGTTGGCAGGCCCAGAATTCCATTTATCACAAGCAGATATTGCGCTATTTGCTTTAGCAGGTGTCGCTGGAGCAATCGCTTCGCCGATCGCAGGTAGGGTCGCTGATAAAGGCTGGACACGGCCTGCGACTGCTGTCGCGATGCTGTGTGCTGCTACAGCGTTTTTGCTGACACACCTTGCACCTTATGGTTCACATTGGGCCTTGGGTTTATTGGTTGCCGCGGCAATTTTGTTGGACTTTGGCGTCGCTGGTAATCTGACTTTGGGGCAGCGTACTATTTTCTCGTTAGGGGCAGAACATCGCTCACGCCTCAATGGCATTTATATGGCGACTTTCTTCATGGGTGGTGCTGCTGGTTCCGCAATCGGTGCCTGGGCCTTTGCTTACGGCGGATGGTGGTTGGCTTCTTGTTTCGGTTTTTGTTTACCGATCCTGGGTTTATTATATTTTCTTTCTGAGCCTAAACAGTAATGGTAGGCTTAGCTCTAATGTTGCGATGCTGAAGGCTGATGCAACGACTGCGGCGCGGGTTGCTGAGGCCAAAGCGGACGGGGTGACACTAAATGCCTGTCAAAATACGATGGCTGGCATGAAACTTAAACCAGAAGATATGAACCCGGTAGTGACTTACGTGCCGTCTGGTGCTGGCGAGATTGTCAAGAAACAGCATGTGGGATATGGCTATTTCCGCCCGTGAATTTGCTACGTAATGACTGCTGTTGATCATAAAAAACGTTTAGAAATGGCAAAATATTGGGTGGAATCTAATCCCATGCAAATTCTGGAATTTTTCCAAGGCCTTTAAACACTGGTTTAGAGAACCAGTATCCCTGCATCAATTCGATGCCTAAACTCCGTAAGAAATCTCGTTCCGCGCGGGTTTCTATTCCCTCAGCAAGTACCTTGATGTTTAATGACTTACAAATGTGTACTATGCCACTTACAATAGCTTGTCTCGGCCGATTGGTATCGATACCTCGCACTAAATCCATATCAATTTTGACGATATCTGGTTGATACTCTGATAGTAAATTTAATCCTGCGTAACCAGCGCCAAAGTCATCAATCGCTGTATGAAACCCAAATCTTCGGTATTCCTTAAAGATATTGACTAAATGCGGGCGATCCTGGACACGTTCGCCTTCGGTTACTTCGAAAATGATTTTCTCGATTGGAAAATTAAATTTTTTTGCTGCCTCAAAAGTACTTCGAATACATACTTCCGGGCGATAGACTGCATTCGGTAAAAAATTAATAGAAAGAAACTCCTGCATGTTTAGCCGTGCAGCACCTTCTACCGCTTTGGAACGACAAAGTTGGTCAAAACGGTACCTATTATTATCGTTAATTTTAGCCAGAATACTAGCCGCAGATTCGCCATTTGGTCCGCGCACCAAAGCCTCATATGCATAAATATTCCGTGTAGCAAGATTCACGATAGGTTGGTACGCATATTCAAACTCGAACTCAAACGGTTCATCATTACGACAAGCAGTGCATACGTTGGTCTCCGCCGCATCATGTGGAAGACTGTCTGCTTTACCTCGATATGCCGTATTTTCATGAATTTGAATCATTGAAGCCTCACTAAATTTTCCAATAGAGCCAATATAGTTAATTTTAATTCTAGTTGCAGGCTGATTTAAATTGCAATGTTTTTATAAGATCATAAAGATGGTTCACGTACCTTTAATAAATTTTTCTCTACGCTGCAGCGAGTATTTAAAAATACCTGTCTTTGAAGTGACCGGGGTCACTTTTCACATTTATTAAATAAATTGATAAATGTGAAACTTCGCACTATATTGAAATAGTGAGTTTATATAAAACAGATTAATTTGTAAAAAGTTAACTCTATTGTTGTGTATAAAGAGAATTCCCCGTCAGTTCTAATAGTTAAAAAAGTTAAGCGGCGCGTAAAAGATCGCAGATCAGTTTCTCTTTAAATTATCGAATAAATTAACGAGCGATTCCCATGCAACGATTTGCACGACCTATATACGTTTCACAATTCGCTGATTTTCACATCGATATTGTGGCAATGTTCGATTCAAATTTGCGCCATACCTACGTCAATTCAGCGATCGAAAACTACACCGGTCTTAAACCACAAGATTACGTTGGAAAAACGAATTATGAATTAGGAATGCCAAAAGACTTGGTCACTCAATGGGACGAAGCACTGGAGCATGTGTTTCGTACCGGTGAATCAAGAGATCTTACATTTACATTTCCTGGCGTCGAAGGTAACCGTGATTTTCATTCTCGTTTGGTTGCAGAAAGAGACTCTTCAGGAAATGTTGCTTCAGTGATTTCTTTTGCTCGAGACGTTACTGAAGCTGAGCTCTGTTTTAGATCAGATATGGTCAATAAGTATGAGACCGGGCTTATACAAGCTATTCTTGACTCAGTGGATGATGCCGTCATTGGTAAGACATTAGATGGAGTGGTAACAAGCTGGAACGGTGCTGCCGAAGCTATGTTTGGCTACAAGGCAGAAGAGATGTTGGGAAGATCCATTTTGCGTTTATTTCCCCCAGACAGACTCGATGAAGAAAAATTCATTCTTGAAAAACTACAATACGGTGAAAAAATCGACCATCTTGAGACGGTACGTGTTCACAAAAGTGGACGCTTGATACACGTCACCGTCACAACGTCACCCATTCGTAACCTGGACGGAAAAGTTGTTGGCGCGTGCAAGATAGTTAAAAATGTAACGCCATTAATCGTTGAACGGCAGCGACTGGAACTAGCATTACTTGCAACCAATAGCGGACTATGGGATTGGGATCTTATCAACGGTACAGTGTACTTGTCTGACCTCTATCTTAAAATTACCGGTAGCGACAAACAACAGGAGATCCACGATTTTGATCACTTTAAACGAACTATCCATCCCAACGACTTAGAGCAAACGCTAAAAACCATCGACAAATATCTGGAAGGTCATACCGAACATATCGAGTTCGATTATCGCCTGGCTGCAAATTCGGGTCCCAAAGAAAGTTGGGTAACAACTCAAGCCCAAATTGTGGAACGTGACTTGCTCGGAAGGCCATCGCGTTTGGTCGGTACCATAACAGACACCACGGAAATCAAAAAGACCTATTCAAATTTGCTCGACCGTGAAAAACGTCTGACCCGTGTGATTGATGGCTCCGACCAAGGTTATTGGGACTGGAACATCCAGGAAAACTCCCTCGAAGTAAGCCCACGCTGGGCTGAAATGCTAGGCTATACGCTCGAAGAGGTTGATGTTGCCAATGGTGGCTATGAGAAATTGGTTCATCCAGACGATCTCGTTTCTGTCATGGAAACGGTACTTAAACATATCCAGGGCAAATTACCAAATCTTGAGCAAGAAATTCGTTGCCTCACCAAGACTGGCGAATGGAAATGGATATTAACTCGTGGTCGAGTTGTAGAATGGGATGACGGTAGAAACCCACTCATGGTATCGGGCACCCACACCGATATTACTGAACGAAAAAAATTAGAAATGTCCTTGCGGGAAGCGGCAACAGTTTTTGAGAATAGCTATGACGGTATTGTCGTAGTCAACACAGATGGGTTGGTTTCCCGCACAAATCCCTCTTTTAGCCGGATCACCGGATTTACTGCAGAAGAAGTAATTGGAAAATCGTACCAATCGCTCTTCGCCACTCCACTGAAGCGACGATTCTATGAACAATTATATTTATCGTTGAACAAACATAAATATTGGACTGGTGAATTGTGGGGACATCGAAAAAATGACCAAACCTATCCGTTATTACTTTCGATTTCTAGCGTGGTCGACGATAAAAATGGCATAGAACATTACATAGGAATTTTTTCAGATATCAGTCATTTGAAAGAACATGAAGCAGAGCTGGATCGAGTTGCTCATTACGATCCTTTAACTGGCACACCAAACCGAAGACTGTTGTCTGATCGATTGCAGCAATCGATAGTCAGAGCGGATCGTCAAGGTAAATCCCTAGCAGTATGCTATCTCGACTTGGATGGATTTAAATACGTCAATGATCATTTCGGGCATCAGGCTGGCGATGATCTACTGGTTGCGATTGTTAATAATCTTAAACAAGTACTGAGGGCGGAAGATACCCTTTCACGTCTTGGTGGCGATGAGTTTGTTTTACTTATCAATGGCTGCGAACGACCCGAGGAGTGTTCAATCATATTGGATAGAATATTAAACACCATCAAGATACCAATTACGATAGACAAGGCAGTTATCAGTGTGTCTGCAAGCATAGGTGTGAGTCTCTATCCTAACGATCATTCGGATGCTGACACCTTATTACGTCACGCAGATCAAGCAATGTACCGTGCCAAAGAATCAGGTAAAAATCGCTATCATCTCTTTGATCCGGACAGCGATCAAAAAGCGCAGCGACAACGTGAAATTATTAGTCGACTGCACAACGCGTTACAAAACGATGAATTGACATTGTACTTTCAACCTAAAGTTGATTTAAGAAACGGTGCTGTGGTTGGTGTCGAAGCGCTTATCCGCTGGCAACATCCAGAGCGCGGTTTACTTAGTCCGGCAGCCTTTCTGCCGCAGGTTGAAGGAAGCACCGCTGAATATCCTATCGGTAAATGGGTTATTTCCACCGCTATCCGTAAAGCTTCGCAATGGCTAATAGAAGGATTTCCATTAAAAGTCAGTGTAAATATTAGCGCGAATCAATTGATGCACCCAGAATTCTTAAATGATCTGCGTTTAGCTCTTGCCGAACACCCTGAGGTACCTGCATCGCATCTGGAATTAGAGGTACTTGAGAGTGTGTCAATCAGCGATGTAACGAGAACAGTTGAAATACTCGCTGAATGTCATAGGATTGGAGTGATGGTATCGCTAGATGATTTTGGGACTGGGTATTCATCATTAACTTACCTACGAAAATTACCGGTCGATACACTCAAAATCGATCAAAGTTTTGTTCGTGATATGCTGACTGATCCCGAGGATCATGGAATTGTTAACGCAGTAATCAACCTTGCAAAGTCTTTTAATAGACAGGTTATTGCCGAAGGTGTAGAAACGCTCGCGCATGGTAATGAGCTGTTGAGAATGGGTTGCCATTTAGTGCAAGGTTATGGGATTGCCAAACCAATGCCAGGCGAGGAAATTCAAACTTGGATCAAATACTGGCTCGCTCAACGAAATTGGGAGTGCATATAACCAGTTAATTACCATGTTTTTCAAAAAAAGCATCTTTTCAAGCATCGATGTGTGTTTATATGCGCTGATAGTCGGGCAAATGAATGTGAACCGTCAGGTTCGTATTAGCAGCCTGAGAAATTGAATTGCTCAAGCTTTCATAAATTTCTTTTTTATTCTAAGTACGCGTTTCCATATCCAAGGTATTTCACGCTTTGCTTTTTGTTCGGCATCGTTATCGTTGATTCTTTCGGTGGCATCAAGCAAAGTAACGCCTTTTACCGAAACTTCGTCAGACTTGAATTTCCCAGGTGTTTTGTCAACCTCGTCTTTAAGTATGCCATTGCTTAGCTGGTAAGCAGCAATAGCGGCTGCAACGGCAGGGTTGCTGCCTGTTTCGGTTGCGTAGTCCATTGAGTTGATCGTTGCTATCGCTGCATGGTCCACTGGCGGTGATATTGTGATGTGTGTTGTGTAAATTTGCACGGACTGCGCTGCCGTGTTAGTAGGATTAATAATATTGCCTGTTGTTGCTGAAATTGACTGCGTGATACTTGGACTGGTGACTACGGTGTTCGGGGTGGTGATAGCATTGGTGTTTACTTCATTGAGAACACTAGCATGACTTTCAGTGTTAATCGCGTCAATGAAGGCTTCGTTATTTAGTGTGGATTTTAGTTCAGCGTTGAGCAAGGCTTCGGTAGTATCGAATGTCGCAGGAGTGCGTTGATCGATGACGCTTCGATTATTGCTGGTATTGGCATTTGTCGAGGCCGCAAGACTTTCAAGATGTTTTAGCGCATTTTCCTGAGTGCTATTTAACGTGATAATTTGTTTTTGTACTGATAGTTGTTGTGTGTTTTGTTGTAGGGCAAGGGTCGACAACTCAACAATGCTATCGCCTGTCTCGGTTGTGTTCACTGCACTTGCTTGTTCTACAGCATTGGGGTTGAGTGTCACAACGCTGGCTTGTTCCGGTGCAATTGCCGGTGCAACTGGGGGCAATGGTGGTATAGATGAAATGCTCATTTGAGATTCTCCGCAGACACTACTGTAACGGTTAACGGCAATCGTTGCTGATAGTTGAACCGGCTTGCCAAAAACATTCAGGTAACGTCGTTTGTGATTAAAAATGGCGGTCAGCGTGCTGCGATTTTAGCTGCTTGAATGATAGTCGGTTGAAATTATTTCTTACTTAAATCTGGTTCGTTTTAGCCGATTTTGAGCATGCATAATTCACATTGCGTGCAACTTTTGGTTCGGAATTCTTTGAAAAGCCTGATTGTCGCGAGTTCTTCGTGAGCGTTGAGCGTTTTGGCAGTGGGTGACCCGCCGATGATGACTGATGATTCGGGAACGTCAGGCAATGGCTATTGGGAGGTGAGCGTCGCTACTCTGATGAATCATGCCGGGCAAACAAGCATTTATCAGTTGCCTCTGATAGATGTCAACTTAACCGCAAAGTGAGTTCATTTAAATGTTGGTGCTCACTATGATTTAAGCGAAAACAATACTTTGTTGCTTGCAGGGGTGCATGACTTGCACAATACTCAGGCAGCACAAAGTTCGGTAATGACTTATCTTGGCTTGCAAATGCAGTTTTGATTTGATGTTATCCGCTGGACTCCATACCTAGGTAGTCAAAAAAATCAAATAGCGGACTTATTTTTTATTTTTGCCAGCAGGCCGGTTCTCGACATTGACTTCTTGAATCGCTTCAGCGAATTCAGAAATATCTTCAAAGCTCTTATAGACTGAAGCAAAGCGGATGTACGCGATTTTGTCGAGACGTTTGAGTTCGCGCATCACCAGTTCACCGAGTTGCACTGACATGATTTCACGTTCACCGCTGGCGAGCAGTTTTTCTTCTATGCTTTGTACGGCGTTATCAACTGCTTCGGCCGATACCGGACGTTTGCGCAGAGCCAGCATCAGGCTGGCGCGTAATTTGGAAGATTCATACTCGCTGCGGCTGCCATTTTTTTTAACTATGACGGGCATGATCAATTCTATGCGTTCATAGGTTGTGAAGCGCTTATCGCAATGAGCGCAGCGGCGGCGGCGGCGCATAACATTGCCTTCTTCAGAAACGCGAGTATCGATCACCTGGGTGTCGTCGTTATGGCAGTAGGGGCATTTCATGTAGGTACGTTAGTCTCTTTAATTGTTGTGTCGCATGTTACTTAATAAAACGCCACTCATCGAGTGGCGTTCATCAGTGACGAATTGCTTTACATTATTTTACTTCGCGTAGACCGGGAAAGCACTAGTCAGTTTTTTAACTTCTGCTTTAACGCGTTCGATTGTCGCTGCATCGTTAGGATTGTCCAGAACATCAGCAATCAAATGACCAACTTTGATCGCTTCTGCTTCTTTAAATCCACGTGTGGTGAACGCTGGGCTACCAAGGCGAATGCCAGAAGTGACCATCGGTTTTTGTGGGTCGTTAGGAATGCCGTTTTTGTTGCAAGTCATGTGAGCAGAGCCCAAAATCGCTTCTGCTTCTTTACCGGTCAAACCTTTTGGACGCAAATCAACCAGCATTACGTGAGATTCAGTGCGACCAGAAACGATACGCAAGCCGCGTTCTGTCAATGTTTGCGCCAGTGCTGCCGCATTTTTGACGACTTGTTCCTGGTAGGCTTTGAATTCTGGTGTGAGCGCTTCTTTGAACGCCACTGCTTTACCAGCAATCACATGCATCAATGGACCACCTTGCAAACCCGGGAAAATCGCAGAGTTGATTTTCTTTGCAATCGCTTCGTCGTTCGATAAAATAATGCCGCCGCGTGGGCCGCGCAAGCTCTTGTGTGTCGTGGAAGTCACAACGTCAGCAAATGGGACTGGGTTAGGGTACACGCCAGCGGCGATCAGGCCTGCATAGTGTGCCATGTCGACCATGAAGTAAGCGCCGATTTCTTTGGCGATTTTGCTGAAACGTTCAAAATCAATACGCAGGGCAAATGCGGATGCGCCAGCGATGATCAATTTTGGCTTTGTTTCGCGTGCCAGTTTTTCCATGGCGTCGTAGTCGATGTCTTCATTTGCATCCAGGCCATAAGAAACGACATTGAACCATTTACCAGACATATTCAATGGCATGCCATGAGTCAGGTGACCGCCTTCAGCCAGGCTCATGCCCATGATGGTGTCGCCCGGGTTGAGTAATGCAAAGAAAACGCCTTGGTTGGCTTGTGAGCCAGAATTTGGTTGTACGTTAGCAAAATTTGCACCGAACAATTGTTTCAGGCGGTCGATCGCCAATTGTTCTACAACGTCAACGTGTTCGCAACCGCCGTAGTAGCGTTTGCCTGGATAACCTTCAGCGTATTTGTTCGTCAGTTGGGAGCCTTGGGCTTCCATGACCGCTGGTGAGGTGTAGTTTTCGGATGCGATCAGCTCGATATGTTCTTCCTGGCGATGGTTTTCCAGTTGAATGGTTGCGAACAATTCCGGATCAATATTGGCGAGGGTATGATTTTTGGCAAACATGGCTTTCCTGATTTTCCTGTTAATGTAAAAAACTAGATCGGTGATTGTTTTCTATGAGGTGTCAGTCGGACGTGGTCGTAGAGTGGCAGCCTCACAAATTTACCATCAGGCTACCCAGGCGCACGGCTGAGGTCTTACGACCCCGAAATCTCACGCTTCCCGATGGATCTCCATCTTTTGTTGACGATCAGGTAATAGGTCAATCAACGGTTTCGCCAGTCACGTGAGACGAAATGGTGCGCAGATTTTACGTGATGCCTTATGAATCGGCAAGCGGGTAGACCTAACTTTTGTTTAGTTGTGGAATCTACTTATCCAAGTTGACGCAAAATCGCCCCTTAACCATTTTGGCGTTGCTTAGGTCGAGCAGAAGTCCTGCTGTGATGCACAAAAGCACTTAGAATAGAGGGCATCGTATTTCAGAGGATTTGCACGTTACTATCGTGTAAGTTTACTTTGCTGGTTGCTTATTGTCTTAAAGGAAATTGTATGATCGTATTAGTTACTGGTGCAAGTTCAGGTTTTGGCGAGGAAATAGCAAGAAAATTCGTGCGCGAGGGACATAAAGTCATCGCTGCAGCGCGCAGGGTGGATCGTCTGGCTGCACTACAAGCTGAGTTGGGCGAAAATTTAATGCCTGTTGAACTCGATGTGACTCATAAAGCATCGATCACGAAAGTCTTGGCAGAGTTGCCAGCCACATGGAAAAATATCGATGTTTTGGTCAATAATGCTGGCTTGGCTCTTGGTACTGAGCCAGCGCATCTGGCATCTCAGGACGAATGGGATACGATGATAGACACCAATTGTAAAGGTCTGGTGACCATGACGCGCGCAATTTTGCCTGATATGGTTGCCCGCAATGCTGGCATGATCGTCAATATTGGCTCTATTGCAGGTTCGACAGCGTATCCCGGTGGCAATGTGTACGGCGCAACCAAGGCATTTGTGGATCAGTTCACTAAAAACCTGCGTGCCGACATGGTCGGTACTGGCGTCAGAACCACCAATATCGCGCCTGGTTTGTGTGGCGGCACCGAGTTTTCGAATGTGCGTTTCCGTGGCAATGATGAAGCGGCTGCCAAAGTTTATGAAGGTACAGTGCCCTTGACAGCGATCGATATCGCAGAAACCACGTATTGGATCGCCACTTTGCCTTCGCATGTGAACATCAATTACATAGAAATGATGCCGACATGTCAGGGTTTTGGTCCTTTGAACATTAAGCGTCAGCCAGTCTGATTGTTAAATTCATCCCCAACGAGTGAATGATTTTTCCTTATACTCAAGGGAGTACCCTTAAACTTCTGGCGATCGCTCCAATATTTACAAGGGCGAAAGAAGTAAAATGCAGGATACTCCCGTCAAATGAATAAATAATGCGAGAAAATTTTATCTGGAATGCCAGGGTGTATTATGAAGACACCGATGCTGGTGGTATCGTTTTTTATGCCAACTACCTTAAATTTTTTGAACGTGCCCGTACCGAATGGTTACGTGCCTCAGGCGTTAATCAACAACAACTGGCGCAAGAATTTGAGGTGATGTTTGTCGTTAAAGCAACTGCAGTCGATTATCATGCACCAGCGCGTCTTGATGATGAACTAAGGCTCACGGTTGTGGTCGAAAAGCTGGGACGTGCTTCCGTGCAATTTATTCAGGAAGCATGGTGCGGCGATCGTTTGTTGGTTTCAGGCAAAATTAAAGTCGGATGCGTTGGTGCTACCAGTTTGCGTCCAGCTGCAATTCCTGATGTTATATTGGCAAAGATTTCTGTATAGTCGCTACGCGCGCTGGAAATTCGCTGATCTTTTTTGAAACTGCGATGTTCCGCCATTTTTACTTTCATTTGTTTTTAATCTGATTTTATGACCGCTACACAAGACCTTTCATTCTTAAGCCTGATTAGTAACGCATCCATTCTGGTGCAATTGGTGTTGCTGCTGTTACTCGGTGTTTCGCTGACCAGTTGGACGTATATTTTCAGCAAAATGTTTGCGATCAAAAAGGCCCGCGCTCAGACTGAACACTTTGAACGTAATTTCTGGTCGGGCGGCAATCTGGTTGAGTTATACCAGGAAGCGGCGAATAGTCGACGCAATGCAAGTGGCAAGATGGGGGCTTTAGAGAGAATTTTTGAAGCGGGTATGAGCGAATACCAGAAGGTCAAAAACGCCAATAAGGCTTCACTCGATGCCAGTGCTATGCTCGATGGTGCTCGCCGTGCGATGCGTGCTGCCTATCAGCGCGAAATGGATATGTTGGAATCGCACTTGTCTTTCCTTGCATCGGTTGGCTCGGTTTCGCCTTACATCGGTTTGTTCGGTACCGTGTGGGGGATTATGAATTCTTTTCGTGGGCTGGCGAATGTGCAACAAGCGACACTGGCCGCGGTAGCGCCTGGTATTGCTGAGGCCTTGATTGCGACAGCGATTGGTTTGTTTGCTGCGATTCCTGCAGTTTTAGCATATAACCGCTACTCGCATGAAATTGACCGCCTGGCGATACGCTTCGAAACTTTTATCGAAGAATTCTCCAATATTCTGCAACGTCAGTCACGTTGATCATTGAGGCAGCATGAGTTCTCTGCGTGGCGAACGTAAACGCAAATTTAAAGCCGAGATTAACGTCGTTCCTTATATTGACGTAATGCTGGTATTGCTGATCATTTTTATGGTCTGCGCACCGATGACGAACCCAAGTGTGATTAATTTGCCGACGGCAGGTCAATCGACGCAACCGCCATCTTCGTATATTGAAATTTCTATTGCCAAAAATAATACGTGGGCAATCGGAATTAAAAGTAAGGCTGATGGCAGTGGTAGTAATCCTTCTGACGATAAAGAGGAAACATCGGATCGTGATAAATTGATGCAAAAACTGCGTGAATATCACGAAGCAAAACCTGATTTGGCTGTATTGGTTTCGGCAGATAAAAAGGTCGAATACGACAATGTGGTCCAGGTAATTTCTGACGCGAAAAAGCTTGGCTTCAATCGCGTTGGTTTGGCTACAAAATAATCAAGGATGGCTGCTTCTTTTTTCCCCCCGCGTTTCACTTTGCTGCTGATGAGTATTGTCAGTGGATCAGGTTGGGCGCAAGAAGCCGCCATTTTGGAAAAAACGCAAACTCTTGTTAGCAACGCTAAAGAAGTAGTTGTTTCAGGTGGTGCTTCTAACAGCGCTACTAATGATGCGACTGATCAGGCGAAGGCTGATGTCAGCAGCGATGCTCTAGTTGATGAAGCCGGGAAAACCTCACCTGGCAAATCCTTACGTATGAGTGGTAGTTTTCGTTTGGTGACGGAAAAAAATGAGTGGTCGGTTCTTTTGCGTGAACATATTCCTGAATTTGTAAGCAATCCTGAACCGCAAAATATTACTCCATCATTGCTCCGCAGGATGCGTCAGGATATCGGCGATATTCTGGCGACAGAGGGTTATTTTTCTCCTCAAATTCAATTTGAAAATCTGGATGAAGTAGCGCTCAGGGATGCCAGATCCAGTGCCGAAAAAGTGATTAATGTGCATATTGATCCCGGCCCAAGGACGAAAATAACAAGCGTCAATATTCAATTTACCGGCGCCTTGAATGATGCCGTTCAAGCGCAAGATCAGAGTGCAATAGCGCGCCGTGAAGAAGCCTTGAAAACCTGGAAGTTGACTGTTGGAAAGCCATTTACTGAAGATGCCTGGAGTCAATCCAAAAATCTTTTGACGGAAAATTTGCGCACCAATGTTTATGCTTCAGCGAAGCTGATTGATAGTGAAGCAAATGTTGATGCTGATGCCCACAATGCTGATCTTGTTTTGGAAGTTGATAGTGGTCCTGTTTTTACTTTTGGGGCGCTTCAGGTTACTGGCTTGAAACGTTATCAACGTTGGATATTAGATCGTTATCAACCACCGCGTGAAGGTGAGTTGTATTCACGTGCGCGGTTACTTGAATTTCAGCGGGCTTTGCAGAACTCACCTTATTTTGCGTCGGTTGCAGTAGCCATAGAAGCTGACCCTGAAAAGGCAAAAAGTGTTCCCATTGAGGTCAACCTCGTTGAGCGTAAGCCGCGTGATTTGAGTTTTGGTCTCGGTTATAGTTCTAACACAGGGTTTCGAGGTGAGATCGCGTATCGCGATCGGGATATATTGGGACGGGCATGGGATTTGCGAAGTGCAATCCGGATAGAGCAAAAGCGTCAGGTTGGCTTCGCGGATATTTATTTACCCCCTTACGATAACAAACTTGATTCGTTTGGTGTCATTTCTGATCGTGAAAATGTTTCTGACGTACTGACAGTTAAAAATGCGGTGGGTATTAAACGTACATCAACCAATGGTCATGTTGAACAACGGTTGGGGCTTAATCTGGTTCGGGAAAAAGTATCGATTGAGAGTGAACCAACACAAATTAATCGAGCGCTGGTGGCAAGTATAGGCTGGACCTGGCGCGATGTGGACGATACATTTGCCCCGCGTAAAGGTGAAATTTATCAACTTGATTTAGCTGGTTCGGAAAAAGCCGCCCTGTCTGACCAGCGATTCTTCCGGGTCTATGGAAAATATCAACGTTGGATACCTGTTGGCACAGCAGATAGCATTATTTTACGTGCAGAAGCCGGGCAAGTGTTTTCAGACAGTATTGAAGGTATTCCGGAAGATTATTTGTTCAGGACGGGCGGCAGTTCTACCGTGCGCGGTTACTCTTATCAGAGCCTGGGAATTCAGCAGGGACTAGCGGTCACAGGCGGTCGCGTTATGTCCGTTGTCAGTGCAGAATACGTGCATTGGCTGGATCGCACCTGGGGCATCGCTACCTTTGTTGATGCGGGTGATGCCTCAGATAGTTGGCGCGACCTGAAGATGTATCAGGCATTCGGGGTAGGTGGCCGTTATCGTACGCCTGCTGGTCCGATTGCCCTGGATCTCGCTTATGGTAAGCAGACTAAGAAATTACGTTTAGATTTTTCTATTGCGATTGCTTTCTGATATGGAACAAAAAGTGTCTCCGCAAGCGCCTGATAATGAGTCCCCAATTGCTGGGCGCAGACGCTTTTCTGTTCTGAAATTACTATTCGCGACATTTTTTTTAGTGCTCTTATGTTTGAGTATATTGCTGGCCTGGGCAATTAAAACTGAAAGTGGTACTCAGACCTTATTTTCTGTCGCGCATTCTCTGAGCGCAGGATCTTTGCAGGCCACTGGTGTCAAGGGCTCAGTCGGTGATGAGCTGGAATTCGAGAAGTTATCATATCATTCAACTGATTTAAAAATTGAAGCGAGTGGTGTTCATTTAATCTGGCGGCCTTTCGCTCTGTGGCATAAACAGGCGTTGATCGATCGACTGCATGTCAGCGCATTGCTTATTGCCACGGTACCAAGTAATTCCCCCGCTAGTCTGCCAAATGACTTGCACTTGCCGCTCAGCTTATCAGCAAAGGATCTTGCAGTAGGTGAATTGCTGATTGCTGATTTGACGCCTGGTGGCAAGCAAACTGATAGTCTGAAACTGAGTGCTCTAACCGGAGAAATGAGTTTTGATCTACACCAGTATCAGGCCAGGCTGGCATTCAATTCGCCATGGGGGCGCATCCAGTCTGACTCTTTGAACCTAAATGCGCAAAGACCGTTTGCGCTCAAAGGTAATGCCAATTTGCAGGGTCAGGTCACCCCTGAGATTCCGGCAATGTATGTGCTAGCGAATGCAAGTGGTAATTTGCAAACGCTAAAGCTCTCACTGCAGGCGCAACTCAACGAACAAACGAAGCAGCCGGATGGTTTATCTGCTGCCGTATCTGCCGCAGAATCTTCTGCATTAACTGGCCATGCAAACGCAACCATCGCACCATTCGATGAGCAAGTTTTGAAGCAATTGCAGATTGATGTTGAACACTTTAATCCGGCGGCTTGGCATGCCAGTGCACCAGTCGCAGATTTGCGGATTTGGGCGGATGCACATCCTGATCTCAAGCTAAAAAAACAAACTGATGATCTGATTGGATCACTGCGTGTGACTAATACAGCGGTTGCCACTTTAGATAAAAATGCCTTACCAATAAAAGGCATGAGTAGTCAGTTTGAGTGGCGCGGCACGCGTTTGCGTCTCCCTGATTTGCAAATCCAATTTGACGGTGATGGTGCTGCACGCGGTGATGCGCAAGTCAATTGGCATGCAAAGCAACCCCAAGCCGAAGCGCGAATTCAATTGTCGAATATCGACTTGCTGAAAATCGATCAACGTTTACGCCATACCCAGATCAATGGCGAAATTACTGCGCAAACCAAGGAGAATATTCAGGTTCAGGCACAATTGCACGACAAAGGAACTCTGCTTAATTCGGAGTTGAATTACGATATTCAAAAGCAGTTGCTGACCCTTAAACAAATTAAGTTGGCATCGCAAGATTCGCATGTTGAAGGGCAGGGTGACATCTCATTTGCTGGCAATCAGCCATTTCATTTTAAAGGAAGTCTGGTTAATTTTGATCCTTCAAAATGGATAGATGTGCCTGCTGGTCATCTCCAAGCGGAACTCACCACCTCAGGTCAACTACTGCCACAACTCCAGGTTGCATTGAGTTTGCCGCACTTACAAGGGCAATACGCAGGGCAGACCGTGCAAGGAACGATGGGTGTGCAGTGGCAAACCGCCCAACTAAAAGTGCATCAGATGGATTTACGCTGGGGTAGCAATCATCTGAATGCACAAGGGGCTTGGGGCAATGTAAGTGATGTGCTTAAGTTACAGTTGGATGCGCCGCAATTAAACGAATTGAATGCATTGCTCGCGAATCAGCAGATGACAATCAATGGTGATCTTAAGGCGAATGTTGTTTTAGAGGGGAAGTTTTCTGAGCTTGCTGGTCAGCTTAATATGCAATCTGGAAAACTTCAGTTTTCAAAAAAGCAGCAGGAATATTCTCTCGAAAATTTACTTGGAAAATTGAGCTTGTCGCACGCCAGTAATGGTGTTTTTGATGGCGAAATCAGTGCACACCATGTGAGATCAGATACAAAGCTGACCTCGGAATCTGAAGATAAAATTGAACAGATCAAATTGGGATTAAAAGGTCGCCGCGACGCACATCAAATTGCTTTACAGTTGCAGTTGCCGGGGCAGCAGAACGTACAAGCACAAATCAATGGTGGATTGCAGCCACCACAGCACGGTAAGGAAAGCCCGTGGGGCTGGACTGGCCAATTACAGAGTTTGGGATTAAATGGACAAACCAGTGCTCGCTTGCTGAACCCAGCGCCGGTCACTATTTCTGCACAGGCGGTGCACGTGGGCAATGTCCAACTCGAGAGTGGCCTGGTTAATGTCGAAATGGAGCAGTTTGACTGGACGCCAGATTCATTGAAAACAAGAGGACGAATTTCTAATGCAAAAGTGACTGATTTACTCAACTTCATTAAACCTCAATACGCTGTTACTGGCAGTCTGAAATTAAATGCTGATTGGAATATCCAGCTTGCTGATACGGTACATGGAGAAATTAATCTACAAAAGCAAAGCGGAGATCTGCGTTTTAACGATCCTGACGGCACCGGAACACCGATTCCATTAGGTATTCAGGACTTGAAAATGCAGGTACGCATTGGAGGTCTGGTTGCGGGTACAGATGGGCAACGTATGAGTTTGAGTTTGAATGCGGATGGAACTCGCTTAGGTCAAGTTCGGATGCAGGCCGATTCTCTCTTGAGCAGGCAAAATGGTCTGTGGAGTGTTTCGTCTGCTGCGCCGCTGGGCGGCACCATTAACGCGGTTGTTCCCGATCTTGAATGGGTAGGTTCCTTGATCAATCCGGGTTTGGTGTTGAAAGGTAAATTAAATCTTGACGCCAAATTGAGTGGAACTTTGAGTGCGCCGCATTATCACGCTAACGTTGCTGGTAAAGAGCTGGAAGTGGCATTTGCGTCTGAAGGACTGTTACTGCCGAATGGTGTGTTAGATGCACAAATCGATGATGCCCATTTAAAACTGGCGCGCTTGCAGTTTTCAAATACAGTAACCATGCTGCCACAACATGAACAGTTCAGGGACTGGGATGCGATTGGTAAGCGCGGTGAATTTAATGCTAGTGGTGAGCTAGATATTGGCAAGGAAACCGGCTCAATCAAAGCGGAATGGAAGCAATTTCCAATGTTGCAACGTAAAGACCGATGGCTGCAAGTATCGGGTCAGGCCAGTATAGTAGAAGCAAATAATGTCTGGAGTCTGAATGGCAAGGTTGTTGCTGACGGTGCTTATTTTAAACTACCTAAATTGCCGCCTCCAAGTTTGTCGAGTGATGTGAACGTTAAAAGAAAATCTGATAAGCCAACTGACAGAGAGGCAGCAGCCAATGCCTCCAAAAAAGGTTTAAAAACCCGCATTGACGTTAATTTTGATATGGGGCCTCGTTTTGTATTTGTTGGACGGGGTTTGGATACCGGATTAGCCGGAAGTTTGCGGCTGCGTTCATTTGATGGAAGTCCATTACAAGCGACCGGATCCATCAATACGGTAAAGGGCGCTTACGAAGGATATGGACAGCAGTTGACAATAGATCGTGGCAATTTGAATTTTCAGGGGCCACCTGCAAATCCCGGCTTGAATATTCGTGCCTTGCGGAAAGGCTTACCAGTTGAGGCTGGGGTCGAAGTAGTCGGTACCGTAGTGGCGCCACAGGTGCGACTGGTTTCCGAACCTGATGTGCCAGACACAGAAAAATTAAGCTGGCTGGTCTTGGGTCGCGGTTCTGATCAGTTGGCTGGTGGCGATGCTTCGCTATTAATGTCTGCGGCGACCGCGATATTTGGCGGTGATGGCAGTCGTAATGTTCCTAAAGACATTGTACAGGGTCTGGGTTTTGATGAGTTTTCGATTGGAAATTCTAGTGGTGCACCTTCATCGCATGTTCCGGGGCAGACCGTCGCAGGAACAACTTCAACTTCCACTAGTTCGTCGGGTAGCGACCAGGTAGTGAGTGTCGGTAAACATCTGATGCCAGGTTTGGTATTGGCAGTAGAACGTGGTCTTGGTGATGCCAGCGGAGCGGTCAAACTGAGCTGGCAACTCACGCGTAGAATCACGATAGTTGGCCGTACCGGTAGTGAATCTGCAGTCGATATTAACTACACATTCTCATTTAATTGATCGCGACACAAATGCGGTGTTAATTTGGCGTAAATGCGACAAATTATGGCTAGATGTCGCAATAGTGACGTGCAATTTTTCTCTACACTGCGTGCATATGTTCGAATCAGTTCTTCGTGATTGATTCGCTTCCATGGTTTCCCTTACTTTTAATGACGACTATGCAAACAGCAACGAAGCAATTATCTGCGGCACCCGGGGCGGAAGATGTTACCGGTTTCCGTGTATTGGGGGCGATCAGCTTTGCCCATTTTCTTAATGACATGATCCAGTCGCTGATTGTGGCGATTTATCCACTTTTAAAGGGGAATTTCAATCTGAATTTTGCTCAGATTGGACTGATCACTTTGACGTATCAGATCACGGCATCAATTTTGCAACCGGTGGTTGGGCTTTATACCGACAAACATCCTAAACCTTATTCACTGGCATTGGGGATGGGCTTTACTCTGGTCGGCTTACTATTATTGTCGGTTGCGCCGAACTACGGGTTAGTGCTGCTGGCTGCAGCCTTGGTTGGTACTGGTTCATCAATTTTTCACCCCGAGTCTTCACGCGTTGCGCGCATGGCTTCCGGTGGACGTCATGGTCTGGCGCAGTCTATCTTTCAGGTGGGGGGTAATGCTGGTAGTTCTATGGGACCGTTGTTGGCAGCGTGGATCATTATTCCACGTGGTCAAGCCAGTATTGCGTGGTTCTCAGTGGCAGCCATGTTGGCGATAGGTATCTTATGGCAGATCGGTAACTGGTACAAACGTAAGCGTCAGGAAGCCAAAGCCAGGCCAGCCCAGGCATCCCATTCACACGTCATCTTGGCGCGCAACAAAGTGCTATTTTCTATTGCGATTTTAATGCTGCTCATCTTCTCAAAATACTTTTACATGGCAAGTTTAAGCAGTTATTTTACGTTCTACCTGATGAGCAAGTTTCACTTGTCGGTACAAGACGCGCAGATCCATTTATTTGTGTTCTTATTTGCCGTGGCAACAGGCACAGTGCTTGGTGGCCCGATAGGGGACAAGGTGGGACGTAAGCTGGTGATCTGGGTTTCTATCCTTGGCGTGGCACCATTCACCTTGTTGTTGCCCTATGCGAATTTATTTTGGACTGGCGTGCTGTCGGTTGTCATTGGTTTGATATTGGCATCGGCATTTTCTGCCATTCTGGTGTTTGCGCAAGAACTGGTGCCAGGGAAAGTAGGTACGATTTCTGGTTTATTCTTTGGTTTCGCGTTCGGTATGGGGGGGATAGGCGCAGCCGCCTTGGGTAAGTTGGCGGATATGACTGACATATATTTTGTGTATCAGGTCTGTTCGTTCTTGCCTTTGTTAGGATTGGCAGCGGCCTTTTTGCCTAATCTGGAGAAACTACCGCACAAGGTAAGTTGAAGATTGAAGAGCTCAGTCGCTAATTAAAAAGCGATGTTGTAGAATCAAAACGTGTTGTGGGATTCCACTGCACGTTTTTTATTTGTCTCTATAGAAAGCAAAAAATGTCCATTGCATGGAACGTGTTTACCCCGTGGTCTGCTTTGATAGGCGGGGTTGTGATAGGGCTCGCCGCCGCCGCATTGATCCTGCTGAACGGAAAAGTTGCCGGTATCAGTGGCATCTTGGCGGGCGTATTGAAACCATTTAATCGTAATGGCTACTGGCGTATCAGTTTTTTGCTGGGACTGTTGATTGCACCTATCGTATATAGCTGCTTCGCACCATTGCCGATACTGCAGATAGACGCTAGTGTGGGACGTTTGTTAATAGCGGGTTTTTTAGTCGGGATTGGGACGAGGTATGGCGCGGGCTGTACTAGCGGTCATGGTGTGTGCGGGCTATCTCGCTTATCTTTACGCTCTCTCGTAGCGACCACGACGTTCATGGCCGCTGGATTTGTCACTGTGTTTGTGATCCGTCATGTATTGCATAGTTGAGAAAATTGAGAAAAGAAAATGACTTATTTCACTTCCTTATTTGCTGGACTCCTGTTTGGTTTAGGTTTGATTGTTAGCGGTATGGTTAATCCCGGTAAGGTACTAGGTTTTCTTGACCTGGCGGGAGCCTGGGATCCGTCCTTAATGCTTGTCATGCTAGGTGCTATTGCTGTTGGATTGTTTGCATTTGTGATCGCAAAAAAAAGGGTGGTAAGCTTTTTTGGAGAAAAAATAGATTTGCCTACGAATACTGCAATAGACCTGCGTTTAGTTGGAGGTAGTGCATTGTTTGGTATCGGTTGGGGACTTGCAGGCTTTTGTCCCGGTCCAGCTTTGGTTGGACTTAGTATGGGATTGCCCTCTGCTTTGATTTTTGTCGCGGCCATGATTGCTGGTATGTTGTTGTTTGAATTCATAGAAAAAATACGTGCACCTCAATAATCAAGGCACGCACTGTCATTTCCGGGATAAAAAAAGAAGAAGGAGATCGTATGAGCAGACTGGATTTTCATATTGCTGATCCAGTTGCTGACCGTGCCAGTCTGATTCAAATCAATATTGAATATATGGAATGGGTGGCAGCGAGGATGCAGGAGGTCTGTGGTGTTTCTCTCGTCGTTGTCAGCGGGCTGTCGATTCCAGATTACGTGGAAAGCGCTCTGGATAAGATTTGTTTTGAAAAAGCGCCACGTAGCGTTTTTTATTTGGTTAAGCAAGATGAGATAGTTGTTGGCATGGTCGGTTTGCGTTCGCTCAGTCTGGATGTTGCTGAAATCAAGCGCTTATATATACGTGGGGCTTTTCGGGGTCAGCATTTTGGAAAACAATTGTTGAATAAAGTGGTGAGCGATGCTAAAGAGTTTGCTTATGCTAAGCTAAGACTTGATAGTGCGCCGTTCATGAAAAACGCGCAGCAACTTTACCGTTTAACAGGATTTATTGAGCGCGGACCATATCCCGGAACTGAAGTTCCCGAAGCCTTGCACGCGCATTGGCATTTTTTGGAATTGAATTTATTGGGCAAAAAATGAATGTAGAAATCATTGACTTCCCAGAGACGTTAGTTGCCGCTATCGAACATCGCGGCTCGCCCGATCTTGAACATGAGAGCGTGCGCCGTTTGATCGCGTGGCGGATTGAGTATCGTTATCCGCCAGAACGCTATCGCACGTTCGGTGTGCATTACGACGATCCTTTTACTACAGCGCCAGATTTATACCGCGCCGATTTTTGCATTTCGGTGGAACAAGAAGTACCACTGAATTCATATGGTGTCGTCAATAAAGTTATTCCTGGTGGGCGTTGTGCAAAGGTGCGTCATGTTGGTTCGCGAGAAAACATCGGTGCAGCACGATATTTATCTGAAACCTGGTTACCAGCAAGTGGTGAATCACTAAGAAGTTTTCCGCTCTTTTTTCATTATGTTAATGTGGGTCCAAACGTGAGTGAATCAGAGATGGTGACGGATGTCTATCTTCCTCTACGCTGAATTTTAATGTTGGTATATTGCACCTTAGCGTGCCCAAGTTGAGTCACTCAAATGTTCGTCCATTGCTTTACCAGGCGCGCATTCTGCGGAAAAATAAGAGCCAGCGAGGCCGCCAATTGCACCGCGTCTTTGGTATTCACCGAGATAGTAGTTTAAGGCAGTTTTCTTTGCGGTTTGATCTGGAACACCCAATAGTTTTGCCGCACGATAATTCCTTTGTACCGCTTCACATTCCGTTTTTGCTTCATTGTACTCACCGCGTACATGCATGCTTTCATGCGTAAAAATATTGAGGCTAACGATTTCTTCGCGATTTGCTTTTTGCGGATGGTGCAAGTAATCCATTAGACGATTACACCATGGATATTGGAAAACGATTTTCCCGGTGTGAGGATCAGCATGACCAGCTGCAAAATAATTTTGATCTACAAAGGTGTCAAAAATAGTGTTGCAATGGACTTTTGCTGGATGGAAGTCGGCTATTTCCGTTGCTTTGATTGATAGCAAACGTTCAAAACGCCAGTATTGAAATGGTTGCCAGGCAAATGCTAAAGCTAGTGTGCCATACAGAATTAAGAACGGAATCGATATCTTGCTTGAAATCGGGTGATCATAACCAGTAGGTGTGATTAAGGTGCTTAAACATTCGCGCACCATCATCCAGCAAAAGAATAACGAGCCAGCTATCCACAGCATGTTTTTCTTAACCTTTATATATGGCTTATTTATCTATGCACTTGACTTAAATAGTAGATCGATAAATTTATTATAGATCGTGGACGGGCGCGGATAAAAATATTAATTTATACTTTTAAAATATTAATCGCTGGCTATTTGCGTATTTGACATATGAGCATTTGCAAGGCAAAGTAAAGAAATCCTTTTTTCGTCGATCTAAGTTAGACAGGAGTCAGACATGCCCGTATATCGTTCACGCACTACCACCCACGGCCGCAATATGGCGGGCGCACGCGCTTTGTGGCGTGCCACCGGCATGAAAGATGGTGATTTTGAAAAACCAATTGTTGCGGTGGTGAATTCATTCACACAATTTGTTCCTGGTCACGTGCATTTGAAAGACCTTGGGCAAATGGTGGCGCGTGAAATCGAAGCAGCTGGTGGTGTTGCCAAAGAATTTAATACCATTGCCGTCGATGACGGGATCGCGATGGGACATGGAGGTATGTTGTATTCCTTGCCATCACGCGAATTAATTGCTGACTCGGTCGAGTATATGGTCAATGCACATTGTGCAGATGCGATGGTGTGTATTTCCAATTGCGACAAAATCACCCCTGGCATGTTGATGGCGGCGATGCGACTGAATATTCCCGTTGTGTTTGTTTCTGGTGGCCCGATGGAGGCAGGTAAAGTGTTGGAAACACTGCATCCAAAACAAACCGGCGAACAAAAAATCATGAAAATCGACCTCGTTGATGCCATGATTAAAGCAGGTGATTCTAAGGTCAGCGATGAGGAAATTGGTAGAATCGAACGTTCTGCTTGTCCGACGTGCGGTTCTTGCTCCGGCATGTTTACGGCTAACTCTATGAACTGTCTGACAGAAGCACTGGGCTTGTCTTTGCCCGGTAATGGCACAATTTTGGCAACGCATGCTGATCGTAAAGAGTTGTTCTTGCGTGCTGGCCGTCTGATTGTGGAGTTGGCGAAGCGTCACTACGAGCAAGACGATTATTCCGTCTTGCCGCGCTCGATTGCTAACAAGGCGACCTTTGAAAATGCTATGGCGCTGGATGTGTCTATGGGGGGCTCAACCAACACCGTCTTGCATTTGCTGGCAGCCGCCAATGAAGCAGGTGTTGATTTTACGATGGCAGACATCGATAGAATCTCACGCAAAGTACCGTGCCTTTGCAAAGTCGCGCCGATGACTGACAAGTATCACATTGAAGACGTGCATCGTGCTGGTGGCATTATTTCTATTCTTGGTGAACTGGCGCGTGCTGGATTGTTGGATACATCCAGACCAACCGTACATAGCACAACGATGGCAGATGCTATTGCAAATAATGATATTGCGGTCACAGATGATGCTGCAATAAAAACCTTATTTATGGCGGCGCCAGGTGGCGTGCCTACTCAGACCGCATTCTCGCAAAACAAGCGTTTTGATAGTCTTGATACAGATCGTGAGGCAGGCTGTATTCGCGATAAAGCCCATGCCTATTCGCAAGATGGCGGGTTGGCGGTGTTGTACGGCAATCTGGCTGAGAAAGGTTGTATTGTCAAAACAGCGGGCGTTGATGAAAGTATTTTGAAATTCACCGGCAAGGCGCGTGTATTTGAAAGTCAGGATTCTGCAGTCGAAGCGATTCTTGGCGATACCGTACATGAGGGTGATGTCGTTATTATTCGCTATGAAGGACCAAAGGGCGGTCCAGGCATGCAAGAAATGCTGTACCCAACGTCGTACATCAAATCTAAAGGTCTGGGTAAGGCGTGTGCTTTGTTCACCGACGGTCGTTTTTCAGGCGGCTCTTCTGGTTTGGTTATTGGTCATGCTTCGCCAGAGGCAGCAGAGGGTGGGGCGATTGGATTGGTAGAAGAGGGCGATATCATCGAAATCGATATTCCTGAGCGTCGTATCCATTTAAAAATCAGCGATGCCGACTTGGCCGCACGCCGTGTCGCAATGGAAGCGCTTGGCGATGCTGCGTGGCAGCCTGTCAATCGTGAACGTTATGTTTCTCAAGCCTTGCAAGCCTATGCTGCCTTGGCGACATCTGCTGATCGAGGCGCAGTGAGGGATATTACGCAATTGAAACGGAAATAAGTACGGTTGAATAACGTACATTCATCCATCTTTAGTGCATGTGGGCGAAGTAACCTTAGGGCGGGTGTAATCCGCCAAATCAATGCAATCACTATCACAGCGCAGGTTGCCCTCACCCTGCCTGTGATGTGCATCATTTGAGCTTTTCAGATTGAATTGGAAGCAATTCTCAGGCAATCCGGTAAGATTTGCGCAGGTCGTTTATACTTCTTCTTTTGGTGATATTTTTTTTGTCATCCTTACTATTTTTAATACTAACAGCGTATTGTTAGCCCGTCACTTGGAACATTTGCCACAATTTGTCAGTGACTTGCGTGCCGCAAGGCTGTTTAAAAGAAGAATTCGCGAGAACCGTATGTTAAGCAACAACCCGCCTGCAGAAAACCAAGAGCAGGTTTTGGAATTTGTCGATTCCTGTCAATTGCCTACAACCTGGGCTAATTTTCATATGCATGCTTTCTTTGAACCAGCAACCGGCAAAGAGCACATTGCCCTGACGCTGGGTGAGGTTGCTGATGGGCAGCCAGTATTGGCGCGTATCCATTCAGAGTGTTTGACTGGTGATGCCTTGTTTAGTCAGCGTTGTGATTGCGGCCCGCAGCTGGAAATGGCTTTGCAAAAAATCGCACAAGAAGGTCGTGGTGTTTTGCTGTACTTGCGTCAGGAGGGCCGTGGTATCGGCTTGCTCAATAAAGTACGGGCCTATCACTTGCAAGATGATGGCGCTGATACCGTTGAGGCAAATCAGCTCTTAGGTTTTGCCGCCGATTTGCGCAACTATGGTTTGTGCGACCCTATGCTTAAACATCTGGGTATTCAATCTTTGCGTTTGATGACAAATAATCCGCGTAAGCTGGCTGCGATGGCAGGCTTAAATGTGACGGTGGCGGAACATGTTCCTTTGATTATTGAACGCAATCAATACAATAACCGTTACCTCAATACCAAAGCTAATAAGCTGGGTCACTTGATTCAGCCAGATTTATAGTCCGAACAGCTAACTTAATATTAAAAGCCAGTTCAAATTTGCTGGCTTTTAATATTTCAAAATGGGGTAGCCGACTTCTGAATCTGTTTAAAGTTTTGCGTCAGATCTCTATTTTTTCTTGCAGTTCCTGAAATTCTTTACTGGCTTCCGCTAAGACCTGATCGAGTGACTCCTGAGTTAGTCCCAGACTCTCCCAGGACAATGCGGTAATTTCAGGAGTGCTGTGATCGGGTTCGGCATTGCCATTCAGAACATGTGCAATACCGTTGGCGACATGGACGATGGTTGCCAAAAATCCCTGACCGGGTTTTTCGGGGTGATGATGTCCTGCAATCGCAAGGATCATTTGTTCTGAAAAATTCCACTGGCGTGCCAGTGCTTCGCCGACCGCGGCATGATCAATTCCTATCACATGTTTTTCGGCTTTATATTGCGTGCATTGATGTTCTGCCTGCCAGGCAAGTACTTGCTCGAAGTCTGCGCCATGGTATGTTGCCAGCACTAAGGTGCCGACATCATGCAAAAGACCGGCTGTAAATGCCACGTCCTGATTGAAACTCAGGCGGCGTGCCAAAATTTTGGCGATGATTGCGACAATGTTGGAATGTTTCCAAAATTCTTTGTGACTAAATCCAGCGCAATTGTTTTCCGGAAAGCACCCGGTTAGTGCCGAGGTGACGATGATTTGTCTTACTGTACTCAGACCGAGCAAAGAGATCGCCTGCTGTATCGTCGTGACCTTGATCATCGTCGAGTAGTAAGCGGAATTGGCATAGCGCAGGGTTTTTGCCGTTAGAGCAATATCATGCGTAACTTTTTGTGCTAACTCATGGGTATCGACATCTTCTTTGTCGATATTGTTCAAAATTTCCATGACTACAGCAGGCAGGGTGGGTAAATCTTTGACTTCTTCGATGATTTGTTGAATGGCAATAATCGGCATGTCTTACTCCTTGATGTACATGCCTAGTATTGCCTAAAATGTTCTATAGGTGATGGTTGTGTAGTTTTTACTACATGCTCTTGACAGCGCTGTGAGCTTATTTTTTATACTTTTGAATCCAGACGTTTCTCGCTAATACTGATTTTGGCTCTTTCTAACATATCGATGGCTGCTGGTCCGCGTAATAAGGTAACGGCTACCGCAAGAGCATCAATGTAGGTTAAATGAGCGAGGCGTGAGGTCATTGGCGTGTAGATGTCAGGGTCTTCTTCCACATCAACACTGATGTGGACATCTGCATATTCAGCTAAGGGGCCGCCGCTGGCGCAGAGTACTAAAATTTTGGCACCAGCTTGTTTTGCCAGTTGTACGCTATTAATCAGGTCGCGCGTGCGACCAGTGCGCGAAAAGGCGACGACCACGCAATCACTATTGAGCAGTGACGCCGATTGTGCTTGCAAATGGGCATCGCAAAATACCGTCGTTGGAATGCCGAAGCGGAAAAATTTGAGTTGTGCATCAATTGCCAGCGCACCAGAGTAACCGAGCCCATAGCATTCAATTCTTCGAGCGCGTGCCAGTAAGCTGACCGCAGCTTCAAAAGTTGCGGTGTTAGCGTTGTTGCGTGCCTCCATCAATGTGGCAATAGTGCGGTCGAATACCTTTGGCAAAACATCTTTTACATGGTCAGCCTGATTCACATCCAGATGCAGATAGGGAATACCTGTGGCTAAACTTTTGGCGAAAGCTAATTTAAAAGTTTTAAAGCCGTCAAAGCCAAGGCTTTGCGAAAAACGCGCAACGGTCGGTTCGCTGACATCGCAAGCTTGTGCCAGAACCCGTATCGACATTTCGAGCGCATCGTGCGGCTTTTGCAACAGAAATTCTGCCACCTGGCGCTCAGCGCGGCTTAAGGCTGTGCTAGCGGTGCGGATACGTGCCAACAGCCCTTTTTCAGAAGGGGTGTTTGAGTTCTTGTCGGAAAAAGGATTTGCCATGGTGTGAGTTTCGCGATCAGGACTAATTCAACAATAAGCGATTGGCTGCGAATTGGCGCTAGCCCTGATGCTGCTTAGTTACATCAATAGTTACATCAATAGTTACATCAATAGTTACATCAATTTTGTACAAATTAAGGTGCTAATTATGGGCACCAAAAAACGTCAATGGTACAGCCTGCTTCACGCAATAAAGCAGCCACTGGCAAATTATTTTGTGTTGCATGCTCTAGCACCTGACGTTTCTCTGCACCAGTGATGACCAACCATATTCTTTGCGTATCCAGCAGTCGCGGCAGAGAGAGTGACATGCGGCTCTGACGCGTTTGTGGATGGACGGCTGCTAGACAAGTCAAGTTGTCGTGTTGCGTAGGTGCGCCAGGAAACAGTGAGGCAATGTGGCCATCAGCGCCCATACCCAGCAATACCGCACTGAAAGCCTGTGGTAGCTGTGTTTGCAGTCTATCATCGATAGCAGCGGTCGCTACTTCTGGCGAGGTACTGGCGTTTTTTAACGATACTAACTGCCAGTTTTTTTTCTCGGCTGACTTTTGCAGGCAACGGCGAAACAAGCCTTCATTGCTTTGCTGATCCGCGTCGCTGACCCAGCGTTCATCGGTAGCTACCAATTTGATTGGATGACGTTGGCTTGTTTGCGCCAGCAAATCATCCAGGCGTTGATAAATGGGCGCCGGTGTGGAGCCGCCAGCCAGCGCAAAACAAGAGCCTTCAGGTGCAGCTTGAATGATGTCTAACCATTGCTGGCTGAGCGCATCACTGAGCGCGCTGAAGTTATCAAAAGTGTGAAAATTCATATTGGACATATTGATCAATTCTCTACGTATTCTTCGCCCCAGGCGGCACCGTGTTGCGCTAATAAATAGCTGGCAGAAGAAGGACCCCAGCTACCTGCGATGTAGGATTTCAAACCTTCATGGTCGTTTTGCCAGGCATTCATGATTGGATCTATCCATGCCCATGCCGCGCTCAATTCATCATCACGTACAAACAGCGTCAGATCACCATGCATCGCATCGAGTAACAGGCGTTCATAAGATTCGACGCGGCGGGAATTCGATGCTTCTGCAAAGTCCAGATTCAGTGCGACATCAGACAAACGAATGCCTTCGCCAGGCTCTTTGGCTTTCATAAACAATTGCACGCTTTCTTCTGGTTGCAAAGAAATGACCAGACGATTCGAGCGCATAGGTCCTTGTGATTGGCCAAAAATGGAATACGGAATTGGTTTGAAATTAATCGTGATTTCTGCGCTGCGGGTTGCCATACGTTTGCCAGTACGCAGATAAAACGGCACGCCAGCCCAACGCCAGTTATCAATCTCGGCGCGGATCGCGACAAAGGTTTCAGTGCGACTGGCTTGTGGTACGCCAGGCTCAGTCTGATAGCTTATCACTGGTTGGCCATCGACTGCGCCAGCGCGGTATTGTCCACGCACGGTTTTTTTACTGACTTCGTCCGGAGTGAATTTATGTAAGGCTCGCAGCACTTTTACTTTTTCATCGCGGATCGCATCTGGGTTCGCGTTGACTGGCGGCTCCATCGCAACGATGGAAACTAATTGCAGCAAGTGATTTTGCACCATGTCGCGCAGAGCGCCAGTGTGGTCATAAAAGTCGCCGCGTGATTCGACGCCAACTTGTTCTGAAATTGAAATTTGTACGTCTTGTATCCACTTGCGGTTCCATAATGGTTCGAGGAACGAATTTGCAAAGCGTAATGCCAATAAGTTTTGCACCATCTCTTTGCCGAGATAGTGATCGATACGATAAATCTGGTTTTCGTTCAGATAATTACGCAGAGACTGATTGATTTCTTTGGCGGATTGTGCGTCTCTGCCTAATGGTTTTTCAACGACGACGCGCGCATTGCCTTCGACCAGACCGTGTTTGGATAATTGCTCAACGACAGGAATAAAAATATCTGGACCCGTTGCCAGATAGAACAAGGTTGCATTTGTGTCGGAGGTGTTGAGCGAAGACTTCAATGATTGAAAATCTTCCGGCACCCGGGCATCGATCTTTGTGTAATGTGTCAATGCCAGAAACGCCGTCAGTTTTTCAGGCGTAGAACCACTCACTTTGGACGCATATTCGCTAATGCTGTTGCCAACACGTGAGCGATATTCATCATCTTTCAGGCCTTCACGTGCCGCGCCGATAAATTTGAAATCCTCATCCAGTCGGCCATTGACAAACGCGCTGTATAAAGCAGGGATGATCTTGCGCTTAGCGAGATCGCCTGTGCCGCCAAATAAAACAAATGTGGTCATACTGACTCCGTGATGTGTTCTAAGTTGTTCTGTTTTGAATCCAGATGTTCTTGCTATCGAAAGAGCGGATGACCGCTATTTGATTACCATTATTCACACTGCAAAAGGACGTGGCAGAAACTATTTCTCATTCTCCCAGCGTTTTGATTATGCCAGAAAAACTTCAGAAATGTAGTTTCATTACGATAAATTTGATTGTTTTGCATAAAAAAACAGCTATTAAATAAATTTCTGAAAGTTTGTTACGAAAAATACCTAATTATGCTATCTTTCTACCCATCGTATAAGTATTTTTGACAAGCTTTATTATTTCAACCCCTCAGGGGTATAGGTGAGTTTATGACAACATCTCCTTCCGTCGCGTTGCACCCGGTCATCAACCAGGTCACACAACGTATTATTGAGCGCAGCAAAACCCTTCGCAGTGCTTATCTTTCCCAGTTAGAAAAAATGCGTGGCCGTGGCCCGCGTCGTGCCAGTTTGTCTTGTGCCAATCAGGCGCATGCAAATGCGGCGATGGATAGTGGTACTAAAATTTGGCTGAATCAGGCACAAAAACCTAACATCGGCATCGTTACCGCCTACAACGACATGTTGTCTGCGCATCAACCCTACGAGTCGTATCCGCAACAAATCCGTCAGACTGCGTTGCGCTTTGGTGCAACCGCGCAGGTGGCGGGTGCGGTGCCAGCGATGTGCGATGGCGTGACGCAAGGTCGTCCTGGTATGGAATTGTCCTTGTTTTCCCGTGATGTGATCGCGCAGGCGACGGCGGTTGCTTTGACACATGATGCTTTTGACGCGACCTTGTGTTTAGGTATTTGCGACAAGATCGTGCCGGGGTTGTTGATCGGTGCTTTGGCGTTCGGACATTTGCCAACCATTTTCATCCCCGCAGGTCCGATGGGTTCTGGTTTATCGAATAAAGAAAAAGCTGCTGTGCGTGAGCGCTATGCGCAAGGGAAAGCCACCAAAGAAGAATTATTGGCGGCTGAAAGCGCGGCTTATCATAGTGCAGGTACCTGTACTTTCTACGGTACGGCAAATAGTAATCAAATGTTGCTTGAAGCCATGGGCTTACATTTGCCGGGTGCGGCTTTTGTTCATCCTTCAGATCCATTGCGTCAGGTATTGACCGACGCCGCCGTCGAGCGCGTCTTGCAAATGACCGAGCAGAGCGGCAATTACAAACCTATCGGTCAATTGGTGAATGAAAAAACTATTGTCAATGCTGTCATCGCATTGCTGGCAACTGGCGGCTCCACCAATCATACAATTCACTGGATTGCCGTTGCTCGCGCTGCTGGTATTCTCATTGACTGGCAGGATTTTGATGAATTGTCATCTGTCATTCCTTTGCTGACACGTATTTATCCAAACGGCACTGCAGACGTGAATGCATTTGAAGATGCAGGCGGGCCAACTTTTGTGATTCGCGAATTGCTGTCCGCTGGTTTGATGCATGGTGATGTGATGACCGTGTATGGCGATCATGGTCTGCATTCACATACCTCGCGTCCAGTCCTGACTGAAAATAATCAAGTCCAATGGCAAGCTTTGCCAGCGCACTCAACCGACACGTCGGTTGTACGTAATGTGACTGAGCCATTTGCCGCTACCGGTGGTCTGCGCTTATTGCAAGGCAATCTGGGGCGCGCAATCGTCAAAGCATCGGCAGTGCCTGAAGAAGCGTGGATAGTCAAAGCGCCAGCGAAGATTTTTGAATCGCAAGATGCACTGGTCAAAGCATACAAAGCCGGTGAATTGAATATAGATTTTGTTGCGGTCGTGATTTTCCAGGGGCCGCAGGCGAATGGCATGCCTGAGCTGCATCAATTCACACCTATCCTCGGAAGTTTGATGTCGGCCGGTTATAAAGTTGCCTTGGTCACAGACGGTCGCATGTCTGGTGCTTCCGGACGTATTCCGGCAGCTCTGCATGTGAGCCCGGAAGTTGCTCAAGGTGGGCCATTGGGCAAAGTACGTGATGGTGACTTGGTTGAATTGAATGTCCACACCGGCGAATTGCGTGCCTTGGTCGATGAGCAAGAATGGGATCAACGCACGGTAAGAACATTAAGCAAAGACGAAACTTTTGGTTATGGTCGCGATTTATTTGCAGCGCAACGTCGCGTAGTAACAGCGCCTGAACATGGTGCTTCGACTTTGTTTATCGATTAATTTTGGAGAGATTATTATGGCATTCACGAAACAAGACATCATCACTCAACTGGACCAAATCCGTGTATTACCAATTTTGGTGACCGATGACGTGGATCAGGCAATTCGTTGTGTGACTACCTTGGCAGAAAATGGTTTGCCAGCGGTTGAAATTACTTTACGCACACCAAATGCGATGACAGTGCTGCGTGAAGTGGTTAAGGCGTGTCCAACCGTCACCGTTGGTGCAGGTACGATTTTGACCCAAGCACAATTGGATGCCGTGAAAGAAACTGGCGCCGCCTTTGGTATTAGCCCAGGCATTACGCCAGCGCTGGCAAAAGCGGCGGCAGAATCAGGCTTGCCTTATTTCCCGGGTGTTGGCGGTGCGAGTGATTTGATGTTGGCACTGGAGCATGGTTTTGATGTAGTTAAATTGTTCCCGTCCGATATCGTCGGCAGCACCAAAATGGCAAAGGCGTTGGGTGGTCCATTCCCTGATGTACGTTTCTGCCTAACTGGCGGCGTGACCGTGGAATCAACGCCTGCTCTGTTGCAGCAACCAAATGTCTTGTGTGTTGGTGGTTCCTGGATGTGTCCGGCATCGCTGATCAATGCTGGTGATTGGACTGCGATTGCGACGCTGGCAGCTGCGGCCGCACAAGCAGGTAAGAAATAAACTTATTTGTCATTTTTGTTCGTCATTTTTTATCCGACCTGGGTGGAATATTTTTAAGAGACGCCGTTAGTTAAGATTCCAAAGGGTAATCCTGGCGATGACGGCAATATTCCTCCCATTTTTGCAAAAACTAAAATTCAAAGTGTAAAAGCAAGATCATGGCTACTTCCGTTTCGCGTACTCCGATTTGGTGTTTGTTGCAGCAACGTGCAACCAATTTGCCTAATTTAAAAGAATTATTTCGCGCTGACCCGCAACGCTTTACGCATTTTTCGGCGTCAGCATGCGGGATTATGCTCGATTATTCTAAGCAGCGAATTGATACGACGGCGAAGCTGAATTTGCTGGCACTCGCGCGGCAGCAGGATGTTGAAGCGAGACGCGATGCGATGTTGCGTGGTGAAGCGATTAACCATACTGAGAATCGCGCAGTGCTACACACGGTCTTGCGTTTGCCGAAAGGTGAGTCATTTGATTTGAATGGCGTCAACATTGCGGCGGATGTCCATCAAGTGCTGGCGCAGATGCGCACCTTCAGTGATGCGGTGCGCGAAGGGCGTTGGCTTGGTTATACCGGCAAAGCGATACGCACCATCGTCAATATTGGGATTGGTGGTTCTGATCTGGGGCCGCAAATGGCATGTATCGCCCTGGCACCTTGGTCGCAAAAAAACCTGTCCTTGCATTTTGTCTCGAATGTCGACGGTCGTCACGTTGCAGACGCCCTCGCTAATGCTGATCCGGAAACAACCTTGTTTGTGGTTGCATCAAAAACCTTCACGACGATGGAAACGCTGACCAATGCGCGTACCGCACGTGATTGGATGCTGGCGCATGGCTGCCCTGTAGATCAAATTCGTCAACACTTTGTTGCATTGAGTACCAACGTGCAGGCTGCTTCTGAATTTGGTATCGCCCCTGAAAATGTGTTCCCGTTCTGGAATTGGGCGGGTGGTCGTTACTCGATGTGGAGTGCGATCGGTCTGTCGATTGCTTTGTACGTTGGCGCAGATCGTTTTGAAGAAATGCTGGCGGGTGCGCATGAAATGGATTTACATTTTGCGCAAGCGCCGTTAGAGCAAAATCTGCCAGTGTTAATGGCATTGATTGGGGTCTGGAATATTAATTTCCTGGGTTTGCAAGCGTTGTCGATTGCACCCTACCATCAACGTATGACGCGCTTACCGGCGTATTTGCAGCAGCTTGAAATGGAAAGTAACGGCAAGTCGGTCACGCGTGAAGGTCATCGCGTTGATTACACCACGTCACCTATTCTATTTGGCGAAGCAGGGACTAATGGCCAACATGCTTACTTCCAGCTATTGCATCAAGGTGCAACGATAATTCCGACTGATTTTATTGTTGTCGCCGATGATGACGCTGGTTTGCCTGGGCACAATCAAGCCTTGCTGGCAAATTGTTTTGCACAATCCAAAGCCATGGCTTGGGGCAAGAGTATGGAAGAGGTTCGTGCAGAATTGGGTGATTTGCCAGAAAAAATGCTGGCACCGCGCGTATTTGAGGGCAATCGGCCAACCTCAACGGTACTCCTCAATGAATTGACGCCGCGTAGCCTTGGTGCTCTGATCGCGCTGTATGAGCATAAGGTGTTCGTGCAATCCGTGATCTGGGATATCAATGCGTTTGATCAGTGGGGCGTCGAGTTGGGCAAATCACTGGCGCAGCAATTGATTAGTCTTGATCCTGCCGCAGTCAAAGAAGAATATGATAGCTCAACCAAAGGCCTGCTCATGGCGGTTAAGCGTAGTCAAAAGTATAAAAACGCTGCGTAGATGCCCATATCATCCAATCTCATTGCATAGCTGCGTGGGGAACGGAAAGTCGGTATTTGAACGACTTTCCGTGGTCTTCTTCACCTGGCGTGTTCTGTGATCTGTGTCGTTTGTTGTATTAATTGTTGTATGTAAGCCTCACGTCAATTCACGGTTTTATCCTGGGATGCCTGAGGAAATTGCGTGCGCAATGTAATGCATCAAGAATTTTCATCTTTCCTTGATTACTCCTACCGTAGAATTTCGTCAGCATGAATACTCACCTCCAACCTCAACACAAAATGAACGATAAAGACGACGATAAAGACCAAAGCTTGCGCGAAGATATTCGCCGCCTTGGGCGCCTGTTAGGTGATACGGTAAGAAATCAACACGGTGACGAAGTGTTCGATTTAATTGAGCAAGTACGACAAAACTCGATCCGCTTCCGACGTGATGCGGATGAGGCGGCGCGGACCGAGCTGGAGTCGACCCTGGATAGTCTGACCAATGATCAGACGACACAAGTGATTCGCGCATTCAGCTATTTTTCGCATTTGGTGAACCTGGCAGAAGATCAGCATCATATTCGCCGTACCCGTGCCCATCAGATTGCTGGCTCTGCACCGCGTGCGGGTAGTCTGGCACATACGATAGAAGCACTTTATAACACCGGACACACCACGCAGCAGCTCGTTGACTTTTTTCAGACTGCACAGGTTGTGCCGGTATTGACCGCGCATCCGACCGAGGTTCAGCGTAAGAGTATTTTGAATTGCCAGATGGTGATTACGCGATTGCTTGACGAGCGTGACCGTATGCAATTGACTCCAGAAGAAGCGGCAGCGAATGAAGAAGCATTAGGGCGTGCGGTACTTACGCTGTGGCAAACCCGCATGCTACGCACTTCCAAATTGTCCGTGCTGGATGAAGTAGAAAATGGCTTGAGTTTTTACGACTACACGTTTTTACACGAATTACCGCAGTTGTACGCCGGTCTGGAAGATTTGCTGGTCAGTAAAGATCCTGCATTTAAGCAGACAGAGTTGCCGAGTTTTATGAAAATGGGTAGCTGGATCGGTGGTGATCGTGACGGTAACCCGTTTGTGACAGCGACAATACTCGAAAAAACACTGGCGATGCAAAGCACCCGTGCATTTAAATTTTACCTCGATGAATTGCATACCTTAGGCTCTCAGTTATCGATGGCGACTTTGTTGGTTAAAGTGTCTGACGCGTTGCAGGCCTTGGCGCAGCGTTCCCCCGATCACTCTCCACATCGTTCTGATGAACCATATCGCCTGGCGATCAGCGGCATTTATGCACGTGTTGCAGCGACGTATACGCATTTACTGGGTTTGTTGCCAACGATTGCGCCTAGCGGTGATGCGCCGGTGTATGCGACAGCCGAAGAGCTGGCAGCGGATCTTGATATCGTTCACCAATCTTTGTTGGAGCACGGTTCTGCAGCGATTACGCGCGGCCGTCTGCGTCACTTGCGTCGTGCTGTAAGAGTATTTGGTTTCCATTTGGCACCTGTCGATTTGCGTCAGAATTCTGATGTGCATGAGCGCGTCGTCGCTGAATTATTGCAAGCAGCGAATCCAGCAGTAAGTTATCTGGCGATGTCGGAAGAAGAGCGTATTGCGGCCTTGATTGTTGAAATCAGTTCTGCCCGACCATTGGCTTCGCCGTATCTGGTGTACTCCGAAGAAACGCAATCTGAATTAGCGATTTATCGCGCAGCAGCAACCGCAAAAAAACGTTACGGTGATGGCGCAGTTCCAAATTGCATTATCTCCAAAACCGACGGCGTGTCGGATATGTTGGAATTAGCGCTATTGCTCAAGGAGTCTGGCTTACTGCATCCGGCAGAAGGGCGTCTCGACGTCAATATTATCCCGCTTTTTGAAACGATTGAAGACTTGCAAAATAGTGCGCCAGTAATGGATAGATTGTTTGCTATTCCTGCTTACGCACGCCTGCTGGCTAGTCGTGACAATGCGCAGGAAGTGATGTTGGGTTATTCCGATAGTAATAAAGATGGCGGTTTTCTGACTTCTGGCTGGGAATTGTATAAAGCTGAACTTGATCTGGTGCAGGTGTTTTCCCGTCATCAAGTGCGACTGCGTTTATTCCATGGTCGCGGTGGTTCTGTAGGTCGTGGCGGTGGCCCCAGCTATCAGGCGATTCTCGCGCAACCCGCGGGTGCAGTACAGGGGCAGATTCGCCTGACTGAACAAGGCGAAGTGATTACCGCTAAATACGGTAATCCGGAGGTAGGCCGTCGCAATCTCGAAGTATTGGCTGCTGCCACGATGGAAGCCAGTATGCTTGCAGATGCTGAACAGCCGCCTAAGCCAGAATTTTTATCAGCAATGGAAGAGCTGTCTGCGCATGCATTTAAAGCCTATCGCGATCTGGTTTATGAGACAGAAGGTTTCGAGCAATATTTCTGGGAGTCGACAGTGATTTCAGAAATTGCCGGATTGAATATTGGCAGCCGTCCGGCATCACGAAAGAAATCGACTGCGATTGAAGATTTGCGGGCGATCCCTTGGGTATTTAGTTGGTCGCAATGTCGTTTGATGTTACCGGGTTGGTTTGGTTTTGGTGCTGCCGTTCAGCATTACTTAAAAACACACCCGGAAGATGGCCTGCAAACCTTGCAAGCCATGTTCAAAGAGTGGTCGTTCTTCTCGACCGTATTGTCCAACATGGAGATGGTGTTGGCGAAGAGTGACATAGGGATTGCGAGTCGCTATGCGCAATTGGTCAAGGACGATGCTTTACGCGCACGTATTTTCCCGCGCATGGAAGCAGAACATGCGTTGACAATCGAGGTGTTAAAGGCGATTTCTGGTCAGGATGAGTTGCTGGCTGCGAATCCATTGTTAGCACGTTCTATCAGAAATCGGTTCCCTTATCTTTCACCATTAAATCACGTGCAAGTGGAGTTGTTAGAGCGTTTCCGTAACGGTGATGAGGATGAGCGCGTTCGTCGTGGTATTCATTTATCGATTAACGGTATCGCTGCCGGTTTGCGTAATAGTGGTTGAGGCTGGGTATTACGTTTCTCAATCTCGTCAGACGAAAAAACCGCAATACTTTAGTGTTTGCGGTTTTTTTTTACATCGTAAAAATTTAGAAACCTGCTTGCAGACCAACACTAAAATTGTTTGCGGTGGTGCTGGTAGTGGTAGTCATATCCACTTTGCGAGATGAGATTTCTGCTCTTAATGCCATGCGCGGAGTGATTGCGTATGTGGCCCCAAAGCCAAAGACAGGTTTAGTTGAGTTCAATGACCCGTTGATTGGCCACCCACCAGCGTAACCGTTGGTCTCTGCCTTTGTAAATGCAATGCCAACTTTAGCAAAACCTTCCACTTTTTCCATGATCTGGTGGCGATAGACACCAGAGAGATCAAATCCTTTCGCCTTGATCGACGCAGCAGCTGGACCGGTTGCTGTGTAGCTGCTTGCGTGAATAGTGCCTAAAGACGTGTAGCTGGCTTCTGTGCCCCAGTTCGCGTTGAAATGATAGCCGCCTAACACTGAGAAAGAAGTGTCATAGGTATCGCAAAAACTTGCTTGAGAGCAGCTGGTTTCCCAGCGTGCCTGACCCACTGTACCGCCTACGTATGCTTGTGCCATAGAATTGGCACTGAAAGTGAATGCGACGAGCGCAACGACGGCGGACATGGTTTTTGTGTTGAACATGGTAGACCTTGTGTAATAAGAATTTTTCCCTGAGAGAGCTCTTGATTGAAATAGTCGTAATCGTAAAATCTCAGGCGGGTTGCATTGTAACAAATTGGTTTTTTTATTGCACGAACGTTCGTTTCTTTAATGAATTGTGCTGACGTAATCATTTATTGTTATTTATGCAATAAAGATCTGTTATTTAGAATGATTGCGTAATTGCGCTTGCCGTAAAAATTTAAATGTAATTTTTGAGCAAAATAAATTAAAGAAGCAGTTAAGGCTTGCCGTTATCACTCATATAGATAAGGGGAATTGTCATGGAAGTTACTGATATTGCTAATGTTGCAACAACACTGGCACAAGTAGGAACGAGTGATGCCGTCAATATTGCCGTGTTAAAACGTGCTAACGATATTGAGGCGCAAAATGCTGCTGCGTTGATTTCTGCAATTCCAACCCCAACCCCGGTCGCAACGACGCCGTCGGTCTCTAATTTACCTCTTAACTTGGGGCGAAATGTTAATACAACGGCCTAAGCTGACAGCTACCTTCAAACTTTACATCCGGGTAGTAAAGCCAGTTAGCTAAACATGTTATTTTTTATGCAGCGCACTTTTGTGCGCTGTTTTTATTTCTAGAATGATTTTGAACAAGCAAAGTTTTTGTTGTTCGGCCATAATCTTGGCACTTTATAGCAAGAGGAAAAAATAATGAGTCAGGAAACATGGTCTTGGTCGGATCGACTGAGTTTGAATTACGAACCGATGGACGATACCCACAGAGAGTTTGTGCAACTGTGTGGGGCACTGGCTGAGGATAATCCCCCCACCTTTATCCAACGACTCGATGCCCTGATTGAGCATTCGATAGCACATTTTGAGCAAGAAAATAATTGGATGACTGAGACCGGATTTCCACCAGCTGGTTGCCACAAGCAAGAGCATGATGCGGTGTTGGAGGTGATGCGCGAAGTACGTCAGCGAGTACTGGACGGAGACACTGACTTGGCACCTCGACTGGCAGAAGAATTGCCGCATTGGTTTGAGCACCATGTCGACACCATGGATAATATGCTCGCCAGATTTATGGCGGCGAATCCTGAGAAATTGTCGGAATCTGAAATCGTAGAAAGCAGTCAGTCAGTCTGAGACAGGATCGTCTGATACGAATTATGCGGCGGTGACGGTGATTTCTATATCGCCTAGCTGTACAACTTGTCCGGCACGAATTTTTGCAGTTTTGCGTAATTCTTGCTGACCGTCAACGCTAACGTCGCCGCTGGCAACGATTTGCTTGCCAGCGCCACCACTTTCGCAGAGTCCAACCAGCTTTAAAAGTTGGTTTAATTCCACAAATTCACCTTCCAGGCTGAAGTCTAATTTTTGCATGGTCGCTCCGACAGAATATTAAAAAAGGGCGAAGAATACACCAAAACACATCGCTTAGTCGCTATCTTTTGGCATCTTTCGGTCAACGGAGGATGAATCTCAGTCTCCAGGTATGTTCACTGCACGCGTGTTTTAGCTGAAGGCACGGCACACACTCAGTGCATCAAAACTCAGATATGTGTGATCATCATAGGTAAAACCTAACATAGCGCTTGAAAATTTACCCAATCCTAGTACGATGCAGATGCAGTATCTGCAAAAATGAATCTAAGCTAAAAGTTTTTGCGTATATATCATTGTTGGGCAAAACGTATTTTTTTTGCGATGCGTGTAAGTTTATTCGTTTTGCTTCGACTATAGAGTGTAGTTGGCGTGTTTTTTAATATGTTATCTATCAAATCTATTTAATCTATCTCATCTACTCAATTTACGGAGAATCAAATGAATAACAAAGCAATGATCGCAGTCGCACTGGCAGGCTTGGTTGGATCTTCTATGGCAATGGCAGCAGATGCACCAAAAACAGAAAAATGCTACGGCATCGCCAAAGCCGGACAAAATGATTGCGCCACTAAAACTGGTTCGCATTCTTGTGCAGGTCAAGGCAAGAAAGACAATGATCCAGCTGACTGGAAAAAAGTACCTGCAGGCACTTGCGAAAAAGCTGGTGGCAAAACTGACACAGCTAAAGCTTCTTAATATCAGCTCTTTGGTGAATGTCTTTCCAGACTATTAATCTCAGTCGCCCCCACCAGGCTCTTTCAGGAGCTGGCGTGGGGTTGCGAACACCGCATTATCGTGAATTTCTTGATTTATCTGTCGCTGTGGATTGGATCGAAGTTCATTCCGAAAACTATTTCGGTGAAGGCGGCTACGATTTATTTGTACTTCAAACGTTGCGCCAACAATATCCGGTAAGCCTACATGGTGTTGGTCTCGGGTTGGGGTCGGCGCAAGGCTACCGCCAACAACATATTACAAAGTTAAAACGTCTTATTGAACGTATCGAGCCCAGTTTGGTGTCTGAGCACTTATGCTGGGGAGCGATTGCAGGTCGTAGCTTGAATGATTTGCTCCCGTTGCCATTGATGCGCTCTGCCTTGGATCTGGTTTGCGAACGGATCGACGATCTGCAACATCAATTGCAAAGACAAGTCTTGATCGAAAATGTCTCAACCTATGTGCGGTTCGCACAAGATGAAATGTCAGAGGCAGAATTTTTGCGGCAACTGGTTAAACGTACTGGTTGCGGCGTTCTGCTCGACATCAATAATTTATATGTGAATGAAGTCAATCACGGTGAGGATGCACGTGCAGCCTTGCAATGTATGGCGTCACTACCTGCGGGAACAGTGGGCGAAATTCACCTTGCAGGTTTTTTGGAAACGGACGACTGCCTGGTGGATAACCATGGTAGTGCCGTCAGTGCACCTGTCTGGTCTTTGTTTTCTGAAGCGTGTGCCTTGCTAGGAAATGATATTCCAGTGCTGATTGAATGGGATACAGATATTCCCGCTTTATCGGTGTTGTTGGCAGAATCGGAAAAAGCACGTCAATTTCAATTGAACGCGCAGCAGCCGTTGACGGCGACGGCATAAAATGATGAAGTTAGAACAGATACAAGCCGATTTTGCGCAAGCATTGATGGATCCCGACTTCATGGAGAGTTTGGCCCCGCAACTTCAGGTGTCAGCACGTCAGAGCGAGCGTTTCGCTTATTACCGCGGAAATATGGCTGGCATCTGGGCTTCTGCATTAAAAAATGCTTACCCGGTTTTGTTGCAGCTCGTCGGTATCGATTTTTTCGAGGAAATGGCGAAAGCCTATGGGCGTGCTTATCCTTCGCAGTCAGGCGATTTAAATCAATTTGGCGCACAGTTGTCTGATTTTCTGAGTGATAGCGATTTTATTTCTGATTATCCGTATTTCGAAGATATCGCCCGGCTTGAATGGCAATTACATTGCGCATATTATGCGGCGGATGCGCAGGTGCTTAGTCTGCGCGATGCGGTCATGGCTGCTGAACAATCGGGGCAGGATCTTGCGTCTGCGATTTTAATACCGCATCCGGCGGTTGGTCTATTCGTGTCGCCCATGAGTGCCGTGGAGATATGGCTTGCGCATCAGGAAGGCGAATCGATGGAATTCCCAGCTGTCATGCAAAAAGAAAATTTCGCTTTGATATCGCGCCCGCAATGGCAAGCGTTGGTGTCACCTTTAAGCAAGGCTGATTATCTTGCCCTGCAATCCTTATTTCAAAAAACAAGCGTTGGGGATGCTTTAGAGCTGGCGCTGAGTGAGGATGCTCAATTTGATATTGGTGCAGCTTTGCAGCGCTGGTTTTCGGACGGTAGTTTTACACAAATTAATTTTTTATCAGGTCTATGAATTGAATGTAAGAATTTAGTGACGAAGCCGACTCAATAATATCAATCAACTTGGAGAATCTGATGCACTATTTTTTACGCTTACATGCACTTAGCCAGCTATTTGATGAGCAAATACAGCGCTGGGGCGGAAGTCTGGTTAGCTTAGGTTTGCGACTTTTTATTGGCTGGCAATTCTTTAAAGCTGGTTTGATAAAAGTATCGGATTGGTCTGTCACGCTTTCCTTATTTAGTGACGAATATACAGTGCCAGTTTTGCCACCGGAGGTTGCTGCAGTGATGGGGGCGGGTGGTGAGCTATTTTTTCCGGTATTGCTAGCGTTAGGACTTTTCTCACGTCCAGCTGCCTTGGGTTTGTTGGCAGTTAATGTGATGGCGGTGATTTCTTACCCGCAGTTATTTCAGTTCGAATGTCCCGCTGCTATCAACGATCACTTTTATTGGGGAATTTCTTTGCTGGTTTTAGTGGCATTTGGTCCAGGTAAATTTAGCCTTGACGAGTTTTTTAAAGCTAAACGTACTTAAGCTTAGTTAGATTAGATCGCAGATCTGACTTAGAGCTAATATGCCGTAGATAAGCAGTTACGCGGTCGACGCCTGCATGGCTTGCAGATTTTGTTCAAATTTTTCTAAGCCTTCGATTAATGTAGCATGGAGTTCAATCGCTTTATTTAAATTGGATTCCTTTCCTGCTATTTCCATGTTCTCACCGATCATCGCAATGACTGATATACCTAAATTAGCGCTTGCGCCTTTGATCTGATGTCCAAGTGCCTTCACTTCAGCGAAATTTTTTTGATTAATTGCCACTTGTAAATGGTTTGTCAGTGGTCGCGTTGTTTCTAGAAACAGATTTAAAATTTCAATGTGCATACCTTTATCGTCGCCCAACATATCGACTAATCTGCTTTGATCAATCATGGGGGCGGCTTGAGCCGGTTTACCTATCACTGAATGTTCGGTGGAATCTACATCAGATATGATATTTGTTGTCCTCAAATATCTTGTTAACACAGCTTTTAATTCAGATTTATTGACTGGTTTTGATAAGTAATCATCCATTCCAGCTTCTATACATTGCGGCTTTTCTTCGCGCATTGCATTTGCCGTTAGTGCAACGATAGGAATGTGTTTCCCGCTATTACTTTCAATTTTGCGGATGCGTCGTGTGGCTTCAAAGCCATCCATGATTGGCATGTGGCAATCCATGAGTATCAACGCATATTTTCCTGTGCGCGACATTGTCACGCCTTCTTCACCATTGTTTGCAATATCAGACCGGTAACCTAATTGCTCCAGGATACTGACGGCTACTTTTTGATTGATTAGATTGTCTTCGACGACCAGAATTTTTTCACGGTAATTTTCGATGATTTTGTTAGTAAAAATTTGGTCTTCATTTCTTCGTAAAGGCGTTCCTGGTATTGCACGTTGCCTACGGTTTTGCCCCTGCTGAATAGCGGCAAAGAGGCTGCTGTATTTTATAGGCACCGGAAGTGACGTCGCATATTCCGGTCCTTTAATATGAAGATCTTGAATACCTTCACTATCTAGCAGAATGATATAGGTGTCTGGATGTTTTTGTTTGAGTTGTTCAAGGAGAATTTTGTTAGTTTCGATTAGTTGAGAGTCAAACAGACAGACATGAATCTCCGAAAACTCCTGTATGTGCTGAGAAAATTCCTCTGGATGCTCGGCTATTGCTGCCGATATGCCATAAGACATGAGATATGCTTTGACGCCTTGGGATAAGCCATCGCCACGACAAAACGCAAGGACCTTGATTTCTTTTTGCTGACGATGGCGTTGCGAGATAGTTTTGCTATTAACACTCACTAACGGAATGTCAAACCAGAACCGGGAGCCTGAGCCTGGCTGGCTTTCAACACCAATTTCACCATCCATTAATTCGACGAGACGCTTGCAAATAGATAGGCCTAAACCTGTACCACCAAAACGTCGTGTGATTGAGTTGTCTGCTTGCGTAAATGGCGTGAATAGGGTGGGGAGTATTTCTGGTGCTATGCCAATACCAGAGTCGATAATTTCGAAGCGAATCAAATGGGTGCTGAGCGTTTTTCCTTGAGAAGTGACATTGACAGTGATGTCCCCATTTTCTGTAAATTTGATCGCATTTCCGATCAAATTTAACAAGATCTGGCGTAGTCGACCCGGGTCGGTGCTGACGATTTCAGGTAGCGTGGGTTCGATAAAACTAATGATGCGAAGATGTTTTCTTTTGGCTCTTTCTAACAAAACTTCAACGCTGGCTTCAACGACATTGAGCAAGTCACATTCGGTTTGCTCGATTTGCATTTTTCCAGCTTCAATTTTTGAGAAATCTAAAATGTCATTAATGATCGCCATCAGCGAGTTGGCAGATTCATCAATAACTTTAGTAAATTCTCTTTGCTTGGGATCGAGTGCGCTGTCTAGCAATAAATTGGTCATGCCGATGACGCCGTTCATTGGTGTGCGAATTTCATGGCTCATGGTGGATAAAAATGCGCTCTTCGCATGATTGGCTTGTTCAGCACGAATTTTAGCAATTTCTAATGCGGATTCATAATGATCACGAATACGCATCAGCCAAGTGAGCAAAGCTGCACAGACCAGAACGAAACACGCGAGTGCAATACCGGTCCATTTTAAGTTGCGTGAGCTTTCGTACCATTTGGCGATGGCATAGGTTTCTGATATGGCGCTAATGGCGACGATGGGGTAGCTGTGGGGCGAGCGGAAATTGATGATATAGGTGTTTTGCGACGAAAAGCTGTCTGATATTGTTAAACGGACTTGCCCATATTCCGTTTCGCTTTGTAAAAGCTTGAATATCGGTAAGTCGGGGTAAGACTTGCCGAGCGAAAAATGTTCATTTGGTGTTGTGTTGAGTACTTTGCCGCTGTAATCGAATATCGTCACAAAATTGATTTTTGCGCCTAGCATGCTATTGAAATCAGCCAATAAATATTGTGGGTTTACCATGGTGAGCATGATGTAATCCTGCCCTTTGACCGTGACTTGCTTGGCAAAAGGAACGCAATGCGTGCCGTTCAGGTTTTCTTCTTTGGCGACGCCATTGGCGTCTAGCTCATGAATGTCACGGATGAAGACTGGTCGTCCTGCTTCCAGCGCACTGCCAGGGGTATCTTTAAAACCCATCCATTGAAGGTCAATATGTTTGCCCAATTCAGCACGGTTCGAGCTGGCTAAAACTGTTCCGTCTTTACTTAAAATGGATATCGATCGCAGATGCGTGGAGTTGTTGACCGTTGCGTCAATAATTTTTCGTACTTCCATGTCGCTAACACTGGTACTGGAAGCTTGCCCACTATTTTTGAATATGCCAGCAATGACGTTTAAGGAATTATCAATTGACGATAAAGTTCTGGTGAGATGACTCTCCAGCATCTTCGCCAATAATTCACCGCGAACATTGGTTTCCTGGATTGCGAGTGCTTTGTCGTGATTCAGTAAATAGATCGTAGCAAATAAAATGCCGACACTGAAAATCACACCGGAAATCATCCATAAAGGAAATTTGCGTAAGATGCGAAGTATCTGTGTGTTGGCTTGCATTTTTGGTTATTCGTTTCGTAGATAGAACTTGCGCAAATTGCCTCGACCAAGAGTGGTGAAGAACACAGTAAACATGCACTATGTTGAAAACTCAGAGCCACAAGGTTGCGAATCCCAGTTTTGTGTGCCCCGTACTTAATTGGTCACGACGATGGGATCCAATTTATGCTTGCTCGCTATGGAGTGTAATCTACCATCTCTTTTAATTTTATCAATAAAAGAATTGATGCGGGCTAAGAAGGCTGGATCACCAGGGGCGATAGCGTAGGCATAATCCGTCATGTGAAATGGCTTACTTGGAGAGATCATTCTTGCCCAGTCAGTGGTCTCCAACATCCGGCGGCTATAAGGGAAGTCCGTCATAAAGACATCTGCACGTCCTGATTCGACTTCCTGCTCGCGCGTGAGCGGGGGTGCCACGACTAGTAACTTTGCTTGCTTCAGCGTTTTTTGCATGATGGATACCATCAAGGTGCCATCCTGAGCGGCAACGATGCGCCCTGGCTTATCAATGTCATCCCAGGATTGGATCGTGTCGTTGGCTTTTGATTTGATCGCATATATGTCGCTACGCAAATAGGGTTGCGAGAATTCAAGCTGTGCAATTCTCGCTGGTGTAATGCCCACTGCGTGCATGGCGATATCACATTTGTTTTTTAACAGATTGTCGATCAGCTCCGGAAATGAACTGTCTATGTATCTGATTTTTACACCGAGATCTTTTTCAAGTTCGACGGAGATATCGATGTCGATACCGGTCAAGGTTTTGGTTTTAGGATTCTTGAAGGTAATACCGTAATAGTCAGGCCAAATGCACACCTTGAGTTCGCCTGATTGCAAAATTTGCTGTAGCTTCGTTTTTTGATAGTTTGGTTGCCCGGCAAGGGAAACACAACTTATTGCACTTAACAGGGTCGCGATAATAAAAGCTGGAAGATTTGTTTTCACGGTGCTGGCCCTAATGGAGTCAAACAAAGATAAGCGTGGTAAGCATTTGATGTGAATGCTTATCAAATAAGTTCAGTGTGACGACAAATTGGTATGATGTGCAATTAAATTTTGGTTAAATACATGCAATTATCTAACTTGTTTTACAGAAATTCTCATTCTTAACATTGTTGCAGTAAAGATAGAAAAAATTACTTACTGCTGAGCCTGAAGGCTGATAAACAAAGTGAACGTGGATTTGCCGAGGTTCACTTTGTTATTGCTGTCTAGTTTGACATAGCCTCAATGACTACACGATTAAACGTGACTTTGGTGAATAGCCACCTGATGTACCGCCGGAACTGGCCAGCCAGCCTCAGCGCAGGCTGCTGCAATGGCTTTGTTTGTATCAAAGTAGACTTGCCAGTAATCTTTGTTGTTGCAGTACGGACGTACGGTAATCAGGCTGCCAGCTGCATTGAATTCCAGAATTTCTATCGTCGGTTCTGGTGTGCCGGTGATGTTGGTGACTTTCGCAACGTGACGTTTTAAAACCTCAATTGCCTCTAACGGATTGACGCCATTGGCAATCTGACATTTCAGATCGACGCGGCGATGTGGGTTGGAAGAGTAATTCACCAGGTTGTCGGAGAAAATTTTGCTGTTTCCGACGTAGACACGCAAGTTGTCACCGGTTGTCATGGTGGTAGAAAACAAGCCAATTTCTGTGACTTCGCCAGTCTGGCCGCCTGCACTAATTGCATCACCGACTTTGAACGGGCGCAAAATGACAAGAAAAATACCCGCAGCGAAGTTCGATAGCAAGCCAGACCACGCGACGCCAATCGCCACGCCACCAGCAGCGATCAAGGCCGCAAAAGATGTCGTTTGAATTCCGCACACATCCAGAATAGCCATGACCAAAGCAATGCGCAAAGCGACACGTAATGATGATTCGCTGTAGCTAATTAATGTTGGATCAACTTTACGCAGTGTCATTGCCCGGCGTAATAAATTGGTCAGCATGCCGATGACGATGCCACCGATAATCCAGATCGCGAGTGCGGACAGGATTTTTATTCCAAACGGAATGAGATACATATTTACAAGTTGTTCGGCTTCGATGTTTGGCATGGTTGTCCTTTTAAAAAATGGATCTGAGAGATATATTAATATCGGTTTTTGTGAATTTATTGTCAATGTAAAATATGTAAAGCATTGATAAAAACAATATTAATTTGCACTACCTGAGTGGGTATGACTATGTGTATATTTTGTAGGTGAGCGCACAATGTTATTCTTAAAATATATTGATTTTTTTATTTCAATGTTTTTCAGCTATTGATTCGATAGCTAAATACCATTGGGAAACCCTGGGTAATAGGTGCAAACTTGTCTCATTCCAGAGAGTTGCACTGGACAGATTACTAAGGAGTTCAACATGGAAACGATGAATAATTTACCTCGCCAGAACAGTATCGACATTGGCATCAATGATGCAAACCGTATGCAAATTGCCCAAGGGCTGTCAGTTTTGCTGGCTGACAGTTACACCTTGTATCTGATGACGCATAATTTTCATTGGAATGTCACTGGGCCGCACTTTAATACGCTGCACACCATGTTCATGGCGCAATATACTGAGCAGTGGAATGCGCTGGATTTGATCGCTGAGCGCATCCGTTCATTAGGTCATCACGCGCCAGGAACGTACAAAGAATTCGTTCGCTTGTCATCCATTGCAGAAGTGGAGGGCACACCAAAAGCCATGGATATGGTGCGCTATCTGGTGAAAGCGCAAGAAGCGACGGCAAAAACAGCGCGAAACCTTTTTGGGTTTGTGTCAGAGGTCAATGATCAACCAACGGCAGACTTGTTGACCCAACGTTTACAGGTGCATGAAAAAACTGCTTGGATGTTGAGAAGTTTGCTTGAAGATTAATCTTTGTTTCTTGGGATGAGGCGATATTTAGTCTGTCAAATGTCGACGCATCCATAAGCTTAGAGCGTCGACCATCGCCACCAGAATCAGCATAGCGATAATGACGGTGGCGGCGGTTGGCATTTGAAAAAGAGATAGATGATATTTAAGCATTTGCCCCAGGCCGCCGGCACCTACGACACCTAAAATGGCCGCAGCACGGATATTATTTTCCCATCGGTATAGCGTGTAAGATAGAAGTTGTGGAAGGGCCTGAAATAAGCTCGCGTACAAGAAAGCCGTGGTAGCGCTGCTACCATTGATGCGCAGCGTGCTTTCACATTCTTTTGGTAGGTTTTCCAGGGTTTCGGCAAATAAGCGACCTAGTACTCCTGATGTATGTGCTGCCAGTGCAATCGTTCCGGCAAACGGACCTAGGCCCGCTGCGATAAGCATGACCGATGCCCACACCAATTCCGGTACCGCTCTAAAGAAATTCAAAAATAAACGAGTACCATGTTTTGCGATAATTCCAAAGCGACCGCTAGCGGGAACTGCCAGAGCCAGTCCAAACGCTGCAGCAATCGCTGTGCCTAAGGCTGACATCGCCAGTGTTTCTAAGGTGGCTAACGATACCTTGTTTAACAGGTTTGAGCTAAGATCTGGCGGCGCGAACCCAAGCAAGAATTCTTTGCTGCTCCGCATTGCTTCGTTACTGAATAAGTTGTTCCAGTCAATATTCACACTTAGAAAGCTGGCGACTGTTAAAACAATCAGTGCCAGTAGCGCTAGCGCAGTTTTTAGCTCAATCATTGCTGGAGGCTGCGGCATATCTGCGTACTCGTTGAAGTTGGAGTTAGTATGCTTCATTCCAAACCTCTGCGAAATAAGTAGCTAATGATATCGGCAACTCCAACTAGCAACACAAATACGATGAGTATGGTTGATACTTCACCACCTGCCAACATTTTCATCGATTCATCCATGCGTTGCCCTAGCCCTCCAGCGCCGACAAATCCCATCACAACCGAGCCTCTGATGGCACATTCCCATCGGTAAATCGTGTATGAAATTAGCTCAGGCGCCGCATTCGGTAAGGTGCCATAGAAAAAAGCCTGCATACGCGAGCAACCATTTTCAAGTAAAATTTTAGTTGCTCGAGGTTCGCTAGCTTCGATAATTTCTGCATATACTTTTCCCAGCATGCCGCTATAAGTCAGCGCGATGGCCAGCACACCGGCGGTAGGGCCGAGGCCAACAATGCGGACGAGCAGTAGTGCCCAAACCAGTTCGGGCACGCTGCGCAATAACACCAATATCCAGCGCACAATTTGCCTGATTAAACGTGCAAGCCAGTGCGTCTGATGTCTTCCCAGACTCGAAATTGACAATTGCTCATTGACGATGAAAGTCATTGGAATTGCTGCCAACATCGCCAACACACTGCCAGTAGTGGCCATCGCGATGGTTTGCCAGGTGGAACTGATGACCACATCTAAAAATTCAGGATCATGGGCGGGCGGGAAAAAATTCCCTAAAAATCGACTCGTCGCATAAATACTTTGTGCATCAAGTAGTAACCAAGGTTTAAATTCAGTCAATACCAATGCTGGCCACAGTAGTATGGTAAAAACCAATCCAGTCATCACGCGAGAACGCCACGCAGGATCATTAAAAAGGGGGGGGTGCCGCTTTAGCTGGTTATTTTGCATGAGTTTTTAGCTTCAGTAGCACACTGGCTTGTCTATGTGACTGACTAAGGGATATGCATCCGTCTTCATTTCCGGCAGCGTGTTCTGATACAAGTCAGCAATCATTTGGTCGGTAACCTGACGACTGTCGAATTGAATTTTTCCTTCACGCAAACCAATAATTCGGGTGAATTTGTTGCGGGCGTGGTCAACCTGATGCAAGCTGCAAATGAGGCTTGCATTTCGTGTGCTGGCTTCCTGTTGCAGTGTCTCAAGCGTTTGTGCGGCGAGTTGTGGGTCAAGCGCGGATAGTGGTTCATCGACTAATAGAAGCTGAGCGTTGGACAACAGCAAGCGTGCAAGTCCACAACGTTGACGTTCCCCGCCGGATAGTTTGTCGACCCGTGCATATAGCTTATCTTGCAGATTAAAGCGCGATAACGCCTGATAGGCCTCAAGCGGCGCCACGGGTTTGATGAGGTTTCTGAGTGCTGTTGCAAATGACCACTGCGGAAGTTTGCCGGCCAGTATCGCAGTGACGACGCGTTGGCGCGCTGGCAGTGGTGGTGTTTGCGGCGCTAAAAATAATTGTCGCCGCAAATCGTGGCGCTCGCTGCTTGACAGCTCCCAGGGTGATTTCTCGTTAAAAGTAATCACCCCGGAACTTGCCTGATGTGCAAAGGCCAGGGTGTGCAGTAGGGTGGTTTTTCCTGCGCCAGACGGCCCTATAATGGCAATTTGCTCACCGCGTGCTATCGTTAAATTGATATCATGAAGAGCAAACTTGCTATTATTTTTTAACGCTGGTTGCTTACCTTCAAAAACTGCGGCAACCGCATCTGGATGCTGAACAAACAGGTTTTGCAAACGCAGTTGTGGCGCTGTCATTACTTTAGCAGTCCGGCATTATGGGCGGCAGCCTCGATCGCTTTGTAGTTCTCTGTCTTCGTTGGAATGAATCGTTTGGTACGCTGTAGTTCCAGAATTTCTTTGTCTTGTGGCGAAGCCGGGTTCAGTGTTAAAAATGCTTCCGTAATTTTCTTTTGCATTTCAGATGGCATATCTGCACGTACCGACCAGTTGTAATCAAAGTAACCTGGGGTGGTGTAAAACACGTGTACTTGCTTGGTGTCGATTTTGTTTTGTGCGATGAGTTTTTCCCAGACGGAGATATTCAATGCGCCCGCATCTACCTTGCCACCTGCGACTGCTGCAACCGTGGCGTCATGTGCGCCAGAAAATGCAATGCGTTTTAAATCAGTGTCGGGATTAATTTTTGCCGCCAACAAATACGAGCGCGGCATTAAATGTCCTGATGTGGAAGATTCAGAGCCAAAGCTGAATGTTTTACCTTTCAGATCCTCTAGCTTGTTAATATCGCCTTTACTGGTAATAAAGACAGATTGAAACTTCTCATCTTCCTCTCGCTGTACCAGGGGCACGATCTGTCCTCTGCTACGTACGTTAGCCTGAACGAAGGTAAAGCCGCCAAACCAGACCATATCTAACTTGTGATTAATCAGGCCTTCAACTGAAGCGGCATAGTCGGTTACTGGGATAAATTCGACTTTGACGCCTAATTTTTTCTCCAGATAAGCGCCCAAGGGCTTAAATTTTCTTTGTAATTCTGTAGGCGCTTCGTCAGGAATCGCGGAAACGCGCAGCACTTGCTGCGCCATGCTCAGGTTGCAAATGAGCCCGCAACTAAGCAATGCAGCAGAAATAAGGGAATGAAAACGTCGACGCGGCATATTGGCGTTTGGCATGGTGTGTCCGAGTTGAGATTAAAGTAGAGAGTTTATCTCGAAATTGACGAGCATGAATACCGATGGTCAAATTGCTCGGATTGATTGCTGTGAATTGAATGAGAAGCGGCTGTGACTAAGGAATGGTTGCTTTTTGTTCTTCTAAAGGCTGGTAGCTCAAAAAAACGGATCTGTTTCTGCCACTACGTTTAGCGTTGTATAAAGCATTATCGGCAGTGTCTAAAAGGGCATGTGGGTCGCAAGTATCGGTGCCAGAAAAAGTGCTGTAACCGATACTGACAGTCACTTGCTGATCAATGTCAGATTCTTCGTGAAGAATATGTAGATCCCATATTGCTAGTCTTAACTTCTCTGCAAATTGTGCTGCAGATTCTTGCTGCATATTTGGCAGCATTAATACAAATTCCTCACCTCCGAAGCGTGCAACCACATCACTCACACGCTGTAGCTGTTTTTTTAAAGCTGTTGCAACCGCTATTAAGGCTTTGTCACCTGCAATATGTCCGTAGTAATCGTTGAACTGTTTGAAAAAATCAATGTCGACCATGAATATTGATATTGAACTGCTTTGTCGTACGGCTTGGGCGAGCGCCATCTTATAATGTTCGTCAAAAAAACGACGATTGTAGATGCCAGTTAGTCCATCGGTAGTGGCTTCTTTTTTAAGTAATTCAGAGTGAGTTCGTAGAATTTTTTCGCGTTTTATCGAAGTTGACGAATCTGCGACCTGAATAAGACAGTGCCGTTCCTCGCCAATATTGATAGGAGTGAGCGAAATAGATTGCTGTATGCGTTTATCACGTTGTTCGAAATTGCGCTCATATAACGGCAAGGGAGAGCGATGTAGTGCATTCGATAATACAACTGGTAAACCATAATTAATTGCATTGGAAATAGCAGAAATTAATGCTGAACTTGGTGGCTCAGAAAAAGCCATAGAAATATCTTTACCTAAGGCGTTTATCGAGGGGACTCCACTGTGCTTTTCAACCCAGCCATTCCAGAGAGTAATGGTTTGTTGTCTATTAACAACAATTAGCCCTAGATTGATTGAGTCGAATATCTCTTTGATGTCCGTTGATGAATTTGAGAGCAAATCGGACATTAAATAGCTCCTAAAAAACGCTCTATTTCTACTACTAGTTTCGCTAAGGATGTAGAGCCTAAAACAAAAATCAAATGCCCCTTGGAGCGGCGTTTTTCGATCACGAGATCGATATGCAGCAGCAATAAGTAAGCATCATCCTCTCCAGCGTTAATACGCTGAACGATCTCGTCAATTGTCGAGACAGAATAATCAGGTAAAGAACAATCCATCGGTATGCTTAGCATATCTGCCATGGCTGAAAGGCATGCATTGAGGATGATATTGCCTAATTCACACATGGCTTCTTGTTCAAACTCGGCCAGATCTTCTATGCTGATTTGTGAATTCATCATGTCGCGCACAATTTCTAGCGCATGGTCTTCGGCAAATAGTAATATTGCCTCTGCCTCAAAGACACCGGTAAAGGTTTGATGTACGGCACCAAACCTATCAGTGTCTAAGCCAATTACTTCTTTATTAATTTCGGACGATTTGCGAATTTCAACAGAGGGGACAGAGAGTTGTACTTCATCTCCGACAATTTCCGAGAGACTGGCCGCTGCTCTTCCTGCGCCCACGTTGAACACTTCGGCTAACGCGTCAAGATGAAGTTCGCTTAAGGAGTCCATTATTAACTCATAAAGTAGTTGACGACGATAGAAATAGATTTATCCGTAACTGGCTTAGCTACAAAAATTGAACCAATGGAATTCGCACGCGTTTGCATTGTGTCTTGCACGTTGGCGGAAAAAATTGCGATGCGCATATGAGGATGCAGTTGCAATATCTGTTCTGCTGCATCGGTACCAAGTATTCCAGGCATATTGATATCCATCGTGCAGAAATCCAGATGTTGTTCTTGGGTCATTTTGATCGCATCCTCTCCGCAACCGGCTTCAAAAACTTCCCAATCAGGTTGCACTGCTTTGATATGGGCGCGGATTACCATGCGTGAAACTTTGCTGTCATCAACAATGAGTAATTTTTTCATAATATATTGCGATGTTTTATAGATTGTTGTTAGTGTTATCAAGTTTTATCTGAGTCATTCTACCTCACAGCTTCGACATTTCAACATGTAAAAATCTTCAATTAATGTTTCTTGAGTTTGCGCCATAAGGTTGTCCGGCTGATTCCGAGATAGGCAGCTGCGGCTTCACGGTTATGATTGAATCGTTCCATTACTTGTTCTATGGAAATATTTTCCTCAGAAGAGGTTTTTTTGTCTGAAAACTCGTTCTCAGTGTTGACCGACGAATAGCTCGATGAAATCAGTTCCGGACAAGTTTTTCGGACAAAGTTCAAAGTCAGTGCCTGCAAAGGTTCTGCGCTCAGAAACAGCGCTAGTCTTTCCATCATATTTCGTAATTCTCTGACGTTGCCAGGCCATGAATATTGTTCCATTAGCGGTCTGCAAGTGTTGATTTCTGCATGTAGATTGACATGCGGGCGTGTTCCCAGATTTGCCAGTGCCTGCTTGAGCGACCATTCCGCCAAAGGCAGGATGTCTTCATGGCGATCTCGCAGTGGGGGCAACTGTAATCGCAAAATCGCCAGACGGTAGAATAGGTCAGCTCTGAAGCGACCTTCTCGAATGCGGCTTTCCAGATCACAATGGGTCGCGCTGATGACGCGAACATCAACGGGAATGGGGCGTACCCCCCCAACTCTGACGATCTCTCTTTCCTCTAGCACCCGAAGCAAGCGTGTTTGCAAATTGATGGGCATTTCGCCGATTTCATCTAAAAATAGGGTGCCGCGATGTGCTGCCTCTAATAAACCTGCATGACCACCGCGACGTGAACCGGTGAATGCACCGTCTTCATAACCAAATAACTCTGATTCCAGCAAACTCTCAGCGATAGCGCCGCAATTAATGGCGATAAAAGGAAACCGCGTCCGAGGGCTTTCTTTGTGAATTGCTTGCGCTGCAAGTTCCTTGCCAGTTCCGGTTTCTCCCTGGAGCAGAACGGTGCTCGTTGAACGGGCATAGAGTTCGATTGCGCGTCGAGTGGCTTGCATCGCCATTGAGTCGCCACGCAAGTCTTTGATGCCATGTCTGGCACGCGGCGCATCGGTGGATGGGCGGCGACCTTTGGCAGATTCTAAGGCAGTTAGTCGCGCCAATTCCAGCGCGTCGTCGAATGCCTGGCGTATTGAGCTCGCGGAATACATAAAAATGCCCGTTAGTCCGGCTTCTTCCGCCAGATCGGTAATTAAACCAGCACCAACAATAGCTTGTATACCGCTCGCTTTCAGCTCACCGATTTGCGCTCTGGCATCTTCTTCGGTGACATAGGTTCTTTGCTCGATATTGAAGCCAAAGGTGGTTTTGAAATCAGCTAGTTCGGGCATGGTTTCCTGGTAAGTGATAATGCCAATCTCGCTTGACACTTTGCGTGCCCTTGCTAAACCTTGCATGACATCAAAACCACTGGCTTTTGCAATAACAACCGGTACCGGTAACCGGTTTTTGAGATACGCACCATTTGAACCCGCTGCAATGACCACGTCGCAACGCTCGGTTTGCAGGCGTTCGCGGATGTGTTGAACGGCGTCTTCAAAGCCCATGTGTAAAGGGACGATGTTTGCATTGGCGTCGTATTCCACCATGATGTCCCGAAACATATCGAACAGGCGTGAGATCGATACTGTCCAGATGATGGGTTTGTCTTGGGGATCGCGTTGGCTGGTGGGATGCTTCATGTTAAATTTGTCGGCGTAAAAGGCGTTGTCAGATATGTTTCATTATATGTTTCATTTTATGTTGCATTTTATGTTTCGTGAAATTTATATGAAACGCTAACTGAAACATTAAGTGAAACGAAATATCCAGTTTATCCAGCTGGTAGCGTAGAGAATTTAGATATAAGTCCTTGATTTTTATAATCCCACGCCTATTCTACGGCGCAGCATGCTGTGCTTGGCACGCAGATTGCATTAAGAGCACGGAATTCTGTTCATTCATTGAGGTCAATGTTCTGAAACTGGTAGGACGAAACCTAATTAACCTGAAAGATAATCACACTATGAGCAACTACTCCGCAGGTGCTGCCTTCCGCAAGGCGATGCAAGAAGAATCTCCGTTACAAGTGGTCGGCGCGATTAATGCAAACCATGCTTTGCTGGCGAAACGCGCTGGTTTTAAAGCGATTTATTTATCTGGCGGCGGTGTGGCGGCAGGTTCGCTGGGGTTGCCAGATTTGGGCATCTCTAATCTGGATGACGTGCTGACTGATGTGCGCCGTATTACTGATGTGTGTGATTTACCTTTGTTGGTCGATGTTGACACAGGCTTTGGATCCTCCGCGTTTAATGTTGCGCGTACCGTCAAATCGATGATCAAGTTTGGCGCGGCAGCAATGCACATAGAAGATCAGGTCGGTGCAAAGCGCTGTGGTCATCGCCCGGGCAAAGAAATTGTTTCTAAGCAAGAAATGGTTGATCGTATTAAAGCGGCCGTTGATGCACGTACTGACGAGAACTTTGTGATTATGGCACGTACTGATGCCTTGGCAGTCGAAGGTCTGGAAGCCGCGATTGAACGCGCGCAAATGTGTGTCGAGGCGGGTGCTGACATGATTTTCCCGGAAGCGATTACGCAGCTCGATATGTACAAGCAATTCGCGAACGCCGTTAAAGTGCCTATTCTGGCTAATATTACAGAATTTGGTTCCACACCTTTATATACCGTTGAAGAATTGAAGTCTGCTGATGTTGGTTTGGTGTTGTATCCACTCTCAGCGTTCCGCGCGATGAATAAAGCCGCTGAAAACGTTTATACCGCGATTCGTCGTGACGGCTCGCAAAAAAATGTGGTCGATACGATGCAAACCCGTATGGAATTGTATGAGCGCATTAACTATCACGATTTCGAACAAAAATTAGATGCCTTGTTTGCGCAGCAAAAAGCGAAGTAATTTTCAGATGAGCATGCTCATTGAAGAGATGTGTGTTGGCATCTTCTCTTTTGAGCGTAAATAAAGATACATCCTTGGCCTCTGAGTCTCTGTGTTGAGAGGTTTATTTAAAATTTGGAGATAGTTATGACAACCGAAACTACAAGCACATTTAAACCAAAAAAATCCGTTGCCTTGTCCGGCGTGACAGCAGGTAACACTGCTTTGTGTACCGTTGGTAAAACGGGTAACGATCTGCACTATCGTGGTTACGATATTTTGGATGTGGCAGATGCTTGCGAATTTGAAGAAATCGCTCACTTGCTGGTGCACGGCAAGTTACCTAATGCTGCTGAGCTGGCAGCTTATAAAACAACGTTAAAAGCCTTGCGCGGTTTGCCAGCAAATTTGAAAGCTGCATTGGAAACTTTGCCAGCGTCTTCACACCCTATGGATGTGATGCGTACTGGAGTTTCCGTTCTGGGTTGCACTTTGCCAGAAAAAGATGATCATAACTTGCCTGGCGCACGTGATATTGCCGATCGTTTGATGGCGTCCCTTGGTTCTATGTTGCTGTACTGGTACCACTTCAGCCATAACGGCAAGCGTATCGAAACTGAAACTGATGATGATTCTATCGGCGGTCATTTCCTGCATTTGTTACACGGTAAAAAGCCGGGCAAATCGTGGGAAAAAGCGATGCATACATCCCTGATTTTGTATGCCGAACATGAGTTCAATGCATCCACATTTACTGGTCGCGTGATCGCTGGTACGGGTTCTGATATGCATTCCGCTATCACTGGCGCGATTGGTGCTCTGCGCGGTCCTAAACACGGTGGTGCGAACGAAGTAGCATTTGAAATTCAAAAACGTTACGACAATCCGGATGAAGCAGAAGCGGACATCAAAAAACGCGTAGAAAACAAAGAAGTGGTGATTGGTTTTGGCCACCCTGTGTACACGATCTCTGATCCACGTAATAAAGTGATCAAAGAGGTGGCGCGTAACTTGTCTGTTGAAGCTGGCTCTACCAAAATGTTTGATATCGCTGAGCGCCTGGAAACAGTGATGTGGGACATTAAAAAAATGTTCCCGAATCTGGATTGGTTCTCTGCCGTTTCTTACCACATGATGGGCGTGCCAACAGCGATGTTTACGCCGTTGTTTGTGATTGCCCGAACTTCTGGCTGGGCTGCGCACATTATCGAGCAACGTATCGACAACAAAATCATTCGTCCAAGCGCCAATTATGTCGGTCCTGAAGATTTGAAATTTGTACCGTTGAACGAACGTAAATAAGTAAAAATATCTCATCTCAACCGCAGAGCCCCTGGCGATACTAATTGACGGGTTGCCTCTGCGGTGTCATTGGTTTCTATCGTCCCCATAGTTTCCATAGCCTCATTACTCTGAGCGAGCACAATATGAACACACAATTCCGTAAGTCATTACCTGGTACTAAGCTCGATTATTTCGATGCGCGCGCCGCTGTCGAGGCGATTCAGCCAGGTGCGTTTGATACCTTGCCATATACGTCCCGCGTTTTGGCTGAAAATTTGGTACGTCGTTGCGATCCCGCGACCCTGACTGACTCTTTAAAGCAACTGATCGAACGCAAACGTGAGCTGGATTTCCCATGGTTTCCAGCGCGCGTTGTTTGTCACGATATTCTCGGTCAGACAGCGTTGGTTGATCTGGCTGGTTTGCGCGATGCCATCGCTGATCAGGGTGGGGATCCGGCGCAGGTTAATCCAGTTGTGCCAGTACAATTAATTGTTGATCATTCACTGGCCGTCGAATGTGGCGGTTTTGATCCTGATGCGTTTGAAAAGAACCGCGCGATTGAAGATCGTCGGAATGAAGATCGCTTTCACTTCATTAATTGGACTAAGCAAGCGTTTAAAAACGTTGATGTGATCCCGCCAGGCAACGGCATCATGCATCAGATCAATCTGGAACGCATGTCGCCAGTGATTCACTCACAGCAAGGCGTGGCGTTCCCGGACACCTTAGTTGGTACGGATAGTCATACACCGCACGTGGATGCGCTTGGCGTGATTGCGATTGGTGTCGGCGGTCTGGAGGCAGAAAACGTCATGCTTGGTCGCGCGTCATGGATGCGTTTGCCAGACATCATTGGTGTTGAATTAAGCGGCAAGCCGCAGCCAGGTATTACCGCGACTGATGTGGTGTTGGCCATGACTGAGTTCTTGCGTAAATCCAAAGTGGTCGGTGCATACCTTGAATTTTATGGTGCTGGCGCAGCTGCATTGACCTTGGGCGACCGTGCGACGATCTCCAACATGGCACCCGAATATGGTGCAACTGCGGCGATGTTCAGCATCGATCAGCAAACTATTGATTACCTGAAATTGACAGGTCGTGAAGATGAGCAAGTGGCTTTGGTTGAAACTTATGCCAAGGTAGCTGGCTTGTGGTCTGATACTTTGTTGAAAGTAGAATACGAACGCGTATTGACGTTTGATCTGTCAACCGTCGTCAGAAATATGGCAGGCCCATCGAATCCACACGCACGTGTAGCGACGGCTGATTTGGCTGCAAAAGGCATTGCGGCCGCATGGGAAAATGTACCAGGCCAAATGCCTGACGGTGCGGTGATTATTGCGGCAATTACCAGTTGCACGAATACATCCAATCCGCGCAACGTGATCGCCGCGGCTTTGTTGGCAAGAAACGCCAATCGCCTTGGCCTGACGCGCAAACCTTGGGTCAAGTCTTCTTTAGCGCCTGGATCTAAAGCAGTCACGATGTACCTGGAAGAAGCGGGCTTGATGACTGATCTCGAAAAGCTGGGTTTTGGCGTTGTTGCCTATGCCTGCACGTCTTGCAATGGGATGTCGGGTGCTTTGGATCCGGTGATCCAGCAAGAAATTATCGATCGCGATTTGTACGCAACGGCAGTCTTGTCTGGTAACCGTAATTTTGACGGTCGTATTCATCCTTACGCAAAACAAGCTTTCCTGGCGTCGCCGCCTTTAGTGGTTGCCTATGCGATCGCTGGTACGATCCGTTTTGATATTGAAAAAGATGTGTTGGCTGTTGTTGATGGCAAAGAAATTCGTCTCAAAGATATCTGGCCTGCTGATGAAGAAATTGATGCTATCGTTAAATCCAGCGTTAAGCCAGAAATGTTCCGCAAAGTGTACGAGCCTATGTTTGCGATTCAGGCAGCATCTGCAAATACCGTGAGCCCGCTGTATGACTGGCGTCCACAAACCACCTATATTCGTCGTCCGCCATATTGGGAAGGTGCCTTGGCAGGCGAGCGTACCATGAAAGGCATGCGTCCTTTGGCGGTATTGGGCGACAACATCACGACCGATCATTTGTCACCATCGAATGCGATTATGCTCGATAGTGCTGCAGGTGAATATCTGGCGAAAATGGGCTTGCCAGAAGAAGATTTCAATTCTTACGCAACCCACCGCGGTGATCATTTGACAGCGCAACGTGCCACGTTTGCGAATCCTACGCTGAAGAATGAAATGGTGCGCGATGCTGATGGCAAGGTCAAAGCAGGCTCTTTGGCGCGTATTGAACCAGAAGGTAAGGTAACTCGCATGTGGGAAGCGATTGAAACTTACATGGAACGCAAACAGCCATTAATCATCGTCGCTGGCGCTGATTATGGCCAGGGTTCTTCACGTGATTGGGCAGCTAAAGGGGTGCGTCTGGCGGGTGTGGAAGTGATTGCAGCGGAAGGCTTTGAACGTATTCATCGCACGAATCTGATTGGCATGGGCGTATTGCCACTCGAATTTAAGCCAGGTGTGAATCGCCTGACATTAAATCTCGATGGCTCTGAAACGTATGACGTCATTGGTGAGCGTAAGCCACGTCAAGATCTGACCTTGGTTATCCATCGTAAAAATGGTGAACGAGTTGAAGTAGCAATGACCTGTCGTTTAGATACCGCTGAAGAAGCGTCGATTTACGAAGCAGGCGGCGTGTTGCAACGCTTTGCTCAGGACTTTTTAGAGTCAACCAAGGCTGCTTGATTTGGTATCGGGAACGATGTTTTCAGTTTTAAAATACGAAAGATGAAAAATGGCTCATCCAGCTCAAATTAAAATTCCTGCGACATATATTCGCGGCGGTACTAGTAAGGGTGTATTTTTCCGTTTGCAGGATTTACCGCTTGCAGCGCAGGTGCCGGGCTCTGCACGTGATGCGATGTTGTTGCGGGTAATTGGTAGTCCCGATCCTTATGGTAAGCAAATTGATGGCATGGGAGGGGCGACCTCGTCGACAAGCAAAACAGTGATTTTGTCGAAAAGCACGCGCGCAGATCACGATGTCGATTATTTGTTTGGTCAGGTAGCGATTGATAAAGCATTTGTTGACTGGAGCGGTAACTGCGGCAATTTATCTGCCGCGGTTGGTTCTTTTGCGATCAGTGCTGGTTTGGTAGAGGCAGATCGTATTCCGCAAAATGGCGTGGCCGTGGTACGGATTTGGCAATCGAACATAGGCAAAACAATTATTGCGCATGTTCCCGTCACCAATGGCGAAGTGCAGGAAACGGGCGACTTTGAACTGGATGGTGTCACTTTTCCCGCGGCCGAGGTACAACTTGAGTTTATAGATCCGGCTGCAGACGAAGAGGGGGCTGGTGGTTCTATGTTCCCGACCGGAAATCTGGTCGATGACTTAGATGTGCCAGGGGTTGGGGTATTGAAGGCAACGATGATTAATGCAGGTATTCCGACTATTTTCGTCAACGCAGAAGCGATTGGTTACACTGGCACCGAGTTGCAGGATGCGATCAATGGTGATGCTAAAGCGTTGACCATGTTTGAAACCATCCGTGCGCACGGCGCAGTACGCATGGGTTTGATCAAGCATATTGATGAAGCAGCACAACGTCAGCACACACCAAAAGTCGCGTTTGTAGCGCCTCCTGCGGATTACGTATCTTCAAGTGGTAAAGCGGTTTCTGCAAACGACGTTGATTTACTGGTTCGTGCCATGTCTATGGGGAAATTGCATCATGCCATGATGGGTACGGCAGCGGTAGCCATTGGCACTGCTGCGGCGATTCCCGGCACCTTGGTCAATCTGGCGGCGGGCGGTGGTGAGCGCACAGCAGTACGTTTTGGCCATCCCTCAGGAACTTTGCGGGTCGGCGCGGAGGCAACCCAGCTCAACGGTGAATGGGTCGTAAAAAAGGCGATCATGAGCCGCAGCGCACGGGTTCTGATGGAAGGTTGGGTAAGAATTCCTGCTGATAGTTTTTAGTTCTGGTAATCACGGAATATTACCAATCAGATCGCTCGCGAACATCGCTCTAATTTGGCGATGTTCGCTTTTTTTGCGGATTGGGGTTTTGTTGCTTAAGCTTTCAAAGTCGCCAGTGCCGCTTGTAATTGTTGTTTTAATTCAGGATTGCTGAGCTCGCCGGTAGCAGTGTCGAAGTTGCTGTGGAAAGATGGGATCGATAAGCTAGCTTTTACCGTTGCACCAAAATACGGTAAAGAAGTCGTTGCGGCTTGCAACACTGATTTTGCACCGCCAGGACCAGGCGATGTTGACAGCGCAATCACTGGTTTTTCATTGAAAACCTTTTGTTGTATGCGTGAAGACCAGTCAAACAAACTCTTATACGCAGCGGTGTAAGAGCCGTTGTGTTCAGCGAATGAAATCAGGAGCGCATCTGCACCATTGATTTTTTCTAAGAAATTTTTAGCTTGCTGCGGATGTCCGTGCTCAGCTTCGTGATCCTGGCTATAAATCGGGGCAGCAAAGTCGTTCAGATCCAAAACTTCAACTTCGGCACCTTCGATCAGTCCTGCTGCGTGCGTGACAAGCTTTTTGTTGATAGATTGGCGACTGTTTGATGCTGCAAATGCAATGATTTTCATGAGCTTTCTTTCTGCTGCTACGTTGCGTTGAAATGATTGATATCTGACATTTCTGTCAGTAACTAATCATATCTGGCTATTATGGCAAGTAGAAGAATACCCCTGAAAAAATTAGGGTCTTTCATTTTCTACGCTAATTAGCAGTACTACATACTCATTAGCTGCATTAGCTCATCAATGCAGCTGTTAGTGCGCGAAGTTCTTCGTCAGATTCTTCGAGTATGCTGTTCAGCGTTCCATCACCAACGACAAAATCAATTTCTGAGCTGAAACGTTCTGATTCAGAATAAGAATTGAAATCCAGTGGAGATTGTGTGCTTGCCAGTTCATTTGCTAGTAATATCGTGTCACCTAAGGTTTCTGGGGGCATCGCACGTAAGCCAAACCACATTGCTTCCAAGGCCTCAATGACGGGAACGGGTACATACAGATTCTTAATGACGGCACGTCCGATCACTGCTTCTGTTGATTCTAAGTCAATAATAGTGTCCGAAAATTCAGGTAATTGTTCATCTTCGTCAAAAGAAGAGTCTTGCTCTAACAACGATGGAAATTCTTCGGCTCGTGATAACAGGTAAAAGTTTCCTACTTCATGAACGATGCCGATAAACATCGCAGTGTCGGCGTCCAATTTCGTAATACGGCGTGCAATGACTTGCGATAGCGCGGCAACTTGTGCAGTATGTTCCCACAACTTATTGGTGATGTTTCTGATGTTGCGATCTTTACTCGTGCCTGCTAACTGCCTGACGATCACTGTAGCCACAACCGCGCGGAGAGACCGAAAGCCAAGTCGATTAATGGCAGCTTTGACATTGGTGACATCGCTACCCCGGTTATAGGCGGCTGAATTGGCAATGGCCACCACGCGCGCTGCAAGCAAGGGTTCATTCATAATGAGCTTGGTTGCGATGTCTACTGCGCAATCAGGGTCATCTAATGCTTGCTGAATTTTGAGCGATGCAGCGACATTGGTCGGAAATACCAAATCGCCTCGGTTTGCCTGTTCGACTATGCTTTTGAGCGCTTTAGATCTGTTCATTGCAGAGGTCTGTCTAAGTTGGGTTAAGCATCGCTGAGGTTCTGTGCATTTTTTCTAAGAACCCCTCTCGAAGAAAATGTGTCCCTTCGTTGCTCATTGCACATTCTGAAAAAGAAAAATAGTCCGCCTTTATGCATCTACTTTAAAGAATGCGCCTGACTGTTTCATTTTGCTCGACTTAACCTATAAGGTCAATCGAGCATCAATATAAATTAAATCAGAAGCTTATTTTGTGGATTGTTGTTGTTCGGCAATCCATTTCAACATTTTAGTCTCAAGTAAAGATAATGGAAGGGTACCGTCACTAAGAATTGCATCATGGAAATGACGCAAGTCAAATTTGTTGCCCAAAGCCGCTTCTGCCTTATGGCGTAGTTCCATTATCTTCAGCGAGCCGATCTTGTATCCAAGTGCCTGTCCTGGCCATGCCATGTAGCGTTCTATGCATTGGCGAGACACGGCTTCACTATAGCCCAGTGTTTCTTGTAAATACTGAATACCTTGCTCACGGGTCCATCCCTTGGCGTGCATGCCAGTGTCGACGACGAGGCGGGTTGCGCGTAGCATTTCATCACTCAAATGACCGTAATAGGCGCTTGGGTCATTTTGGTAAATACCCATATCTGTTCCAAGAGTCTCGGCGTAGAGTGCCCAACCCTCAGTGTAGGCGTTATTACCACCAACTTTGCGGAATTTTGGCACGTCCAATTCTTGCAAGGTCGCCAGATGGAAGTGATGTCCTGGTTGTCCCTCATGCAAGAACAGCGTTTTCATACCAGTCGTTGCATAATCAGCGGGATTGTTAATGACTGCCCAGAACACACCCGGGCGGGAACCATCAATGGCTGGTGCTGAATAATGGTCTGATGCGGTTTCACGGCTGATTTCGGGCTCAGGGCGTATATCTAAGGGAGCCTTGGGAATGTGACCGAATAATTCCGGTAACTTTTGACGAACCTGGGCGTCAATTGCGCGGTAGGCGTCAAGAACTTCTTTTTCGGTTTTAAATGGACGATGCTGTGTTTGCTGCTCCATCCAGGCTGGCAAGCCTTTTGCGTCACCGGTATAGCCCAGACGTGGACCGAGCGTGACATATTCGCTTTGAATGCGGGCGACTTCTTTAAGGCCAATTGCGTGAATTTGCTCTGGCGTCAGTTGCGTGGTTGTCTGATCTTGTACCCATGCCTTGTACCATTGGTCGCCATTTGGCAGTGCTCCCCAGCCAGTGCTGGTGCGGGCGGCAGGCAGGTATTCATTGTTAAGGAATTCGTTAAACTTGCGTAAAGCTGGCAAGGCGAGTTGTTCGATAGCATTGCGATATTGTTCTCTAAGACGTGTTTTGTCTTTTTCAGTGAAGCTTTTTGGGAAATTTTTGATTGGTAGGTAATAAGCCTGATCTTCGGCTTTGTCTGCCAGTAGTTGTTTGTATTGTGGAAGTGTTGAAATCACCAACGCTTTTGGTAAAACAATCCCGCGACGCATACCAACACGCATGTTGATCGTTGCTTGTTTTAGCCACGCAGATAGTTGTTTCAGGCGATTTAAATATGCTTCATAGTTGGCTACGGTGTTGAGTGACTGCGCACTTTGTCCACTGGCAAACTGTGCCAGTGTTAAAGGAATACTATCCATTTGATTGATAGGCATCAGTATGTCGTCAAACTTTGCCATCTCGATGGCACCTTCGACTTCATGCTTAAGACAATCGTAGGTTACTTTGTCATTAGCGCTCAAACTTCCGTAATTGATCTGGCTTAATTGTTTTGCGATATGTCGCAAAACAAAGGTGTGTTTGGCTTTAACCGCTGGATTCAATGTTTGTGGTAGGCGGTCATCGTAACGATTATCGCCATTGTAGGTAGACGAAATAGGCTCAAATTCGGATTGCTGGTCGTAATAGTAGGCGGCCAGTTTGAGTAATTCCTGGCTGTTTGCCTGCGAAACGGTATGTGAGCTCGCTTTGTTGGATAATTCTGATGTTGCATAAGCCTCCAACTGTACACCCGCGTTCAGTATTAAGCTTAATACTAGTGGATTAAAGAGTGTAATTACAGGGCGAAGACGGCCAGTTTTGCTCATTGCTTGTTCCGTAAAATAAGATGGTGCCATGTCGCGGCAAAAAGTGTGGCGCTATTTTACGCGAGACGGATTAAAAATGGATGGCGTCGTGACGTGTGGCACTACACATCGGCACAGTGCAGTGATCGCACTGTGCCGATGTGTAGTGAAAGAGGGGGGCGTTGAGGTTAGTTTTTAACGAAAAATTAAAACTCTTCCCAATCATTGCCTTCAGGTGCAGCTTGTTTGACATTCGATTTGTTGCTTAATTGCGGGGTGCTGGCAGCCTTTTTATGATTCACCGATTTAGCGGGTGCTTTTTTTGTTAGTGTTCCGGTGTTGTTATCTGGACGATTTGCTGGCGTTTGCAATATATTGGTGAGCTTAAAGATGCTGACTGCCTGAGCCAGAGCGCCGGCTTGTTCTTGCATGCTTTCAGCGGCGGCAGCAGCTTGTTCAACGAGGGCCGCATTTTGTTGTGTCATCTCATCCATCTCGGCAATGGCAAGATTGACTTGTTCAATACCTGCGCTTTGCTCCTGGCTTGCCGCCGTTATTTCACTCATGATATCGGCAACATGTTTAATCGATGTCACAATTTCTTCCATCGTAACGCCCGCCTGACCGACCAATTCATTACCAAAATTCACTTTTTCGACAGAATCATCAATCAAACCTTTAATTTCTTTTGCTGCGCTGGCGCTGCGTTGAGCCAGATTGCGCACTTCGGTAGCAACGACCGCAAAGCCACGTCCTTGCTCCCCAGCACGGGCGGCTTCTACGGCGGCGTTCAAGGCCAGAATATTAGTCTGGAATGCAATGCTGTCAATAACGCCGATGATATCAACGATTTTTCCCGAGCTATCTTTAATTGAGCCCATCGTCGTTACTACCTGGCCTACTATGCTGCCGCCTTTGATTGCTACGTCGGATGCAGAGATCGCAAGCTGATTAGCAGTTTTTGCATTATCTGCATTTTGTTTGACAGTGGAGGTCAGTTCTTCCATAGAGGAAGCGGTTTCTTCGAGAGAGCTGGCTTGATTTTCTGTTCTGGAAGAGAGATCTGCGTTACCGGCAGCAATTTCTCCGGATGCAGTGGAAATCATTTCAGTACTTCTGTGTACCTGGCTGATAGTCATGACCAGATTATTATTCATATCTGCCAGGGCGCTAAGCAGCTGTCCGGTTTCGTCAGATGAGTTGACTTGAATTTTTCCTGTCAGGTCGCCGTCTGCCACTTTTTTTGCAACAGATACTGCAGCGTCCAGAGGGCGTGTGATTGAGCGAGCAATCCAAACTGCAAATGCACTGCTGATTGCCAAGGCAGCCAAACCTAAAATTAACATCAGGTTGCGTGAAAAGCTGATATTGCTCTTAATCTGATTGCCATTTTCTGTCATGGCAGCTTTTTGGATATCGCACAGATGGGCAATGTCGTTTAATGCTTGCCTTAAAGCTGGGAAAGTCGTGCTTTGCATCATTGCTGTCGCATCATCTTTTTGATCTAATTCGATGAGGTCAGCCGTTTTGCTAAATGCTGTGACAAAGCCTGCCATTGAGGTTTTGAGCTTTTCCAGGGATTTTTTCTCTTCGTCGGTCTGCGCTAATTGGCCGATTGTTTCGAGAAGTTCATTGATTTTCTTTTTGTTGGTATCAATCGCTGTATATAGTTTTGTGCGGCCGTTTTGATCCGAAGTTAAGATCATCTCAAGGGTGCGGCTCCCATTTTCCTGTATCAGAGAGGCAATTTCTAGCCCACTGGCAACACTGACCGCGTTATTGTCTAAAATTTCTTGGCTGCGCCGCGAAATTTCATTGAGCCGGACAATGCTGACGATTACCATGATGAGCATAATGATTAAGGTAAGACTAAACCCTATGCTAAGTCGTTTGCCTATGTTGAGATTGTTGAAATTCATAGTAATTTGCCTTCTGTCGTAGATGTTAAATCCGTTGATTCTGTTGAATCTGTTGCTTATATCTCAAATGCAAGCAACAAATTAGGTAATGAATCCATAGTCGAAGTATCAGCATCAAACTTTACAGTGAAATTCAAACTTCTGTTCATGTAAAATCATCAAGCTCTCGAAAAATAAGGAAATGTATGAAGCTTGCAACTTTAAAAGATGGCTCACGTGATGGTCAGTTGATCGTGGTCTCCCGTGACTTGAAGACCGCATGTATTGCCAATGGTATTGCGCCAAGCTTGCAGCGCGCCTTAGATGACTGGAACTTTATTGCTCCTCAATTGGATGAATTATATACGCGTCTGAATGCTGGCCGTGCGGTCAATAGCTTTGATTTTGTCGCTGAAAAATGTATGGCACCTTTGCCAAGGGCATATCAATGGGCAGATGGTTCATCCTATGTGAATCACGTAGAGTTGGTGCGAAAGGCACGCAATGCTGAAATGCCCGAGAGTTTTTGGCATGATCCCTTGATGTATCAGGGCGGTAGTGACGATTTTATTGGTCCCTGTGACGACATTGTGTTGGCGTCTGAGGAGTGGGGTATTGATTTTGAAAGTGAAATCGCTGTTATTACTGGTGATATCCCAATGGGAGAGAAAGTGCAGTATGCCGGTGAACATATTCGTTTGCTGATGTTGGTCAACGATGTTTCGCTGAGAAATTTGATTCCGTCAGAATTGGCAAAGGGATTTGGCTTCTTCCAATCGAAACCCGCTTCCAGCTTTTCGCCCGTGGCGGTAACGCCGGACGAGTTAGGCGAGTTTTGGAAAGACGGTAAAGTTCATTTGCCACTGCGCTCGACTTGGAACGGCAATCTGGTTGGGCAGCCAAATGCCGGTGTTGATATGGTGTTTTCATTTCCGCAGTTGATTACGCATTTATGCAAAACTCGCAACGCGCGCGCTGGTACCATTATCGGCTCTGGCACCGTGTCCAACAAGGATGCGAGCAAAGGTTTTAGTTGCATTGCTGAAAAACGTGCTCTGGAAATGATCGCGACGGGTGAGCCGGTAACGCCGTTCATGCGCTTTGGTGATACGATCAAAATTGAGATGCTCGATAAAAATGGCAAATCGATTTTTGGCGCGATTGAACAGAGTGTTGTTGAGACCGACTCCGTAAATTAATTAAACCATAACTTCGTTGCCGCTTGGCTTTAGCGGCACGAACGTCGCTTTAGTATTTGCGATCATGATTAATGAATTGTCCGACGTATTTGCGAATTAAGTCGCCGTAAAAATGCTTTTTTCCGGAGCCGCTTACATGCTTAAGGTGTCTCGTCAGGTTGTTTTTTTGCCGCTAGTTTTCGTCAGTACATCCGTGTTGGCGCAAATTAAGGTCGGTGTTGACTTGTCCATGACAGGCGCGGCGGCTTCCATTGGTTCCTCATCAAAAAAAGCAGTCTTACTTTGGCCTAAAGAAATTGCCGGCCAGAAGCTTGAGTACATCATTCTGGATGATGCCAGCGATCCCGGAAATGCAGTTCGCAATGCGCACAAGCTGATCAATGAAAATAAGGTCGATATCATTGTTGGTCCTAATTTGACTTCTGCGTCTTTGGCAATGCTTGACAGTCTGGCTGAAAGTTCTACACCTATGATTACCTTGGCGGCTGCTGCTTCTATCGTTTCTCCCATGGACGAGAAACGAAAATGGGTTTTCAAAATGCAGCAAAACGATAGTCATATGGCATCATTACTAACGCAAAATATGGCAGAGCGAGGTTATAAGCGTATTGCTTTTATTGGTTTCGCTGATGCGTATGGCGAGAGTTGGGCGAATGAATTTTCTAAATTTTCGGAGCTAAGAAAAATCAGTATTGTTGCCAATGAGCGTTATGCAAGAACAGATGCCAGTGTAACTGCGCAGATTTTAAAAATTATGACAAGTAAGCCGGATGCCGTTTTAATTGCCGGATCGGGTACGCCAGCAGTCTTGCCGCAAAAGACCTTGAAAGAGCGCGGTTACTCAGGACAGATTTATCAGACGCACGGTATTGCGAGTCAGGAATTTTTGAACCTTGGTGGTAAGGATGTTGAAGGAACCTTATTCCCAACCGGGCCAGCGGTTGTTGCGTCGCAATTACCAGCAAGTAATCAAGTAAAGAAAGTAGCGCTGGATTTTTCGAGCCAATTCCAGGCTGCTTATGCGAATGAACATAGTGTGAACAGTCTGAATCAGTTTGCTGCTGACGCTTGGGGTGCCTACATGCTGATGGCACGGGCAATCCCTGATGCCATTAAGTTGGCGCGCCCAGGTACGAAAGAATTTAGGATTGCATTAAGGAATATGATTGAAAACACGCATGATTTTGTTATCCCGCAAGGTGTTGTGAGCATGTCTGCGACAGATCATGTGGGGCTTGATCAGCGTTCGCGAGTGATGGCGCGGATACAGAATGGAAAGTTTGTGTATTTGAGCGGTGGCTAAGCTATCTGACATGTGATAGCTTAGCCACCAAGGTACACAAGCTGGTTATTGTCGGCCCATCTGGAAAAACACACTTTTCGCGCCACCTTGACCCACTGCAAAACCCAAGTAAATCGGTCCCATAAAGCTATTAAATCCAGCAAACAGACTCAGACTTTTTCGTAAAGAAGGAATCGAGATATCTTTGCCTGTATCCCAGACATTGCCAGCTTCGAATGATGATCCCAGGAAGAGACTTTGGCCCGCCATTTCAAAATTCACTGCACGCAATAAATAAGTGGCACTACCGTAAAGCATGTAGTTTCCACTGAACTGATCCTGTTGATAAGCCGATAGTTTTTGGAACCCGCCTAAGGTTGAGCCTATGCCTTGCAACGCGGTGCTTGACTGAAATAGGCCGGCGGCGCTCAATTTTAAATTAACACTGTGGCTACCGAAACTTTTCGCCCACTCCGTTGTGAACGATGTTTCCTGATAATTGTGGTCACTCTTATTTAAGCCAAAAAACACATTGCCAGCGACTTTGTAGCCATCCCTTGGAAAGCTAGGGTCACTCAATTGGTCAATGACAATCGATGTTTTGATACCTAATTGTTGCAAGCTACCAGATGGCAAATTGATGTTCGTCAGGGAATTATCGGAATTGAGCAGGAAGCCACCTAATTTGGGATGTATGTTGTACCGATTATAGTTAATGCCTATTCGAGCCTCTCCTAATTTACTTTCATCGCCAAGTCTGAATGCTATGTCTGTACCGGCTTTTTCGGAGCGTAAATCGTATTCGGCTACGCGCGTATTGTCCACGTATTGATTAACCGTCGTGTCGTTAAATTCGATATATGGCGAGATAAACATACCCTCGCGCTCAAACAGCGGTTGCCGCAATTCGGTATGTAATCTGGTTTCATTTCCAAAAGTGGCATCTGTTCGCCATTCTAGTCCGCTCTCGTTTAGCCATGGGCGTCGATGACCGACTTGCAAGCGAAATCCTCCGGCACCATCGAAGCCACTGGATAGATTTAGGCCGAAACGCAAAAAATGCGGGCCCCAATTACGGCCTCGCGCGTCCACTCGCACCCCATATTCATTGTCGCGTTGTACTAGCTCATGGCTGATGCTATCAAATTCGCGGGCGTTATTTAAAATGGCCAGCTTTCGATTAATCTCATCAGCGTTGTAGATGCTGCCGATTGGTATTCCTAATTGTCGTCGGATATCAACTGATGGAATTTGACTATTGTTATCTATATCGACAAAGCCTATTGTTATCGGCGGTAATTGCGGATGGGTACGCATATGTTGCGCGCTGACAAATACCGCGGTCGGTAAGGATAGAGCTTGCAATTGTGTCCGCATTTTTTCTGCAGCCTTCTCACCAATCAATGTGGCTTCTTCGGAGCGACCAAAGTCCATAAAGCCGATGTTGCCCAGATCCGGTTCAATCAGAATATCCTGCCGCTGGAGTAAGGCTTTTTGTGCCTGTACATTTTGTTCAGTCAAGATGTTAACCATTTGCTGACTGACGTTGAATAAAGTTTGTAGCTTATCTCTCGGAAGTAAAGGTGTTCCAATATTGACTGCAATAACGACGTCTGCCCCCATACTGCGAGCGATATCGACAGGCAGATTGCGTACCAGTCCACCATCGGACAGCAGGCGTCCGTCTATCTCTGTTGGCGCGAATACGCCGGGCGCGGCCATGCTGGCACGTATTGCTTTATGTATCGAGCCTTTGTTGAAGACCACCATTTCACCTGTCTCGAGGTCAGTTGCTACTGCGCGAAATGGAATTGGCAATTGATCAAAATTGATGTCCGAAGGTAAATGGGCGGTCCAATTTTGAATTAATTCTTGAAATTGGCTCGCTTGAACGACGCCGGCTGGGAGCCGTACGCCATTTTCACTCAAGCCTAAAGTGGCGCCTAGTGGGTACCGATCATCGTCCTCTCTGACTGATTGGGGAAGCGCTCGACGCTCGACCCGATCAAGCGCGATATCGTTGAGTTTTAGATTCTGCAATTTTTGCTCGATGTCAGAGGCTGAAAGACCAGAGGCATATAAACCACCAATAACCGCGCCCATGCTTGTGCCAGCGATACAATCAATGGGAATGTGCATGGCTTCGAGTTGTTTTAGTACTCCAATGTGGGCAAAGCCGCGTGCACCGCCGCCAGAGAGGACGACGCAGACCTTGAGTGGTTTGGTTTGCGTTTGCGGTGGGTTCAGTGTTTCTGATTTTGCGATAAATGCATATGAAAATAGTATGAAAATAGTCAAAATCTTGAAAAAACTGCTTTTCATGTGACGGTATTTGTGATTGAGCATAGAATTCTTGTCGTGGTCTCTATATACTGCTATATGTATATCAACTAAGCTTTACCGAAGTTTAATGGTATAAGCCAATTTACTCTCGCTACCTATGAACCTACATCAATTACGCTTTGTCCGGGAAGCAGTCAGGCAGAATTTTAATCTGACTGAGGCCGCAAAAGCTTTATTTACTTCACAACCTGGTGTTTCTAAGGCAATTATTGAGTTGGAGGAGGAATTAGGGGTCGATATTTTCACCCGACACGGCAAGCGTATCCGTGGGCTGACCGAACCTGGGCGTGCCGTTTTGAAGTCGGTTGAACTGATTATGCAGGAAATTGATGGTTTAAAACGCATTGGTAAAGAATATGCGGCGCAAGATAGCGGTAGTTTTACCATTGCTACGACGCACACCCAGGCGCGCTATGCCTTGCCTAAGGTGGTACAGGCGTTTATGCTGAAGTACCCCAAGGTGCGACTGTCTCTGTTGCAAGGAAATCCTAAACAAATCGCTGAAATGGTAATGCGCGATCAGGCGGATCTGGTGATTGCGACTGAATCAATTTCCGGCTTTGATGGTTTGATTTCACTCCCTTGTTATCAGTGGGAGCATGTGGTTGTAGTACCTGTAGATCATCCTTTGTTGAAGTTGAAAAATATCACACTGGAAGAAATTGCCCACTATCCATTGGTGACGTATGACGCGGCTTTTGCCGGGAGAAGTAAAATTGATCATGCGTTTCAGGTCCGTAATTTGAAACCAGATATTTTGTTGGAAGCGATCGATGCCGATGTGATCAAGACTTATGTTGAATTGGGTATGGGAATAGGGATTATTGCTGGCATGGCTTTTGATTCTGAGCGTGATAAGAATCTGCGCGCTATTCCGGTCGGACATTTATTTGGTATGAATGTGTCGCGCGTTGCGATTAAACAAGGGGCATATTTACGAAGTTACATTTACACCTTTATTGAGCTCTTGAATCCTACTCTGAATCGCAAGATGGTTGATAGTGCTTTGCAAGGTAACAAAGATAATTACGATTTATGAGCATGCAGCGTTTGCGTGATTGGCCGCGGACTGAGCGTCGCCGACTGAAAGTCATCCTAACCGATATTGACGATACGTTGACAACAGCAGGTAAGCTGAGCGCAGCAACGCTGCAAGTGTTGGATAGAGCCAAGCAGGCTGGTTGGTTGCGGATTGCCGTGACCGGCAGACCGACTTACTGGACTTTACCCTTACTGCGTTTGTGTAATTTTGATGCGGTAATTGCCGAGAATGGGGCGAGCGCATTCTGGCTTGATGAAGCAGGCAAACAGCAAGCAATGTTTTATGCGGAAGCAGAACTACGTCAGCAACATCGTCAACAGTTGGAGCAATTTGCGGTGATATTGCAAGCGCGTTTTCCAGAGGTGAAGGTTGCATCTGATGCACCTCAGCGCATCGGTGACCTGGCGTTTGATATAGGTGAAGAAATAATGCCTTTACCATTAGCCAGAACGGCAGAAATTGCGGACTTCATACGAGAGCATGGTTTGTATGCAACGACCAGTAGTATCCATGCGCATGCATCTGTTATGCATTTTTCTAAGCAGACCATGGCGCAGAAATTGTTGGCAGAAGTGTTTGATATTGCAGATCATCACGCGCGTGAATGCTGTGTGTTTGTTGGCGACTCGCCAAACGATGCAAGTATGTTTGCCCATTATCCATGGTCGGTGGGCGTGGCCAACGTGAAAAAATACCTGGACAGATTTGATGCACATCCGCTCTATGTTACCGAACAAGCGTGTGGTGCCGGATTTGTCGAATTGATTAACTTTTTATTAGATGAAGAAAATGACTGAAGAAACGATGCGCGAATATTATGCTCAACGCGCGCAAACCCTGGAGCAAGTGTATCAACGACCAGAACGTCAGGCAGATTTGCAAGAGATGCAGCAACGCGTCTGCGAATTACTGAAAAATCATCAGGTGCTGGAAGTCGCTTGTGGTACTGGTTACTGGACCGAGAAATTTGCGCCTCATGCGCAATCGGTGTACGCGACAGACATCAATCAACCTATGCTTGACTTGGCGCAAGCTAAAAACTATCCGGATGTCAAACCTGAATTTGCACTGGCAAACATTTATGATTTGCCAGATGCCAAAGAGGGGCAATATTCAGCTTGCTTTGCAGGATTCTTTTGGTCACATGTGAAGCGCGAAGAACAAGCCGCCCTGTTGGTAAAGTTAAGTAAGGGGGCGGGTAAGGGTAGTTTGTTGGTATTGATGGATAATAATTATATTGAAGGTAGCAGTACCCCTATTGCCCGTACAGATGCAGAAGGAAATACCTTTCAGTTTCGCATACGCGCCGATGGTGAACGGGTTTTGATCGTCAAAAATTTCCCGACTGATAGTGCTTTGCGTAAAAAATTCGGTCCATTGGTCAGAGATATCAGGGTCGTGCGGAACGAACATTACTGGTTATTGACCTGTATTCTGAAGTAAGTTGAGCTCAGTTTAATTGGTAATTTATTTTCAATCCTAGGCGTCTAGTATTGTTCCTCGAAACCGAGACGTGCTACATTGCTTGGGTTTTTAAACTTGGATAGAAGGAGTAGACATGGATTTGCAAACATGCACAGAGACAATTCGCACTAAAGTTGGTGATGATAGCGGTTTGAATGCCACCCTGAAATTTGATTGTGGTAGTGATGGCGTGGTTTTTGTCGATGCGACAGCGACGCCAAACACGGTATCCAATGAAAATAAAGAAGCTTCCTGCACAATTACCATTTCTTTGGAAAACTTGGCAGCTTTGTTGAAGGGTGAATTGAACCCTATGAATGGATTTATGATGGGCAAGTTGAAAGTTGCTGGCGATATGGGCGTTGCAATGCGCTTGCAAACAGTAGTCTAAGAACTTGTTACTTCAAGCCAGAATTCAAATCTGAATTCTAAAGCCGGAAAAAAACCGCAGAAATCTATCGATGCTGCGGTTTTTTATTGGAAAATGCTAAACCAGCGACATCGCGCCAACAATCAATGCAGAGGTGCCATCCGGGTATAGTGCATCAAAGCAACGGGTGCATGAATTGCAGAATAAATGCGAACGTTTGACGTGTTTGTAACGTAAGACCAATTGCAATTGTACCGTGATACAGTAAGGGCAATGTTCGCGCATCTTGCCTACCGATTGCACATCTTCAGCATAAAATCCGCCGTCTACAATGGCTCCATCGACCACATCTCTGGGGTCTACTTCTAGCAGGGTGAATTCTGGTGCGCGTTGATTTCTGCGTTCGCTGGAGAAGTGTGGCTGTGCTTGTATCACAGTGCTGCTAACATGATTCATGTTGAACTCCTGAAATGTTACTTGCGCCCTGACTTTGAGAATAATCCGGAGGCGCACCTCAATTTAGTAAAATTCGGATGGAATAACAAGGGATGCTTTGAAACTCATGGAACAAAGTAATAATGCTAAGGAATTACTTGTGCTGCCGCAAAGGTGGTCCTGCCAGATTCCTTCGGGGCAAACTATATTAGAGGCTGCGTTGAACGCAGGCATACGCTTACCGAGCTCGTGCCGAAACGGTGTCTGCCGCGCTTGTATGTGTAAGTTGCTTGAGGGAACGATTCAATATCGTATTGAATGGCCGGGCTTAAGTGCGGAAGAGAAAGCAGAAACCTGGATTTTGCCTTGTGTAGCGGAAGCGAACGGACACCTGGTCATTCAGGCGCCGCTTGCCATTAATGAGTTGGATGCGGATTAATGTCGATTAATGCGGAATAAATCGTGTTTCCGCATTGCTACACTGTTGTATTGCCTCACCCTTGCCATGCCAGCATGGCGTCATAGCCTCTTTGTCGGGGTAGGGAATCCCGTCATCGTTGAGTCTTGCCAGGCGTGTATCCCATGCATTAACGCCCGAAGTGCTCACCTCTAGCCTCACTATCCAACCACGGGTTTGTGGTTCATTATCAAGCGAATCGATCATGAAGTTACCAATGCTGTATATGATAGGTTTGCCTTTATATTGTTCGGTATCCTGAGTTACATGCGGATGTCCGCCTATCACTGCGTCGGCGCCCGCATCAATCATGAGATGAGCAAGCTGGTGTTGCCGCTCTCCGGATAATGGTTCATTTTCCCAGCCCCAATGCATGAATGGAATAACTACGTCGGCATGGTAGGTGAGGCGGGCATTTTTAATATCGCGGACCACCTGTTCATCGTCTTCACTCCAGGCGACGCCAGCTTCCGTTGCTGTTGCTTCAAAACTGCGCGGCATGAATTCGTCGTAACCTAATAGGGCGATCCTGATTCCTTTGCGTTCAAGTATCAGTGGCTTATGCGCTGCTTTTAAATTTCTGCCACCGCCAAAATAGGAGAATTTTTGTTGTTCTAAATGCCCTAACATTTCTGTGAAAGCGGCGCGACCAAAGTCTCCTGAATGATTGTTGGCGAGTGACACGGCATCAAAATGCTGATGAATCGTTGGTAGGGCGATGGGATTGCCGCGAAAAGTAAAAATTTTCTCCGCTTTGTCACCCGTTGTTGCAACTACACACTCCAAATTGCCAATACGGATATCAGTGCTCGCTAAGATGGCAGAATAAGCCTCTAGAGGATCTTTTTTTTCTGCGATCCACTGCGCTGGCACTCCGTCTAGAACAATGTCTCCAGCGAATAACATGCTGACTGTAGGTTTTGGTGTTTCGGCGCTGATGGCGAGGGTTGTGTTGCTTGTGACAATAAAACTTGAAACGATGACCAGTAGTCGTGCGGTTTGTTGCAGTGTTGAGGTAAGTTTCATATTATTTGTCCTGCAAAGTGCAATGATATTGTAGCTCGCGCTCTAGTGGCCCTGCATATAGGCGATTGAATGGTGTTAAGACAGATTCTTCGTTGCGTCGTTGAAAAGGCGGGTAATAACTTGCTTCGTGGATGGGGACGTCGCCGTGCGAGGTTTGAAAGTAAGCGTAAATTTTGATGTAGTTAATGGCATTCTGCTCGCCGTTCATTTCCATCTTTAATTTAAAGCGGCCACCGATATCAACTGGTTCAATTTGATAGGGATTGTCGGAGGGGTGCGCTTCGATAATCTGTGTCTCTCCCGCATATGTGGCGTAACAGCGCAGAAGTGGCGCGGCCTGTGCCGTACTTTGTAGGCCTGCAACACTCAAGGCTCCAAATAAGAGAAAATTCTTGATGGCAAAATTGAAGATTGCTTTTGATAAAGGAATTTGCATACTCGTACACGCGAGAAAATGTGGGTGCCGTATCATAACGCCAACTCAGTCTTCTATATGTTGGGTTTGTGAGAAATTGCTACTCATATTGTTAATTTTTCGCGATTGAAGCTTTGTCCGTAAGTCCTGAAATGTAGTGCCGGTCTAGAGGTTTTCGTCCAGATGTTGTCGCAGTGTCTTTTTCTTTTGTTTATTTCGGGTACAGTTTATCGTCTTGCCAAGCGTGTCCTTTCTAATCCCCGACCTTATTGGCATTCATCCACGATAGAAATTTTTTAAATGGTCAACGAATGAAACAAGAGATGGTGAACAATCCAGAATTTCAAACTTTGCTGACGCAGGTGTTAGAAGAAAAAATCCCATTTTGTCACTTGTTGGGCGTAAAGGTTGCCAGTCTTGATCCGGATCGTCCTCGACTCCAGTTTGATATGCGTGAAGAATTACTTGGTAATTTTGCGCAAGGCATGTTGCATGGCGGAGTGATTGCCTCAGTGCTCGATAGCGTTGCTGGCATCGCGATTCTGTTAAAAATGGCAGCGTTACATCCTAAAGAAGATGTCTTTTCTCAACTAAGAGAATTTGGCCTGATGAGCACGATCGATTTAAGAATTGATTATCTGCAACCAGGGAAGGGGGCGAGTTTTACAGCCAATGCAGAAGTGACGCGATTGGGTAAGCGTGTCGCGAATGTCTTGATGGATTTGCGAAATGAAAAAAACGAGCGTATTGCAACCGGTGCTGCTGCATTTATGTTGCACGGACGTACTTAAGTAAGATACCGCTTGGCTGTGCGCACCTTTGGATGCGCTCATGGAAATGCCTTATAGCTAACATTTAGTATCGATTTGATGCAGATGAGGTCGCCAATTTGGCTGAAATTGGACAAGTTGCGCTAAAAGTTGAATATATTTGTAGATATCTTCATTTTTTATTTACTTTCTCTTGCAGATTGTGCGTATAATCAACTAGTCGTTGAGATTCAAAGTGGTAGTGCAGTATCAGTCTGTCATTTCTTACTTGGTTGAAACGATCTATCGGGCAAATGCCCAAATTAACTGAAATAGGAAATAGTAATGGCAACAGGTATTGTTAAGTGGTTCAATGATTCTAAAGGTTTTGGTTTCATTACTCCTGATGAAGGCGGCGAAGATTTGTTCGCTCACTTCTCCGCAATCGTATCTTCCGGCTTCAAATCTTTGAAAGAAAACCAACGCGTTTCTTTCGAAGTAACGACAGGCCCTAAAGGTAAGCAAGCTTCCAACATCGCTCCTCTGTAATTAGAGAGTTGATGGGCTGATATAACAGCCTTGCAATAAGAAATCCCCGATTTGTCGGGGATTTTTTTTGGTCGTTGTAAATGTGTCTCGCACTTTTTAATAAAACAACTTTATACTGCGTAGCACATGGATGAAATCTTGAATAGTGAAGATGATGCCTTGCTGAAACATTTTTTACTTATTCTTGTTTCTGATCAATACCAATTTTTTTGATATTTGTACGCTGGCGTATTTGAGAAAAACTGATTGAGAGGGTAGTGATGATGAATTTAACGATCAGGCTGAGGTTGATTGGTACCATGACCTTTATGGCTATCATGCTGACTATTGGTGGCTTGATGGGTATTTACGGTGTACGTAATAGTAATGCAGTCATCCAGGAGCTATTCACAAATCAGTTACCTTCGGTCGATAGTTTAGAGCAATCCAGGGTCTGGCTATTGAGTTCCAGAACCGCACTTGATAGGGCGATTGCCCATCCAGATGCTACAGATGTATCGACAACGATAAGTAAGTCGGAAGAGTTCGTTGTTAAGTCTGATGAAAGTTTTAAAAAATATCTTGCTTTGCCGCAGGATGAGGCAGAAAAAAAATTAGCAACGGATCTTATTTCACTTCGTGATACCTATTTAAAAGAAGCTCACCAACCTATGTTGGCGGCAATTAAGGCGGGTAATAAAGAAGAAGCTGATCGGATTAATACTGAGGTTGTTCCGGTTAAATTTTCTATTTACTCGGCAAAAATTGGCGAGCTTGCCGAGCATCAGTTTGCAAGTTCAGCAGACTTACTAAAAAAAAGCCAAAGCGACTTCACGATTTTTATGTGGGTTGATATTTTAGGCGTCATCGCAGGCTTGACGGCGGTTTTTATATCCGCACATTTCTTGTTGCGTGCCATTTCTCATCCTTTGCAGCAGGCATTGGTTCAATTTACTGCCATTGGTGATGGCGATCTGACAAATCAATTGAAACCTGAGTCTAATGATGAAATGGGGCAGTTGGTCTCTGGCTTGGAAAATATGCGCCAGAGTCTGGTGCAAACTGTGACGATGGTGCGTCAAAGTAGTGGTTCTATTGCTATTTCAGCAGAAGAGATCGCCGCTGGTAATATGGATTTATCCTCCCGTACTGAGGCTCAGGCAGCTAGCCTCGAAGAGACCGCATCCTCTATGGAAGAATTGACATCAACCGTGCAGCAAAATGCAGATAATGCGCGGCAGGCGAATACTTTGGCGTTGACAGCGTCCGATGTCGCAAGCAAAGGTGGCCGGGTGGTTGGTGATGTTGTGCATACCATGTCTTCGATTAAAGAAAGCTCCAGAAAAATTGTCGATATCATCGGCGTCATCGATAGCATTGCATTTCAGACCAATATTCTGGCGTTAAACGCTGCGGTCGAGGCTGCCCGCGCGGGCGAGCAAGGTCGCGGTTTTGCAGTGGTTGCAAGTGAAGTTCGCAATCTTGCTCAACGATCAGCTGGTGCAGCCAAGGAAATTAAAGAGCTGATCAGTAACTCGGTAGATAAGGTAGAAGAAGGCTCGCGTCTGGTGGATGATGCTGGTAAAACCATGGATGAAATCGTGGTATCCATTAAAAGTGTTGCCGATATCATGGCTGAAATTACGGCTGCCAGCGCTGAGCAAAGTGATGGTATTCAACAGGTCAATCAGGCAATCACCAAGATGGATGAAGCCACACAGCAGAATGCGGCTTTGGTCGAAGAGGCCGCCGCTGCCGCAGGTAGCATGCGTGAACAGGCAAATAATTTGAATCACGCCGTGGGAATTTTTAAAGTGCAGGCGAGTGAAACTCATGTGCGTCAAGTGAATTCGACGCCAGCACCAGTGATCAAGCACGTGGCGAGTCAGTCTAAATCCGTAGCGAAACCAGTAACGGCGATTGCCAGATCAGAAGCACCGAAGACTAAACCGCGTGAAGTAAAACCAATGAAATCCAGCGGTGATGGTGATTGGGAGGAGTTCTGAGTAGAGCTATACAGAGCTATAGACCGAACAAAAGAACGGGCTGCGGCCCGTTTTTTTATGGATAGGAAGTTCAAACGACTATTTTTTCTTCCAATAGTAAGGGTTGCTATACGCTTGACGTAAGAAGTCAATGAACGCACGAATCCGCAAAGGAAGATGTCGTCGTTGCGCAAAAATGGCATAAATATCATTGCCTGGTGCGGTATATTCGTCCAGCACGGTGATGAGTTTTCCCGATTCAATTTCAGAGCCAACTTCCCACATCGAGCGCCACGCCAGTCCTTTGCCTGCCATCGCCCAGTCGTGTAAGACTTCGCCGTCATTGCAGACCATATTGCCATCGACTTTGATGGTCACGTTTTTGCCATGTTGGCGGAAGGTCCAGCCTCGTTGGCTGCCGTCACTACTAAAGGCTAAGCAGTTGTGGTCGCTTAATTCATCGATGCTTTTTGGTGCGCCATAGCGCTTAAGGTAGTTCGGTGCTGCGACCACCACGCGCTTGTTATCAGCTAATTTAACGCCAATTAAATTCGAATCAGTCAGCGACGCGATGCGGATGGCAACGTCAATGCCCTCTCCGATGAGGTCAACCACCCGGTCATTCAAACTCAGGGTCAATTTCAGATCTGCATGTTCGGTCAGAAATGAAGGAATTAAGGGCGCGACGTGTTGTCTTCCAAAGCCTGCCGGTGCTGAAACTGTCAGCGTGCCGCTCGCATGCGCACTACGCTCAGAGACCGAGGATTCGGCTTCTTCCAGATCGGCCAGTATTCGCATGCAATCATCTAAAAATGCAGCGCCTTCATTAGTGAGGGCAATTTTTCGCGTCGTTCTTTGTATGAGTTTGACCCCTAATCTCGCTTCCAGTGCGTCAAGACGACGACTGATCATCGCTGGCGCAACACCTTCTGCGCGGGCTGCAGCGGATAGGCTGCCGCGATTCGCCACTTCAGCGAAGGTGCTGATTTGTTTGAATTGATCCATGTTTTTCTCTGAACTTGTAAGTTGATCAATAATTGCTGCTCATTGTCGCTAATGTTGATAGTCTATACGGTTGATTGTGTGTCTATTTTTAACTAAAAGTAAAAGATAAAGTGATAAAACTAAGTATTTATGTTGGTTTTTATTGAATACACTACAGCGTATTGTCTGTATTGTCTGCATTGCCAAATTGAGGGATAAAAAATCATGGCTATCCATGCGATTGCTTTTGATGCGTACGGTACTTTGTTCGATGTGTATTCGATTGCTCAACTTGCGGAAAAATTTTTTCCTGGGCGTGGCACTGAGGTAGCGCAAATGTGGCGCAGTAAGCAGATTGAATATACCCAATTGCGTACCATGTGCAGTATGTACAAGCCATTTTGGGAAGTAACCCAGGATGCTTTGGTCTATGTTTGTAAAAAACTGGGTCTGAATTTAAGCCTGGATGCGCAAAATAGTTTGATGGGGCAATATGCACGCCTCGAGGCGTTTCCCGAGAATTTGGCAGCCTTGAAAACGTTGCGCGCTTCCGGTTTTAAATTATCTATTTTGTCGAATGGTACGACGCCGATGTTGCAATCAGCGGTCGATGCAGCCGGAATGCAGGGTATTTTTAGTCATTTGATGTCGGTAGAGGTAGTGCGCAAATATAAAACAGCTCCTGAGGCCTATCAATTGGGACCTGACGTGTTTGGTGTGCCAGCTAAAGATATTTTATTCGTATCGAGTAATGGTTGGGATGTATGTTGCGCCACCTGGTTTGGTTACACCACTTTTTGGGTGAACCGCGCAGGTGCGCCTTTGGAAGAGCTGGGTGTGGTGCCCCATGGTATTGGTAGCACATTGACTGATGTGATTGATTTTGTGGAAAAGTTTCGTAGTTAGAATTTAGTTTTCATTTTTATTCTTATTTTTAATTTTCGCTTGGAGATGGATATGACGCAATTGAACTTACCTGCAGGTATGCAAATTACTGGTGAAATCAAACCAGGTTTTGAGCAAATTTTGACGCCTGACGCGTTGACATTGGTAGCGAAACTGAGCCGTGCATTTGAACCGCGCCGTCAAGAGTTACTGGCAGCACGTGTCGAACGTGCAAAGCGCCTCGATGCTGGTGAGCAGCCTGACTTTTTGCCAGAAACTTTGCATATCCGCGAAGGCGATTGGAAAATTGCCCCTATTCCTAAAGCACTTGAATGCCGTCGCGTAGAAATCACTGGTCCGGTTGAACGCAAGATGGTCATTAATGCGTTTAATTCAGGTGCAGATAGTTATATGACTGACTTTGAGGATTCCAATACACCAAATTGGGATAATCAGATCAGCGGTCAGATCAATATGCGCGATGCAGTTCGTCGTACGATCAGCCTGGAGCAAAATGGCAAGTCCTACAAACTGAACGACAAAATCGCCACTCTCGTGGTACGTCCACGCGGTTGGCATCTCGATGAAAAACACGTGCTAGTCGATGGCAAACGAGTTTCAGGCGGTATTTTTGATTTTGCTTTATTCTTATTTCACAATGCCAAAGAACAATTGGCTCGCGGCGCTGGCCCATATTTCTATTTGCCAAAAATGGAATCACATCTGGAAGCGCGTTTGTGGAACGATATTTTTGTGATGGCACAAAATGAAATCGGCATTCCACAAGGGACGATCAAGGCAACTGTTTTGATCGAAACTATCGTCGCTGCATTTGAGATGGATGAGATCTTGTATGAACTGCGTGAACATAGCTCGGGTCTGAATGCGGGTCGTTGGGATTACATTTTCTCTTGCATTAAAAAATTCAAAAACGATAAAGACTTCTGCCTCGCTGATCGCGCTAAAGTCACGATGACAGCGCCATTTATGCGTTCTTATGCTTTGCTGTTGTTGAAAACATGCCACAAACGTAATGCGCCAGCAATTGGTGGAATGGCTGCGTTGATTCCGATCAAAAACGATCCTGAGAAAAATGAGATCGCCATGGGTGGCGTGCGTAATGATAAAGCACGTGACGCAACAGATGGTTACGACGGAGGTTGGGTTGCTCATCCGGGTCTGGTCGAGTTGGCGATGACGGAATTCAAAAAGGTGTTGGGTGATGCACCTAACCAAATTTCGAAACAGCGTCCTGACATCGAAGTGACAGCGAAAGATTTGTTGAATTTCCAGCCTGAAACGCCAATCACCGAAGCGGGTTTGCGCTACAACATCAACGTCGGTATTCATTATCTCGGCGCATGGTTGGCCGGCAATGGTTGCGTACCTATCCATAATTTGATGGAAGATGCAGCGACTGCTGAAATTAGTCGTTCACAAGTATGGCAATGGATACGTTCTGCCAAAGGTAATCTGGAAGATGGACGTAACGTGACAGCGGAAATGGTGCGCGCCATGATTCCTGAAGAATTGGTGAAGGTCAAAGAAGTTGCGGGTGATGGCCCAACGTATGACAGAGCTGCCGTCATTTTTGAAGAAATGTCGACTTCCGAAAACTTTGCAGAATTTTTGACTTTGCCTTTATACGAAGAAATCTAAAATATTTCATTACTAAAGTTAGTCAGTATCAATAAAAACAGCCCGAAAAAAACGGGCTGTTTTTATTGGTGGTGGCATACTGTCGTTTTATTTTCTACACTGTGTTGCGACGTCTTGTCCTGCAGTTTTTTGAAAGCGTATTGATCATGCCTCAGTCCACACCTATTTCACCAGAAACTGTCATTGCCCATACTGAAGAATGGCTGGAAAAAGCGGTTATCGGCCTCAATCTCTGTCCGTTTGCTAAAGCGGTACAAGTAAAAAAGCAAATCCGCTATGTGGTCAGCGAAGCGACGACACCAGAAGCTTTGCTGGAACAATTGCACAGCGAGTTGGAATTGTTGGCTGAAACGAGTTCGGAAAAGATTGATACGACGTTATTGATTCACCCTCAGGTGTTAACAGATTTTTTGGATTTTAATGACTTCCTCGACGTTGCTGATGGTTTGCTGGAAGAGTTGGAGCTGGATGGTATTTTGCAGGTGGCGAGTTTCCATCCTGATTTCCAGTTTGATGGTACAGAAATTGATGATATTGAAAACTATACTAATCGTTCGCCTTATCCTGTGATGCATTTGTTGCGTGAAGAAAGTATCGATAGGGCGGTAGAAGCGTTTCCTGATGCTGGCATGATTTATGAGAAGAATATCGAAACCATGCAAAAACTTGGTTTTGAGGGTTGGGATAAATTGGATCTTTCTTACTTGAATAAATAACCGCTATCAGTGCCCAGGCCGCGGTATTTCTAAGGTCGCTTTGATTTTTTTTGGGATTCGTTCCTGAAGTAGGTCTTGGACTCGAGTGATTTACGCGTTTGCAGCAAAAAAAGAATAGGGTTGCCACTTTTCTGCAATTAATTATTTATATCGATATATGAAAAAGTCATGTAGTGATTCTTGTTTTTTTGTAGTCGCCTTATCGTGATAAGCGATTTGTCACAAAATTGATTTTGAGTAGTAAATATTGGCAACTGGATTTTGTACTGAGGGGGAGTATAATTTTTTACCCTTATATATCAATGAGATATGGCGATAAATTAAATATACTCCCTGATTTTTATGTGTTTTTACACTCGTCGCAACGTACAAGATCTGTTTCTTGTGGACGCTGATGTGCGCGGATTGCTGCCGTCAGGCATGTTTTTTGTCATGTTGATTTTCAGTTTTCTTATTTGTTTGCCTCATTTTCTGTGGAAAATTCGCTTTGACTCTGAGCAATACCACGGATTCTTCAGAAATTTTGCCTAAAAGCTCCTTGTTATTTTGCAGGGCAGCATGTACAGTAAGAGGTTGATTTACCTCATTTCTCACCCTTAGTCTTCTATATCTATGGCTTTAATCGTCCACAAATACGGCGGTACTTCGATGGGTTCAACAGAACGCATCAAGAACGTCGCCAAGCGCGTCGCCAAATGGCATGATGCCGGTCACCAGATAGTTGTGGTGCCTTCGGCAATGTCTGGCGAAACAAATCGTATCATCGGTCTCGCTAAAGAAATTATGGCGCAACCTGATCCACGTGAACTCGACATGATCGCCTCGACAGGCGAACAGGTTTCCGTTGGATTACTGGCAATGGCCTTGCAGGCTATTGGTAAGCAAGCTGTGTCTTATGCCGGCTGGCAAGTTGCCATCAAGACCGACTCTTCTTACACCAAAGCACGCATTGCATCGATTGATGATGCAAAAGTAAAAGCTGATCTGGATGCGGGCAAGATTGTCATCATTACTGGTTTTCAGGGTGTAGATGAGCAAGGCAATATTACAACACTGGGGCGCGGTGGTTCCGATACATCGGCTGTGGCCGTTGCGGCCGCATTAAAGGCGCAAGAGTGCCTGATCTACACCGACGTTGACGGTGTCTACACTACCGATCCGCGCGTGGTCTCAGATGCACGTCGTCTGAACACGGTAACCTTTGAAGAAATGCTGGAAATGGCATCCTTAGGTTCCAAGGTTTTGCAAATTCGCTCTGTGGAATTTGCTGGTAACTACCGTATGCCTACCAGGGTTTTGTCATCCTTGACTGACCCATTAATGCCGCTGGAAGAAGAAGCAAAATCCGGCACACTGATTTCGTTTGAGGAAGATACACACATGGAACAAGCTACCATCACTGGCATCGCGTTTAACCGTGATGAAGCCAAAATTACCGTTCTGGGCGTGCCTGATCGTCCAGGTATTGCTTACCAGATTCTCGGCCCGGTTGCTGATGCAAATATCGAAGTTGATATGATCATACAAAACCAGTCGGTAGAAGGAAAAACCGACTTCACTTTCACTGTTCCACGCGGCGAGTACCAAAAAGCGATGGAAGTGCTCGAAGGTAGTGTTAAAGCGCACATCGGCGCAACCAGTATCGTCGGCGATTCCAAAGTGTCGAAAGTCTCCGTGGTTGGCGTAGGTATGCGTAGCCACGTAGGTATCGCATCCCAGATGTTCCGCACCTTGTCGGAAGAGGGTATCAATATTCAGATGATTTCTACATCTGAAATCAAAATCTCCGTTCTGATCGACGAGAAATACATGGAGCTTGCAGTGCGTGCATTGCATAAGGCATTTGGTCTGGAAAACTCTTAATCCTTACTTGTAACCGCGATCAGATCGATAGTTGGCGGTTTATTGCTACTGTAGTTTGAAAAAAACTATTTTTGTTGGTCGCAATAGTTGACCAAAGGCAGTTGAACCGCTATTATCTTGATCTCGATTACTACCGAGCTCTAGGGCAAGGTTTGTAATAGTGTGGAGGCGTGGCCGAGTGGCCGAAGGCACTTCCCTGCTAAGGAAGCATATGGGCTTAAACCTGTATCGTGAGTTCGAATCTCACCGCCTCCGCCAGTAATTCTGATTAAGCCCCTGATTCGTCAGGGGCTTTTTCTTTTTCTGCGTTTATCGGTATGCCGTTTAGTATGTCATCTTGCTATAGCTTTAGATGGACAGGATTGGACGGGTTTGGAGAGCCCTCAATTTTTCTTTCGAAATCAAATAGCGGCCTAGTAATCTCAATTGCCCACCATTCGAAAATTCCTCTCATTTCAATCTCCTCGTAGTCGCACCAGTTTTAACTATTTTTCTTTCCAAGAATCTTAAGGGCTTTAGATTCTGTGAATTTACATTTTTCAACCAGCTTAAAAAAATATTTGAAATCATTTGGATTTGTTGTTGATTCGTGGAATTTCCTTACTAGTTCTGCAATTTTCGTTTCACGTTCCTTCGAGTCACGCTTAGATAAATTCGGAAAAAGCAGCGATTTTTCATTATGACCTTTTGTTTCTTTCGGTTTTGCTGGGGTTGATTGCTCTACGTAAATATATGAGAAGGTAGCTGGACAGACGTTGCCATGTCAGGCCTGGCAGCAGGTTTTGGTGCAAGTATTGGCCCTGCTACAAGCGGTTTGCAAGGTTTTGATAAAGCTGCAGCCATTGCAGGGCGTGCAGCGATTGCCAACACGCTGACCCAAGGCGTTGCCATCGCAGCAGGCACCCAAAACAGCTTCAATTGGAGAAACGTCGCCGCTTCAGCGGTAGGTGCAGGTGTTGGTGCGCAAGCAACCAATATGTTAGGCTCAAGCTTTGGAGATTTAGACCAATTTGGTGGTAACGTGGCACGTGGCACCATCAGTGGTTTTGCAGCAGGCCTGACCAGCAGCGTCATGCGTGGAGGGCATATAGAGCTTACCCAAGTAGCGACGGATGCGTTTGGCAATGCGCTGGGGTCTAGCTTGGCGAACGGGAGCTTGAGTGGATCTGCGACGAGCAATCGCGGCGACTCCATCACTGGTTTGAATAGTGATATCAGTACCTACAACGGCATGACGGCGCAAGGGGCGTTGAATAGTTTAGATCCAATCGCATTGAACGCATCAAGCAGCCAAAGAATCTATCCTGGTTACGACTCTTCTGAATTGGCACGTTCAGGCTACAACGGCCGGTCAGTCTTCGTTGATACTCCGCTGGATAGAAACGGTTACTGGCGCTGCCAATTCTTGCTTTTAGAGGTCCGGCAGATCCGATGGTTTCTGAGGGGAAACTATGCGCGTGGAAAGCTGAAACGAGTAGGGACTGTCAGCTTTATACGCTGTCTGGCGGGCATTTTTTTGAATCTCAAAGCACTGAGGAAATGATTTTTCATATTCAGAAAGCGTTATTCTCGGTGCCAGAGGTAAGCTTAATTTCTGACGAATAATATTTCAATCACCAACGTTGGTTTATAGGATGCTGAATTTCCCTCTTTTACATGTTTGAACGAGTGTCATTTGGTAACTGATTAGTGTCATTGTCTGCGTCAATATACGGCGCTTCTATTGGTAAGATTAATTTGAATGTGGTGCCATGGATCCCTTGGTCGCTTAATACGCTGATTTTTCCACCAAGTAATCCAGTGACCAGATTGTGTACAATGTGCAACCCCATCCCTGACCCACCTTGACCCAGGCGTGTTGTAAAAAAAGGCTCAAACACTCGCCGTAAATTGTCGGGATGAATTCCTTTTCCGTTGTCCTGTACCTCAATTATGGCATGTTGATCTTCGGTAAAATTTGCCGAAATGCTGATCATGCCTGCGTAGTCTGAATCAAAGCCATGAACAATTGCATTATTGATCAAGTTGATCAGGACTTGCCCCAGAGCGCCAGGGAAGCTATCGAGAATAATGGCGTCGTTGACCTCCGTCTGTATGGTGCATTTTTTCTTTGACAAGGTTGGATTCATTGTCAGTAAGATTTCTGAAGTTAATTCTGCCAATGAAAATCTACGTCGTTTTGAGCTGGTCCGGTCTACGGCCACATGTTTGAAGCTGGTGACCAGATCACCTGCACGCATAAGATTGCGAGTCAGAATATCGGTAGCCATACTAATTTCTGAGACAAATTTCTTTAAGTCCGAACGTTTTAGACCCGTATCGATTTGCTCGACGAGTCTGTTTAGCATTTCTTCTTGTGTGCTTGCTACCGTTAAGCTGTTGCCTATTGGTGTGTTTAGCTCGTGAGCAACGCCTGCGACCAATGAGCCTAAGGCGGCTAATTTCTCCGATTGTACCAACTGATCTTTTGCTATGTTCAGGGTTTCAAGTGCGCTCTTGAGATCGAGATTAGCGGCTTGCAATTCTGCGGTTCGTTCTTCAACACGACGTTCCAGATTGGTATTCAGGTTCAAGATTTCCTTTGTTGCAGCGCGTAACTCAGTCACATCGTGAAGCACAGCTATCATCAGTTCATCGCCGCGCGATTCAAACAATGTGCAGTTAATCAGAATATCTCTGGTCTTGTTGTGCCCTAATTTTATCTGTGCAGGGTAATCGATGACCGTTGCGTTTTGTCTTAATAGTGAAACTAACTTACTTCTGTCGTCAGCAGAATTCCATACATTTAAATCCTGCGCCGTTTTGCCAATAATATCTTTTCGATGCATTCCCATCGCTTTTTCAAATGCACTATTGACCTCGATATAGGTACCGTCTTTCAGGCGCGATATCGTCATGCAATCAGGCGTGAGGCGGAACGCAGCGCTGGATTGTTCTGAGGCGATTAATTGATCAGTAATATCACGTGCGATCCAGACTGCGTGAGAATTGACATTGCCTTTGAGCGCGATTAAGGCGCAATTCACCAGACAGTCACGAATGCTGCCGTCTTTTGTTCTCATTTTTGCCAGATAGTCGCGCGCGTGACCTTTGGCCATGAGTTCTTGAACTAGTTCAACACGTTGTTCCGGAACTGCCCAGACGTTAAAGTCCTTGATTGGGTGTCCAATGACTTCATCGCGACTGTAACCGCTGATTGTTTCGAAGCCAGCGTTGGCTTCAACGATTTTACTATCGCTAATTCTGGTGATCACGATCCAGTCCGCACTGGTGTGGAAGACGCGCGTAAATTTTTCCTCACCATCGCCAAGTTCGGCAAGAATCCAATGTTTGAATGCTGGAGGCATAAAGCGAGAGAGAAGTCCCATATCTGATCTTTACACTTCTATAAATGAGGTTTCATTTCAGATGATCAAATCTTCATGAAAGATAAAGGTCGCAAGAAAATATTACTTAATAGTTTTGGAAATAATTTCCCGTGAGAAATGGCGAGTATGGATTGGATGCTTTATTAAAATTTCAAGCAAGTTTAGTCACTTATTTTATATAAATAAAAAAATACTGATGAAAAAAATTGTGAACCCAGTTTTCGCATCTTTTTAAAACTACCTACGCATCAGTAAAAACTCCGTTAGATTGTCATGGTGTTAGCGGCAGTGTTAGCCAAGTTGTATTCGTCAGTGGTATGATCGGGTTATTAAGGCATGCAGTATTTTTGAATGTATGCCTTGTTTTTTGGCGTTTTGTAACACTGCAATGCTTTAGTATTTGCAATGGTAAAAGCCTTATCTTGTCACAAAAGGCAAGTTCAGGAAGATAGCGCCGTATGCGAAGCTGTTGACCAAATACAAATGTCACCGGTTGAAGATTGAATTTGATGAGTGCACAAAATGCGCTCATTTCGTTATTTTGTGCAAATGGCATGAGATTTCGGTGATGGTCAGATGGATTCAGAGAATGAAGTTGTGTGTAAATAATAAAAATATCAGGGTTTTGTTTTGCGTATTGGCGTTGATTTTCTGCCCGCCAAGTTTTAGCGGGGAAAAAACGCAGCTGATATTTACTGACATTGTTGATCAGCTTCCCAGTTCAATTGTTGCCCAACGAGTTTTGCGTGCTGCTTATCAGCGTATGGGGATAGGCATTACTTTTCTTCTGGTTCCAAACCTGCGCACTAAGACTTTGCTCGAGAATCACGAGGTGGATGGGATGAGTTATCGTTTTTCTGATGCCCCGATCCAGAATTTAGTCAAGCTATCGGTTCCGATAACTAGCGAAGACCTTTGCGTTTATACGGTCGACAAAAAGTTTGTTGTGAATGGATACCAGAGTTTGCGTCCGTATTCGATCGGATATCTGAACGGTGCCCGTATTTTTGATGATAACCTCAAAGAGATGCGCACTGAAACTGCACCTAGTGAAGAATCTTTGTTAAGAAAGCTTTCAGCAGGTCGCACCGATCTCGTGGTTGAGTCGCGAGCCAGCCTTTGCACTGCAAAGAAATTAGGGCTCAACAATGTTGTTATGTTGGAGCCGTCACTTGAAAGTGTTCTGGGATATCATTGGCTGAGTCCCGCACATCAGAATTTAATTCCTAAATTGGAGCAAATTTTAAAAGAGATGGCGCGAGAGGGTACGATCAAGAAAATCCAGAGACAAGTTTGGGATGATTACAACGCTGATTGTGCTAACGTGAAGTAAATTTCGGTGATTTGATCATACCGGACTCAATGCAAAACGGGGTGATATTCACTCCGTTTTTGCATTGATGGATATACTGAGTTATTTACCGAGTTATTTAAGCGACTGCTTTGAGTGTGCCCGCAACCTCTGACATCGTACCCGTTTCGCGATAGCGGGTGTGCCACGCATACGCTTTTTCCAGCACGTGAGGCGTGTGTCCGCCGCGTAATTCCGCTTCCGCAAGATAGTCGAAGAGCATTTGTTTGTAAGGTTCGGCGACACAATGCTGGATAATTTTTTGCGCGCGTTCACGTGGTGCTAAGCCGCGCAGATCTGCCAGGCCAATTTCTGTGACGATAATGTCGACGTCATGTTCTGTGTGGTCAACATGCGTCACCATAGGGACGATGCTGGATATTTTCCCATCTTTGGCAATCGACTTTGTTGCAAACACAGATAAATAGGCATTGCGAGCAAAATCACCAGAGCCACCAATCCCGTTCATCATATGCGTACCAAGCACGTGTGTGGAGTTGATGTTGCCATAGATGTCCGCCTCGAGCGCAGTATTGATCGTTATCAGGCCCAGGCGGCGTATCACTTCTGGGTGGTTGCTGATTTCTTGTGGCCTGAGAATTAAGCGATCTTTGTATTTGCCGATGTTGTTGAAAACTTCGCGACTTTTTTGCGAAGAAAGTGTAATCGACGAACCAGATGCAAAATCAAGTTTGCCCGCATCAAATAAATCAAATGTCGAGTCCTGCAATACTTCAGAATACATCGTCAGATGTTCAAACGGGCTATCTATAAAGCCACTCATAACAGCATTGGCGATGGTGCCTATCCCAGCCTGCAATGGCATCAAGCTGTTGGTCAGGCGACCATCTCGTACTTCATCTTTGAAAAAATTGACCAGATGGCTCGCGATTTTGGCTGTGTCATGATCGGGAGGAAGTATTGTGGATGCGCTATCTGATTTTTGTGTGATAACGATGGCGACGATTTTTTCTGGCGGGATGGAAATCGCTGTGCTGCCTATGCGATCACTGACCGACATGATGGGAACTGGTTCGCGTCGTGGACGATGTTTTGGGATAAAAATATCGTGCAGTCCTTCGAGTTCCAGTGATTGTGTCAGATTGATTTCGACGATGACCTGATCTGCGAGAATTGCAAAGCTGGCGCTGTTGCCCACTGATGTGGTGGGGATGATGGCACCGGTTTCCGTGATGGCAATTGCTTCGATAATAGCCACGTCAATGGCATTGATCTGGCGCGTTCGTAATTGTTCTACGGTTTCAGACAGATGCTGGTCAACATACATCACTTCACCACGATTAATCGCAGCACGTAGTGTCGGATCGGACTGAAATGGCATGCGGCGACTCATTGCTCCTGCTTCAGTTAAGGTTTTGTCCACGTCGTTGCCCAACGAGGCACCAGTCATCAAGCTAATTTTTAAATGCTCTGTCTTCGCACGTTCAGCGATCGCTAATGGCACGACCTTGGCATCGCCTGCGCGCGTAAATCCGCTCATACCTATCGTCATGCCATCTTCTATCCATAAGGCTGCATGTTCTGCGCTACATACACGCTTTCTTAATTCCGGCAGGCGTATTCTTTGCTCTTGAATTTCCCGTGCTGTTTGTGTTAATCCGGTGTGTTGCGATTGCGTAGCTTCAGGCATTTTGCTTCCTTTGTATCTGGAAATCGATAGTTTCTTCACGGCTGATTGTTGATCTATTGTTTGTTGTTTGCATCTGTTTGATGTGCTTACGTCAGACAGTAATTAATCGGTATTAAAGCTTCAGGAATTTCGCTGTCTTGTAGAGATTCACGTAGTTCAATTTCTATGGTGCGACAAATGGCATCTAACGGAAGATCGTTTGTTTCGAGTCCAAATGGTTCTTCGATTTCATCACCTAAAGCATCGAGGCCAAAAAACGTGTACGCCACAATTGCCACCACAAATGGCGTCATAAAGCCGATGGAGTCGACCAGACCGAACGGTAGTAAGAAGCAATAAATGTAGGCAGTACGGTGAAGAAGTAGTGTGTATGAAAACGGTATAGGTGTATTGCGAATTCGTTCGCAGGCTGCGCCAGCAGCGGTAATGGCTGATAAGGTAGCATCCAAATTTGCAGCAAGACATCCATCGATACGATTTTCTTTTAAGCTCTGGCGCAAATCTTTTCCCATATTTAACATGAGTAAATCAGGTTTGTTTCTGGCCTTTGTTAGCTGATGCATTTCATCGGGCTTGAGCCATTGCTGCATTTCGCTTTTGATTTCTTGATTGCGCAAAAGATCTCTCAATGCATGGCAGTAAGCAATCGAGCGGAACACCATGCGCACGCGGATGTCATTGAATCCGTTGCTGGCGACCGCTGGGTCGGGATAATCAATCAAACTCTGGCATTGGCGCGATAAGTTGCGACTGCGCAGAAGTAGTTCCCCCCATAACTTACGTGCTTCCCAAAATCTGTCGTAAGCAGCGTTGTTCCGAAAGCCCAGAAAAATAGAAATTGGTAAGCCGATGAGGGTGAATGGAATCGTAGTGAGCGTGATTTTTAATTCGAACAGGTCACCATGAGACAGGGTAACGAGGGTGGCAATGAAGATGTTGATGATGAGCGCAGGAAGTATGCGTGGCAATACTGATCCGCGCAATAGTAAAAACAGGCGAAAGCCTGAGGGTCTGTCCCGGACGATCATGCTGCGCCCATTTGTATGATGTGGTTCAAATTCGCCCCGGCTATTACTAGCATATTAGTGAATTAAATCACTAATATGTTAGTAAGTCAAATCGTACGCTAGTTCAGTATGTACAATAGCGGTGTTGAAGCTGATATTAAGATTGATGCTAATGTCATCAGATTGAGTTGTTGAGAAAGCCAGGAGTCGTAATGAGTCACAAAATTGCATACCGCAATTTGCCACAATTGTTTTTAAAAGCGCGTGGAAATTTGATGGTGCATTTCAAGCCCATCCTTGGTCATTTTGGCCTCACAGATCAGCAATGGCGCATCTTGCGGGTGTTGGACGAGTACGGGCAACTGGAGCCACGAGAGCTATGTGATTTGTGCCAGATTTCCAGTCCAAGCATGGCTGGCGTGTTAAAGCGCATGGAGGAGTTGGACATGATACGGCGCAGCCCAGTCAGTGGCGATCAGCGCCGCGTTTCCATAGGATTGTCTGCTTCGGGAGATGTATTGATGACTGAAATGGCGCCACTGATCGATTTGCAATACAAGCACATAGAGCAAAGCTTTGGTCTGGAAGCAATGAACGAATTGGTTGCGACGCTGGAGAAGTTTAATGCAGCAGCTGAGGAAACGGTTGAGCATGTGGAGCTCAAGTAAATAATTTCATTTTAGAAATTTCCTCCGGAAGTGTCATTTGAGCGGGCGCAAGGATCCACGCGAAGCAGTGTCGTAAAAAGCAAGATTTTGTGAGATGCGTACGGGGATGGATGGACATCAGGAGTAAAAGGCACTACATTAGAACTTATGCAAGAAAGCCCGAACTGGCTCGAATAGATGTAAGCGCCAATCTATGGGTTGCACGTGTTTTGCTTCAAGTCTTGCCTGAGCCTTGCTCAAAAATCTGCGAAATTCTTATTGTTTTTGCGTGCCACTAACTGCCAGGGGAATATTATGTCTACTGAAGTTAAGAAGTTCCGACTCATTACTCGCAGTGACTTTGACGGATTGGTTTGCGCCGTGCTGTTAAAGCACCTCAATATGATTGACGAGATCTTGTTTGTCCATCCTAAGGATATGCAGGATGGTAAGGTCACTGTCACCAGTAACGACATTAGTACCAACTTACCTTACGTTGCAGGCGTTCATATCGCCTTTGATCACCACTCATCTGAAACCATCCGCAATAGCGGTGAGCGCACTAACCATGTGATTGACCCTGACGCACCTTCTGCTGCGCGGGTCGTTTATAACTATTACGGCGGTTTAAAGGCCTTCCCAAAATCTTGGGATGAAATGATGGCTGCAGTCGATAAAGGTGACTCAGCCCAGTTTAATCGCGAAGAAGTCCTGCATCCCAAAGAATGGGATTTGTTGAATTTTTTAATGGACGCCCGCACGGGGTTGGGGCGTTTTCGTGAATTCAGAATTTCAAATTATGCCTTGATGATGGAATTGATCGACCTATGTAAGTCGCAATCCATCGCTGAAATTATGCAACATCCCGATGTGAAAGAGCGGGTGGATTTGTATGCAGAGCACCAGGAAAAATGCAAAGAGCAGATTTTGCGTTGCTCGAAGATCCATCACAATCTGGTCGTTTTGGATTTACGGAACGAGCCGATTATTTATGCTGGTAACAGATTTTTAATCTATGCGCTTTTCCCTCACATTAACATCTCCATTCATGTCCTGTGGGGATTGAAAAACCAAAATACCGTCTTTGCAACTGGTAAATCAATACTAAATCGCAGTTCAAAAACCAATATTGGCGCGTTGATGTTGGAGTACGGTGGTGGTGGGCATGAAAATGCGGGTACTTGTCAGATCGAGAATGATTTGATGGAAGATGTTTTGTCGGCACTGGTCCATAGGATCAATGCGGATGGGTAGCGCGCTTGTTGTTTTTTTGGACGGGAGGGGGCGTTGATTGTTTAGCGATTGCGATTGTTTTGTGTTTGCTCGCAGAATCAATTTTTTGTCGATATATTTTATTATCACAAAAGTGCTTGTAAAAGTATTGAAGTGTTGTGTAAAAATTCTATAAAGAGTTTTTTTGTTAAGTACTATTGAAATTGATGTCAGATTCGCCTACTGTGCAATGCAACAAAAAACAATAAGGTATGCAATTGGAAAATCATCAGGATCACACTAAAAGCAGTCTCGCTGCTTTATCACTTGCCGCTATCGGGATCGTTTATGGCGATATTGGCACTAGTCCTCTCTATACAATAAAAGAAGTATTCTCCCCGGAACACGGTCTCGAGCTCAATGAATTCAACATCTTCGGTGTTATTTCATTGATCTGTTGGGGGCTAATTATCATCGTAGCATTGAAATACGTTACGCTGATTCTGCGAGCCGATAATCGAGGCGAAGGCGGTATCATGGCGCTGACAGCGTTGGCGCTTGAGTCGGTTGGAAAATCTTCAAAGCTCCATTTAACCCTATTTGTACTTGGTTTGTTTGGCGCAGCCTTGTTTTATGGCGATGGCGTGATCACGCCGGCCGTCTCTGTGCTCTCTGCGATTGAGGGGCTGGAGGTGGCGACCCCGGCTTTTGGCCCTTATGTGGTACCAATCACAGTAGTGGTCATTGTTGCGTTGTACGCAGTTCAGTACAAAGGTACTGCCGGGATTGGAAATTGGTTTGGCCCGATTATGTTGATTTGGTTTATTGCGCTGGCGGTGATGGGTGTTTATAACATCGCGAAAGATCCGGCGATTATCGGTGCTTTAAACCCCATGCATTCGATACGCTTCATGCAGGTGCATGGTTGGGTTGCATTTTTGGCTTTGGGTGCTGTTGTGCTGGCGTTTACTGGCGCTGAGGCGCTGTACGCGGATATGGGCCATTTCGGTAGTCAACCTATTCGTACCGCATGGTTTTTCGTGGTATTTCCGGCGCTGGGTTTGAATTATCTGGGGCAGGGGGCTTTGTTGATTGTTAATCCTGCTGCAGTGAGTAACCCGTTCTACCAGCAGTTGGGGGCTTGGAGTATTTACCCCTTAGTCGTCATCTCTGCGGTAGCGACGGTGATTGCTTCTCAGGCGACGATTTCCGGGACATTCTCAATGACAAAGCAGGCGATTTCTCTTGGAATTATGCCGCGTATGCAAATCATTCATACATCGGCGAAAGAAATTGGCCAAATTTATATTCCTGCAGTTAACTGGGCGCAGTTGGTCGTCGTTGTTGCCGCGGTTATTGGATTTGGTTCTTCTTCAAATCTTGCGTCTGCTTACGGTATCGCAGTGACTGGCACAATGTTAGTAACCTCGTTGCTTACTTTTTTTGTGATTCGCTACGGTTGGAAATACAATCCACTGTTGTGCTTCCTGGCGACTGGCTTTTTTGTGATGATTGATTTGGCGCTGTTTTCAGCCAATGCTTTGAAAATCTTTCACGGTGGTTGGTTCCCGCTGGTTTTGGGTGTGGTCATGTTTGTTGTGATGATGACTTGGAAGCGTGGTCGTGAATTGGTGTTTAACAATCTCAAAAAGCATGCGATTCCTTTGAATGACTTTTTGGAATCCTTGTTTGTTTCGCCACCGCAGCGTGTCGCGGGTACCGCTATTTTCTTGCGCGGTGAAGCTGATGGTGTGCCACATGCTTTACTGCATAACTTATCGCACAACAAGATTTTGCATGAAAGAGTGATTTTCTTAACTTTGCATAATCAAGAAATCCCTTGGGTTCCAGTGGCTGATCGTGTGCAGTTGACTGATCTTGGACATAATTGTTTCCAGGTGGACGTGAAATATGGCTTCAAGAATGAGCCTGATATTCCAAAAGCGCTGGATCTTTGTGCATCCAAAGGCTTAACATTCGAGCCGCTTGAAACTTCTTATTTCATTTCCAGACAGACTATCGTTTCCAAACCAGAGCGCGGCATGGCATTGTGGCGCGAGTGGTTGTTTGTGACCATGTCACGCAATTCGCGTGATGCCGCGGACTACTATCGCATTCCAACTAATCGCGTGATTGAAGTGGGTTCGCAGGTCGAAATCTAAAACTTTGGTATGGGGGCTTATCAAATCAAAACCCCTGTGCTATAATTTTGTTTTTCGCGGCTGTAGCTCAGCTGGATAGAGTACTTGGCTACGAACCAAGGGGTCGTGGGTTCGATTCCTGCCAGCCGCACCAGATTCAAGGGACTAGATGCAAATCTAGTCCCTTTTTTCTTTTTGTGTTTTTGATTTCCGTATTTGTGATCCTTTGCTGAGAGTATTTGCGAGTCGGTTGCTTCTTGCTGGTGCTTTTGTATAAATATTTTGGTGCTGTTTACTTAAGTGTTTCCAATCCTTTTGAGGTTTCAGTAAGCTTTTCCAAAGTTTTTGCGCTAAGGGGCTTCTCACGAGTGCTTGGGTTTGCTATAATTTTGTTCTTCGCGGCTGTAGCTCAGCTGGATAGAGTACTTGGCTACGAACCAAGGGGTCGTGGGTTCGATTCCTGCCAGCCGCACCAGATTCAAGGGACTAGATGAAAATCTAGTCCCTTTTTTCTTTTTTAGTTCAGAATTAAACGGGGCAATAAAAAGCCGCCAAAGTGTCATTGGCGGCTTTTGTTTTTAAGTCGGAGGTAGTGTTCATTCGGTCAAGATTAGTTGCCTGAGACTCCAATCCTCTGGCGCTTCCTGATTGAGTGCGCTGCGCTTGATTGGACCAATTTTGATACTGTCATCGAGTGAGTTAATCAGTCTGTGCAATTGCATCGTATCTGGGAGCATCGTGCCCAGAAAAGCAACTTGATCGAGATGTTGTATCAAAATGGTAGGGAAGTTTTCAATTTCTATTTCTTCTACCAGATGCGCACAGTCTTCTATATCTATCCAGGTAAAACATTTATCCGGATGTTGTGCCGCTAATTGGTTGAATGCGGAGCGATAAGCGGTGCAGGTGTCGCACCAGGCAGCGCACAGGCAGGCGACCAGCCAATTTTTGTTGGCGAGTTGGGTTTGCACCTGTTTCAGGTCATCGGAGTGGGTATAAGCAGTCATTTTTCAATTTTAACCTATCCAAGCGCTTGAGAATTCAGCCTTGTTGAGCGGTGAACACGGTAAAATACGTTCATGACTACGATTTTAGCAATAGAAACTACGACAGAACTCGCTTCAGCAGCTTTGTTTGTTGAAGATCAGATGTTCGTACGCGAATTATCCGGCGTTCAGACACATTCTCAGGGAATTTTACCGGCACTGCAAAGTCTGCTCGCAGAGGGGGGTGTTGCTTTAAGCGATTGCGATGCGATCGCCTTTGGCTGTGGGCCTGGTGCTTTCACTGGTATACGAACCGCCTGCGGGGTTGTGCAGGGTCTGGCATTTGGCGCAGATATTGGCGTGATGCCGGTGGTGAGTCTGCATGCAATGGCTTTAGCGGCGGCTGAAAACAGCAGCGTGAACGATTTCGTGTGCGTGCTTGACGCCCGTATGAGCGAGGTATATTGGGCGCATTACCAATTGAATGGCGATGCCTGGACAGAAATGAGTCCACCTACTTTATCGAAGCTCGACGATATTCAAGTCTCTGAGCAGCATGCACACGCCCTCGTGGTGTTGGGTAATGGCTTGGTGTTGCCATCGCAATTACAATCACACACTTCTGTGCAATTAATGCCGCATGCAAGACAAGTAGCGCAATTAGGCTTGCGGGGTTTTAAGGCGGGTTCGTGCGTCTCGCCTGAAGACGCGCAGCCTTTGTATTTGCGTAATAAAATTGCATTGACGACCGCCGAACGGGCAATTGCAAAAGAAGCGCAGTAATCGAATTATTTATAGAACAGAACTGACGTGAAAAGATCGAAAGTGGTGATTTTCCGGTGGAATATATATGCATGAATTTGTAAGGCTGGGATTTGCAGATATTGATCAGATTCTCTCTATTGAGGAGGCGGTTTATTCGCACCCTTGGACGCGCGGTAATTTTTCAGATTCCTTGATGAATGGCCATGACGCGTTTGGTTTGCGTGATGAGTCCAGTCAGATCATCGCCTATTTTTTGGTGATGCCAGTGGTAGACGAGTTGCATCTGCTTAATTTTGCGGTCAGAACGCAAAATCAAAAACAAGGTTACGCAAGTGCGATGCTGAAATACATGCGTGAATATGCAATTGAGCATGGATATGGGTCTATCTTGCTGGAAGTAAGGCGCAGCAATTATCGCGCCATCGAAGTCTATTTGAGTGATGGTTTTGAAGAAATTGGCCGTCGCAAGGGTTATTACCCGTTGGAAGGTGATGCGCGAGAAGACGCCATAGTGATGCGGAGATTATGTTAATGCACTCGAACCAAGCGACAGTTCGGATCAAAATGTTGACTGAGATGGGAATCGGACCTGTTTGGTTGCCGCGCTATGCGGAAGCGAGCGACGAGGTGGGCGGGGTTTCTGTATTAGTTGATGCTGGACCTGTGCATATTGAGAAGTCGTCTTTTGCGGCTGTGGTAGAGCCGAGTATTGATGCAGGTGGCGAGACAAAAGTAAATGGAGCCGCATGGCTTGATGAACTCCCAACTCCTGATGCGTCAGCATTGCCATTGTCCGTGGTGCAATCAGTGTCGGAGATGGGCTGGGATGATTTAGAGCAAGCAGTCACATCATGCCGTGCTTGTGGCTTATGCGCGGGACGACAAAAAACTGTATTCGGTGTCGGCGCACGTACGGCAGCGTGGTTGTTTGTAGGTGAAGGTCCGGGATCGGAAGAGAATATTGAGGGTGTACCGTTTGTCGGCGCTGCCGGACAATTGCTCGACAATATGTTGCTTTCACTCGGTGTACGCCGTGGTGATCGCACTTATATAGCGAATGTGGTCAAGTGCAGGCCAAACGATCAGAATGGCAACGATAGGCCTCCAGTCGCTGATGAAATTGCTTCTTGCTTACCGTATTTGCAGCGGCAAATCGCTTTGATTCAACCACAAGTGATTGTGGCTTTGGGTAAAACTGCAGCGATTGCTTTAACGGGATCTGATCCTGATACGCCCGTTACACAATTGCGTAATAAAGTACATATCGTAGCCGGGATTCCTATGGTAGCAACTTATCATCCAGCGTACCTGTTACGCAAACCAATGGAGAAGAGCAAAGCGTGGCAGGATTTATGTCTGGCTCAGCAAGCACTTGATGGAAAAGCCGCGTGACTTTCACCGTGCAACAGCAATTTCATATTGAGTGGGGTGGGTTACGCGATCCGCATGTGCGCGCCTTGGCATGGTTGTTGAGCTCACCGCATCTGCTTAATAACGATACGCCGATCTGGAATGGCGCGAATATTGCGCCGGCTTTGCCGGGTGCATCTGGTTTAAGTGATTTTTTGTATGCGCTTGATCGAGATCCTGCCGCTTTGTATGCGGCCTTAGCCCTACATCCAACCAGGCGTTTGGGCTTATATGCTGAAGCACTGTTAGCTTTTTATCTGTCGCAGTTGAGCAATTTGTATGCGCATGGCTTGCAAATTCACGATGAAAAATCGCGGACGATCGGCGAGTTTGATTTTTTGGTGCAGAACGGTCAAAGTCTCAGTCACTGGGAGCTTGCGACTAAATTTTATCTCTTCTTTCAAAACGACATTTTCGAGTCCGATAGCAAACATGCGGATTTATTCGATTATCTAGGCCCAAATCTAGCCGATACGCTAGGTGCTAAGATGCACAAGATTGTGAATCAACAATTGCGTCTGAGTGAGCACCCGCAAGCGCGCGTTCAATTGCCATTTCCTGTTGCTACTGCTCAAGCTTTGATCAAGGGCTGGTTGTTTTACCGTAAACCCTTAGCACTTGATGTAGCAAATCTGGTGGATGGCGTCGCAGCGGATCATTGTCGTGGCTACATCTGGCAAATGAGCGATTTTTACGATATGAAGGATTTTTCTGGTGTCATACTTGATCTCCTGATGTGGCTGGCGCCGGTTCAGCTCTCTGCCCACAAAGTTTTCAGTAAAGACCAGTTAATTGAACAAGTTGGAGTGCAATTTACGCTCGTTAAAACACCAGTCGTGCTGGCGATCACCGAAATGCAAAATGGCTATGCGAGAGAGGTTTGCCGCGGCATGGTTGTGCCTGATAATTGGTGGCAGCAGGCGGTTGATGCAAGAAAGCGCTTAGCGCCTCTTGCTTGACTACGCTTTGAAACGTTAATGCTTGTGTTCACCAATTAAGGCAATGGAATCAAATTCACGCTGGTTGGCCTGGTGCTTTTTCATTACCATAAACATCGTGCTCATTACAAATCCACCGAACAACACGATCACAACTTGAATATTCAGGTTTAGTGAAATCATGATTGCGTACACCGTCAACATCGTTAGTACGGATAAATTTTCATTAAAATTTTGTACAGCGATGGAATGACCAGCGCTCATCAAAACATGACCACGATGCTGCAAAAGAGCGTTCATCGGAACCACAAAGAAACCTGATAACGCACCTACTAAAATGAGCAATGGGTAAGCAACTTCTTTGCTATGAACAAAAATCATGGTCATTACTACCGCGCCCATCGCGATACCCATAGGCATGACTGATAATGATTTTTTGAGCGGTACAAATTTGGCGGCAGCACATGCGCCGATGGCAACTCCAACGGCGACGATGCCCTGCAAGATGGCTGCCTGGTTTAGTGGCATGTGCAATGAGGCTTCGGCCCATTTTAAAACGATGAATTGCAAGGTCGCACCTGCACCCCAAAACAGAGTCGTGACAGCGAGAGAAATTTGACCCAGCTTGTCTTGCCAAAGCTTCATGAAGCAATTCGAGAAATCAGCAATCAATTGCAGGGGTTGATGTTTTTGATGCGCATAACGTGCGCCGGTGTCGGGAATTCTCAAATTAAAAATCGCAGCCAGACCATAAAACCCGGTAATGACCGTCAATGCGGCTTCCATAGCGGTATTGATGGGTAAGTGAATCAGGGGCGATTTCATACTGAGTAGGATATCTGTCACATGTGGCGTTACTAACGCGCCACCGAGCACGGTTCCCAGAATGATAGAGCTGACAGTTAAGCCTTCAATCCAGCCATTGGCTGCTACCAAGTGTTCGGGTGGGAGTAGCTCTGTCAGGATTCCGTATTTGGCCGGTGAATACGCTGCGGCACCAAAGCCGACCACGCCGTAGGCAATCAGCGGGTGCACATGAGCAAACATGAGCGCGCAACCGGTAACCTTGATCATGTTCGTGATGAACATCACTTTCCCTTTGGGGAGTGCGTCGGCAAAAGCGCCAACAAAGGCAGCCAGCAAAACGTATGACAATACAAAGAATAACTTGAGGAGTGGGGTCATCCAACTCGGCGAGTTCATGCTTGCAAGTAAGGCCATCGAAGTGATGAGCAATGCGTTGTCGGCCAGCGATGAAAAAAACTGTGCCGCCATAATCGTATAGAAACCGCGTTTCATGCTTATGATTTGCCTGTTACAAAGTGTTATCGGTCAGCTTTATACCATGAAAAACTCAAAAACCATGTGAATTAGCACAAGCTTATATTTGAATACTGAGTAAAATACCAGTGTTTACTCGGTTTTTGGAAAAATATGGCGAAAGCAAAAACAAATTACACCTGCACTGAATGCGGTGGCATCGTTAATAAATGGGCGGGACAGTGCCCATCTTGCGGGCAGTGGAATACCTTGGTCGAAACGGTGATTGAGGCTGCAGGTAATCGTTTTTCTGGAAAACATCAAAGCCTGGCGCAAACGGCGCCTGTGCTGAATTTATCTGATATCGAAGCGTCGGACGTACCGCGCTTTGGCACCGGTATTGAAGAATTCGATCGGGTGTTGGGCGGCGGCCTGGTGCCAGGCGGCGTGGTGCTCATTGGTGGTGATCCTGGTATCGGTAAGTCAACCTTGTTGCTGCAGGCGCTCTCCAATCTGGCCAAGATCAAAAAAGTTTTGTATGTGAGTGGTGAAGAATCTGGGGCGCAAATTGCTTTGCGTGCGAATCGGCTTGGTCTTGATACCAAGGGTTTGGCTTTGCAGGCGGAAATTCAGCTCGAAAAAATTCTTAACACGCTGTCGGATCATAAGCCGCAAGTTGTGGTGATAGATTCGATACAAACCTTATATTCGGATGCATTAAGCTCGGCGCCCGGCTCGGTGGCACAGGTGCGCGAATGTGCGGCGCAATTGACGCGTGTCGCAAAGACCATGGATATCACCATGATTCTGGTTGGTCATGTGACCAAGGAAGGCGCGCTAGCTGGGCCGCGCGTACTTGAGCATATTGTTGATACGGTGTTGTATTTTGAGGGAGATACCCATTCCAGTTTCCGTCTGGTACGCGCCATTAAAAATCGTTTTGGCGCGGTCAATGAGTTGGGTGTATTTGCCATGAGTGAGCGGGGTTTGAGAGGTGTGTCAAACCCCTCCGCCTTATTTTTATCGCAGCATGATGCGCAAGTTGCAGGCTCATGCGTGATGGTGACGCAAGAGGGAACCCGTCCGTTGCTTGTAGAAATTCAGGCATTGGTGGATAGTTCCCACGCGCCAAATGCACGTCGCTTATCCGTCGGCTTAGAACAAAACCGGCTGGCAATGTTGTTGGCAGTCTTGCACAGACATGCGGGAGTTGCGGCATTTGATCAGGATGTGTTCATCAATGCGGTTGGCGGGGTCAAAATTGCTGAGCCTGCGGCTGATCTGGCAGTTTTATTGGCGATTAACTCGTCCATGCGCAATAAGCCTTTGCCGCGCAGTCTGGTCGTGTTTGGTGAAGTTGGTTTGGCGGGTGAGATACGACCAGCACCACGCGGTCAGGAGCGGCTCAAAGAGGCTGCAAAACTGGGCTTCACCATTGCCATGATTCCCAAGGCGAACGCCCCTAAGCAAAAAATAGAAGGCCTGACCATCATTGCGGTTGATCGTATTGATGAAGCAATGAGCAAAATACGTGATGTTGATGATGCGAATTAGCGTCTTTTGATTGGTGGTATGTCGGTCATTATTGCAATCGTTTGGCGGCAGAAATGCCGCTTCTTACTGCCGCTTCGATAGTGGCGGGGTAATCGCCAGCAGTATAATCGCCCGCTAACAATAGACCCGCCTGATCGGTCGTGTTTGTCGGGCGAGTAAGCGCAGGTGTGCAACTGAACGTTGCCCTTTTTTCTGTGATGATCTGATGCCAGAGCGGTAGTTTTAATGCAGGCAACTGAAAACTCTCAGCCAACTGGTTTGCAATCGCACTGGCAATCTTATCGTGTTCGATAGAGTTGGGGTTTTGTGGCGCACTGATTACGACTGCCAAGAGGCCAGCATGCTCAATGTGCAGATAGCCGCGATCAAACACATATTGCCCCCATTTTTCCTGTTGAGGCGCATCGCACAAGGCATACATCGCACCTGGTAGCCGTATATCGGCCGCGTACTTCAGGTAGCAGGTAGTAATCGCTTCAAATTCAAATTCTGGCAAGACGGTATCGCTGTTCGCTGACTTCAGCAGGCGTTTTGCGTTGCTGCAGTCGGTGGCAATGATAATGCCATCGTAATACGCATGCTCGTCTGATGTTTCTTGTTTGCTTAAATTGAGTTGCCATTTACCCGGCATACTCGCATGTTGACTTACCCCTGTGACTGCTTGTCCCAGACTCAGCTTACTGCCTTTACTCTGGATAAAAACTGCGGCTTGCTCGGGAAACAGTGCGGATAAATTCAACTGTGGAATCAACATGTCGGATGCTGCACGCTTGGCACCAAGACTATCTCGCAAAACGTTCAAAAATACCTGCGCTGATGCGCGTTCAGGTGGTGTATTGAGAGCAGCAACGCATAAGGGGTTCCACATCAACCGGCATAAGCGTTCGGTTTGATCAAAACGTTGCAGCAACTCGCTGACGCTGCAGTCTTGGTATAACTTCCAGCCCATCCAGCGTGCCGTCGACGAGAAGCGAGCGAGTGCTAGTTTGTCGGCTTTCTCTAATCCTTTTGATTGCCACAAAGCGATCATTAAATGCAGCGGGGCAGGGATGAATCCGGATTTTGGCGCAATGAATTGCATGCCATCTTCATGAGATGGGTAAATCATTTGCAAGGGCAGGCGTAAGCACGATCGCTCCATATCGATACCGACTTCGCGCATTATTTGCAGACTTTGCTGATAAGCGCCAAGTAGAATGTGCTGACCGTTGTCGACTTTGAGTCCATTTACTTCAACCGCGCGTGCACGTCCGCCGAGCGTGCGTGACGCTTCAAATAAACTAACCTGGTGTCCTTGCTTAGTTAATTGGACCGCGGCCGCACAACCTGCCCAGCCGCCGCCAATGACTGCAATGTGCTTACGTGAGGATTTAGCCACGGACGTAGGTTTTCCAGGCGAGCCACAGTTTCCGGATCGGCGTTAAGGAAATACGTTGATTTAGTACCTGAAAATGATCGCGCTGAATTTCTATTAAAAGAGTGCGATATATGGATGACATAATCAGACTCGTGCGCTGTGCGCGGCGATCTTCTGCTGGTAGTAAAGCGAGCGCTTCGTCATATAATTTTTGCGCACGTTCGTATTGAAATTGCATCAATGCCTCAAATTGCGGACTGTGTTTTGCATTCAAAATATCAGCGGCGGTGACTTTGAATTCTTGTAACTCGTTGACCGGTAGATATATCCGGCCTTTACGCGCATCTTCTCCAACGTCGCGGATGATGTTGGTCATCTGGAAAGCCAGCCCCAATTTTTCCGCAAATTCGCGGGTTTTGGGGTTGGTTATACCAAAAATGCTTGCGGACAAAATACCAACAACGCCAGCGGCATGCCAGCAATATTTTTGTAATCCGGTGAAATCCAGGTATCGCGTCTGGTTGAGATCCATTTCCATGCCGTCTATGATGGCAAATAAATGTTCTGACTGTAGCTGGTAGGTTGCCATATGCGGAAGCAGGGCTTTGGTTACCGGGTGAGTTGGCGCATTTTCCAGCATAGCTTGAAGCTCTTTTCGCCACCAGGCCAATTTTGTGCGAGCGAGCATATCATCGCTGCTTTCGTCGACGGCATCGTCAACCTCGCGGCAAAATGCGTAGAGTGCCGTGATGGCTTTTCTTCTTTCTGCTGGCAGAAACAGAAAGCTGTAATAAAAACTGGAGCCACTCTGGGCTGCTTTTTGTTGGCAATATTCGTCTGGAGACATGCTTTTTTATGTAAGTAATCGGCACAAAGCCGAGTAAAGTCGATATGCTAACAAACTTTGTGCAAACATGAAGTACTTGCCATGACATGGCTAAAATAAGTATCTTAATGTAATCGGATCGCAGAATTATGAATCCAAAATGCGCTAGCTCGTATAATAGTGGGCGCATTATATTATTGCTCAGATAAAAATGAGCTTGCTTTTGGTACAAAACTCTAAATTTGGACAAATATCTTGAATAAATCGAAAATTGCTGGAATTTTAAGCGGTGTGGCTATTGTACTCGCTGGCTGTGGTGGCTTCGTCTATACGACTGTTGGTGGCACTGTAACTGGTCTAGGCACGAGCGGTACAAATACCGTGGGCTTGAAAAATGAGGGTAACTATACGCAAGTCCTGAGTGCAGATGGTTCTTTTTCATTCACAGAAGCGAGTAACGCTCAATATACTATTTCTGTGTATCAGCAGCCTCGTTACGTGAACTGTTCTGTCGCCAACGGTACTGGTACCATGAACAGTTCTACTGGTGTTGCGAATGTCGCTGTCACTTGCGTTCCTAATGTTCAAATTAACGGCAATTTAAGTGGTCTGGCAGATGGTAGCAAACTGTATTTGATTAATAATATTACCAATCCGGCGACAAATGTGAGTACAAGTGCTGACAATACCCCAGCTGGTGCGATTTCTGCAAACGGAACTTTTGTTTTGCCAACCTGGGTTGTTAGTGGGTACAACTACAATGTCACGGTAGCACTGCCCCCGCCTGGGCAGTATTGTACCGTGGCAAACGGAACGGGCGTTGCTGACAATAATCCGAAACTCTCCCCCCCCTTGATCGGCGTTAACTGTGTTACTGCTGTTCCGGTAACTTTCACGGTAACTGGTTTGACAGCGGGTAATTCTGTCACTTTGACGAATACTTCAATCGCACGTAAGGAGGGCGATCCATTAACTGTTTCTACGATTGGTACTTATAATTTTTCCTGGAGTTTGTTAACCGGGATGAACTACTCTGTGGCAGTCACAACTCAGCCTAATGGTCAGACTTGCACGGTGCAAAATGGCAATGGTACTGCAAACTTAGCGAATCCTGGTGCATCTGCAAATATTGCAGTGACTTGTCAGTAGTTCTTAGTGTGTATGGTTCCGTTGTTTTACGGGACTAGTATTTATAATAAAAAACCGGACTATCAGCACATTGCCGCTAGTCCGGTTTTTATTTATCTATTTTTCAGACCGTGTTGGTTGAGCGTTAGCAGAGACTCTTAGAGCTCCTCTAAAACACCTTGGTCGTTAAAGTAGAAAATGCCTTCGTTTTTGAATCCCCATTTACCACCTTTGAGTCTGATGAAAGGCTCAAAGCTGAAAAAAGGAACATCAGCCAACAATGTCGTGTTATTGGTTTCAATAAATTGTCGTTGATCCCTGTCGGTGGCAATGCTGTGGCCAACATTGTTTCTATAGTCAAGATTGACAAATCCATTTTGTCGGATCCGCATATTTGCCCAGTCAAACAACTGGCCAAAAGTGGTTTGTGGTCGCACCAATTTCAGCATTTGCGCGTGCATTTGTTCCAAGAATCCTAAACCGTTCTTGAATTCAAGCAACTGGGGAGTTTTGGTTACTTTACCATTTTCGATGGCAAAGGAGCGTGCGCAATCACCCCAAGCCTTATTGTGAACTGGACTTAAATCAATGGTGATCAGATTTGAAATGCCAACGGGTTCGTCTCGCGGTTCGTATTCTCGACCTGAGATGGATACGCAACTGCGAGAGCCTAGTAGTACCAATGCAGGGCAGTTGTAGTACCAGGTATCTGGGTAGCCCTGTTCTGCCAGGAGTTCTTGTGCTTTCCTGGCGATACTTTTTTCGGTATCGTCAGCCGTAATGAGATTCTCTAGTCGTGCAAGAGTCGATTTTGCAGCAGTTTGCACCTGGCGGTGCTGAGAAATCTCGAGTTCAGTTGGCATGATGTTTTTTGTGTTTGACCTTTGCTTGCGCAGTGGCAATTATTTGCCGCTTCCTGCGACTGCGCCAACGCCTGCTTTGGTTACGTCGACGGCAGTACCAACAACCGCGCTTCCTACGTGCACAGTGGTTGAGACTGCGGCATCAGCGATCGCTAGCACTGTACAAGCGTTGAGGGATAGGATGCATGCCAAGAGGGGGAAAAGTTTCGCACGAGCGCGCATGGCAGTAGCCTTGTTTTGTTAAATTAAAAAAGTTGAGGTCTTGCTATAAAAATATAGTGATAGCGATATAGTGTTAGTGCTGTTTTCTTGGGGTGAAAACTCACAGAACTAGGTTGAACAATTTATGGCTGCTATTATGCTTTAAATTGGGATTAAGAGCATGATTCTTGTTCTTTTGATTGTGTTGCCACGCAATATGATTCTCCATTAACGAATTCTTGGCCTAAGTAATGCCAACTTTTTTCTTTCCTTTGCTTAGATTTTGTTTAGTTTTAAATGGACGGATGTTATGTGCCTGTCTCGGAGCAATAAGAGGTTATTTTTGCTACATGAAAATGGCGCGCCAGCACAAAATAAACCAGTCGCGCTTATCTAATTTTGGGCGGTGCCGGAAAACGTCCGCATTGACCTGGTCGGATTTTTCGGCAATTCTTAAACCTCCCTGTACGACCAGCCTTAATTCCCAACCAAGCCTCGTTGGCAGGCGCTTGCACAGGCTACTACCGGATAGCATTAGCTCTCTTGCACGTTGCGTCTGGAATTGCATAAGATGTTGCCATTGAGTGCTATCAGGCTTATGCCCGATTGACTCTGGGGGGATGCCAAAGCGCTTCAAATCTTCTTGGGGTATGTATATACGTTGCTTTTCCCAATCGATGCCGACATCTTGCCAAAAGTTAATCAGTTGAAGTGCGCTACAAATTGCGTCTGAGTCCTGCAGATTTTTTACATTTGCGGCGCCATATAAATGCAACATGAGATTGCCAACAGGATTGGCTGAGCGACGGCAATAGTCAAGCAAATCTTCGTAAGTCGCGTAGCGCGTTGTTGTTACATCTTGCTTGAATGCTGACAGTAAATCTCTGAATGGTTGTAGCGGCAATTGATGCTCTTTGATAGTTTCTGCTAAACGTTGAAAGACCTGCGACTTGCTCGGTAGATTTGCTTCTATGGCGTTAATCTCCCGCTCGTATCCTTCTAATGCCTCAATGCGCTCTTCTGGTGTCGCATTTCCTTCGTCGGCAAAATCATCTGCGGTGCGTGCAAATGCGTATATATTTCTTACTGCCGACCTCAGATTGGCGGGTAATAATAAGGATGCGACTGGAAAATTTTCGTAGTGTTCTACTGTCATATTCAGCGTTTAAATCAGAGTTTAATTATTAATGACTGAAAAGTCATTGGCAAAAAAGAGGTGCTTATCTATAATAACTAACTATTGAGTCAGTTATTTTGGTTTTCTGTCATGTTGCTCGAAAGTACTTCGACATCAACAGCCTGCATAGTAAAGGAAATTCCCGTGTCAAGACTACAATTCCCCTCGCGTGTCAGTGAGATTTTTTTTGCGCAAAAATCCTTTGCCTCCCAATGGTCACGCGCAGGGCTGGTACTGACAATGATTGCCACGCTGGCAGCTTGCTCAAAACCGACAGAAAAGACAGAAGATATTCGTCCGGTTCGGGCGATTGTGGTCAAAAGTGCCACCGCGGAAGCTGCAATGGAATTATCTGGGGAAGTGCGCCCAAAAGTCGAATCGCACTTGGGTTTTAGAGTTGGTGGCAAAATCATTAGTCGTAAAGTAGATTTGGGTACAGTTGTAAAACGCGGGCAGCTCCTGATGCAATTGGATCCGCAAGACTTGGCTCTGGCGCAGGTGCAGGCCAAAGCTGGTTTAGTTGCTGCGGAAAGTAACCGTGACCTGGCGCTGGCTGAATTGAAGCGCTATCAGGAGTTGCGTACTAAAAATTTTGTGGCAGCGACAGTATTAGATGGAAAAGAGGTCGCATTTAAATCTGCGCAATCAAGTTATGAGCAGGCGCTTGCTGCGTATAAAAATCAAAGCAATCAAACCGGTTACGCTAGTTTGGAGTCTGATGTTGATGGAGTGGTAACCAGTGTTGATGCCGAAGTCGGTCAGGTGGTGGCGGCTGGTACGCCGGTAGTTCGTGTCGCGCAGGCGGGTGATATGGATGTGATAGTCGGTGTCCCTGAGAATAAAATCAATGCTATTCGACAAATGACGGATATAAACGTCAGCTTGTGGGCGCAACCAAATAAACTCATGTCTGCTAAGTTGCGCGAGCTGTCGCCGATCGCCGATCCAGTCACGCGCACCTATATTGCTAAGGTGATTTTGCCTGCCGATGCTACTGATGTGCGTCTGGGGATGACTGCTACGGTCCGCTTTATTGCTCGCAACCCTAATCAAGTCATCAAAATACCGATGACGGCTTTATTGCAAAATAAAGGAAATTCCTCGGTGTGGATCGTGGAGCGGGGCGCAGTGAAGTTGGTGCCAGTGCAGATTGCGGGTACATCGGGCGAAGATGTCTTGATTGCAGCCGGTGTTTCCGGTGGTCAAACTGTGGTTACTGCTGGTGTTAATTTCCTTAAGCCAGGTCAACGTGTGACTATTCTCGGCGCTGATCTTGCGTCAGCAAATGACGTCAGTGCTTCTGCAGCTGGAGCGTCCAAATGAGTGAAAAATCTGGTGGCTTTAATTTATCTAAATGGGCTTTAGAGCATATACCACTCACGCGCTATTTGATGGTGGCGCTGTTATTGGGTGGAATATTTAGTTATGGTCATTTAGGGCAGGATGAAGATCCGCCATTCACGTTTCGCGCGATGGTGGTAAAAGCCATATGGCCAGGTGCGACCGCATTGCAAATGGCAGATCAGGTGACAGATAAGCTGGAAAAAAAGCTTCAGGAGACGCCCTATATAGACCGCATTCGTAGCTACTCAAAGCCAGGCGAAACCTTAATTACGCTGGAATTGCGAGAGTCAACCCCACCCAAGGAAGTGCAGCAGGCCTGGTATCAGGTACGCAAAAAAATTGGCGATATTCGTAGTACGCTACCGCCAGGGGTTATTGGGCCGATTTTTAATGATGAGTTTGGCGATACCTACGGTTCAATCTTTGCCTTATCAGGCGATGGATTCACGTATGAGCAAGTGAAGGAGTATGCCGATTTTGTACGTCAGCAATTCTTGCGCATCCCTATGGTATCGAAGGTCGAGTTATTCGGTGTTCAGGATGAAAAGGTCAATATCGAATTTTCGCAAAAGAAATTCTCGCAATTGGGTATTTCGTTTGATGCCATCGTATCTCAAATTGGTTCGCAAAATGGTATTGAAGCTACCGGTATATTGACCACCTCATCCAGTGATTTGCAGGTCAGGATTTCTGGCGCCTTAATGGCGGTGAAAGATCTGGAAAATCTGCAACTGCGTGCCAACGGGACGACTTTCCGATTGGGTGATTTTGCAACCGTAAAGCGTGAATATCAAAATCCGCCGCATGACAAAATGCGTTTCAACGGAAAGGATGTTGTTGGTCTTGGTATCTCCATGGAAAAAGGTGGAAATATCGTTGAGTTGGGTAAGAATTTACAAGCTACCGTGGCGCTCGTTAAAGCGAAATTGCCAGTCGGCATACAACTGGAACAGGTTACTAATCAGCCTGATGCGGTCAAGGCCTCAGTGGGTGAATTCATTCATACTTTAATTGAGGCTGTTGTCATTGTTTTGGCGGTAAGTTTTCTGGCTTTAGGTTTGCATACCAAGCCATTCCGTCTGGATGTCTGGCCTGGCCTCGTGGTCGGTTTAACCATCCCTTTGGTATTGGCGATTACGTTTTTGTTTATGCACATTTTAGAGATTGATTTGCATAAGATCTCTCTGGGTGCTTTGATTATTGCGCTTGGTTTGTTGGTGGATGATGCCATTATTGCGGTTGAAATGATGGTGCGCAAAATGGAAGAGGGCTTTTCTCGTTTTGACGCGGCAACTTTTGCTTATACATCGACGGCAATGCCGATGTTGACTGGCACGTTGATTACTGCAGCCGGATTTTTGCCAATTGGTTTGGCGAAATCTGCGGCTGGTGAATATACCTTTTCTATGTTCTCGGTCAATGCGCTGGCATTGCTGATCTCTTGGTTTGCAGCGGTTTTATTTACGCCTTACCTTGGTTATTTGTTATTGAAAGTGAAGCCGCATGCCGAAGGTGGTGAGCCCCATGAATTGTTTGATACGCCATTTTACAGTCGCTTCCGCACCGTGGTGTCGTGGTGTGTTGAGTGGCGCAAAACAACGATAGTGATTACGCTGGGTATTTTTGGTCTGGGTGTGTTTGGTTTTAAATTTATCGAACAACAATTTTTCCCGGATTCCAGTCGGCCAGAATTGATGGTGGAGATGTGGCTTCCTGAAGGCTCATCATTTAAGGCGACCGAGACGCAAACGAAGAAATTTGAAGCCTTCATTCAAAAGCAGGACGGGGTGGAAAGCGTTACTAGTTATGTTGGTAATGGTAGTCCTCGTTTCTATTTGCCACTCGATCAAATTTTGCCGCAAACCAATGTGACGCAAGTCGTGGTGTTGGCGAAAGATTTGAAGGCTCGAGAACAATTGCGATTAAAAATCACGCATATATTCAAAGTTGATTTTCCTGAGGTGCGTGGTCGAGTTAAGTTGTTGCCAAACGGCCCCCCAGTTCCGTATCCGGTGCAGTTCCGCGTTACTGGATTGGATGTCGCAGGTGTGCGTGCCATTGCTGACCAGGTCAAACAGGTAATGCGTACCAATCCCAATACGGTGGGTGTTAACGATAACTGGAATGAATCGGTCAAGGTCGTGCGTATCGATCTCGACCAGGATAAGTTGCGCGCACTTGGTGTTACTTCTCAAACCGTGATGCGGGCGGCAAATACCATTTTGACTGGTACCACAGTTGGTCAATTCCGCGATGGTAATAAATTGATTGATATGGTTGTGCGTCAGCCAATTGATGAGCGTTCAACGATTGAGGCACTTAGCAATGCGAACATGCCGACAGCTAATGGTAAATCGGTGCCCTTGTCGCAATTGGCGACCATTAAAATGGTGTGGGAGCCTGGTGTGGTCTGGCGTGAGCGCAGGGAGTGGGCGGTGACTGTGCAGTCGGATGTGGTTGATGGTATTCAGGGTCCGACCGTCTCCGCTCAGATCATGCCTCATCTAAGTAAAATTATTGCGAATTTGCCCCCCGGATATAAAGTTGAATTGGCCGGCGCTGCTGCCGATAGCGGCAAGGCGCAAGATTCTATCGCTGCAAATGTGCCTTTGGTGATCTTCATTATTTTCACTTTGCTGATGCTGCAATTGCATAGCTTCTCAAGATCTTTGCTGGTCTTTTTGACTGGGCCCCTGGGTGTTGCTGGTGCAGCAATGGCATTATTGATTTTGCAGCGGCCATTTGGTTTCGTTGCGCAATTAGGTGTCATTGCCTTGTTCGGTATGATTATTCGCAATTCCGTCATTTTGATTGATCAAATTGAGCATGATATTGGTGCTGGCGTTGATCCTTGGAATGCGGTAGTTGAGTCTGCGGTAAGACGTTTCCGTCCAATTATTCTGACGGCAGCGGCAGCCGTATTGGCGATGATACCGTTGTCGCGCTCTGTGTTTTGGGGGCCGATGGCGGTGGCGATTATGGGGGGCTTAATTATTGCGACTGGTTTAACTTTGTTATTTTTGCCAGCTTTGTATGCCGCTTGGTTTAAAGTGAAAAAGGGTGGGCATTCAATCTAGTTGGCTTGAATTCCAATGTGTTGCTTTCATGTTAAGCGCAGATCGAATACTTCAAAATCAGTCATTTATGAAAATTTTGGAGTATTTCTTAAAAAGCGTTAAAAAAATAAGACATATTGATTCAAAATCCAGTAGAATATCGGGCTGGAGTTGTAATGCCACATGCATAAGTTTCGGGCGACGATAGATGTTCGGGTCGCCCTTTGCTTTTGTACCGGCCTTGTCGTATGTATGCCGGTATGTAACATACTCATCCCGCGAGGATGGCGAAATTGGTAGACGCACCAGGTTTAGGTCCTGACGCCAGCAATGGTGTGGGGGTTCGAGTCCCCCTCCTCGCACCACAGAATTTTTACTATTTGGACGATTTTCATGGCAACTGCAGTCGAAACTTTAGATAAATTGGAGCGCCGCCTCACGATTTCTTTTCCAATCGCTGATGTGAAATCAGAAGTTGAAAAGCGTTTGAAGGTACGTGCACGTACAGCAAAAGCACCAGGCTTCCGCCCAGGCAAAGTGCCAATGAAAATGGTCGCTGCGCAATACGGCTATCAAGTCGAAAATGAAGTGTTGAATGATAAAGTTGGTCAGGCATTTGCTGCTGCGGCTAACGAAAACAACCTGCGTGTAGCGGGTTATCCTAGTATAGAGCCAAGCGCAAACGAAGGCGTAGCTGAAGGCACTTTGGCTTTCAATGCAACTTTTGAAGTGTATCCAGAAATCGTTGTTGGCGATTTGTCGGCTGCTGAAGTTGAGCAAGTTAAGTCAGAAGTGACTGATGCCGAAATCGACAAAACGATCGACATTCTGCGTAAGCAACGTGTACATTTCCACGTTAAAGGCGAAGAGGGTGCGCACGGTAATGGCGGTGCAGATCAATCTGCTCAAAATGGCGATCGCGCTACAGTTGATTTCGTCGGTAAAATCGACGGTGTTGAGTTTCCTGGTGGTAAAGCTGAAGGTTTTGCTTTTGTATTGGGCGAAGGCCGTATGTTGCCAGAATTTGAAGTGGCAACCATCGGTTTGAAAGCTGGCGAATCGAAAACATTCCCATTGTCGTTCCCAGAAGACTATCACGGTAAAGACGTAGCTGGTAAAACTGCTGAATTTACAATTACTCTGACAAAGTTAGAGTGGGCACATTTGCCAGAAGTTGACGCTGAATTTGCAAAAATGCTCGGCGTTGAAGATGGCGATTTGGTTAAAATGCGCGCCGATATCAAGGAAAACCTTGAGCGTGAAGTAAAAGGTCGTGTTAAAGCTAAGACTAAAGAAAGCGTCATGGACGCGTTGGTAAAGGCAGTTGCTTTTGACGTGCCAAAAACTTTGGTTGCGCAAGATGGTGAGCGTCTGGCTGAAATGACTCGTCAAGATATGGCTCAACGTGGTATGAACGTCAAAGACGTACCATTCCCGACCGAACTGTTTGCGGCACAAGCTGAGCGCCGCGTTCGTCTGGGTCTGATCCTGGCTGAATTGGTGAAGGCAAACAATTTGCAAGCAACTGCAGATCAAATCAAAGCGCAAGTTGAAGATTTTGCTCAAAGCTACGAAGATCCACAACAAGTTGTAAAATACTACTACAGTGATCGTAATCGTCTGGCTGAAGTTGAAGCCCTTGTATTAGAAGAAAACGTCGTTAACTATGTGTTGGGCAAATCAAAAGTGACAGAAAAAGTTCTGCCATTTGATGAGTTAATGGGTAATAACGCACAAGCTTAAGTTTAAAAAGGAAAACACATGACAGGCATCATCCGTAATTCGGCGTTGGATACAAATATGCTGGGCATGGTGCCTATGGTGATAGAGCAGAGTGGGCGTGGTGAACGCTCTTATGACATCTATTCCCGTCTCTTGAAAGAGCGTGTGGTTTTTCTGGTTGGTCCGGTCAATGATCAAACGGCAAATCTGGTGGTAGCTCAGTTGTTGTTCCTTGAGAGCGAAAACCCAGACAAAGATATTGCTTTGTACATTAATTCTCCTGGTGGTTCAGTTTCTGCTGGCATGGCGATTTACGATACGATGCAATTTATCAAGCCAGATGTATCAACGCTGTGTACTGGCTTAGCGGCTTCGATGGGTGCATTTTTGTTGGCTTCTGGTGCGAAAGGCAAGCGTTTTTCGTTGCCTAACTCTCGTATCATGATCCATCAGCCACTTGGTGGAGCGCAAGGTCAGGCATCTGATATTGAAATTCAGGCACGCGAAATTTTGTATTTGCGTGAACGTCTGAATGGTATTCTGGCTGAAAAAACTGGTCGTAGTCTTGACCAGATAGCAAAAGATACTGATCGTGATAATTTCATGTCAGCAGATGCAGCAGTTGAATACGGTTTGATTGATAAGGTGCTGACTCATCGCGCTTAATTGCTCAGAATTGGATGAACGCCCGCTCCTGAACAGGTCGGGCGTTTTTTTATTCGTTTCTATTATTTGGGAATTGTTTGCAAACTTAGTTCATGCAATGACTAAAATTGTTTTTGCAGGTAATATGCTTTCCATTCCGATCTAATTCATTTTGTTTTTTTCATATTCGCACTATGCCCGATAAAAAATCCTCCAGTGGTGAAAAGCTGCTCTATTGCTCCTTCTGTGGCAAGAGTCAACATGAGGTTAAAAAGCTGATTGCAGGGCCTTCAGTCTTTATTTGCGATGAGTGCATAGACTTATGTAACGATATCATTCGCGATGAAGTGTCTGAAATTGACAATATTGCCAGTGCAAAGACAGAGTTACCAACCCCGCAAGAAATTACCGATTTGCTGGATCAATATGTTATCGGTCAGGTCAATGCGAAGCGTATTCTTGCCGTCGCCGTGTATAACCACTACAAGCGCCTTAAGCATTTGGGTAAAAAAGACGACGTGGAATTGGCTAAAAGTAATATCTTGCTGGTAGGTCCTACTGGTTCAGGTAAAACCTTGCTGGCGCAAACTCTGGCCAGAATGCTGAACGTACCGTTCGTGATCGCCGATGCAACCACGCTGACTGAAGCTGGTTATGTGGGTGAGGACGTAGAAAACATCATTCAGAAATTGCTGCAAAACTGCAATTATGAAGTTGAGCGTGCCCAAAAGGGTATTGTTTATATTGATGAAATTGATAAAATTTCACGTAAATCTGACAATCCATCAATTACTCGTGACGTTTCAGGTGAGGGCGTGCAGCAAGCCCTGCTGAAATTGGTTGAAGGTACGATGGCGTCTGTGCCGCCACAAGGTGGCCGTAAGCACCCAAATCAAGATTTTATTCAGATTGATACCACCAACATCATGTTTATCTGTGGTGGCGCGTTTGATGGCTTGGCGAAGATCATTTCTGATCGCTCAGAGCGTAGTAGCATAGGCTTCTCTGCAAGTGTGAAGAGCCAGACTGAGAAAAGTGCAAGTCAAGTCATGCAAGATGCAGAGCCGCAAGATTTGATTAAGTTTGGTCTGATCCCCGAATTGGTTGGCCGTTTGCCAGTGATTGCCACTTTGAACGAATTAGACGAGGCAGCCTTGATCCAGATTTTGGTCGAGCCAAAAAATGCCCTGATTAAGCAATATGCCAAATTGCTTGAGATGGAAGGTACTGAATTGGAAATCCGTCCGGCGGCGTTGCAGGCGATTGCTAAGAAGGCGATTGCGCGTAAGACTGGCGCGCGCGGTTTGCGTTCTATTCTTGAGCATGCCTTGTTAGACGTCATGTACGATTTGCCTAGTCATCAAAACGTTGAAAAGGTCGTCATCGACGAAGGCACTATTTCAAACGGTGCTAAGCCATTGTTGATCTATCAAGATAAGCCAAAGGTATCCGGCGCGTAATTGTTGGCCGAGATCACTTAAATTTGTTAAAAAAAGGGGAATATTCCCCTTTTTTTTATGGTTATTGTGCGATTTAATTTGAATCGCAGTAGAATAAACTCAAATAAATTATAGCTTCAATCGCAAAGCTACCCGGAGATCCCCTCTGCGTGGCTTTTTTTATTGTTTTTCCAAAAGATGGGCTTGTGTTTTAGCCTTGTGCGCCAACATTAACAACTAGTATTTACGAAAGGTGCGCCATGACGACTACTCTGAATCCCGAGCAAATCCAACTGCCTCTGCTGCCGTTGCGTGATGTGGTTGTATTCCCCCATATGGTTATTCCGCTGTTTGTCGGACGTCCAAAGTCAATTAAAGCTTTGGAAGCAGCGATGGATCAAGGTAAAAGTATTATGCTTGCTGCGCAAAAAGCAGCGGCAAAAGATGAACCATCGGCTGATGACATTTACGAAATAGGCTGTGTTGCCAATATTTTGCAAATGTTGAAATTGCCAGATGGTACGGTAAAAGTTTTAGTGGAAGGTGCGCAGCGTGCACGTATTCATAAAATTCATGACTCCGACTCACATTTCACTGCTGATTTGACGCCTGTTGCTGCGGTTGAGGAAGATGATTCCGAAGTTGAAGCAATGCGTCGTGCCATTGTTCAGCAGTTTGATCAATACGTTAAGTTAAACAAAAAAATCCCACCAGAAATCCTGGCATCGTTATCAGGTATTGATGATGCAGGGCGTCTTGCGGACACAATTGCTGCTCACCTACCGCTTAAGTTGGAGCAAAAGCAAGTCATTCTGGAAATTTTCAGTGTTGCCAAACGCCTTGAACACTTACTTGGTCAACTTGCGGGCGAATTGGATATTCTGCAGGTCGAAAAGCGTATCCGTGGGCGTGTTAAGCGCCAGATGGAAAAATCGCAGCGCGAATATTATCTGAACGAGCAAGTCAAAGCGATTCAGAAAGAATTGGGCGAAGGTGAAGAGGGCGCTGATATCGATGAGCTTGAGAAAAAGATCATTGCTGCCAAAATGCCTAAAGAAGCACGTGATAAGGCTTTAAACGAGCTTAAAAAGCTGAAAATGATGTCGCCGATGTCTGCCGAAGCAACGGTCGTACGCAACTATATCGATACCATCGTCGGTTTGCCTTGGAAGAAAAAATCCAAGGTCAATAACGACCTCGCGAACGCCGAAAAAGTGCTTGAAGACGAGCATTATGGACTGGATAAGGTCAAAGAACGCATTCTGGAATATCTTGCAGTTCAACAACGTGTTGATAAGCTGAAAGCGCCAATCTTGTGCTTGGTTGGTCCTCCGGGTGTGGGTAAGACGTCGCTGGGTCAGTCGATCGCGCGCGCAACGAATCGCAAGTTTGTTCGTATGGCACTCGGTGGCGTACGTGATGAAGCTGAGATTCGCGGTCATCGTCGTACTTATATCGGCTCTATGCCAGGAAAAATTTTGCAAAGTCTGGCCAAGGTAGGTGTGCGCAACCCCTTATTCTTGCTCGATGAAGTTGATAAAATGGGTGCCGATTTCCGCGGTGATCCTTCTTCTGCTTTGCTGGAAGTGTTGGATCCTGAGCAAAATCACACGTTCTCGGATCACTACATTGAAGTGGATTTCGATTTGTCTGACGTAATGTTCGTGGCGACGTCGAATTCCTACAATATCCCAGCGGCATTGCTGGATCGTATGGAAGTGATACGTTTGTCCGGTTATACAGAAGACGAAAAAACCAGCATCGCACAACGTTATTTGTTGCAAAAACAAATTAAAAATAATGGTCTGCAAGAGGCTGAGATTAGCATTGCAGAAAGTGCGATTCGCGACATCATTCGTTACTACACCCGTGAAGCAGGTGTGCGATCGCTTGAGCGTGAGATTTCCAAAATTTGCCGCAAAGTTGTGAAAATGCTTTTGCTCAAGAAGAATGAGAAAAAAGCCACAATCACTTCAAAAAATCTCGACAAATACCTCGGTGTTCGTCGTTACGATTTTGGTGTGGCAGTCAAAGAAAATCAAATCGGGCAAGTGGTTGGTCTGGCCTGGACTGAAGTGGGTGGCGATCTGTTGACGATTGAGGCTGTAGCAATGCCAGGTAAAGGTGGTGTGATACGTACCGGTACTTTGGGTGACGTAATGAAGGAATCAATCGAGGCAGCTCGTACTGTGGTTCGTAGCCGTGCTAAACGACTAGGTATCAAGGCAGATGTTTTCGAGAAAAGTGATATCCACATTCACGTCCCTGAAGGGGCAACGCCAAAAGATGGACCATCGGCTGGTATTGCGATGACCACTGCATTGGTGTCCGTGTTTACGGGTATTCCAGTTCGCGCAGATGTGGCAATGACGGGTGAGATTACCTTGCGTGGCGAAGTATTGCCAATTGGTGGTCTCAAAGAAAAGTTGCTGGCAGCACATCGCGGCGGCATCAAAACGGTATTGATTCCAGAAGAGAATGCAAAAGATCTGGCAGAAATACCTGATAACGTCAAAAACAAACTGGAGATCGTGCCAGTGCGTTGGATCGATAAAGTGCTCGAAATCGCTCTCGAGCGCCAACCTGAACCACTGCCGGAAACTGAAGCAGAAGTGGCGGCTGCTCCGGCGGTTGATGCAACTAAAGATTTAACGGTTGTGAAGCATTAATTAACCACGAATATCTTTGTGAAGTCTAAAAGCGCCTGAATATATTTCGGGCGTTTTTATTTTCAGAATTTGTTTCTGTAACTGTGACTATTGGAAAAACTGCATCTGAGATACATTGGGTGTTTCTAACTTATAGGGCTATCCCAACTAATCAGCAGCTTGCTGTAAGGTGATGTGCATTAGTTTAAATCCGGCGATGTTGTGTTTTTGAGTTGCACACATTTATCAGATTTTCAGTATTGATGAGTTAGATGTCGGACCGTATGCAAACATTGAGCGTCAACTATGGGTGCGCTGCCGAGTAATTAAGTTATTATATAAGCTATAAATTACGACCAACAACAGGCGGTGCCAGCAGGTGAAGTTATATCAGCCAAAGAAATCATGAATGTAAAACACGCTCTTCTTTTTGTTATGCTCTTGTTAAGCGCAGCTTATGGTAAAGCTAACGAAATTTACCAGGAAGCTTCGTCCGAAAAAAATGAGACGCCTCCGAACATTGGTTGCTCTTCGCAACCTGGTGCAAACAGGGTAATACACAAGATTTTGCTCGGCCGACATGTGGATGGGCCGTTTTTTTATCACATTTGGTCTCAGTACGTTATTATTATTTCTCCGTCAATATTAATTCAGCATATTAAATCGCAAGTCGAAAAATATCCAAACGCTGGTTCATACTATGACTCGCTTCTTAAGAAGGTTGAAGCTGACATGCCGATCAAGGAAGATACGCACATAGAAAAGTATCTTCTTCAAGATTCTAATGTTATTAATGAAATTCAAGACATCATATTTGGACTCTTGAGTGAGGGTAAAGTGCAAGTGCGTATTCTCACATCCGCGTCAAAAGCACCGCTTCCGTTTATTCATGCGGTAGATAATAGGGTGGGAGACTGGATTTTTCGTTCATTTTGCACTCCAGACGGTGGTGAATTCTTCAATCACCTCTCTGGGAGCCCTACGATTAACTAGAGTTTTCAAACCTGTTGGCGTCGGCTCGTCAATATTCACTGAGAGTCAACACCTTAACCTATTCAGGTTCGTCAACGTCAGCAACGGGTGCAACTAAGTCGGTCAACATAAAAAATTATTGTCAATTTAGCTTCCGAAGTTAGTTTGTTGAGTAGGTGTAGTACGTGCCGCAATGCTGTTTGGGTGAATTGGATGGGGTGGTGTGTCAATCTTGTGATGATCAGTATTGAACTTAGTAAATGCCGCGGAATACCGTACGTTTAATTTTAATGTGTCGAAAAATTTCCGTACGGATACTTCCGATTTGACTTGGTGTATTTTTTTTTGTGACTTAAACCCAGTTCCGCATCAAACCAACAGCTAGACCTTCCAATGAAAAATCTGCTTCATGATCACTGATTTTAATGGTGGAATAATCGGGATTTTCCGGGATTAGCTCGATTTGGTTGCCGGTTTTTTTGTAGCGTTTAACGGTGACGTCGTCCCCCAGTCTCGCGACGATAATTTGGCCATTGCGGGCGCTGTCGGCTTTTTTGACAGCTAGTAGATCGCCATCCAGAATGCCGGCATCACGCATAGACATGCCGCGTACCTTGAGTAAAAAATCTGGTTTAGCTGAGAATAAAGCCGGGTCTACCTGGTAGCTTGCTTCTATGTGTTCGCTCGCCAAAATTGGTGAGCCCGCGGCTACACGCCCTACGAGTGGCAAGCTAAACTGTATGCTTGCAGGGTGCGGTAGGTTGAAGGATGGACCGGTGATGTGGTTCGATAATTCCGACTCTAACAGGCGTATCCCGCGCGAGGTGCCAGCGGCAATTTCTATTACGCCTTTTCTGGCGAGTGCTTGCAAATGTTCCTCTGCTGCATTGGTGGAGCGAAATCCTAGCTCAGTCGCAATTTCGGCGCGGGTCGGAGGGAAGCCGGTGTTCTGGATGGCGTCCTTGATGAGGTTCAGGATCTGCTCCTGGCGGGCGGTGAGCTTTAGCATGGGATGTGCCGCGCCGTAATAGCGCTGTATGTATAGACAGTCTGTATTTTTATACAGTGGAGCAATATGTGCAAGGGAATTTTTGATTTAATTGAGATTTAAGCAAAAATTCTTCAACGGTGTTGCAGCGCTTCTTATTGTGCTTGGTTTTATTTTCAGTGCGTACAGTGACTGTGAAATGTTGCATATATTCTAAAAAAGCCATGTTTTATGTGCTTTTACGATCTATGTGCCTGAATTAATTGAATAAATCAAAAAAGTGAGTTATTATCATCGGCTTTCCTCTTCCTGCACTCGTCTTGACGCCGAGGCAGGCTATTTTATTGTCCACAAGGAGAATATATGCGTCATTATGAAATCGTATTTATCGTACATCCCGATCAAAGCGAGCAAGTTCCTGCGATGATCGAACGTTACAAAGCTAGCGTTGTTGCACGTGGTGGTCAGGTTCACCGCGTTGAAGACTGGGGCCGTCGTCAACTGGCTTACATGATTCAAAAATTGGCTAAAGCACACTATGTTTGCATGAACATCGAGTGCGATGCAGAAACATTGCTTGAGCTGGAAACAGCATTCAAATTCAATGATGCTGTTCTGCGTCACCTGACAGTCAAAATGAAAAAAGCTGAAACAACTCCATCTCCAATGATGAAAGCTGTTCAAAAAGAAGACGCAGCTAAAGCACAGCGCGTTGAAGCACCAGCTGCTTAATTTTTGATTTGAAGAAGGTCGTATAAAAAGAAAGTGAACCAATTAAAACTCGTGGCGCGCATTGTTGAGAAATCAGCCTTGCGATATACGCCAGCAGGGGTGCCTATTGCAGCAGCAGTGCTGATACATGGTTCGCAGCAAACAGAAGCAAATATTGATCGAAAAGTAGAATTTGAAATAAATGCCCAGGCAGCTGGAAGTATTTCAAAACAATTTGATGATTTGCCTCTTGATGTTGAAATGGTGTTCACTGGATTTTTAGCACGTAAAAATCGCAACAGCAAAAGTCTCGTGTTTCACATTAATGAAATCGGGACGAATTTACTAGATTAGGAGCCTAAAATGGCATTCGGTAAAAAATTTGATAAAAGCAAATTGAAGCAAAAGCGTCAGCAACAAAATCCTTTGTTCAAACGCAAAAAATTCTGCCGCTTCACAGCAGCAGGTGTAGAACAAGTTGATTACAAAGACATCGACACATTGAAAGATTTCGTGCAAGAAAACGGCAAAATTATGCCAGCACGTTTGACAGGTACTAAAGCTAAGTACCAACGTCAAGTTGATACAGCGATCAAGCGCGCACGTTATTTAGCGTTGTTGGCTTACACAGATCTGCATAACGCGTAATTGACGACAAGTACTAGGAGAAAAATATGCAAGTTATTCTGATGGATAAAGTCGTTAATCTCGGCAATCTCGGTGATGTAGTTAAAGTGAAAGACGGTTACGCTCGTAACTTCTTGATCCCACAACGTATGGCTCGTCGTGCAACTGCAACTGCAATTGCTGAGTTCGAAGCGAAACGTGCTGAATTGGAAAAAGCAGCGGCAGCTAAATTGGCAGCAGCACAAGCTCAAGGCGAAAAATTGGAAGGTTCTACCGTCCAAATCACGCAAAAATCTGGTGTTGATGGTCGTTTGTTTGGTTCCGTTACTAACTTTGACATCGCTGAAGCGTTGGCAAAGCATGGCGTTACTGTAGAAAAAGCACAAGTACGTTTGCCACAAGGTCCGTTGAAGACTGCTGGTGACCACTCCGTTTCTGTTGCGTTGCATACAGACGTAGTAGTCAACGTTACTGTTTCAGTGATCGGCGAGCACGCTTAATAGCGGGTTCAATGCTTACTTTAAAAAAGCCGGGTTTTCCCGGCTTTTTTTATGAGTGTTAAAAATAATTTATATGATTTTTATGATGTTGTTTGAAAAAAACATCTCGTTATTCTCGTCATTTGTATCTAATAGTAACTCGATTTAGCAGGTATAATGCGCGCCATGAAAGCCGCTTCTGATCCACAAATTGACGCTATTCGCGTCCCTCCACATTCCATTGAAGCAGAGCAATCTGTTCTTGGTGGCCTCTTGCTAGATAATGCCGCCTGGGATCGTATTGCTGACTTTATTGGTGAGGATGATTTCTATCGCTATGATCATCGCATTATCTTTCAATGCATGGTTAAGCTTATCAATGGCTCCAAGCCTGCTGACGTCATTACTGTTTTTGAGGCCCTTAATAGCGCCGGTAAAGCGGATGATGTTGGTGGCTTAAGCTACCTGAATGCCCTTGCACAAAACACGCCATCTGCCGCCAACATTCGCCGTTATGCGGAGATTGTACGGGACCGCGGTGTGTTGCGTAAATTGATTACTGTCTCAGACGAAATCGCTGGCAATGCGTTTAACCCTCAGGGTAAAGAAGTGAAGCAAATGCTTGACGAGGCAGAGTCTAAAATCTTTGCTATTGCCGAAGAAGGATCTCGCGGCGCACAAGGTTTTCAGGCAATTCAGCCTTTACTGACGCAAGTCGTTGAGCGTATTGATGAGTTGTATAACCGGGATAACCAAAATGATATTACTGGTGTGCCGACCGGTTTCGTAGATCTAGATAAAATGACCTCGGGTTTGCAGCCTGGTGATTTGATTATTGTCGCTGGTCGTCCATCGATGGGTAAAACGGCGTTCTCGCTCAATATTGGTGAAAACGTGGCAATTGATAGCGGTTTGCCTGTTGCCGTGTTCTCCATGGAGATGGGTGGTGCCCAATTGGCGATGCGTATGCTGGGTTCCGTAGGTCGTTTGGATCAGAGTCGTTTGCGTGTTGGTAAATTAAGCGATGAAGATTGGCCACGTCTGACTCATGCGATCCAAAAAATGAACGATGCGCAACTATATATCGATGAAACGCCGGCGTTGAGTTCGATTGAGTTGCGTGCCCGTTCACGTCGTTTAGCGCGTCAGTGTGGTAAGTTGGGTTTGATTATTGTCGATTATTTGCAGTTGATGTCCGCCAACGTTGCCGGTGAAAATCGTGCGACTGAAATTTCGGAAATTTCCCGAAACTTAAAAGGTCTGGCAAAAGAATTGCACTGCCCGGTAATCGCGCTCTCCCAGTTGAATCGTTCATTGGAGCAACGCCCAAATAAACGTCCGGTGATGTCGGATTTGCGTGAATCCGGCGCTATTGAGCAGGATGCTGACGTGATTATGTTTATTTACCGCGATCAGGTTTATAACCCCGATTCGCCGGATAAAGGTACCGCAGAAATTATTATTGGTAAACAGCGTAATGGTCCGATTGGTAGTGTGCGCCTGACCTTCCTTGGCGAATACACCAAGTTTGATAATTATGTTGGTTCGTTGTCTGTCTACGGAGACAGTGAGTAATGCTGATTTGAAGCCGCTGAATTATTTGCAGCGGAAAATTTTAAGTGCATATGTATTTTTAACATGTGCAAGTTGTAACCCTATTAGTTTCTATTTTCAGTGAGAAAAAAATGTTTGGACGCTTGATGCCTACCGAAGGTAAATTCTTTGAACTCTTCAATCAGCACGGTGAATTGTGCGTTAAAGGGGCGAAGGAAATGCTTGCCTTGATGACCAATTTTGATGATCTCGAAAGTCGTGTTCATGCAATAGAAACGATTGAAAAGCAAGCAGATACGGTCACGTTCAATACAATAGAATTGCTGCATAAGACATTTATCACGCCAATCGACAGAGATGATATTCATAAGTTGATCACTAGGATGGACGATATTTTGGATCTGCTTGAGGATGCTGCGCAGACGATATCTTTGTATGACATACGTGAAATCACTCCTGAGGCGAAACGTTTGGCAGAACTATGCCTGGCTTGTGCTGAAAAAGTGAAAGCGGCAGTGGCATTGCTGCCAAACATGAGTAATTCGCGCGAAATTCTGACTATCTGCGAGGAAATTGATCGCATTGAATCTGATGCTGATCATGTCATGCGTGCAGCGATGTCAAAACTGTTCCGTGATGAGCCAGATGTGCGCAATTTGATTAAATTGAAAGCAATCTACGAAATTCTGGAAACAGTGACGGATCGTTGCGAAGATGTGGCCAATATTATTGAAGGCATTATTGTTGAGAATGCCTGATAGTGGTATCGATGTGCCGGGGTCGTACTATTAGCGATCCCGGTGCGAAGTTGTTGAAAAAAATTTTACCCTCCCATGAGGGTAAGTAAAATAGAGTTGATTTTCCCCATGCAAACCTTCCAGATCAGCATACAAGTTCTTGTTTTTTTGATTGCGCTGGCAATCTTGTTTGACTTCATTAATGGTTTTCATGACGCGGCTAATGCGATCGCTACCGTCGTATCTACCGGTGTTTTAAAGCCACAAACGGCCGTCGCGATGGCTGCATTCTTCAACGTGATTGCCGTCTTGTTTTTTCCTTTAACTGTAGCCGCAACCGTAGGTAAGGGGACGATTGATCCTGCGATTGTTGATCAATACGTGATATTTGGGGCTTTGACCGGCGCCGTGTTCTGGAACCTCGTGACCTGGTACTTTGGCATTCCTTCGTCTTCTTCGCATGCTTTAATTGGTGGTTTGGTAGGTGCAGCGGTGGCCAAATCCGGTACCGGAAGTCTGGTTGCTTCAGGTCTGGTAAAAACCATTGTCTTCATCGTGGTTTCACCATTGCTGGGCTTTGTGCTTGGCTCGCTCATGATGTTGATTGTTTCATGGTTGTTTGTGCGTTCCACGCCGATGAAGGTTGATAAGTGGTTTAGACGTTTGCAATTGTTGTCAGCATCCATGTATAGCCTCGGCCACGGTGGCAATGATGCGCAAAAAACCATTGGCATTATCTGGATGTTACTCATTGCTAGCGGCCATTTGGCACCAAATGACGGAATTCCCGTCTGGGTGATTGCGCTTTGTTATAGCGCGATTGGCTTGGGTACCTTGTTTGGTGGTTGGCGCATTGTGCAAACAATGGGACAAAAAATTACTAAGTTGAAGCCAGTCGGAGGTTTTTGTGCTGAAACCGGTGGTGCTATTACTTTATTTATCGCTACTGCAATGGGTATTCCGGTGTCGACTACGCATACCATTACTGGCGCTATTGTTGGTGTGGGGTCGGCGCAAAAAATGTCTGCCGTGCGCTGGGGCGTCGCGGGTAATATTGTGTGGGCGTGGATATTGACGATTCCTGCATCTGCTTTCGTTGCTGCAGTCGCTTGGTGGATAGGGCATCACGTACTTTGATTTTCACCTGAGCTGGCAAAAATAAAAAACCGCGTATGACGTTTTGTCTGTGCGGTTTTTTATATTGATGTTGAGTGCTTACATTTGTTTAAATAGGTGGACAAAGCTTCTCGATACCTCGAGCTTTTCGGTTGAGCCTTTGATCTGAACCAAATGCCGTCCGCGTAAGTCGCGTACCACGCCGGAAATAGCTTTGGCGTTAACTAAGGTGGAGCGATGAATTTGCCAAAATAAAGCGGGATCAAGTTCTTCTGATAGGTCTCGCACTGGTTTGCGGATCAGTGCCTCATAGCTCCCCGTTTGCACCCTGGTGTACTTTTCATCTGATTGGAAAAAGAGAATTTCTTCGACAGGGATTAAGCGTAACTCTTGTCCAATCGATGCTTGTATCCATTGCAGATAATTTGGTTTGCTGGCGATTCCCATTTGTTTCGCTAACTGGCTCAACATAGCGCTCATGTCGTTTGGCTGCGTATGACTATTCAGGCGCGATTTGAGGCGATCAACAGTTTTGCTGAGTCGATCAACATCGGCAGGTTTGAGTACATAATCAACTGCACCGTGATCAAATGCTTCTATCGCATATTGGTCATAGGCAGTGATGAAAACGATATGTGCTTTATTGCCAATTTCTTTTGCTGCCTCTAAGCCGGTTTTTACGGGCATACGTATATCCAGAAAGACCAGGTCCGGTTGGTGCTTTTCAACGAGCTGGATAGCTTCTTCACCATTTTTTGCTTCTTCTAGTATTTCCAGTTCTGGCCACACCTGTTCCAGGCGTGACTTAAGTTGGTCACGCATTAGTCTTTCATCATCAGCGAGAATTGCGGTTGGCATAGTTTTTAATTGGCTAATTCGTAAGGGATTTCTATAGTAACGCAAACTCCGCTTGGTTGATTGGGGGTAATAATCATTTGGCCTTTTTCTTTGTAAATAAGCTTCAGCCGTTCGCGAATATTTTGTAAACCAAGACCAGTACCGTTGCTAGGCATAGCGCCAAAGCCTAAACCATTGTCGCTGACGCTGACGCGTAATTTATTATGAGCAACTTCGGCGCGGAATTGTATGGTGCCGCCATCCTCTTTGCATTCTAAGCCATGCTTAATCGCATTTTCTACCAGAGATTGCAGCATCATCGGTGGGAACGAGGCGCTACGCAATCCTTCTGGCATGTTGAAATCGACATTGAGCCTCTCTTCCATACGCATTTTAAGTAAATCGAGATAAGACTTGATCATATCAGCCTCGCGGCCGAGATTCGTGGTGGTGGCATTTTCACGCATCTGTGGTAAAACGGCGCGGAGATAGCTGATCAGGCTGCGTTGCATTGCTGCCGCACGTGGTGGATCCGTTTCAATCAGATGTTCAACTGACGCCAGAGTGTTAAACAAGAAATGTGGTTCTACCTGAGCCTGCATCATTTGCATTTGTGCTTCGCTTACCTGACGCAGCAGTGATTCTCTTTCTGCTGCAAGGCCTGCTGCCTTGGCCTTTTCTTCGGCGCGGACTTTTCCACCCATCAGTACTTTCATGCCAAACAGGCCAAAAATTGCAAGGAGGACGAAGTTTACAAACCATTTGGAAGAGGTTTTTTTGTAGCTACGTACTTCTTCATCGGCTGCGTCTGCAACGGCATTGTTAATTTCGTCACCAATTTCTTTCGCGACTTCAGGGGGGAGCTTGATGTGGATATCATCTCCTGAGGTGTGTACTTTATTTGGCTCTGTTGTTGTTTCACTTGATGCTGATTCTGGTGGTGTCGCTGGCGTCGGGGGTGGGGGTGGGTCCACGCGTACTTTTGCACCGTTGCTGTCAATTTCGATTTGTTTTGCTTTGCCATCGCCATTGTTTTTTCGAATATGTATACCGGTGTCATCAATTTCTATGTTCGTGTCATCGTCCAGCGATTGTGGATTGCGTTTTTGCTTCTGAGCGTGCTTGTTGTTAGTGATAACAATGCTTTCTTTGGAGGTGAAAAGCATATCCTGGAGAATGGCACCCGCGGTCATGGTGATGATGGCAAAAAGAAAGAACTTCCACCAAGAGAGCTTAGTCACCCATGCTGCTGTTTTATCAAAACTAATACTCAGCCAAAGGCGTATTTCTTTGATAGCTTCTTTGATCGATTGCATGGTAGATGGGGTCATATCTTTTCGCCTCGTTTCTCTTGGTGCGCATAACTTATTGCTAGTTGTGAGCACCGTTGTTTCAAAAATATTATTGAATTCATTTGCCAGATGTTGTTACTGTAAATAATCAGGCTTGAATTCGCTATCGGTATGCGATAGTCGGCAAAATCTCGGGAGTAGAATGAAAAATAGGCGGCACGACTGTTGCGTACCGCCTATCTGCTCAAGCTTCAAAAGAAGTTCAGATGTTTTCTTTTTGCTTCAACCATGCATGAAGATCAGTTCTGGTGAGCGGTTTTGCATAGAAGTAGCCCTGCGCGAGATGGCAGCCGAAGCTGATCAGGGTGTCTGCTTGCATCTGATTTTCCACACCTTCTGCAATGATCGACAGGCCAAGATTTTGTCCAAGCTGAACAATCATCTTGGCAATGCTGCCTTCGTTTGTATCAAGCTGGATGTCATTGACGAATGCGCGATCGATTTTTAATTTGTCGACATCGAGTTTTTGCAAGTGACTTAAAGATGAAAAACCAGTACCGAAATCATCAATAGAAATGCTAACGCCCAATTGCTTGATCTGATGTAAGGTCTTGATCAAGAGATCGGGGTCTTTCATTGCCATCGACTCAGTAATTTCGAGCTCTACAAATTTAGGAGGGGCCTTCGTTTCTTCAAGTGCCTTGTGCAGTGTTTGCATGAACAATGGGTGGGAGAATTGCGCCTGTGATACGTTGATGGCCATTTGGAAATCGACATAGCCAAGGCTACGTAAATGAACCAGCTCATGGCAGGCACTGCGTAATACCCATTCACCAATATCAACGATCAGGCCCGAGTATTCTGCAATCGGAATAAATTGGTCGGGAGGGACAAATTTTCCGTCATCAGTTTTCCAGCGCAACAAAGCCTCTGCCCCTAGTACCTTGCCGGTGGTCATGTCGATTTGTGGCTGATAAACCAGGAATAGGCGTTCGTGTTCAAATGCGGCACGCAAAGCATGCATGAGTAGCACGCGTTCACGAATTTCTACGCCCATGTTGCGAGTGAAATATTCGTAGCCGCCACGTTGATGGGTCTTTGCCCGTTTTAGTGCAATATTGGTATCTTTCAGTGCTTCAGATGCGTCACCATCATAATCGTCAAGTTTTATCAAACCTATGGTAGCGGTGAGTTGGACGTCCTGAAGGTCGACTTCAAAAGGCGTGTTGAAAAGCGCCAATATATTTTCGGGGCAAACTTGATGCTGATCGCCCAGTAGTGCAAAGGTATCGCTACCAACGCGCGCGATTTGACACGTATTGCCAAATGCTTTAAGTAATCTCTTTGCTACTGCGGAAAGTAATAAGTCCCCGAACTGATGACCTAAGGCATCATTGGTTTCGGCAAAATGGTCAATATCGATTAGGGAGAGGGCGCTTCGTGTTTTGAGTTCCGATACCAATGTCTCATTGAGAGTTTGTAGAAGCTTCAGACGATTTGACAATCCAGTCAGCAGATCGTAGAACGCATAATTGTGTAAGCGAGAGTTCAGAACGACGTTATCCAGACCAACTGAGACATTGCTGCAAAATACATCAAGCAGACGTTTATCCATATCATTGAGATGTAATCCCGTATCCAGATATAAGGTAAAGTCTTTTTTGGCGACGTTGTTGAAGTAGAGCGCAGAAATGTCTGCCTCATACAAGCTTTTGCGTTCGTTGAGTGATCGGGTGACGATGTCGAGAATTTTTGTATCGGGTACCGCTGCAATTGGTTGATTTAGCAGGTCGGAAAATTGCGGAGTGGTCGCGATAATACGTAATTCGTCAACCTCGATATCTCTGCCGAGTGTATTTTGTTTTGCGCAGACAAAACCCTCTGCTGTTAAACCCAGTAAACCGTTGATTTGAGTTAAGACGCCAGATGCGAAGTTTTGCAATCCGTGCAATGCCATGAGTTCAGTACTGGCGTTGATAATCGTTTCTAGTCCGCGTCTGCTAGCACTAATAGAGCAAATCTGCTCGTAAGAGCGAATAGCGGATGTGACGGCTGTATAAAGCTTGGTACGGGTTAGTTCGGATTTGGTTTTGTAATCGTTGATATCGTAATCGCGGATCGCATCAATTTCCGGGGCATAACCTGGCTGGCCAGTTCTGAGGATAATGCGAACATCAGCCAGCTCTAATGTCTTTCTGATGTAATTAACCAGTTGCAACCCGGCATCTTCTTGCTCCATTACAACGTCAAGCAAAATAATTGCAATGTCGGTTTCAGTTTCCAGAATGCTGCGCGCCTCTGCGGCAGAGTAGGCGTGAAGAAAACTCAGTGGCCTATGTTGGATTTCAAGACTGCCGAGGGCAAAAGTGGTCGCCGAGTGGACATCCGGATCATCATCAATGATCATGACGCGCCAACTAGAGTCAGCCTTGGACGCAGCCGAAAACTCATCATGCTCTGGTTCGTCTAGAAAAACCAGATCGTCTTCGGAAGAGTGAATCGTTGAAGTCATCTGAAATGCTGCTCCATGCTTGGCATATATTCTGTGCAAGACCTATTTAATTGTTTCCGGTTGAACTATGACACTAAAAGTGACGGCAGCCAAGCCTCATGTATTCTTCTTTGGCAATAATAAAACACTATTTGCGCTTGAGAATACTCTACAGCACATTTATTTTTATGTCACATCTATCCCCATTGTCTCATTGCTTTGTTGGTTTGTGCATAGAGTGTTGGCAATAAGGCTGTTAAAATGATTTAAATTCCGTTTTTAATCTTGAATGCAAAATATTATGTCAGGCAACACTTTTGGTACGCTTTTTACTGTTACAACTTTTGGTGAGTCGCACGGGCCGGCGATTGGTTGTGTAATTGATGGATGTCCTCCGGGCATGGACTTGTCAGAGGCGGATATTCAGCCTGAACTTGATCGTCGCCGTCCAGGTACTTCGCGGCATGTAACGCAAAGGCAGGAGCCTGACACCGTGGAGATTTTATCGGGCGTTTATCAAGGTAAAACCACCGGCACTCCGATCGCTTTGCTCATTCGCAATCAGGATCAGCGTAGCAAGGACTATGGCAATATTACCGAGACCTTTCGTCCTGGTCATGCAGATTTTACCTACTGGAATAAATATGGCATTCGCGACCCTCGTGGTGGCGGTCGTTCTTCGGCACGTCTGACAGCGCCAGTAGTGGGTGCTGCAGCAATTGCAAAAAAATGGTTGAAGGAGAAATTTGGTACCGAGTTTAAAGGCGGGATGTCGCAACTGGGTGAAATTGTCATTCCTTTTGAGGATTGGCAATTTGCTGCTGGAAATCCATTTTTTGCGCCTACTTCAGATGCTAGTTTGATTGAGCGGCTAGAAACGTATATGGATGAGTTGCGTAAAGATGGCGATTCCATCGGTGCTCGAATTGATGTCGTTGCGACCAATGTGCCAGTGGGGTTGGGTGAGCCGATTTACGATAAGTTAGATGCGGAAATTGCGTATGCGATGATGGGCATTAATGCCGTCAAAGGCGTGGAAATTGGCGCAGGTTTTGCTTCTGTCGCGCAGCGTGGTTCTGAACATGGCGATGAGTTGACGCCGAATGGCTTCGTGACTAACAAGGCGGGTGGTATTCTTGGTGGTATTTCTACTGGACAGGATATCATCGTTTCTATGGCGATTAAGCCTACTTCATCAATACGAACACCTAAAAATTCTATCGACAAAGAAGGTAATCCTGCGCTTGTCGAGACCTTTGGTCGACATGATCCCTGTGTTGGCATACGGGCAACGCCAATTGCTGAGGCGATGCTGGCGCTGGTGTTGATGGATCATGCTTTGCGTCATCGTGCGCAATGTGCTGATGTCCCAAAGGCGCAATTTTCCTTCGTCAAATAATCGGGCCTCTTTGATTGCGGTTCTCCCTTATTGACGCTGGTCGCGTCTGTGAGGGAGTATCTTAGTTTTCGGTTTATAGATGATGATCGGTGGCGTGTTTCTAAAAAATATTAGTGGCGGTATCGGGTTCGAGAATTTTTAATTAAGCCACTTTTATTTAATTCGTGCGATCTATGTAACCAAAATAATTGTTGGTTATTTCAATTATGGCTTGAAGAAAGCCTATGAAAATTTGGTGATATTCAGCAAAGCTGATTTTTGTATTGAATAATCAAGTTCGTTTTTTGCGATTCAGCTTGGTTTTGCGTCGCACAATTGTGGCATAATCAAAAACGATTTTTTTTCTGTGAATTCTCAGGTATTCACGCAGTTCTGCCCATCCGTTTTACACTCGTTAGTATCTCTTTTCAGGCTTTAGATTATGCTTAAAACGCTTTATGATAAATTGTGGGAATCACATGTAGTTCACTCTGAAAATGACGGCACTGCGATACTATATATCGATCGTCATTTGCTACATGAAGTTACTAGCCCGCAAGCGTTTGAAGGTTTGAAAATTGCAGGTCGTAAGCCATGGCGCGACTCCGCTAACCTGATGGTGGCTGACCACAATGTGCCTACCACTAACCGTGCAAATGGCATAGATGATCCTACCTCGCGTCTGCAGGTAGAGACCCTGGACGGTAATGCCAAAGAATTTAGCCTGACTTATTTCGGTATGAACGATAGGCGTCAAGGTATCGTGCACGTTATTGGGCCAGAGCAAGGTGCCACTTTGCCGGGTATGACGGTGGTTTGTGGTGACTCTCATACTTCCACGCATGGCGCGTTTGCCTGTCTTGCGCATGGCATTGGTACGTCAGAGGTTGAGCATGTGCTGGCGACTCAGACCTTGATTGCAAAAAAATCCAAATCTATGCTCGTGCAGGTGGACGGTGCTTTGCCTGCTGGTGTCACTGCAAAGGATGTGGTGCTGGCGGTGATTGGTAAAATTGGCACGGCTGGCGGTACAGGTTATGCGATTGAGTTTGCCGGTTCCACTATTCGTAGTCTGTCGATGGAAGGTCGCATGACGGTCTGTAATATGGCGATCGAAGCGGGGGCCCGAGCAGGGATGATTGCCGTTGATCAGACTACTCTGGATTACGTCAAAGGTCGTCCATTTTCACCGGTGGGTCCGCATTGGGATAGGGCTGTTGAGTACTGGCGCACGCTGCATTCAGATGCGGGAGCGCGATTTGATATGGTTGTTACTTTGAATGCCGCTGAGATTAAGCCGCAAGTGACGTGGGGAACATCGCCTGAAATGGTGGTGGCGGTTGATAGCCGAGTGCCAGATCCGGATCTCGAAAAAGATGCAGTTAAACGCGATGCGATAGAAAAAGCGCTGGTGTATATGGCATTGACGCCGAACACCGCAATTTCAGATATCCGTATCGATAAGGTTTTCATTGGCTCGTGTACAAATTCCCGCATCGAAGATTTGCGTGCCGCTGCTACTGTTGTGCGTGGTAAATTCCGCGCTTCTAATGTGAAGCTCGCTTTAGTTGTGCCAGGCTCTGGTCTGGTGAAAGAGCAGGCTGAGCGAGAAGGTCTGGATAAAATATTCCGCGATGCCGGTTTTGAGTGGCGCGAACCGGGTTGCTCTATGTGTCTGGCAATGAATGCTGATCGATTGGAACCTGGTGAACGTTGTGCATCTACTTCCAATCGTAATTTTGAAGGACGACAAGGGCAGGGTGGTCGTACTCATTTGGTTTCTCCTGCAATGGCCGCCGCCGCGGGTATTCATGGTCATTTTGTTGATGTGCGAGCACTCGCATAATTTTTGCTAAAGGAAAAAGTAATGAAAAAAATCTTCGCAATCATGTCTTGTGTTGCTTGTGTCACTATTCTGAGCGCTTGCAATACCGTGCAAGGTTTGGGCAAAGATGTGCAAAAAGCGGGTGAAGCCGTTGAGAGTGTCGGAAAAAAATAAATCAAGCCATGGAAAAATTCAATTTACATAGTGGCTTGGTTGCGCCTATGGATAGGGCAAACGTTGATACAGATGCGATCATTCCTAAGCAATTTCTGAAGTCGATACAGCGGACTGGCTTTGGTCCGAATCTGTTTGACGAATGGCGTTATCTGGATCATGGTGAGCCAGGTATGGATAACAGCAAACGGCCATTAAATCCGGATTTTGTTTTGAATCAGGCGCGCTTTCAAGGAGCGTCAATTCTGCTGACCCGTAAGAATTTTGGCTGTGGTTCGTCGCGTGAACATGCGCCATGGGCGCTTGATCAGTATGGTTTCAGAGTCGTGATTGCACCAAGCTTTGCCGATATTTTCTTTAATAATTGCTTTAAAAACGGCTTGCTGCCTATCGTGTTAAGCGAAGTGCAAGTTGAGCATATTTTTAACGAAGTCAAAGCCTTCCCTGGTTATCGACTGACCATTGATCTGGAAAAGCAATTGGTGATTACAAATGCTGGAGTGAGCTACCCATTTGAAATCGATGAATTCCGCAAATATTGCTTACTCAATGGTCTGGATGAAATTGGATTGACGCTACGTCAATCTGACAAAATTCGCGCATTTGAAGAACGTCATATCGCGGTGCAGCCTTGGTTGGCAAATACGATCTAAAGCAAGGTTGAGGAAATAATAAGATGAAAATAGCAATTCTGCCTGGTGATGGCATTGGTCCGGAGATCGTTGAGCAAGCGGTTCAGGTTCTCAATGCTCTGGGTGAAACCTTTGAAATGGAGGCGGCGCCAGTCGGTGGCGCTGGTTACGAGGTCTCTGGACATCCTTTGCCCGATGCAACACTTAAGTTGGCGAAAGAGGCAGACGCGATCCTGTTTGGTTCAGTTGGCGATTGGAAATACGATAGCCTTGAGCGCGCTTTGCGCCCTGAGCAGGCGATTTTGGGTTTGCGTAAACATCTGAATTTGTTCGCAAATTTCCGTCCTGCAATTTTGTATCCAGAACTAGCTGAAGCCTCGACTTTGAAACCGGAAATCGTTTCTGGCCTCGATTTGTTGATTATTCGCGAATTGACTGGGGATGTTTATTTCGGTCAGCCACGTGGTGTTCGTGAGTGCCCGGATGGTCCTTTTAAGGGGCAGCGAGAAGGTTTTGATACCATGCGCTATGCAGAGGGTGAGGTGCGTAGGATTGCGCATGTAGCATTTCAGGCTGCACAAAAGCGCGATAAGCGTTTGACCAGCGTTGATAAAGCCAATGTCCTGGAAACTTCGCAATTCTGGAAAGACATCATGATTGATGTTCACAAAGAATACCCAGATGTCGCTTTGGATCACATGTATATCGATAACGCGGCGATGCAATTAGTGCGTGCTCCGAAGAAATTTGACGTTGTCGTGACTGGTAATTTGTTTGGTGATATTTTGTCTGATGCGGCAGCCAGTCTGACTGGCTCTATCGGTATGTTGCCTTCTGCATCTTTGGATTCGAACAATAAAGGTTTGTATGAGCCTTCGCATGGCTCGGCACCGGATATTGCAGGCAAGGGTGTTGCTAATCCTCTTGCAACTATTTTGTCTGCGGCGATGATGTTGCGTTTCTCTCTCGGTAAGCCAGAACAGGCAGATCGAGTTGAAACTGCGGTGAAGAAAGTATTGGCGCAAGGTTTGCGTACGCCGGATATCTATGTTGCTGGTACGACAAAAGTTGGAACGTCTGAAATGGGGGCGGCTGTGGTGCGTGCATTGGCAAATTGAGTGATTGTTGATGGGCAGGGTGGTCCTGCGTAATTAGAGGGAAACTTTAAGGGAAATATGATGAAGCTGGTAGGTTTGGTAGGTTGGCGTGGAATGGTCGGATCGGTTCTGATGCAGCGCATGCAAGAAGAAAACGATTTTGCTCATATTGAACCAGTATTCTTTTCCACATCGAATACGGGTGGTGTGGCACCTGCGATGGCAAAAAATGAAAAGACGCTGCAAGACGCAAATGATATTGAAGCTTTGAAGAAGTGCGACATTATTATTACCTGCCAGGGCGGTGATTACACCAATGACGTATTTCCTAAATTACGGGCTGCGGGCTGGAACGGCCATTGGATTGATGCAGCCTCCAGTTTGCGTATGAATGATGATGCAGTGATCGTGTTGGATCCGGTTAACTTGCCAGTAATCAAAGACGCTCTGGTAAAAGGGCAAAAAAACTGGATCGGCGGCAATTGTACGGTGAGCTGTATGTTGATGGGTGTCGGTGCTTTATATAAAGCTGGCCTGGTTGAATGGATGAGTACTCAGACCTACCAAGCAGCTTCGGGCGGTGGGGCACAACACATGCGCGAGCTGTTGACGCAATATGGCACGTTAAATGCAGAGGTAAAGCATTTGCTGGATGATCCTAAGAGTGCCATTCTGGAAATCGATCGTAAGGTGATTGCGAAACAACGTTCATTCTCTGAATCTGAAACGGCTAATTTTGGCGTGCCACTCGGAGGTTCATTGATACCATGGATCGATAAGGACCTTGGTGATGGCATGTCCAAGGAAGAGTGGAAGGGTATGGCTGAGACTAACAAGATTCTTGGGCAAGGCGTTGGTTACGGTACTGAAGCAATTCCAGTGGATGGTTTCTGTATTCGTATTGGCGCGATGCGCTGCCATAGCCAGGCATTGACATTTAAATTGAAAAAAGATGTCCCGGTCGATGACATTGAGGCAATGATTGCTGCGGACAATGAATGGGTGAAGGTTGTTCCTAATACTCGTGAAGCGAGTATCCGTGATCTGACGCCGGTTGCTGTTACCGGAACCATGAATATTCCGGTTGGTCGTATTCGTAAGCTGGCCATGGGTCCAGAATATGTTGGTGCATTCACGGTAGGTGATCAGCTTTTGTGGGGGGCGGCGGAGCCTTTACGTCGCATGTTGCGTATTTTGATCGACTAATTGCTAATTTCTGAAAAGTCGTCCTTCACTGGCTAGTTAAATTGAATAAAGGGAGGTTTACCTCCCTTTTTTTCGTCCTTATTTTTGTTGAATGAGTAATAATGTCTCAGAATTGTTAAATGGCAACAACATTTCTGGTTGCTTGAAGGCCTCTAAATGTCTGAATGTATTTACCCTGTTGTTAAATCGGGTTAAGCTTGCAGCGCTTAGTTTGTAATGCTATCGTGAAATAATATAATGCTTCATTCGGCAATACGAATAGACTATCCCAGCGAACTTTGTTCGCAAAATTCCCAATATGTCAGACAAAATGCATAAACAAAAAAGAACATCTGTGATTTCTCTGGGACACAAAGCCTTGAGTGTTGCTGTAACCTCAACTTTGCTTTTAATGTCAAATGCCCACGCCACTGGCATGGGACGACTAACTGTTCTGTCAGCTTTGGGGCAGCCTTTACGGGCGGAAATCGAGCTTACGTCTCCCAATAGGGATGAAATTGACACGCTGGTGCCGAAGTTGGCTTCTGCGGATGCATTTCGTCAGGCGAATATCGATTTCAATAATGCATTACTTTCTTTGCGTTTTGCGATAGAGCCCAAAGGTGCAGGTTACGTTATTAAGGTTTCTTCTGCCCAGCCGATCAATGAACCTTTCGTTGACATGCTGTTAGAAATTACCTCGTCTAATGGCAAATTGTTGCGTGAATATACGTTCCTGTTAGATCCTGCTGAATTAAGAAATTCTCAGTCGCCGCAGGTAACTAATCCAAATGTTGTTGTAAATAAGGGACAATTTTCCACGTCGAATCAAACGGAGGCGCGTCCGTCATCGTCTGTTGCTGCTAGTGCAAGTTCACAAGTTTTTGCTAAAAAAATTCCGTCTCAACCTGCGCAGTCAAACAAAGCGCCGTCTGACGAATATGCGGTCAAGCCTGGTGATACTCTCGGTAAAATTGCAGCCTCTTATAAACAAGATGGCGTTTCACTTGATCAAATGTTGGTTGGTTTGTACAGAGCTAATCCACAAGCCTTTGCCGGTAAAAACATGAACCGCCTTAAGGCTGGTCAGATACTCAGCGTTCCTGATGCTGAAACGGTGCGATCAACCGCTGGTGGTAATCCTGGTGCACACTCCGTCGTGGTTGCGCATGCGGCAGATTTCAATGCTTACCGTAATCATCTAGCTGACTATGTCGAGCATGCTCCTGCCGCTAAGCAGGTGCCTGAAAAGCAGAGCGCAGGTGGTGCAATTACTGCCAAGGTTAAGGAACTTCCAACGGCAACGAATGAATCAGCGGATAAATTAAAGCTTTCCAAAGCTGCCCCAAGTCCAACGGAAAAAGGTGGTAACGGTAAGGGTGTTTCTGAAGAAGAAAAGGTCGCCAAGAAAAAGGCAACTGAGGAAGCGGCCAATCGCTTGAAAGAGTTGGAAAAAAATGTCGGCGATTTGCAACGTCTTCTCGATGTAAAGAATAAAGATTTGGCGGCAAAAGAAGCTGAGTTGAATGCAAAGGGTAAAGATAAGCAAGTTGTTGCTAGTGGGGCTGCGGCATCAATGCCAGCACCAGCAGCTAAAGCTGTCGGTGCTCCAGCATCCTCTGCGGTAAATGTGGCGGCGAGTGCACCTGCAAGCTCAGCTGTCGTTGCGGCTGTACCCGCATCTGAGCCAAAAGAAAAGAGTGTGGCGAGTGCTGCTGATACTTCTGCAAGTGCCGCATCTGTCACTCCAGTGAAGCCTAAGCGTCATGTGGTTGCGCCGCCACCGCCACCGGAACCAAGCTTCTTTGATAGCATGTCTGACTGGTTATTGCCAGGCGGTGGCGTGTTGTTGGCGTTGCTTGCCGGTGCAGGTGTCTGGATGAATCGTCGTAAGAAAAAACTTCAGCAATTTGAAGATAGTATCCTGACTGGCTCCAGTATGAAGGCGAACTCCATGTTCGGCTCTACTGGTGGGCAAAGTGTGGATACCAATAATAGCGTTTTCAATTCCAATTTTGCACCGTCTGCCAGTCAGCTTGATGCGAATGAAGTTGACCCTGTCGCAGAGGCGGATGTCTATATTGCCTATGGTCGTGATTCTCAGGCTGAAGAGATTCTGAAAGAAGCGTTGCGTACACAACCTGATCGTCATGCGGTGCGTTTGAAATTATTAGAGATTTACTTTGCACGCAAAGACGCTAAGCTGTTTGAGCGCCTCGCAGGTGAGTTGTACGGGATGACAAGTGGTCAGGGCGATGAGTGGGCTCAGGCTGCCTCTATGGGGATTGTTCTTGAGCCCGGCAATCCTTTGTACGCTGGCGGTAAAGCAAAGACAGAAATGGTGTATGGAGCTGGTCTCGGTTCGCCAACCCAGCCACTTGAGGATCTTGATCCTGATGCATTGTTGGGTAACTCATTGTCTCGGGATATGTTGGATGCAATAAGCATTATCGATACTGCCTCGCACGGCGAAGCGAAAGAGTCTGAACACTCTGCTTCAGTTGCGTTGGATGAGCACGTTGCCGAAAGTCATGATGTTGGGTTAGATTTTGATTTGGGAATTGGTGAAGTCGAAGTTCCACAAATACCCGAATCACCATCGCATGATTCTACGCTGGGCGTTTCTGAGCAAATTCCTGAGGTAGATTTCGGTTCTATTGACTTTGATTTTGGTGAAAGTAAACCTGTTGATTCTGCGATAGAACAGCCAGTTCACCAATCTGCACACTTGGCATCTGATGGTGAGGATTTGCATGCGCTTGATTTTGCTGAACCTAAATCCGAAGTGCCTGCTTTTGATTCGCACTTCGAATCGGAAATCCCTGTTGTTGCTGAAGAGCTGAAATTGCCGCTTGAAGATGATCATCACGATGCACATGAGTCGATGCCAGAGGCTGCTTCCGCATTTGAGTTTGACCTGTCTGGTATTAGCCTTGATTTGCCTTCGGACGCCTCGCATGTCGCTGAAGTTGCTGCCGACCCGGTAGTTAGCGAATCTCCGGCAGTTAATGCTGAGATGGCGACTAAGCTTGATCTCGCAGTTGCTTATCACGAAATTGGTGATAAAGAAGGCGCGCGTGAATTGTTGGATGAGGTGTTGAAGGGTGGTACTGCTGAGCAAAAAGAAAGAGCTGGTACCATGCTGGCGCAAATGGCCTGAAAGTAATTGATTGCAATACTGCGGGCGCCATGTAATCGGCGCCCGTTTTTGTTTTTTGAATGAATGGATTTACTTGTGAAGCGTCTCGTTTTGGGTGTGCAATATGATGGGAGTGGTTGGCAGGGTTGGCAAACACAACCTTCGGGAAATACTGTGCAAGATGCGCTTGAGAGGGCCCTTTTTCAGTTTTGTGGAGCTGAAATTTCGACTGTTTGTGCTGGCCGAACTGATGCGGGGGTGCACGGGATTGAGCAGGTGGTCCACTTTGATACTCCACTTGAGCGTGCTTCGTATTCGTGGGTGAATGGTGTGAATGCTTTCTTGCCTGCGAGTGTGGCAGTTCAATGGGCTAAAGAGTTGGAGCTCGACGAGGATTCGCAGGATAACTTCCATGCAAGATTCAGTGCGAGAGCGAGAACTTATCATTATGTTTTGTACAATAGCACGATTCGATCGCCTATCTGGGCGGGGCGTGCTGGCTGGGCGTTTAGGCCTTTGGATGTGAGTCAAATGCGCATTGCTGCTGAGAAACTCCTTGGGGAGCATGATTTTTCTGCTTTTCGTGCATCAGGCTGTCAGGCGAAGACACCGGTTAAGCACATGTATTCGATTGAAATTCGTCAGCAGGGAGAGCTCATTGTATTTACTCTCAAAGCGAGTGCGTTTTTGCACCACATGGTTCGAAATATTGTTGGCTCCTTATTGTTTGTGGGAATGGCGCGTCGCGCACCAGAATGGTTGGCGGAAGTATTGGAAAGCAAGGATAGAAGTATTGCGGCGCCGACTTTTATGCCGGATGGCTTGTATTTGGCGAAAATCGACTATGAGGAAAAATGGGGTTTGCCTCAATCGGATATCATAGAATTGCCTGGATTCTTGTCTCTTTTGTAGTGCTTTATTGTTACTGAGCGTGATTTCTCAGATTTCCTCTCTGAAATCCGGTAAAATGATGTTTTGCAAAACCCGCACTGAAGGCGCTCGCCTGGGGACTATTGCCCAGACTGGAGCGCTTTTTTTTAGCTGGTCTTCGCCTCACCTTAGTATTTTTTTGTAATTTCAATGAATAACATCCGGAATTTTTCTATTATTGCCCATATCGATCACGGCAAATCCACGCTGGCTGATCGTATTATTCAATTGTGCGGTGGCTTGTCTGATCGTGAAATGGAAGCGCAAGTCCTTGATTCTATGGATATTGAGCGTGAACGCGGGATCACCATTAAAGCCCAGACTGCTGCTTTGCATTACAAGGCGCGTGATGGACAGGTGTATAACCTGAATTTAATTGACACGCCAGGTCACGTCGATTTTAGCTACGAAGTTAGTCGTTCCTTATCTGCTTGCGAAGGTGCGTTGCTCGTGGTCGATGCATCTCAGGGCGTTGAGGCGCAGACCGTCGCAAACTGCTACACGGCGATTGAGCTTGGTGTAGAAGTGGTGCCTGTACTTAATAAGATTGATTTGCCCTCAGCGGATCCTGAAAACGCCTGCTCAGAAATTGAAGAGGTCATTGGTATTGATGCCACTGATGCGGTACATTGTTCGGCTAAGACCGGTCTCGGTGTATTGGATGTACTAGAGTCTCTTATTGTTAAAGTACCGCCACCAAAAGGCGATCCAGAAGCACCTTTGCAAGCATTAATTATTGACTCGTGGTTTGATAACTACGTGGGTGTGGTGATGCTGGTGCGTATCGTTAATGGTACCTTGCGCCCAAAAGATAAAATTTTGTTTATGGCAACCGAGGCGCAGCATCTGGTTGAAAGTGTCGGTGTGTTTACGCCTAAGTCTTTGAGTCGCACTGAACTGTCTGCTGGTCAGGTGGGTTTTGTGATTGCCGGTATTAAAGAGCTGAAATCTGCTAAGGTTGGCGATACCATTACCGTGGCCAATAAAGCCGCCAAAGAGCCTTTGCCGGGTTTTAAAGAGGTGCAGCCGCAAGTGTTTGCTGGTTTGTTCCCGGTAGAGGCAAATCAGTATGATGCCTTACGTGACTCTTTAGAGAAATTGAAGCTCAATGATGCTGCTCTGATGTACGAACCTGAAGTGTCGCAAGCGCTGGGCTTTGGTTTTCGTTGCGGTTTCCTTGGTTTGTTGCACATGGAGATCGTTCAGGAGCGTTTGGAACGAGAATTTGATATGGATCTCATCACTACGGCGCCGACCGTCGTGTATGAGGTAGTCATGGCGGATGGTACCATTTTGATGGTGGATAATCCTTCGAAGATGCCTGATCCATCGAAGATTGAGGAGATACGTGAGCCTATCGTCACGGTCAATCTTTACATGCCGCAAGAATACGTCGGCTCTGTCATTACTTTGTGTACGCAAAAACGTGGTGTGCAATTGGATATGAGCTATCACGGCCGACAAGTTAAATTGACCTACGAAATGCCAATGGCGGAAATCGTGCTGGACTTCTTTGATCGTCTGAAATCCACTTCACGCGGTTATGCGTCGATGGATTACGAGTTTAAAGAAAATCGTGCTGCTGATGTGGTAAAGGTCGATATGCTGATTAACAGTGAAAAAGTCGATGCGTTGGCGATTATTGTTCATCGTGCCAATAGCCATTTCCGAGGTCGTGCAGTAGCCGCCAAAATGCGTGAATTGATCCCTCGTCAAATGTTTGATGTTGCGATTCAAGCTGCTATTGGCTCCAACATTATCTCGCGTGAAAACGTGAAGGCATTGCGTAAAAACGTATTGGCAAAATGTTATGGTGGCGATATTAGCCGTAAGCGTAAATTGCTGGAAAAACAAAAGGCTGGTAAGAAGCGTATGAAGCAAGTGGGTTCTGTTGAGATTCCACAAGAGGCATTTTTGGCAATTTTACAAGTGGATGAAAAATGAGTTTTCAATCAATTTTAGGAAATTTTGCTCTGATATTATTTGTGCTGACGATAAGCACAGGCATAGTCTGGTTTCTGGATACGTTTGTATTAGCTAAGCGCCGCCGTGCAGCAGCAGATGCGGCATTGGCAGCGTACGATGCGCGCAATGCAAAACTCAGTGCGGAAGGCATTAAAGTCGAGGAAAGCAAACGTCACGAAATTGAAGAAAATATTTTACGTCAACCACTCTGGGTTGAGTATTCAGGCAGCTTTTTTCCAGTTATAGCAATGGTATTCTTTCTGCGATCATTTTTATATGAGCCATTTAAAATTCCATCTAGTTCAATGCTACCAACTTTATTTGTCGGTGATTTGATCTTAGTAAATAAATTCACCTACGGTATTCGTTTGCCAATTTTGAATAAAAAGGTCATCGAAATAAATAATCCCCAACGTGGCGATGTGATGGTATTTAAATACCCTGAAGACCCTTCTGTCGACTATATCAAGCGCGTCGTTGGTGTGCCTGGTGATAAAGTTGTCTATAAAAACAAGAAATTGTTAATTAATGGCAATGAAATGACTTACCAGGCGATGCCGGAATTTCTGGATGAAGAGCATTTAAGTTATTTTAAACAATATTCCGAGAACCTGACTGGTGTTTCTCATCGCATATTAAACGATGAGCAATCCCCCGCTTTTGTAAGAGATCCGCATAATTTCCCTAAACGCGAAAATTGTACATACAATATAGATGGGTTTTCTTGTGTTGTTCCCGAAGGTGAATATTTCATGATGGGTGATAATCGCGATAATAGCCTTGATAGCAGATATTGGGGATTTGTCCCAGACCAGAATATTGTCGGAAAAGCCTTCTTTATTTGGATGAATTTAGGGAACATTAAACGGATTGGCAGCTTTCAGTAAATGACTTATTTAAACAAAATGGAGCGGATCAGCAATGAAGAAAAATCGTCATACTCAGCTTAAGTCGCAGCGCGGAATTTCCCTGATCGGATTGATTTTTTCTTTGGGGATGTTGGTGCTGGTAGCAATGGTAGCAATGAAAGTTGTACCAACTACGATTGAATATTTGTCGATAAAAAAGGCGATTGTCAGTGCAAAAGGGGCTGGTAGTTCTGCTCGTGATATCGAAAATGCGTTCAATAAGCAGGCCGAAGTGGGGTATATCACGTCAATCTCGGGCAAAGATTTAGTCATTGAGAGAAACGGTGATGATATTGATGTAAGTTTTTCTTACCAAAAAAAGATCCCTTTGTTTGGGCCAGCATCGCTATTGCTGGAATATGAAGGTACAACGGCGAAAAGTGGTATTGCCACCAAGAAGCCAGAATAAATAGATTGACGTATGAATCTTCAATTATTGCAAAAGAGGCTGGGTCACCAGTTTGGAAACCCAGCTTTATTGCAGCAGGCATTGACTCACCGTAGTCATAGTGTCGTACATAATGAGCGCCTTGAGTTTCTGGGCGACTCGGTTTTGAATTGTGTGGTTGCTTCTTTATTGTTTGATAGTTTTGCCAACATTGATGAGGGTGATCTGTCGCGCGTACGCGCCAATCTCGTTAAGCAACAGACTTTGTATGAAATTGCCCAAAGAATCGAGCTATCTCAGTTTCTTCGCCTGGGCGAGGGGGAATTAAAATCCGGTGGTTTTCGCAGACCATCAATTCTCGCAGATACCTTGGAGGCTTTGTTTGGCGGTATATTCCTTGATGCAGGCTTTGATGCTGCCAAAGCAGTTATACGTGCATTATATTCACCTATTTTAGAGTCGGTTGATCCAACCACACTGGGTAAGGATGCCAAAACCTTACTCCAGGAATTTTTGCAGAGCAGAAAAATCGCTTTGCCGCAATATAACGTGGTTGCTACACATGGTGCTGCGCATAATCAAGAATTTGAAATTGAGTGTTTGGTGCCTAAACTGGATATTCAGGTATTTGGTACAGGCGGAAGTCGCCGTGCTGGTGAGCAGGCGGCAGCAAAATTGGCATTGGAATCGGCAATTGAAGTGTTGTCCCGTACCCCGGCTTCTCGTAAAGCTAAGCCTCGTGCCGCGCAATTGAAATTGGCCGGCATTGCTACTTCGCAAAATGAAGTTGCCGTTGACTCAAAAAATGCGACTGATAAACAAAAGACTGCTGTAGACACTGACGTAATTAAAACTGCGGAAGATCTGCCAAACCCGAACCACCATCCAAAGACTGCTTGAGCACCCCATGAATGAAATTTTAGACAATCCAGATTTTCGTTGTGGGTACATCGCCATTGTTGGCCGTCCAAACGTCGGTAAATCTACACTGATGAATGCCTTGATTGGCGCAAAAGTAAGTATCACTTCACGTAAAGCGCAGACAACGCGCCATCGTATTACTGGCATTCAGACGAAAGACAATACGCAGTTTGTGTATGTTGATACACCTGGTTTTCAGACCCGTCACTCCAATGCCTTGAACCGCACTTTGAATCGTACCGTAACAACCACCTTGACCGCAGCCGACGTGATTTTGTTTTTGGTTGAAGCTGGTACTTTTGGTCCTGCTGATCAGCAGGTGATCGATTTACTGCCTAAAAATGTACCCTGTATTTTGGTGATCAATAAGTCGGATCGCGTCAAAGATAAAGCAGTGATGATGCCGTTTGCGCAGAAGATCGCCGCACTCTTTCCGTTTGCTGCGATTGTTCCGGTATCCGCAACCTTGCGTTTTCAGTTGGAAAATCTTGAAGGCGAAACAAGAAAGTATTTGCCTTTGAATCCGCCTATGTTTGCGGAAGATGATATTACTGACCGCAGCGAAAAATTTCTTGCCACTGAAATTGTTCGCGAGAAATTATTCCGGTTTGTTGGTGATGAGCTGCCCTACACCAGTACAGTTTTGATTGAAAAATTCGAGCAAGAAGGAAACTTACGCCGGATTTTTGTAGCGATTCTGGTTGATCGTGATGGCCATAAGTCGATGGTGATTGGGAATAAAGGTGCTCGATTGAAAGACATTTCTACCCAATCTCGTACCGATATGGAAAAGCTCTTTGGCGGGCCTGTATATCTGGAAATTTGGGTGAAAGTAAAATCCGGATGGGCAGATAATGAGGCCGGTTTACGGGCTTACGGTTACGAATAAGAATAACATGACTGCAGGGGAGAGCGCCGTCATTCAGATGCAGGATGCCGTATTGGATGCGGAGGACCCTACCGTTGATTCCGTCGCGCGCATCCCTGCAAAAAGGTCAATCCCCGTTTCTTCTAAATCTCCTATCCGAGAACGCCGAGTGTTGAATCAGCCAGGATTTGTTTTGCATTCCTGGCCGTATAAAGAAACTAGCGTGATCGTCGATGTGCTGACGCGCGACTATGGCCGTATCGCGTTAGTAGCAAAAGGTGCAAAGCGTCCGCATTCGCAATTGCGTAGTGTTCTTCAAACCTTTCAGCCTTTGCAGCTTGCATGGACTGGCAAATCCGAGATACGAGTGCTGACTTCTGCTGAGTGGGTTGGCGGTATGTTGCCGTTGGAAAAGTCGGCGTTGCTTTGCGGTTTTTACTTGAATGAATTGCTGGTCAAATTTCTGGTGCGCGACGAACCACATCCCATGTTGTTTGATGAGTATGTCTCGACCTTGAATCAGTTGGCGCATGATGAGCCGGCGTCGACGGTATTGCGTCAATTTGAATTATCTTTGCTGCGCGAATCAGGTTTGTTAAACGATCTCAGTTTTTGCACTAGTGCCAGGGCGCGTGTGCAGGCTGATGTCAGATACGTGATAGACCCTGAACTTGGTGCCAGGCCTGCATTGCAATCTGACGTGGTTCCTGTTGTCTCTGGGCAGACTTTAATCGACATGGTGGACGGGGATTATAGTGACCCGCAAACGCAGTTTCAGAGCAAGATGCTGATGCGTAGCTTGCTTGCCCATCACCTGCATGGTTCTTTTTTAAATACCCGCCAAATTTTGATTGATTTGCAAAATTTATGAACATCCATCAACAACGCCAATTGCTCGATTTGAGCGTGAGCCTGAATTCATTGGTGCAGGTTCGTGAAAAAATCGGCGCACAGTTTTTCGATCTTTCCCGCTTATCATTATTGGCTGAAGAAGCTGGCGCCGATTGTATTTCTTTATATGTTGATGAGTCGAACTGGTCGTCACTTGCAATGATTGTCGAGCAGTTGGCATGCCAGGTGATTAACACATTTGAATTGGAAGTGCCAGCTGCTGACTTCATGCTCAAACATTTAGAGACGAGTCCGGTGACGCATGTCTGCTTGGTTGATGTCGATGCATCTAATGCTGAGCAGTATGTTGCTCTTGATCTGGAACAGAATTTTTCTCAAGTTCAAAGTTTTGTTAAGCAACTACAAGCTCGTGGTATCTGTGTTTCAGCTTTTATTTTGCCAATACCTGCAGCGATTGCTGCTGTCGCGGAGTTGCGAATTTCTCGTGTTCGACTTGATTGTTCGTCTTATGTGGAGGCGGCAGACGACAGTCAGCGCACGCATGCATTGGCGCAAATTCAAACCGCGTTAGCTAATTGTGTTGGTCGTGGCATGGTTGTGGGTATTGAAGGTAAATTTGACTCGGCGCAGGTTCAGGCATTGGCAACAATTTCTGATATCTCCCAATTTCATTTGAATGAACTGGTCGTTGCTCATTCCTTGCAGTGTGGCTGGGAAAGTGCAATTCGCAATATCAAAGCGTCGCTGGTGAAATCGCGATTGAATCGCAGAGCTGATGGAGGTTGACGTGATCTATGGCGTTGGTACTGATATCGTTGAGGTCGCTCGTATCGAGCGTGCTTTGCAGCGTGGAGGTGATCGCTTTGCTAAAAAAGTACTGGGTGATGAAGAGTTGCTGATTTTTTTTCAGCGCCGTGATCAGGCTCTTGCGCGCGGCATACGTTATCTGGCAACGCGGTTTGCTGCTAAAGAAGCATTTTCTAAGGCCATAGGAACTGGCGTTCGTTTGCCAATGACGCTGCGAAACATGCAAACGCTCAATGGTGATCAAGGTAAGCCAGTAGTGGTCGTCAGTGATGATTTGGAAAAATGGATGTCTGTCCGAAATCTTACTGCTCATGTCTCGGTGAGTGATGAAGTTCAGCAAGTGCTGGCATTTGTCGTTGTTGAGCAAGCCGCAACAATATGAGCTCCATGGATACTGATAAATCATCATCGGAAATTCGTCAGCAGGTGGTTGATGCGGTGGCTCGATTGCCGCATTTACCCGGTGTGTATCGTTATTTTGATGCGCAAGATCAGGTGCTTTATGTTGGTAAGGCAAGGGATTTAAAAAAGCGCGTTACCAGTTATTTTCAGAAAACATTATCCAGTCCCAGAATTGCGATGATGGTGGAGAAAATCGTCCGATTGGAGACCACAGTAACACGCAGTGAAGCAGAAGCGTTGATTCTGGAAAATAATTTAATCAAGGCGCTACGCCCCCGCTACAACATTTTATTTCGCGACGATAAGTCTTATCCTTACCTGAAAATCACCTCTGAAAAAACGCCACGCATGACTTATTATCGAGGAGCAGTCGATAAAAAGCATCAGTATTTCGGACCTTTTCCATCTGGTTGGGCGGTCAAGGAATCAATGCAGATTTTGCAGAAAATTTTCCTGCTGCGTAGCTGTGAAGATAGTGTGTTCGCGAATCGCACTAGGCCATGCCTATTGCATCAAATCCAGCGTTGTAGTGGGCCATGTGTTGATTTGATTTCGCCGGAGGATTATCAGCAAGACGTCAGAAATGCTGCTGACTTTTTGCGCGGTCGTCAATTAGAAGTCATGCAGAACCTTGAAAAAAAGATGCTCGGATTCTCCTCCGAACTTAGATTCGAGCAGGCGGCTATGGTGCGCAATCAGATGTCGGCCTTATCTAAGGTATTGCACCAGCAAAGCATGGAAACCACTGGCAATGCTGATTTGGATGTGATTGCCGTAATCGTCGAAGGCGGACGAGCCTGTGTCAACCTGGCAATGATACGAGGTGGCAGGCACCTGGGCGATCGTGCTTACTTCCCTAGTCATGTGGATGATGTCAGGGCCGTAAGCGATGACACAATTGAGGCTGAGGTGGTGGCGGCATTTTTGGCGCAGCATTATGTGGATCAGTTCATTCCTTCAACCTTGGTGATGAATGTGGCTTTAGATGCGCCGGATCTGATGTTGGTACTGGCAGAGCAATGTGGTCATAAAATTCATTTATCATTTCAACCGCAAGAGCAACGCCGCGTCTGGTTGGAAATGGCAGTGAAGGGCGCTGAACTTGCTCTGGCGCGGCTTTTATCTGAGCAGGGCTCGCAGCAGGCGCGTACTCGCGCTATGGCGACCGCACTTGAACTTGAGACTGAAAACATTGATTTATTGCGTATCGAGTGTTTCGATATCAGCCATACGCAAGGTGAGGCGACGCAGGCATCTTGTGTTGTTTATCATCATCACGCAATGCAAAACAGCGAATACCGGCGTTACAACATCAAAGACATCACGCCTGGAGATGATTATGCTGCGATGCGCCAGGTGTTAACCCGTCGATATGAAAAAGTGAACGGAGAAGACCCCGCTGCACTGACAATGCCAGACGTGGTGTTGATTGATGGTGGAAAGGGACAGGTTGAGATCGCCAGACAAGTTTTTGTTGAACTGGGACTCGATACCAGTCTGATTGTCGGGGTATCAAAAGGGGAGGGACGTAAGGTCGGCTTGGAAACGCTGGTGTTTGTCGATGGGCGCGAAGAGAAAGAGTTGGGTAAAGAATCTGCGGCATTGATGTTGATTGCGCATATTCGTGATGAAGCGCACCGATTCGCGATCACCGGCATGCGTGCCAAGCGCGACAAGGCGCGACAAACCTCGCAATTGGAAGAGATTGAAGGTGTGGGGCCGAAACGCCGTCAAAGATTGTTGGTACGTTTTGGTGGTTTGAAAGGTGTCAGTGATGCCAGCGTCGAAGAACTAGCTAGTGTTGAAGGAATTTCTCGTCAATTAGCAGAAGAAATTTACAAGCGACTCCGTTAGATCAATATAATGAAGAGAAATATTCTAAATAATTAAGTCATGCCATTTAATTTTCCTATTCTTCTCACATGGTTGCGCGTAGCACTGATTCCTCTCGTGGTCGGTGTTTTTTATTTGCCTGATACGTGGCTCGATCCATTTCAAAAAGGACTTGCATCGACGCTGATTTTTATCGTTGCTGCGATTACCGATTGGTTTGATGGTTTTCTGGCTCGTCGTTGGAATCAGACGTCTTCATTTGGCGCATTTCTTGACCCGGTTGCGGATAAGTTAATGGTGGCAGGTGCTTTGCTGGTATTGGTGCAACTTGGTCGTGTAAATGCCGTGATCGCTTTCGTCATTATTGGTCGTGAGATTACGATCTCTGCTTTGCGTGAGTGGATGGCTATTATTGGTGCTTCAAAATCTGTTGCGGTTAGTTCGCTAGGTAAGATAAAAACTGCGGCGCAAATGGTGGCGATACCGATGCTATTGTATTACGACACGATTTTGGGGATCGATATGATATTGCCTGGTTCGTGGTTGTTGTTGATTGCAGCAGTCCTGACGGTGTGGTCTATGTTTTACTATCTGCGTAAAGCATGGCCTTTAATTAAAGAATCGACAGAGAATCTAAAGTAGCTTACTTGACAGTTTTTCGAAATACTATATAATTCTGGTCTTTCGTTGATGCGGGAATAGCTCAGTTGGTAGAGCGCAACCTTGCCAAGGTTGAGGTCGAGAGTTCGAGACTCTTTTCCCGCTCCAAGTTTTTTCAGCGAAATATGTAGTGTAAATGCGGGAGTAGCTCAGTTGGTAGAGCGCAACCTTGCCAAGGTTGAGGTCGAGAGTTCGAGACTCTTCTCCCGCTCCAAAATGGCGTAGTACCTGAAGTATCGGCAGTATAATGCGGGAGTAGCTCAGTTGGTAGAGCGCAACCTTGCCAAGGTTGAGGTCGAGAGTTCGAGACTCTTCTCCCGCTCCAGATTCTGAAGGGAAGCACGGCTTCCCTTTTTTGTTACAGTAGTTGATGTGCCGCGATTTAGCTTAGAGTAAGAATGTTTAAGTTAATAGCACCCCTGGCGGGGTAGCAAAGTGGTTATGCAGCGGCCTGCAAAGCCGTAGACGCCGGTTCGATCCCGACCCCCGCCTCCAGATTTAAGAAAGCGCTGTGAGCGCTTTTTTTTGAAAGAGCAAGCAATCTTAGATTGCATGTTGTAGTGATGGGCCCGAGTGGTGAAATAGGTAGACACATCGGACTTAAAATCCGCCGCTTCGTTAATAGCGGGCGTGCCGGTTCGATTCCGGCCTCGGGCACCATATCGACATCAGATGTAACGCAGAAAACCCTGCAAAGCTAGAGAAATCAAGGCTTTGCAGGGTTTTTGTTTTGTGGTTTTGTTTGTATCCAAAATATGGCGAGTTTCGCCTCCGCCTTGCTTCTCATAAATCTGCCATCTATTTCTTCTTGTGTATTATCATTCGAATAATTATTTTTTCGAGAATTTTGTTGGACCTTATTTTTGAAGCTTAAAGAGTTTTTTGTCTGTCCATAGAATGGATTGCCGTAATTTTTTTTATATCCGCGATTCGAAACAGTAACTTTTTTATTGGTGAACTCAGTACTTAATTATTCCCTGGCTGCATATTTATTAACATCCGGAGGTTAGATGGAAAGAAGTTCGAGGTTGGTATGTTGCTCATGCAATTTATCTTTTGAAATTTGTGTTGCAGAAATAAGGAGTGAGGCATGAGTTTTATGATTATTTTGGTGTCGTTGGCTTTGTTGATGATTGTTGCTTACAGGGGTTTTAGTGTCATTCTGTTTGCGCCGATTTGTGCTCTGATTGCTGTTGCTTTCACTGATGTCAGTTTAATTCCGCCGCTCTTTAATGGTATTTTCATGGAGAAGTTGGTTGGGTTTGTTAAGCTTTATTTCCCGGTCTTTTTGTTGGGGGCGGTATTTGGTAAGTTGATTGAGCTGTCTGGTTTTTCGAAATCGATTGTTGCGTCGGTGATTAAGATTGTAGGACGTGAGCGCGCGATTTTGTCGATCGTGTTGGTGTGCGCAATTTTGACTTACGGTGGTGTTTCTTTGTTTGTGGTGGTGTTTGCGGTGTACCCATTTGCGGCAGAAATGTTCCGGCAAAGTGACATACCAAAGCGGTTAATTCCGGGCACGATCGCTTTGGGTGCGTTCACCTTCACTATGGATTCTTTGCCTGGTAGCCCACAAATTCAAAACATTATCCCAACGACATTTTTTAATACGAATACCTGGGCTGCTCCGTGGTTGGGCGTCATTGGCGCTGTGTTTATTCTGGTGATTGGTCTGATGTATTTAAACTGGCGTCGTCGTCAGGCTGCGGTGGCTGGTGAGGGGTATGGTTCTGGTCATATTAATGAGCCGACTGAATACAAAGCAGAAAAATTGCCTAACGCCTTTGTTGCTGTGTTTCCGTTGCTGGTTGTTGGTGTGATGAACAAGATTTTGACAGAATTAATCCCACGTTATTACGGTGAAATTCATAGTACGACTTTGTCAGGTTCTGCTAAGCCTTTGGTGACAGATATCCACAAAATTGGCGCGATTTGGGCAGTTGAAGGAGCTCTGCTGTTGGGGATTCTGTGTATTTTGTTGTTTGCTTTTAAGACGGTGAAAAATCAATTTGCCGATGGCAGTAAAGCAGCAGTCTCCGGCGCTTTATTGGCCTCCCTGAATACTGCTTCGGAATACGGATTCGGTGGCATTATCGCTGCGATGCCAGGATTTGCCGTGATTTCAGATGCACTAAAAGCAATTCCTAATCCATTGATCAATGAGTCGATTACAGTCACAGTTTTGGCTGGCATTACAGGTTCTGCATCTGGTGGCATGAGCATTGCGTTGGCGGCGATGTCGGAGACTTTTATTAAGGCGGCAAATGCCGCACATATTCCTATGGAGGTGCTGCATCGGGTTGCGTCAATGGCGAGTGGGGGCATGGATACTTTACCGCATAACGGCGCAGTGATTACCTTGTTGGCGGTCACTGGTCTAACGCACAAGACGTCTTATAAAGATATTTTTGCCGTTACGCTCATTAAAACAGCAGCAGTGTTTGTTGTTATTGCGGTGTATTACCTGACTGGTATTTATTAAGTTAATTTATACGGTATTTCAGGTATAACTACATAGTCGATAACATCAAGTTTATCAATAGTTAAGCTGTCGGGAGCACTTCCTGGCAGCTTGGCGTTCAGTTGTGATACTAATGTGATGCTTATGTACTTTTATTGAGGGCAAGACGAAGGCAAATGATTTAATCCTTGCTTGTCAATACTGAAGCTTGCAATGCGTTTTCCTTGTGGGTCAATGGTGACTTTGACGATATAAATACTATCAAAGTCGCTGCTTTCCCATGTTGGCACGGTGGTGGGGGCGCCATTGTTTGTCGCTAAAATTTTACGCGCCGCTTCCTCTGCTAAGCGATGCTCCCACGCTACAAAAACCGTGGCATTGGCGTAAGCGGGCGAGAGTAATGCGGTCTGTAAGGCGTCGATGTCATCTAAACCAAATTGTGTATTGACTGGCATGCCAAGCGAAATTGCAGTTGGCTCTATCGTCGCAAGTGGACGGATGTAGTTGTATGGCGTGCCGCGATCGTTCTTTTGCGTGCCAGGGTTTGGTGCGAAAATCGCTGAGGGCATGTCAAATTTTTTCCGAAGAACTTCCGGCAATGCGAGTGAGCGATTCAGTCCTTGGCAATTTAGCTGACCAAGTCCAGCTTCTGGTTTTTCGCCATGTCGAATCATGACAATAGTTTCATCGGCGAAGCTGAGGTTGCTGAAAAAAAGTGCTAACAAAATTGTTGTTACGAGCGTCGTTGTTTTCATTGTTGATCCTTGAACTAGTTGATCTTCACTTGGTGTCGTCGTTTTCGCTTCGAATTATACATCTCTGCCTTTGCCCTCAAAAGTAATTAAAGTGGATCGCATAAGTGTGCATGGTTGAGCGGAAAAATAGATTCAACTCTCTACTGTTGAGCACATGTGGCGAGTTAATATGAGCAGTATTTTTTTCATTCACCGTTTACATTTTTCGTTGCTTTTTACTAATCGAGATAGTTTATGAAGTCTGACAACTCCCAGAAGCCTGAAGCTGTAGAAATTATTTGTAAGGATGGGGAGCGCCTTCAAGGACATTTTTTTAAGACGGGCAAGAGTGCTTCCGGTTTGCCGGTTTTGATTTGTCCGGCTACTGGAGTTAAGCAACATTTCTACATGCGATTTGCAAACTGGTTGTCTGAGCAGGGGCACGATATTCTCGTGTTTGACTACCGCGGTGTTGGGTTGTCATTGAGTGGCGATTTGGCTGACTCTAAAGCTAGTCTGACCGATTGGGGGCGACTGGATCAAGTCGCGGCTTTGGAATGCTTATTAAATCGTACCGGTCACGAACAGGCGGTATTGCTGGGACATAGTGCTGGCGGGCAAATGATGGGCTTGATGTCAAATCATGCGCGCATAGCGCGCGTTGTCGGTGTGTCTATTTCGACAGGATGGTTTGCTGGCTTGCGTTTAGCGTTCCGGCTTAAGGCCATGTGGGGCTTGCGTTTTTTTGTTCCTGTTGGCATTAAGCTGCTTGGTTATGGTCCGACGGCGATCATCGGTCTGGGAGAAAATTTGCCAGCGGTTGCTGCTTATCAATGGGGAATTTGGTGTGCAGCAGGAGGTTATGCGACGAATGCAACGAAAGGTAAGCCTGAGATTGATTTTCACAATCAAGTTCGTATGCCCATCATTGCATTTTATGCGGGAGATGATGACATTGCGAATGAGGCTACAGTGGACGATCTCATGCGTACGTTCCCACATGCCAGCAAACAGGTCTTTAAAATTCAACCTGCACAAGTTGGCTTAAAAAGTCTCGGCCATATTGATTGGTTTAGAAATTCTCATCAGGTGGTTTGGCCTTTATTGGCTAAGGCAATTAAAGGTGAGTAGTCACATCTGGTTGATGGCAGGCCGTCAAACTCTAATTTTTGCACGAAATCAATTACATCGCTTACCCAAGTCCGCTACAGGATTGCTGAATGTGGCGCAATTTCCTTCTTTTCATCGCTTAGTGCTGAACAAACGGGTGTTTACTCCCTTGTTCATCGCATCTAAGTCTTTCTGAATATTCAATAATCTCACCTGTAAATTTACGCAATCGAAGCGATTATTGCTTCGTGGAAATGACAGGAGTCGGCGATGGCCGAAGAAAGCGATCTCGAGAAAACTGAACCGGCCTCGTCGAAGCGCCTTGAGCAGGCGCGCGAAGAGGGGGATGTGCCGCGTTCACGCGAGCTCTCCACCTGTGCCATTTTATTTGCGGCTGGTGGCGCATTTTGGGTGATGGGCGGTGGTTTAGTCGGGCAATTGCAGCAAAGTTTGATCTCCGGACTCACTCTTGAACGTGCTGTCGCCTTTGATTTTAATTTACTGATATCTAAAGCTGCGGCGAGTTTGCTATCCGTTTTGATCGCGTTTGCGCCGGTGGCTGGGGTGTTGATCGTGGTTGCATTGGGATCGCCGGTTTTGATTGGTGGTTGGTTGTTTAGTGCAAAAGCAATTCAACCAAACTTTGGTCGCATGAATCCAATTTCCGGCTTAGGGAATATGTTTTCTGTGCGTGCCTTGGTCGAATTGCTTAAAGCTATAGTGAAAACGATTTTGGTTGGCTGGGTCGCCTGGATTGTCATTACACAACAAAAAGAAGCGATTTTTGCTTTGCCTATGGAAGATGTCTCTTCGAGCATTCCGCATGTTGGGCACATGCTGTTGATTTGTTTCATTTCTATTGTTGGTGCTTTGGTATTGATTGCGGCAATCGATGCACCTTATCAAATGTGGCAGTACGCAAATAAATTGAAGATGACGCGTCAGGAAGTTATTCAGGAATCGAAAGAAGCCAACGGTAATCCTCAAATTAAAGCCAAGATTCGTCAGCAACAGCGTGAAATGGCACGTCGTCGCATGATGGCAGAGATTCCTAAGGCTGATGTCGTTGTGACTAACCCGACCCATTTTGCGGTGGCGCTGAAATATACCGAAGGTGGAAATGGCGCACCTAAGGTTGTGGCTAAAGGTGCGGACGAAGTCGCAGCAAAAATTCGTGAGCTCGCTAAAGAGCACAATATTCCAATGCTAGAAGCCCCGCCATTAGCACGTGCCTTGTTTAAGCATACCGATCTGGGGGATGAGATTCCGGAAGCTTTGTATGGCGCGGTAGCAGAGGTCCTGGCCTACGTTTATCAATTAAGGACGTATCGTCGTGATGGCGGTTCTAGACCAGAAGAGCCGCGCGAATTAAAAGTACCAGAAGAATTAGATCCAAATAATCAGTTAGGAGTTGTTGAATGAATAGCCTGAAATTACCAATGTGGTTAAGCGGGCTCAATGGTCGGGCGCTGGCCGCACCTCTTCTGATTATCTTGATGCTGGCAATGATGATTTTGCCCTTGCCAGCATTCGCGTTGGATATCTTTTTCAGCTTTAATATCGCAATTGCGATCATCGTCTTGCTGACCAGTCTTTATACGGTGAAGCCGCTTGATTTCATGGTGTTTCCTACTGTTTTGCTGGTAAGTACCATGTTGCGTTTGTCGCTCAACGTGGCGTCTACACGTGTCGTTCTTACAGAAGGGCATACTGGTCCTGATGCGGCAGGTAAAGTCATTGAGGCGTTCGGGCATTTTTTGATCGGTGGAAATTACGCGGTGGGTATCGTTGTGTTCGTGATTTTGACCATCATTAACTTCACTGTGGTGACTAAAGGTGCAGGTCGTATTGCTGAAGTCGGCGCACGTTTTGCTTTGGATGCGATGCCTGGTAAGCAAATGGCGATTGATGCCGATTTGAACGCTGGCTTAATTGCCGAGCAAGAGGCGCGTCGTCGTCGTACCGAAGTGGCGCAAGAAGCTGAGTTCTACGGCGCGATGGACGGTGCGAGTAAGTACGTTCGTGGTGATGCGGTAGCCGGCATTATGGTGACAGTAATTAATATTGTTGGTGGTTTAGTCGTTGGTATGGTTCAGCATGATTTGGATTTTGCTGATGCGCTTAAAAACTATACCTTGTTAGCAATTGGTGATGGGTTGGTGGCGCAAATTCCTTCTTTGATTATTTCAACCGCGGCCGGTGTTGTGGTTTCTCGCGTCGCCAGTGATCAGGATATTAGTGGGCAGTTGATCGGGCAGTTATTTGCTAAACCCCAAGTAATGTTTATTTCTGCAGGGATTATCGGTGGTATGGGTATCATCCCAGGCATGCCTCATATTGCTTTTATTCTTCTGGCAGCAGTCATGGGCGGCTCTGGGTACGTAGTACGCAAGCGTATGGAGGTCGCCGCACAAGAGCCGACCAAGCAGGAGGCGCCGGTTATCCAGGCGCCGGAGATGGAAGAGGCGACATGGCAGGACGTTTTGCCTGTTGATACTTTGGGGCTTGAAGTTGGTTATCGCCTCATTCCTTTGGTCGATAAAGCGCAAGGTGGTGAATTGTTGCGTCGTATTAAAGGTATTCGCAAAAAATTTGCTCAGGAAGTTGGGTTCTTATCTCCTCCAGTACATATTCGCGACAATCTCGAATTGAAACCGTCCGCTTATAAAATTGCACTCAAGGGGGTTGAGGTTGGTTCTGGTGAGGCAATGAATGGTCAATTTTTGGCGATCAATCCTGGCATGGTGGCGGGCACTTTACCCGGTGTGCCGACAACTGATCCTGCCTTTGGTTTGCCAGCGGTATGGATTGATTCAGGAATGAAAGAGCATGCGCAGACTCTGGGTTATACAGTCGTCGATGCAAGTACTGTGATTGCAACGCATTTGAATCACTTGATCACTACCCATGCGGCTGAATTGCTGGGACGTCAGGAAGTTCAATTGTTGTTAGATCATTTGTCAAAAGAGATGCCAAAAATGGTCGAAGATTTAATACCAAAAATTCTGTCTCTCTCTACTTTGCAAAAAGTGCTGCAAAATTTATTACTGGAAGGTGTTCATATTCGGGATATGCGCTCAATCATTGAGGCTTTGTCCGAGTATGCAATGCATACGCAAGATGCGAACGAATTGACAGCACATGTTCGTGTGGTTTTAGGGCGTGCAATTGTTCAGCAAATTTTCCCCGGAACGAATGAGTTAACTGTAATGGCACTCGATAGTCGTCTTGAGCGTTTGTTAATGCAGGCACTCAATACGGGTGGTGCTGATGGTTCGGGTATAGAGCCTGGTCTTGCTGATACCTTGTCGAGCCAGGCTGAAATTGCGACCAAACATCAGGAGCAAATTGGCGTGACGCCAGTGTTGCTGGTGCCAGCGCCACTGCGCACACTTTTGTCGCGATTCTTGCGCCGTACCTTGCCGCAATTAAAAGTCTTGTCACACGCTGAATTACCAGAAACAAAAACAATTAAAGTTACTAGTCTTGTCGGAGGTCAGTCATGAACGTAAGAAAATTTACTGCCAATACGTCGCGTGAAGCGCTGCGCATGCTGAGAGAGGCATTAGGTGCCGATGCAGTAATTTTATCGAATCGTAATGTTGACGGTAAGGTCGAAATTTTGGCGATGGAAGGCGATGTGGTCAATGCTATTCCTCCGGCTGTGAGTGTTCGTAGCAGCATTGCCGAAGTGCCCGATGTGCCGCGTATTACTCCGCCTTTTCGTGCGGAGAGCAAGTCGTCTTCGGCACCTGCCTTTCAAGCAGTAATTGAGCAGCCACGGATTGCACCAGCGTTTGCCAGTGCTAATGAAATGTCAGACATGATGAGCGAAATTCGTTCTATGCGCACCATGCTTGAATCGCAATTGGCCGAATTGTCGTGGGCAAATACACAACAGCGTCAACCACAAAAAGCAGAAGTACTCAGAGAAATGCTAGCTACTGGTTTGAGTGCAAGTTTGTCGCGTTTTATGGTGGGAAAGATGCCTGATAATGAGTCGGCTCAAAGCGGCATTGAATGGATTAAATCTATTTTGGCGCGCAATTTATCTGCCATTGATAATGAGAGTGAGATTTTGGAGAAGGGTGGGGTGTACGCTCTGGTAGGTCCCACTGGCGTTGGCAAAACAACGACAACAGCGAAGTTGGCAGCGCGTTGTGTAATGCGTCATGGTCCATCAAAATTGGCATTAATCACGACTGATGGTTATCGTATTGGTGGCTATGAACAGCTGCGCATTTATGGGAAAATTCTGGGCGTGATGGTACATGCGGTAAAAGATGAAAGCGATTTGCGTATTGCTTTGTCCGAGCTCAAAAATAAACATACAGTATTAATTGATACTGTCGGTGTGAGTCAGCGCGACAAAATGGTGACAGATCAGGTTGCCATGTTGTCTGGTGCGGATGCTGAAGTAAAACGCTTGTTATGTCTGAATGCGACCTCTACTGGCGAGACCTTAAGTGAGGTGGTGCGCGCGTACCAAGGAACGGGTCTGGCTGGATGTATTTTGACTAAACTTGATGAGGCGGCGACCATAGGTGGTGCTTTAGATATTGCTATACGTCAGAAGCTGACTTTGTATTATGTTGCCAGCGGTCAACGCGTTCCTGAAGATTTACACGTAGCGAATAAACAGCACTTGATTGACCGCGCTTTCAAACTGAAGCGAGAAACTGCGGCATTTCGCTACCTGGATGAAGAATTGCCATTGTTGATGTCTGCCGCTGTTGCTACGTCTAAGGGGCAAATCTCGTCTGCTTCTGAGGAGGTGTCCTTTGGTTAATATTGATCAGGCAGAAGGTTTGCGTCGTATGTTGGCAGTACCAAAGCCGCGTGTGTTTACGTTTTTGTCAGCGCTGAAAGAGGACGATAAAAGTGCCATGTTGGTGAATTTGGGTGTCTCTTTGGCGCGCCAGGGGCAACAAATAATGATGTTGGATGCAAGATCGTCCGGAAATAGCGTCGGCGCATGGTTAAATGCGCAAAAAAGCAAGACCTTATTGGATGTCGCGCGACAACAGCGTACAATGCAAGATGCTATTAAAATAGTAGCGTCAGGACTGTCGGTAACGATGTTATCGCGTGAAGCGCATATGCTCTCTGGGTTGACGCCAGAAATTTCAAGGCAGTTAGCGAGAGTTTTTGATATCGTGACCCATCGTTCAGATTTGGTTGTTGTTGATAGCAATATTGACGCAGATGATGCTTTTCCTCTCGCTGCTTTAGATAGTAGCGAGGTGGTAATTCAGGTGTCTTCAGATCCGACGGCGATTAAAAACGCCTACGGCTTAATTAAGCGGATGAGTGGTCGATTAGGTAGGCGTTCTTTTAGTATTTTGGTTTCTGGGGTGTCCGAAAAGGAGGCAACTTTGATCTATACGAATATGGCGCAAGCTGCTAATCGCTATCTTGCCGTACCTTTGAACTATATTGGATATGTCCCGGAAGATGATCATGTCAGGAAGGCTGCCAGTTTGGGGCAGTCGGTGATTGATGCTTTTCCAAAAGCACGCGCATCGGTTGCTTTTTCTCGCTTGGCGGCACAGCTTGTTAATTCTGCTTGTTCTGTTATGTCTTTTGAGGGTGTGCCTGAGCTTGGTGTCGGTCTCGGAATTTAATTTACTATGTACACCGCTAGCGGAAAATCAGATAAAAATTTTCTCCTGAGGGAGCATGCGCCTCTGGTTAAGCGTTTGGCTTACCAGTTGAAAGCACGCTTGCCTCCGAGCGTCGAGGTGGATGATTTAGTGCAAGCTGGCATGATAGGCTTGCTAGACGCTGTTAATCGCTACGAAGATACGCATGGCGCACAATTTGAAACCTATGCGGTGCAGCGCATTCGTGGCGCAATGCTTGATGAATTACGTAATACCGATTGGCTGCCTAGAGGCGTGCGTCAAAGTATGCGTAAGATAGAAACTGCAATGAATGTCTTGCAGCAAAAACTTGGCAGACCCCCAACTGAAACAGAGGTGGCAAAATCTCTGAAATTGACGCTAGGCGAATATCAGGACATGCTAGGTGATAGCGGTGGACATCAACTTGTTTACTATGAAGACTTTCATGATGCTGATACCAAAGAACACTTTTTAGATCACTATTGCTCTGATAGCTCGGGAGACCCATTACAAGACTTGCTCAATGAGGATTTTCGGGATGCGGTGATCGGTGCGATTGATAATTTGCCTGAACGGGAAAAGCTGCTCATGGGGCTTTATTACGAGCAGGAATTAAATCTCAAAGAAATTGGCGCGGTCATGGGAGTCTCTGAATCCAGGGTATCTCAATTACATAGCCAGGCAGTTGCCAGGCTCAGGGTTTATTTAAGGGAGAAGGCGTGGACTGGGCTAGCGTAGCGGGATTTCTTCTGGTCGTGATTGGAATCGGTGCTGGCCAATTGATGGAGGGCGGTAATCTGGCATCTCTCTTGCAGCCTGCTGCATTTGTTATCGTCGTCCTTGGTACCATCGGTGCAGTCTTGTTGCAAAGTCGGATGACAACGTTTCAACGCGGCGTTTCTATGTTGCGTTGGGTTATTTCTGAACCACCAGATAACAGTCGGAAGAATGTTCAGGACGCATTGGTCTGGAGTGTTGTTGCCAGAAGAGAAGGTTTTTTAAGTCTTGAACGGTATATGGACACAGCCAAAGATCCATTTATCAGTAAAGGCTTACGTTTGGTTATTGACGGCGTTGATCCGGTGCGTCTCAAGGATATTTTGGATGTTGATATTTCTTTGTTTGAAATGGAGCAGCGTCAGGCGGCAAAGATCTGGGAATCTGCAGGCGGTTATTCTCCCACGATAGGCATCTTGGGTGCTGTACTTGGATTAATTCACGTGATGGAAAATTTAACTGATCCGGCAAAGTTGGGTGGTGGTATAGCGGTTGCTTTTGTGGCAACGATCTATGGCGTCGGCTTGGCTAATTTACTTTTTTTGCCTGTCAGTAATAAGCTCAAAGAAATTATTAGCAAAGAAATTGTTCGCAGAGAGATGTTGTCTGATATTTTCTACAGTATTGCTTTGGGTGATAGCCCTAGGGTTGTAGAAGAGCGAGTCGCTAACCACAAAAACTAGGCATTCATCCATGGCGAGAAGAAAATTTCATGAGGAACCTGACAACCATGAACGGTGGTTGGTTTCTTATGCTGATTTTATTACCTTGCTTTTTGCTTTTTTTGTGGTGATGTATGCTATTTCGTCTCTCAATGAAGGTAAATACCGTGTTTTGTCAAATTCACTCACTGGTGCATTTAGTAATGCTAAGCCAGTCTCTCCAACCTTGACGACGGCTACCCCCGAAGATTTACTCAAGCTAGCGCCGCTGCCGCTAGTGAAGCAAAGAGCGAGTGAGGCTTTGCGTAGAGAGCGCAGTCAAATGACCGAAGTTGCGCGCGATATTATGGCGGTACTGGAGCCTCTGGTCAGGGAGGGTAAAGTTCGCGTCACACAGACTAGTCGTGGCGTCACAATTGAAATTAATGCAAGTCTGCTGTTTCCCACTGGGGAGGCAAAATTAAGCGCGGACTCTATTCAGGCGTTGACCGCAATTGCTTCAGTATTGAAAATTGATACCCATGCGATACAGGTCGAAGGGCATACGGACAATATACCTATCAAAAATTCTATTTTTCCGTCAAATTGGGAGTTGTCTGCAGTCCGTGCGAGTACTGTAGCTCGTTTGCTAACTGAAAATGGCGTCGATGAAAATCGGGTAACAGCTGTCGGGCAAGGTGCAAAGCAACCGGTAGATTCAAATGACACTCCCGAAGGTCGATCTAGGAATAGGCGTGTGACCGTGACGGTGTTAGCTGTATTGCCTGAGCCTGTGGTGGATGTTCCAGTCAAATAAAAAGCCCAAATCACTTTGAGCTTTTGTATTATCGTTGCCTCGTTTTTGTTTTAGCGGGGCGCTGTGCCCTTGATGTTTGCTGAGCCTAGCGATGTCTGCCCACTTGGCCCATAAAGCGCGCCTGCGCTATTGCCGAGGCCGAGTACACCTAAAGCAGCCTGGTTTTGCGATAGCCGACGATTAATTAACAGGCCGTTGGTGCGATTGTCTTCTTTAGCTTGCTCTGAGACGCTCAATAAATCTTTCCAAAGTTGCGCCGTCGTGATGTTGTCAGGATATTTGTTCAAATAATCCTGCATTCCTTCAGGTTTATTGGCAAAACCGAGAGCGCTGAGATGGCTTCCTCGTGTTTTTTCAAGTTCTACAATGTGACGTAACAAATCACTTTTGTTTGCTGTGGTCTGATTGAGGGCGTTTAAATCGCCGTTAGATAGCGCTAACTGCTCTTTCTTGAGTAGTGCGGCAAGTGCATTCATCGCTTCGGTTTCTTCTGTCAGGCTTTGTTGGATAGCGATATCTTGTGCGCTTGCTTGTGTCATTTTTAACGTTTTCTTGAGTTGATCAAATCTTTAACAGACTCCAGAAGGCCATCGGCAACCTTTTCAGAGTTGACCTGAAAACGGCCTTCTGAAATGGCCAATTTAATTTCTTCGACTTTTTTTGTCGCAAATACAGAGCTGCTAGCTTGTGTGCTTTGCAGTGCTTGTAATTGTGATGATAGCGGCGACAACTGCACATTCGTACTTGGTGCGGCTGGTGTAGCTACCGTCGATTCTTGCGCAACATCGGCGCGCGCCTGCTGCGGACCGGTGGATGCCGGCGTCGTAGCGGTTTTATTTAGTATGTCATCAATTTTCACAGCGATACCCTCGATAGTGGGAATTATCTACTTCTACATTCGGGTTATCGGCTCGGTATTTTTAAACTTTAGTTATGTTGATGAAAAAATTGCGGCGCAGCCACTTATTTTCTGAGTTCAATTACTAATTTCAATGATTCCGCCTGCTTTTGCGACCCCACTCAGCGTAACACCATTTGCGGTTTTTGCTTTGGCTATTTGTCCTTCTGATGCATTGGTTATCGCTTGTGCATCAGTGGTTACCTCAAAGCCGTTACCTCTGCTAATGACCCGTACGGACTGTCCTTGTTGAATCACGGCAGGATTTTTAAGTGAGTCGAGGCGCAAAAGGGTGCCAGAAGATACTGATATTTGTATTGCTCTACCTATCGCTTGGTCGGGATTGTTGATAAATCCAACGGGTAAGTTTGAAATTTCGCCCTTGATTTTGCTGAGGTCGTCAATCGCCAGAACTTGTCCTTTTGTTAGGGAATGTGCTGCCACGTAGTATTCTGCCGTAATTTGAACGTTTGCTCTGAGGTAAATCGTCCATGCGCTTGGTGCAGTGCAGCGGACTCCAACGGTCGTCTTTCCCCATGCTTTGCTGCCAGTCGGCAGAAAAGGAACCAAAGCCTGGCATTCAGATAAATTCAGACGACTATCAACAGGACCGACTGAGATGTCAGCCACTCCTGGTTGTGCAGTCGATAGTTGCAGCAAATATTCACTAGCGATTTGCCTGATTCTCTCGTGATCTTGTCTGGACTCAGTCATTTCTGCTGCCATTGGATGCGAAATCGATAATGGCAAGCCAATCAGGGCCATGATGAATTTTGCTAAACGGTTCATAGTTACTTTCAGTAGTGCCAGCATTCCAACGCACTCAGTTTAGTCAATGTTACGGCGCTTGATCTAATAAATAAGGGGTATTTCTTGCCTTTGATTGTCGATTTGAATTGGTGGTGTCTCACCTATCATGCAGAGAAGAGAAAAGTATTATTTGAGTTTCTGATGAGGGAGATGGGTTGTGAGCAAGCTAGATGACTTGATGCAGTTTCAACAAACAGCCTTATCAGTTCGCGGGTTACGCCAGCAATTACTTGCATCCAATATTGCGAATGCTGATACCCCGAACTACAAGGCTCGCGATATTGATTTCAATGAAGTGCTCAAAAGCAAATTGCAAGTCAATGCGCATCAATCAGCAACTGCCTTAGCCAAAACATCAGACCAGCATTTAGATTCGACAAGGACCTTGGATGGCATTACTCCTCAGTTTCGCAATATGGTGCAGGGGAACGTGGATGGCAATACGGTTGATATGGATGTCGAGAGAAATGCATTTGCAGATAACGCGGTTCGATATGAGGCTGGCTTGACGATGATTAATATGCAAATACGCAATATGCTTGCTGCTATTCAGGGTTGAGTGGAATTAGATAAGAGTAATCGAGGATGATAAGGGGTAATTGTTATGTCGCTATTTAATGTTTTTAATGTTGCTGGTTCAGCGATGAGTGCGCAAGCTCAGCGTTTGAACGCTGTATCGAGCAACCTCGCCAATGCAGATAGCGTAACGAGTACCAACGGTACACCATACAAGTCAAAGCAGGTCATTTTTGCGGCTGTGCCTATGAGCGGAACGGCGTCTACTGGCGTTAAGGTGACGGACGTTGTTGAAGATGCAAAGCCTCCTAAATTGATGTATGACCCGTCTCATCCGCTTGCAGATGAAAAAGGTTATGTTGCATCGCCTAACGTAAATGTTGTTGAAGAGATGGTTAACATGATTTCAGCCTCCCGCTCTTACCAGGACAACATTGAAACAATGAATTCAGCAAAGGCCATGCTTTTGAAGACACTTACTTTGGGTCAGTGAGACCCATAAAGGAGATTTGAGATGTCGACTATACAGACAAATACGGTTGATCCTAGCTTGCTGGCAACCATGAATGGTGCAAAAGCACAGGCCAATTCGATTCAGACGGCACAAAATCAGTTTATGACTTTGTTAACCACGCAGTTGAAAAATCAAGACCCTTTGAATCCAATGGATAACGCGCAGGTCACTAGTCAATTGGCGCAATTGTCAACAGTTACTGGTATTAATCAAGTTAACGCTTCAATTAATGCGATGAATGCGAATTTTCAGGCGGGGCAGAGTTTGCAAGCCGCAAATATGATTGGTCATGGCGTATTGGTGCCAGGAAATTCGATTGAATTGACAAAGACAACGAATGCTGCTGGCGCGAGCACAACAGCAGGCGCTTACGGCCTCAATTTGCCGCAAAATATTTCGGGCGGAACTGTAACAATCACCAATGCTGCCGGTGCTGTAGTAAAAACAATTAATTTGGGTCAGATGTCGCAAGGCGTACAAACATTGAGCTGGGATGGTTCTACTGATGCGGGTGGCGTCGCACCAGAAGGTAAGTACAGTTACTCAGTTAAGGCGTCATCAGGGGCTTCGGCGGTCACGCCGACTAATTTGGAATTTGGCATGGTGTCGAGTGTTTCAGCTGGAGCTCAGGGGGTAAGCTTGAACTTAGCTAATTTAGGTTCTGTGGCAATGAATAGTGTGGTTCAGATTTTCTAATTGTTTTTAAATTTACGCGGTGATGTTTTGATCATTTATTGTTCCGCAGGAGAGTAATCATGGGTTTTCAACAAGGTTTGAGTGGCTTAAGTGCGGCGTCGCAGCAATTGGACGTTATTGGTAATAATATTGCAAATGCCGGAACCGTCGGATTTAAAAGCTCACAGGCGCAGTTTTCTGATGTGTACGCTAACTCGCTAAATGGTGCATCAGCGAATGCCATCGGTATTGGTGTGCGCGTAGCTGGAGTGGAGCAGCAATTCACGCAAGGTAACGTATCGACAACGAGTAATCCTTTGGATATTGCTATTAATGGAAATGGCTTTTTTCGGATGACGACGAATGGTGCGGTAACGTATTCACGCAACGGTCAATTTCAATTGGATAAAAACGGCTATATCGTCAATGCTCAAGGTTCGCAATTGACTGGCTATGCGGCAAATACGAATGGCGTTCTCTCGACCGGATCCCCAGTTCCTATCAACATTAATACCGCAGATTTAGCCCCAAACCAGACTTCCACGATCAACGCGGTGATGAATTTTAATTCCACCCTCAACGTTCCGGGGACAGTGTTGCCGGTAACGACACCGCCAGTGATTACTCCAACTGCGTTTGATCCAACTAACGCAACTACCTACAATAGTTCAACTTCAACGACGGTGTACGATAGCTTGGGTAATTCGCATGTGGTACAAACGTATTATGTAAAAGTCGATCCGATAACGATCCCAGGTGCATTTATACCGCCCACATTAACTAAGCCATCTTCTGCCTGGACAGTATATGGCACCGTTGATGGTAGTTTATTTGATAATGGTAATCTTGCTGTACCTGCAGTTAATGGTCAATTAACGAAACCAATTCCACCTTCAACCTCAATCGTTCCTGTGCCGTTGGCTACCTTGGGATTTAGTAACTTGGGAGCATTGGTTGGCGTATATGACGCTACCAACCCAGCTAATTGGGCATCCGCTTCTTTCTCTGCCACCAGTCCTAACGCGTTTAAAATGGCGGTACCGATTCCGTACAGCAGCGCTGTATCGCCGATTAACAGCGCTATTGATATCAAATTCGATTTCACCAGTAGCACGCAATATGGCTCACCCTACAGCGTCAGCACTATGAAGCAAGATGGTTTTGCCTCAGGTAAGTTGTCTAGTTTTAATACCGGCAAAGATGGCACGATTGTTGGTAGCTATACAAATGGACAAACAAAAGTGTTGGGGCAGGTTGTCTTGGCAAATTTTACCGACCCAAATGGCTTGCAATCACTAGGTGGTAATCAATGGGGGGAGACTGCAGCTTCAGGTCAGGCCTTGGTTGGATCGCCTGCGGTAGGAGCCTTGGGTACCTTGACATCTTCCGCTACAGAAGACTCGAACACTGATTTGACCGGCGACTTAGTAAGAATGATCACCGCGCAAAGGAACTATCAAGCGAACGCGCAAACCATTAAAACGGAAGATCAAGTGTTACAAACTCTGGTCAATCTTCGCTAATAGGTTATGGGATTTGATGTGCGTTTTTTTTCGCCAGTTTAAAGAGAGATTGATATGGATCGCTTAGTTTACACTGCGATGACCGGTGCGAGTCATATTTTAGAGCAGCAAGCAACAGCGTCCAATAATCTGGCCAACGCCACCACGACTGGTTTTCGTGCGCAATTTGATTCATTTCGTGCCATTCCAGTCATTGGTGGAGAATTACCAACCAGAACATTCGTGGTTGATTCTACCGTGGGTGCAAATTTCACTCCTGGACCTTTGCAGCCGACTGGTCGTGCATTGGATGTCGCTCTTCAAGGAGCCGGTTGGTTGGTCGTTGAAAAGCCAGATGGCTCAGAAGGGCTAACCAGAAATGGTAGTTTGAAGCTGGATGAAAATGGCGTATTGCAAACCCAAAATGGTTTGAATGTATTGGGTGAGGGCGGGCCGATCACTTTACCTCCGGGTACCCCGATTAGCATTGGAAAAGACGGAACTATATCGAGTATTCCTAGTGGTTCGTCACCGAATTCAATCCAAGTTATTGGTCGCCTTAAATTGGCAAATCCTCCAGCATCAAATTTGGTACGCGGTGATGATGGTTTATTCAAGACCAAAGACGGAAGCACAACTGATGCCGATCCGGCTGTTTCGGTGGCGTCTGATATGCTTGAAAGCAGTAATGTGAGTGTAGTCGATTCTATGGTGACGATGATAAATTTAGGGCGTCAGTTTGAAATGCAAATGAAATTGATTACCGATGCCGAGAATAACGCCACAAAAGCGACGCAGATCCTGACTATGGGTTAATGCATCTTCGTTGATAATGGCTTTAGACCAAATTAGCGCGGATGGCGCGCAGGAGAGTACAAATGATACGTTCATTATGGATTGCAAAAACAGGCCTTGACGCGCAGCAGACGCAGATGGACGTTATTTCAAACAACCTGGCCAACGTGAGTACGACCGCTTTTAAAGGTTCGAGGGCGGTATTTGAAGATTTGTTATATCAAACCATACGGCAACCAGGAGCTCAAAGCTCGCAGCAAACTCAATTGCCGTCAGGTTTGCAATTAGGTACGGGTGTGCGTCCAGTTGCTACTGAGCGTCTCTTTACTCAGGGTAATTTGCAGCAAACCGGGAATGCTAAGGATATTGCGATTCAAGGTGATGGTTTTTTCTCGGTCTTGATGCCAGATGGAACTACGGCATACACGCGCGATGGATCGTTTCAAACGGATAATCAAGGGCAATTGGTTACTGCAAGCGGCTATGTTGTTCAGCCAGCTATTACTATCCCTGCAAATGCTCAAACGCTTACTGTAGCGGTTGATGGTACTGTGTCCGTCACCCAGCCAGGATCTGTTGCGCCTGTACAGGTCGGATCTTTGCAATTGTCAACGTTTATCAACTCAACTGGTCTTCAGTCTTTGGGTGGGAATCTATATGCCGAGACTGCGGCGTCAGGCGCTCCTGCGACGAACGCTCCGGGATCAAATGGGGCAGGAACTCTTCAACAAAATTATGTAGAAACGTCAAATGTGAATGTGGCAGAAGAGCTGGTCAATATGATTCAAACTCAACGCGCGTATGAAATGAATAGTAAAGCAATTACAACATCGGATCAGATGTTGCAGAAATTGTCTCAAATGTAGATTTCTGGATAGGTGAAATGATGAAAAAAGCGATGTATTTATTTGGACTAATGCCTTTATTGTTGTCGGCTTGCGCAGTGACACCACCAACGATAGTGCATCAACCAACGACTTTGCCCCCGCAAACTGCAAAGCCGCAGCGCGAGGTTAACGGAGCTATTTTTCAAACTTCTACTTATCGACCTTTGTATGAAGATGTGAAGGCGCGCATGGTCGGGGATGTGTTGACAATTGCCTTGAGTGAAAAAACATCGGCAGGAAAAACATCTGCGAGTTCAGGAAGTAAAACAGGAGCCATATCCTATGCGACCCCGACCATTTTTGGTCTGCCTGGAACAACCGCAGCGCAGGGGGGCTTAAAAGTCACGACGGGTAATAAATTTGGCGAGGCAGGAGCTGAAAATTCATCGAATAATTTTTCGGGAACGATTACTGTAACAGTCATTGATGTATTGGCTAATGGTAATTTGTTGGTAAGCGGAGAAAAGCAACTTGCGTTTGATAAGGGCGCAGAGTTTGTACGATTTTCCGGCATAGTCAATCCGCAGACAATTGCGGCTGGCAATTCCGTGCCATCGACACAGGTGGCCGATGCGCGACTTGAATATCGTTCTACTTCACATGTCGACAAAGCTGAAGCAAACTCAATGTTGACTCGCTTTTTCCTGAGTTTCCTTCCAATGTAATTTGTATTGCAGAGATGAATAGGTTTTAAAATGAAATTGTTTTTTCGTTCACATGTAATTAGCTTGGTGTTGTTTTGCCAGTTGCTTTTCGGTCTGAGCTTTGCTCCCGAGTGCCGTGCAGAACGGATAAAAGACCTCGCTGGTGTGCAAGGCGTTCGGCAAAATCAATTATTAGGCTATGGTCTTGTGGTTGGTCTTGATGGTAGTGGTGATCAAACTACGCAAACACCGTTCACTGTGCAAAGTATCATCAGCATGTTGCAGCAGTTGGGGGTCGTGATCCCCACTGGTACGAGCTTGCAGTTGAAGAATGTGGCAGCAGTAATGGTGACTACATCGCTCCCACCTTTTGCTCAGCCAGGTCAAACTCTGGATATTACTGTTTCCTCGATGGGAAATGCTAAAAGCTTGCGAGGCGGTACTCTTTTGATGACACCGCTCAAAGGTGCTGATGGTCAAATTTATGCGATGGCACAAGGTAACGTGTTGGTCAGCGGCGTTGGTGCTTCCGCAAATGGCAGCAAGGCACAAGTCAACCATCTTGATGTTGGTCGTATTTCTGGCGGGGCAACGGTTGAACGTGCCGTGCCAAATGCAATTGCACAAGGGCCGACTATTCAGCTTGAATTAAATGCATCTGATTTTTCGACTGCAAGTCGAGTTGTTGACGCTATTAATCGTCGTTTCGGTGCTGATACTGCGGCAGCCATTGATGGACGTGCTATCCAGGTTAAAGCTCCGGCTAATCCTGATCAGCGAGTTACGTTTTTAGGAATGTTGGAAAGTATTGATGTCACGCCAGCACAAAATGTTGCCAAGGTCATCTTGAACGGGCGGACAGGTTCGATTGTTATGAATCAAGCGGTCACGTTGGAGGCATGTGCCGTTGCGCACGGAAACTTATCGGTCACCGTTAATACGGATAATTCTGTAAGCCAGCCAAATGCCCTTGCAGGTGGCCAAACTACGCCAGTTGCGAATTCCACCATTACGATTGCTAAAGACGCTGGTCAGTTGCAGTTATTGAAGGCTGGTGCATCGCTAGCGGATGTTGTGAAGGCACTCAATTCTATTGGCGCAACGCCACAAGACTTGCTGGCGATACTTCAGGCGATGAAAGCGTCTGGAGCATTACGCGCAGAGTTGGAAATTATCTAAGGATGAGCCATGATTCCTATTAATGATTCATCTGACAAAAGCCTGGCGATAGACAGTCGAAGCCTGGGTAATTTAAAGATGTCGGTAAAGGATAATTCTCCTGAGGCCATCAAAGCTGCGGCAAAACAGTTCGAAGCGTTGTTCATGAACATGATGTTGAAATCAATGCGTCAGGCGGGCGGCCAAAATGGTCCGTTTGATAATGAACAAACACGAACTTTTACTTCAATGCTTGATCAGCAATTGACACAAAATATGTCGAGTCGTGGGATTGGTCTTGCCGATATGCTAGTTAAGCAGCTCACAAACAATGCCGTAAGCCAGGCATTGAAGACAAATGATGAACCTCAGGGAAACATTGGAAACGCACGTGGGATCAATTCTTATCTCGATAATTTGAAGTTTGAACAACAGCCTGTACCTGCTGCAAAAAATGATTTTTCTGGCCCCGATCGTGTTCATGAGTTTCAGAAGAAATTAGAAGCGCATGCAGAAGAGGCGAGTAAAGTAACAGGAATTCCAGCCAAGTTTATGCTGGGACAAGCCGCTTTAGAAACGGGTTGGGGGAAAAAGCAAATTAAGACGGTAGATGGAAGTGAAAGTCATAATGTTTTCGGTATGAAGGCCAATAGTAGTTGGAAAGGTAAAACGGTAAGCGCAGTTACTACTGAGTATGTCAATGGCGTTCCGCAGCGTCGAGTCGAAAAGTTTAAGGCTTACGACTCTTACGGGGATGCCTTCAAGGATTATGCCAATATGTTGGTAAAAAATCCACGTTATGAAAATGTTATTGCCAATTCAAAAGATGCGACTAGCTTTGCTTATGGTATGCAAAAAGCCGGTTATGCTACCGACCCTCAGTATGCAAATAAATTAAGTCAAATTATCAAGAAAAACCTTTCAGCCTAAATGATGTTCCGGGCTGCCTGCACAAATTAAAGTTTTCTGGCTTTGTACCGAAAACCTATCAGTGACCTCAGTTTCAGCGTTTTGATAGGTTGGTAAATTTATAGGTTTAATTATGGCTGCAAATATTCTCAACCTCGGGCAATCCGCTTTGTCTGCCGCGCAACTTGGTATTGCTACGACAGGGCAAAATATTGCGAATGCGTCTACGCCGGGGTATAGCCGTGAGGTGTTAATTCAAAGCTCTGCACCATCCCAACTCATTGGTGGTGTTTATCTTGGCTTGGGCGTCAATGCCAATCAGGTTCAGCGTCAATACGATCAATATATTGCTCAACAAGTTAATTCGGCGACAACATCTAAAGCACAGGCTGATTCTTATCTTTCTCAGATTTCCGGTCTGAATAATATCGTCGCTGATCCTACGGCAGGTTTTACTCCAACCTTGCAGAAGTTCTTTACATCGATTCAAAATCTTGCCGCGAGCCCGAATGGCACAGCTGGTGCTGCGGCCAGACAAGCTGCTTTATCTTCAGCGCAATCACTGGTTGGGACACTCAATGGCTTGCAAAATCAGGTCTCGCAAATAAGTACGGACGTCAATGGTCAAATTGCTTCAACGGTGACGACCATCAATGGTTACGCTACTCAATTAGCGCAATTAAATGACTCCATTGGGAAAGCTCAGTCCACTTCAAATAGCTCGTTGCCCAATGATTTATTGGATCAACGTGATTATTTAGTGACCCAATTAAGCAAACTAACTTCGGTCAGTGTCGTTGGAGAGGGGTCGCAATATAACGTCTTCATCGGTAATGGTCAGCCACTAGTTTTGGGTAACCAAACCAATGCCTTGCAAGTGGTGCAATCGCCCACTGATCCAACTCGCAATGAGGTCGCTTATCAAGTCAAAGGCAAAGTTATACAAATTGCTGAGAATGGCTTGCCAGGAGGTACTTTAGGTGGGTTGATGGATTTTCGCGCCAACATGTTGACAGCAACGCAAAATTCAATTGGTAGGGTAGCCGTCAGTATTGCGAGTGCAATTAATCAGCAACAAGCTTTAGGCCAAGATTTGAATGGAGCAACTGGGACGAATTTATTTTCGATCAATTCAGTCGTATCAACGGCGAGTGGCTTTAATACAGGTAATGCGCAAATTAACGCCACGATAACTAACGTCTCTGCATTAACAACGAGCGACTATAGTTTGCAATTTTCTGGTGGGAAATATAGCGTTACGCGTCTGAGTGATGGAGCAACGACTACGCCTGTGGCTAACTTGCCAATTAATTTCGATGGCGTTAGTTTTCAGTTATCATCCACACCGGTTGGTGCTGCTCCCGCGAGTGGCGATCAGTTTTTAATACGTCCAACAGCAGCGGCTGCTGCTTCTATTTCTGTCGCGATTTCTGACCCCAATAAATTGGCTGTGGCAACGCCTTTTTCTACTTCTGCTCCCTCAATAAACACTGGTAACGGTGCGATCACGGCAGGCGTTATCAATTCTCCCGTAGCTTCAGGTAGCACTTCAATTAATGGGAGTATCGGTCCGGTGACGGTTGATGCGTCCTATAATAGCTCCAGTCTTGCTGGCGTCGTTAGTCTTACCTTTGCATCCCCAGCGAACACGATTTCTGGATTTCCTGCTGGTGCAAATGTTGCAGTGACAGTAGGTGGGGTAACGACGAATTACCCTAGTACTGCGCCTTTATCCACGACGATTCCCTACACAAGCGGAGCAACGATTAGCTTTAACGGAATGAGTTTTTCAATTAAAGATAATGGTACGGCGCCTGCTAATGGCGATACTTTTAAATTGGGTTCTACTATCCCAGTGGCAACTGCAAAACTGACGTTCAATTCAGCCACAAATACGTTATCTGGCTTTCCAACGCTTCCAGTTCCTGCGAACGTCACAGTGACGAACGGCGCTACTTCGACGACCTATCCTGGCGGAACAGCGGTGCCATATATAGCAGGTGCGAGCTATAGCTACAACGGTGTTACTTTTAATTTGTCTGGTACTCCTGCTAATGGAGATGTGTTTAATGTAGGGCCAAATACGACGGGTACTGGTGACAATCGCAATGCCTTATTGATGCAAAAAATACAAACACAAAATGGACTGGCAGGCGGAACTACGACTATACAGGGCGCTTTTGCACAGTTCGTCAGCCTAGTCGGGAATAAGACCAATGAAGTGAAGGCAACAAGTGCATCCGAAACGAGCATCTTAAAAAGTGCCACCGATACGCAGCAATCTATTTCAGGTGTCAATCTCGATGAAGAGGCATCCAATTTATTAAAATATCAGCAGTCATATCAAGCTGCTGGTAAGTTAATGCAAATTGCTGGTCAATTGTTCGCGACATTGCTGGCAATTGGGCAATAGGGGTAATCATGCGTATTAGTACAAATATGGTGTTCCAGAATAGTGGATCGCAAATCAGTGATTTGCAGTCCACTTTGAATCAGACGATGCAACAAATCTCTTCTGGTCGAAAAATTCTGACGCCTGCAGACGACCCGATTGGGTCAGCTCGTGCTTTGGTGATCACCCAAGCGGCTGCTATCAATGACCAATATAATATTAATCGTCAAGATTTGCAGGATAACCTAGGGGTTACTTCTGGTGTTTTGAATAATGTGGCCAACCTTCTCACTAGCTCAAAAACGTTGATCATTAGCGCTGGCAACGGCGGTTTAGCTGATAGTGATCGGGTTGCGATTGCAAATACTTTAAAATCCAATCTGGCATCCCTATTGAGTCTTGCCAACGCAACGGATGGTACCGGAAATTATTTGTTCTCGGGCTTTTCTACAACGACTGCACCTTATACTCAAACTGTCGGTGGCGCTAGTTATAACGGCGATCAGGGACAGCGATCTTTGCAGGTTGATACTGCTCGGCAGTTGCCATTGAGTGCGCCTGGTGAACAAATTTTCGGGAATATTCGTACTTCTGCAAATCAGTTTAGCGTTTTACCTGACCCATCTAACACGGGTACGGCAACTGCAACGGCGACAATTGATCCCGCGACGGCGGCTAGTTTGACTGGCAATAACTACACGATTACTTTTGATAACACTGGTGCAAATTTCAGTGTGATCAATACAACAACTGGTGGTTCCGTTGCATTGACCAATCCTATAACAGGTTTGCCTATTCCCCAGCCAGCCCCATATGTCAGCGGACAAGGTGTCAAATTTGATGGTATCAATGCGGTTGTAACCGGAGGTCCGCCATCAACGACACCAGCGCCTGGAGATAAGTTTACGATACAGCCAGGCAATCAGAATATTTTTGAAACGTTGACGGATGCTATTAATGCCTTGAATACTCCTACCGGCAATTCTGCGGCGAGAAAAACGTTAACAGCTGCGTTGACTCAGGCAAATAATAATATTGATGCATCTTTAGGAAATGTACTTAGTGTCACGGCTCAAGTTGGTTCCAGCCTTCAAGAGGTAGATAGTCTCAATAACGTTGGGGCGTCGACTAAGATAGCCTATGCACAATCGTTGTCGGCAATTCAGGATTTGGACTATGCGAAGGCAATTACTTCTTTGAACCAGCAACAGACAACCTTGCAAGCAGCGCAACAGTCATTTGTGAAAATATCTGGACTATCATTATTTAATTACATTGGCAATTAATCTCTTTAACTGGCGCCGACATTTGCACTCAGCATAGCGTATTCAGGTCGGCGCCACGTTCTTAAACTTTTTCCATCTCTTCAGAATCTAAGCCAATCACGTGGGTTTGTAATTGGCCTCGCTCATCATGCCACTCCCGAATAACGCACGGGTAGCCATCTTCATCCAAATCCACAACCTTGAAAAATTGACCGATCATTGATTCGATCAGGATTCTTTCGTCCTCCGGGAAGCTTTTAATAAATTTCGGATTTAGAGTAATGATGCGGACAATGTCGCCAACGGCAACAGATTGGTTTTTGCTATCAAGGATAGGGGAGGTCGACATGGCTTGGTATCTCAATATAAGTAGTCTGACATTGTACTGGCAATTTTGAGTCTGATGAAGAATGTGTTCTATCAGTTAATCAGGTTAATCAGGTTAATCAGATTTATTAGTTTAAAAAAAAGACTCACGCCACTTTATGTGGGGTAAGTCTTTTTAAAGTGCGTTAAGGTATCAGTGCATTGATTGGTTAGCCAAATCAGGATTGTTTAATGTTCTTTTCCCTGGCAATCCAGTAGAGCAGAATCGCAATAAACGCGTACGGAATTAAGGATAATCCGTCAGAATAAGCACCTTCAAAAAAAGGATTGTGTGCTGTCGACCAGTCACCAATTGCTTTATCGAAGTTTGTCAGAATACCAGCGGTAAATGCGATGACGATACCTGCCAATGCACCACCAGCAATATAGCCGGAAGAGAGTAAAACGCCAGAGCTGCGATCGCCAGCGGCTTGCATTTCTTCTTCGTTCAGGTTTTTGTATTGATCTAATTTGTTATTTCTGCGATCAACCAACCAACGTATCATGCCACCAACGAAAAGCGGTGCTGAGGAGGAGAGTGGCAGATAAACGCCAACTGCAAAAGCCAGAGATGGAATGCCAGCCATTTCTAATACTACTGCGATCATGACGCCGAACAAAACAAGTGTCCAAGGCAATTGGCGGTCCAAAATGCCTTTAATGATGTACGACATCAACACTGCTTTTGGTGCGTCATATTTTGTCACGCTAGTACCATCTGGACGTTGCTTGTAGGCGCCATTGATACCCGGATCGACGAGGTAGGCAACTTTGCCAGCATCATTGACCAGGTATTTACCTGCAGGTGCGCCTAGAGCGTCATTTTTATGCCAAACGCGATACGTTGCTTTGTCTTGTTCTGCTTGAGGGCCTTGCAGTTGCGCAGTTTCTGTTAATTTGGAAGCGTCAGTTGTCAGTGCAGGAGCAACTTGTGCTGCTGGAACGTAGACTGTGCCTGCGTCATTCAATTTCAGTAAAATAGGGCCGAGGATTAAGGCGGAAGATAAGGCACCAGCCAGAATCGCATACTGTTGCAGTTTTGGGGTAGCCCCCACCAGGAAGCCGGTTTTTAAATCTTGTGAAGTTGTACCTGCATTACTACAGGCAATACAAACAATCGCGCCAACAGACAAGGCTGTCACGTAGTATTTGCCCCCAGTCCAGCCCATCAATAAGAAAACCAGGCAAGTGAAGAGCAATGTTGCGACTGTCATACCAGAAATTGGATTCGATGAGGAGCCAATTTCACCAGTCAGGCGTGAAGAAACGGTAGAAAATAAAAAGCCGAACACCAGAATTAACAGCGCGCCCAGCAGGTTCATATGCAAGGGTGCCGCAAAAGTGATAACGGCAATGATGGCCAATGCACCGATTACTACCCATTTCATTGGGATATCTTGGTCGGTACGTAATACAGTGCCGCTGGTAATGCTATCCGCACCCTTTTTCAAGCCAGAGAGGCCGGCAGACATACTGCGCCAGATCGTTGGCATGGCGCGTACCAGACTGACTAAACCGCCTGTTGCAACCGCACCCGCACCGATATACAGCACGTAGGCGCTGCGAATATCGTGTGGGCTCATGTCTTTGATCAACATCGTCCCCGGAGAGAGCGGCACGCTAAGTGCATCGCCAAAGAACTTAATCATCGGGATCAGCAACAAGTAAGACATCACGCCACCTGCTGCCATGACAGAAGCAATACGTGGGCCGATGATGTAGCCTACGCCTAATAATTCTGGCGACACTTCAGCGCCTATCGAGCCACTTGCAAGAGGTGCGCCAAAAACGGTTTCCGGCGTGTCTTTCCAGCCTTTGAGTGCGACGTTCGCAATTTTGTAGATCAGACCTAAACCGAATCCGCTAAAGATAATGCGTGCGCGTTTGTTAGCATCATCTTGCGCGTGTGGATCGCTGGCTTCACCAGCAGCTTCTCTTGAGCTGTCCGTTGCGGCAGCTTTGAGAACTTCGGCGCAGGCGGTGCCTTCTGGATATTTCAGGGCACCGTGATTTTCAACAATCATCGTGCGGCGCATCGGGATCATCAATAGAATCCCCAATAAGCCACCAAGGCAGCCCACCAACATCACGCGTGAGATTTCCAGATCAAAACCCAGAATCATGATCGCTGGCATCGTAACTCCCAAACCAAATGCCAGTGATTCGCCTGCAGAACCTGCGGTTTGGGTGATGCTGTTTTCCAGAATTGTTGAGTCTTTTGCGCCTAATTTATTAAACAGGCGGAACAAAGTGATTGCGATCACAGAGACTGGAATGGACGCACTGACCGTTAAGCCAACTTTGAGCACCAGATAGAGTGATGACGCACCAAAAATCATTCCCAGAATGACGCCCATAATCAATGCGCGTGGCGTCATTTCCGGCAAATTTGCCGAGGCTGGAATATACGGCTTAAATGTTGACGGGGACATTTCTTTTGCCATGTGTGTACCTTGAATTGTTCAAAAAAGGGCGCAATCAGTTATTTTGAATGCGCCAGGCTACGTTTCGCCACTCTCGTTTCCATATCGGGGGAGTTAAGTGACAAAGTCTAAATATATTGCGGGTCGTGCATTATCCCGCTTTTAGCCGCGATTTTGCAATCAGGATTTCAGGCGTGTGGCTTTTCGTCATGCTCATGAAGTTCTGGCAGTGTTTTGATTGAGCGAATAATCGGATTTCGCCAAGCAAAAAAAGCCAGTAATAAGGCGACTATCCCCGCAAATCCTAACGAATAACGAAGCCCTAAATACTCACCCATCCAGCCACCGATCAATGCCCCGGGGCCGGCTGGGATTAAAATCAACCATCGCATAGTGCTTGTCATACGTCCCAACATAGGCTCGGGCGTGACCGCCTGCCGTAAGGCGAGGAAGTTGATGAAAATCAGCACGCCGCCAATAGAAAAGCACATCAACATCAAAGCAAAAGCTGCCACGCCCCATTGATTTTCAGGAGCCAGAGCGAGTATGCTCCAGCCTAATCCGCAAATGGCAATGCCAGTGACTAAACAGGGACCTGGTCCTAATTTACGACTGATACGATAGCCAAACACACTGGCGATAATGGTTCCGACACCCATGCCCATGTAGCTAAAGCCGACCGCTTGTTCAGATAAGCCTAATACGCGGGTCGCAAACAAAATTTGCACCACCAGAGCGGCGTTGTAACACAGTTGCCATGTGCCAACGGCGAAAGCTAGTGCAACCAGTAAGGGTTTATTGACGACAAAGGAGACACCTTCTTTTAAATCACGCCAGAAATGTGAATCTTTTTTGACGGGACGTTGTTCGATCACGTTAACGCCGCGCAATATCAGTGCGGAACTTAATAAAAGCATGGCATCAGCAATCAGTGCGAACGGCGCTCCGAGTAGTTTGATGAGTGCGCCAGCAGCAGCTGGTCCTGCGATTTCTGCGCCAGAGGTTGCTAGCGCATTTTTAGCATGTGCTTCGACCAGTCGTTCACGTGGCACAATTTGCGTCAATACAATTTGCGCAGCAGATCCGGCGGTGGTGTTGACCATGCCAATGATAAACCCGACGATGTACAGCCAGACCATATTCACCGAGCCTAGCCAGAATGCGACTGGAACACTGGCAACAGCAAGCGCGATCGCAGTCTCTCCCGCAATGTAGACTGGCAATTTTTTAACGCGATCCAGCCACACTCCTGATGGGAGTGATAGCAGCACAAAAGGGAGCGTCTCCATAAACGTCAAAATCCCCATCTGGCTGGCGCTGGCTTTGAGTAGTACCGCCGCGGTCAGGGGAAGAGCGAGCATAGTAATTTGAGCGCCAAAGGAACTGATCAGTATCGATGTCCATAAACGGCGATAAGTCAGGTCGCGCAATAAATCATTTGTTGGTACTGTTAAATGCTTCTGTAGCTTCTGTATAAAATTTGTCATATTGATGCTGCCGCCTTTTCGATCGTTAATCGACAATCTATTTTCGCAGATAATCTTGCGAAGAAGGCAATCCTATGTGTGTAGTTCTGATTGAATCGCTGACAGCGATTACAATGCGGGAGAATTTGTGCAAAACTATATGTTCGACGGCATTGAGGGTTTGCCGGAAAAGTTGCAAAAGTCTTGCGCAAATAAAGAGTTAATTTGTTTAGCCCTCTTTTAGCCCTCGAATCGCCAAAGTTCTCCATGAATAGCAAGCGAGGTCAAGGGCTAGTATGGATGGATGCCTTTTTTTAACCTTAGTTCCTCAATAATAAAAATATGTTTGCAAGACCTATTGTCATGATTGACTTTGAAACATCAGGGATGAGTCCGGAGCAGGGCGGGCGCGTCACTGAAGTGGCCGCTTTAAGAATAGCTGGTGGGGAAGTTGTCGATCGCTTTGTTTCGCTCATTAATTCCAACGTACGTATCCCGTATTACATTACTGAATTGACTGGTATTACTCAATCGATGGTCGATAGAGCACCACCGGTTTCTGAGGTCATGCCTGAGCTGTTAGACTTTATTGGAACCGATACACTGGCGGCGCATAATGCCAGTTTTGATGAGAAATTCCTTAAGGCGGAGAGCGACAGACAGGGGTTGTGGCCTGCGCATGACGGATTGGTTTGTTCGGTAAAACTGGCGCGACGGATTTTTCCAGGGATGCCAAGTTATTCGTTAAGCAAACTTGCGTCTTCGCTGGGAATCCGTTTTCAAGGAGCGGCGCACCGCGCAGAAGCAGACGCTGAAGTTGCTTCTAAGCTACTGATCTATGTTGCTCAACAAATTTCCGAGCGGTATGCTGCGGAGAGTGTGGATCCGCAACTATTGATTGAAATAAATAAGATGAGTGCTGCAAAGGTGCCATCTTTTCTAAAAAAGCAGTTTCAGCGCCAAGATTTAAACAAATCGCAAAAAAAGGTGGGCACAGTGCAAAAATTTCGACATTACAAAGGTGGCGTTTACGAATTGGTGTGCGAGGCCACCCAAGAGTCTGACCTTAGTCCTGTCATTGTTTATCGCTCACACAACGGTACTGTCTGGACTCGTCCCAAAGACGTTTTTTTTGAAATGGTTGAAGTTGATGGTGTGCGTGTGCCGAGGTTTGCACCGATAGAGATAGAATAGTCAGCGCTAGCTATAAATATTTAAATACGGAACTGATTTTACAATATTCACTTAAAAGTAATAAATCCGACAGGAGACATGCATGTCCACCAATTTAAAAGTAAACGGAAAATCCGTAACCTGCCAATCTGAAGCTGACACGCCATTATTGTGGGTGATACGCGATGAATTAGGTTTAACTGGCACCAAATTTGGTTGTGGCGCTGCTTTGTGTGGCGCGTGTACTGTGCATGTTGACGGTAATCCCGTTCGTTCTTGTCAGATCCCGTTAGCTAGCGTTGTAGATAAAAATATTGCCACAATTGAGTCACTTTCAGCGGATGCCAGCCATGCTTTGCAACGAGCGTGGATCGCGCATGATGTTCCGCAATGTGGTTATTGTCAGTCAGGACAGCTAATGAGTGCCGCCGCATTGCTGGCTATAAATAAACATCCTAGCGATGAAGATATTGATAATGCAATGAGTGGAAATATCTGCCGTTGTGGTACTTATTCCCGGATCAAATCGGCGATTAAGGCCGCTGCCGCAGAAGTCCGTCAATCTGCTTAAGTGCCTCAGATTGCACATTAATAAGTCTCGCTGCACATTTTTTACGGTTAATACTATGCATTAGCAGCAGAATTACGTACTTCTACGTCCAATTCCACGTCTTGTTTGTTGATCTTGCTTATTTGTGGTGTTGATTTCGCGTAAAATCGCATTCAAGATTAATTAGGCAGGAGATATGCATGAGTATTAAATCGGATAAGTGGATACGTCGTATGGCGGAGTCAACGGGTATGATAGAACCGTTTGAGCCTGGACAAGTGCGCGAGCAAGACGGTCAGCGTATTGTCAGTTATGGTACGTCTTCGTATGGCTACGATATTCGCTGCGCAGATGAATTCAAAATCTTCACGAACATCAATAGCACGATCGTTGATCCAAAAAATTTCGATGAGAAATCCTTTGTCGACTTTAAAGGCGACGTTTGCATCATTCCACCAAATTCGTTCGCGCTGGCGCGCACAATGGAATATTTCCGCATTCCACGCAGCGTGTTAACCATTTGCCTTGGCAAGTCCACTTATGCTCGTTGCGGCATCATCGTCAACGTCACGCCATTTGAACCTGAGTGGGAAGGCTATGTGACGTTGGAATTTTCCAATACGACACCATTACCAGCGAAAATTTATGCTGGCGAAGGCTGTGCGCAAGTCTTGTTCTTTGAAAGTGATGAGGTGTGCGAAACCTCATATAAGGATCGTGGCGGTAAATACCAGGGGCAGCACGGCGTTACGTTGCCAAAAACCTGATTTATTTCACATTAAATATAAAGAGCCCCACGTTGATCGCTTGGTAATTTTTTAAGTGATCAATCAGGGGCTCTTTATATTTTGGGCCCGATTTAAAAAAAAGCTCCAGCGTCAGGCTGGAGCTTTTTTGCAGGGAAAACTAAGATTTATTTAGTGCCGAACAAACGGTCACCAGCATCGCCCAACCCAGGAACAATATAACCGTGTTCATTCAAGCATTGGTCTATCGACGCGGTAATAATAGGTACGTCAGGGTGTGCATTTTGCATGACTTTGATGCCTTCAGGGGCCGCGAGCAAGCAAACAAATTTGATACTTGTTGCGCCACCCAATTTGAGGCGTGCAATTGCGGCAGCAGCAGAGTTGCCCGTTGCCAGCATAGGATCAACCACAATCACCAGGCGTTCAGCGATATCTTCTGGTACTTTGTAATAGTATTCAACTGGTTCCAGAGTTTCCGGATCACGGTACAAACCGATATGGCCGACACGGGCGTTTGGCAATAAATCCAACATGCCATCCAAAATGCCATTGCCTGCACGCAATACAGAAATCACACACAATTTTTTGCCGCTGATGGTCGGCGCGTCAATAGTTTGAATCGGTGTTTCGATTTTTGTAAATTCGATCGGCAGATCACGCGTCACTTCATAGGCCAGCATCTGGCTGATTTCACGTAATAAGCGGCGGAAATTGTCTGTTGGCGTATCTTTGCTGCGCATTAAGGACAGTTTGTGTTGTACCAACGGGTGTTTTATTTCTGTGACTAATTCATTCAAGATATTTCTCCAGCTAAATTTGAAGTGACCGCTATTTTACGTCTCCTAGCTAAGTTGTGGGGCTGTTTGCTTTTGAATAAGCGCGAATAGAGGGGTTTTTCTTCCTTTGCTTGCAGGATTGTTTGTTTTTTCTTCATTGATAATTAAGGGTAAGAAGTTCCGAAATGGCTAGGCCGGCTATTTTGGGGAACGGCTACCAAATCAGGAGTGAAGTATGGACAGCAATCAGACATTGTTAAACAAATTTTCTTTGGGAGGATTCTCTCTCGATCGCCTCGCCGATCAGAAAGAAGATTTCTCGTCTTCTCCTGATGCGCTTGAGTCGAATTCCCGGATAGACGTTAAAGGCATTCGCGAAGCCATTGCGCGTGTAGAAGCTGAGGCACGTGCAACCGTTGCTGCAGAAACCCGCCTTAAAGCAGAAACCCAAGCGCGTATGCTTGCTGAGTCGCGTGCGCAGGTTGAAGCGGAAACTGCAGAATTAGCTCAGAAAAAGCTTCAAATAGAACAAGAAGCTGTGCAAAGCAGTCAGGCCAGGTTGCTTGCTGAAAAACAATCCCAAACTGCCAGCGTGGCACGTATCGCCGCCAATGAGCAAGAAACACGCGACTTACAAGAACGCGCCGAAATGGAGAGCCGTGCCCGAGCGCAATCTGAGCAGCGTCAAAAATTAGAACAAGAAGCAAAAGCGCGTGCCGAGCTGCAATTTAAAGCAGAACAAGAAATCACCGCCAAGGCACAAGCGGCCGCTGTTAAATTAAGTAAGCAGACAGAAACTGCACGTTCATGGGCGGCAGAACGCGTCGCTGCGTCCGAAGACGCTCGTCAGCAAGCAGTGGAGCGCGCTCGTGCTGACGCACGTATTGCCGAATTAGCGCGTGAACGTGAACGTCGTGAGCGTGAAGCGCGCGAAACTGCCGAAGCACTGGTTAAAGTTCGTAGCGAAAGCTTACAAGTCAGTAAAGAACGCGAACAGGCCGATGCAATGGCGCTGGAATTTGCACTTAACCGTGCACCAATAGAAGCCCGTGCCCGTGAAGATGCTTTGGCTCGCGTAGCGATAGAACAAGAGCAAGATGCGATCGCTCAGGCGCGCATGGAATCTGAACGTCGTGCCGCCGAAGCAATTCAACTGCGCATGCAGGCGGAACAAGAATTGCATGTAGCTGCGACCCGCCGTGAACAAGCCGAATTAGCAGCGGCAGCTACTGCCCAGGCAAGACGTGAAGCTGAAGATAAAATTCGCCAGGTTACTGAATCACGTATTCGTGCCGAACGTGAATTGCAATCTACAGCAATGAGCCGCATAGAAAACGAACAGCAAGCGGACGCGCAAGCGCGCGCACGTATGCAAGCCGAAGCCGAGGCAGCTGAAGAAGCACGTCAGCGTCGTATCGCCGATCAGGAGGCAACCGATATTGCACGTCAGCGTGCAGCGGAAGAGCAACGCGCTGCTAAGCTCGCAAAAGAAAGAATTGAGATCGAAAAAGTCGCGATTGAAGCGGCGCGCCAGCAAGCCGATGCGGAACAACAAGCATTGAGTGCTAGTGCGTTCCAGGCTGAACTCTTAAAACGCGCCAATATTGCTTCTGAATTGAAGGCAAAGCGTGCCCAAGAACTCACCCAGGTTGAGCAAATGCGCGCCGAAGCAGAACAAAAAGCGGCTGCTGCCTTAGAGGAAAAGCTTCAGGCAGAGCGTCAAAGAACTGAAGAAGCGGAGGTACGTGCCAAAGCCGATCAAACTCATGCTGAACTCATGCGTATGCAAGAGGCTGCCGAACGTGCAGCGCGTATTGCCCAGGAAACTGAGTGTGCAGCAGAAAAAATTGCTTTAGAGCAAGCAATGGAGCAAGCCGACCTGCAACAAAAAATGGCCGAAGCAACGGTCAAACGGAGCAGGGATGTGACTGAACTGCTGCGCGTGCAACAGCAACGCGCTCAAGATGAGGCGAAAGCGATGGAGATCCTGGACGAAAAACTCGACGTTGAACGTCGTCGTGCTGACGCAGTTCAGCAAATGCTCAAAACAGCCGAGGAAAAGCTGGCGCTGGAGCAGGCTGCGCAGCTAGAAGCTGAGAACAAAAAGCGTGTTGAGGAGCAAATGAAAGCCATCGCGCAAGCCAAAGAACAGGCAGAACGCGAGCAAAGAATCGCGCTTGAAATGGCTGCAAAGGCTGAAAAAGAAGCCTTAGAACAGGCAGAAATTCAAAAAGAAATGCAACTCAAAGCAGCTTCCATGGCGGAGCTCAAAAGCCGCCAGGCGCTGGAAATGACCCGTGCAGAGCAGGTAAGAAATGAAGCCGAAAAGCAAGCTATTCGTGCAGCACAAGAAAAACTGGAAGCGGAACGCGCCACTGCTGAACAGGTCATTGCACGTGCGCACGCTGATCGCGAGCATGTGAATGTATTGCAAGCACGTCAGCAACAAGAAGCGGAAACCAGAACAACTCGTCTGGCCTTAATTCAGGCAGAACAGACACGTCTGCAAAAAATGCAAGAACATGCCGAGCTGCAAAAGCAGGCAGCGCAAGCGGCTCAAGAGAAAGTTTTGGAAGCAGAAGAGCTTGGTAAAACATTGAAATTGCGTGCGGAGTCCGAGCAAACGGCATTAACTTCTATTCGCGAGAAACTCGAAGCTGAGAAGCAATTGACAGCGGAGTTGCAAGCAAAAGCCAAAGTAGAAGAAGAACAACGTAATCAACATCTGACCTTGCTTGAAACTGAACGTAATTTGCGTGTTGCGACTGAGCTCAAGTTGGCTGAAGAGAAAAAATTAAGCGAAGAAAACGCGGCACAGGCGAAAGCCGAACAACTCGCTGCCGAAGCAGCTGCGGCCAGGGTTAAAGCGGCAGCCCAATTGACTCGCTTGGAACAAGAAAAGGCACAATCTCAACAGCAAGCAGCGTTAGCGCTGGAGCAGCAAGCCAAGTTAGAACAAGAAAAAGCAGTAGCGGAAAAATTAGCTGCCCAAGCCACCCTTGAGAAATTGGCAGCAGAAAAAATCGCCCACGCCGCTGCTCAGGCCACTGCTCAGGCTGAGCAAGAGCAAGCAATTGCAGCATCTGCCCGCGCTGTTGCAGAACAAGAGGCGAGTGAAATGGCAGCGGCAAAACTGGAGGCAGAAAGAGCGCTGCAAGCGCAAGCGCAGGCCTACGCCGCTAGCCAGCACAAAGCACATCAATTAGTAGTTGAAAAAAATCGTCGTATCGCTGAGTTAGAGCAAGTTGTTTTGCAACGTGTTGCAGATGATGCTGCGTTATTGGAAACGACAGAACAGAAACTCTCTGCTGAAAAAAGAGTTCAGCAAGAAGTAGAGAGCCGTTTGTGTAGCGAAACGCAGGCAAAAGAATTTGCTGAGGCAAACGCGCATGCAGAACATGTTGCGCGCCTCGCTGCTGATGCGACGCTTGCTGCACAACGTGCGTTGCATCAAGAGCTGGCGGCGCATGTGGATGCACAAAAATTGATGGCAGAATTGGCAAGCCAACGATTGCAACAAGAGCAGCAATTGCGTGCTGCGCAAGAAGAGCGTAATCAAGCAGAACAAGCCTTGATTGCTATGCTGGCTGAAAAGCAACAAGCCGAAGTGAACGCAATCGAGGCTGCACAAGCCCGCCTGGCTGTTGAGCAAGAACATGTCGCCTTAATTTATGCTCGTCATCAAAGCGATGAAGAAGCGAGATTAGCAGTGGACGCGTTGAATTCGGCAGAAAAACAATGGCTTGCAAAATCCGCTGAAGAGGCATTGATCAAACGGGAAGCCGCAGCAGCGCTCGAACAAAAAACATCTTTATTGCTTGAGTCTAGCCGTGCTGAACAGCAGCGCTTGGCGCTTGAGCAGCAATTAAGTATCGAACTTGATGCGAAACTTCATTCTGAATTGCAGGCACAATCCGCTGTTCAGCAACGATTAGAGGCAGAGCAGGCATTGGCTAAAGTTGTTGCAGAGCGTACCGAGCAAGAACAATTGGCGAATGCCGCCGCGCAACAACAATTAGCAACCGAACAGACGATTTTTGTGAAATCGCAGGAACACGCTGAAGCACAGCGCTTGGCGGCTAATGCAATGGAAGAAAAATTGCGTGAAACTGAAGCCTTAGCGGTTTTGGAAAATCGTCGTGCTGCAGCGGCTTTAGAAGAGTTAAGTGCTGTTCAGCAGAAAATTGTGGCTGAGCAAAAAGCACTGACAGAAGCGGAGCAGCGCCAGCAGGCGGAGCAGGGATATTTGCAATTAGCCGACATTCGCGCACAGGCTGAGCAGGACGCGAATGTTGCCATGCAGATGAAACTGAATGCTGAAAAAGAAGCGACAGAATTGGCATTGATGCACGCCGCAGCACAAATTGAAGCTTCAGAATTGGCACAAACAAAAGCAAATGAATTACTTTCATTGCAACAGTTAGAGTTGCAGAATGCTGAGCTTGCTCAGCGTGAAATCACGGCATTGGAGCAACAAAAACAGCGCGAGCAAGAAACTTTGCGTTTAAAGCAGCAGGCCTTGCAGGCGATTGAAGAAAAAATGGATGCAGAAGTATTGCTGCTTAAAGCATCCGAAGATCGTTTGCACGCAGAGGCTGAACTTGCTTTGCAGAGCAAAGAGCGCGCCCGTCTGGCTGTCGAAGCTGCAGCGTTCGAGCAAGAAAAATTAGCACTCGAACAGTCGTTAAGTATCGCCACAACGGCGCAGATAGAGCAAGCACAACAAGTAATTGCCGCCATGAATGAACGTATCGCCCAAGAGCAGGCGCTTGCGGAATTGGAAGCACAGCGATGCGCAACTGAACAAAAGTTAGCTCAGGATGTCGCCTTGCGTATTCAGGCTGAACAAACATTGCTGGCTGATTTGGCGCTACAGGAAGAACAAGAGGCCGCTTTTGCTGATATGTTGTTGCAACGTCGCGCGGAGCAAGCGGCTGCTAAACATGCACTGGAGCAAGCTCAGGAGCAATTGCAACATCAGGCAATGACAATGTCTGAAGAAGATTTGCAGCAACAAGCTTTGCAAGATCAGTTGCAAAAGCAGTTGCAAGAGCAAATTCGTCTGCTTCAAGAACAGCAATCGGTTGAAACTGAAAATTTAAAACAGCTCGCTCTCGAACAAGAATGTGCGTTGCAAGCCGAGGCAGAACAAGTGCGCTTGAAGCTTGAGGCTGAGCGTCAACAGGCAGAAAATGTGGCGAATGAATTGATCGCCAAATTGCGTCAAAAGCAGCAACTGACACAAGAATGGCGCATGCAAGTTCAGCAAATATTGGCTAATGCTCCTGTTGCTGTGGAAGATATCGATGTTCTGGCTGAGCCTGAAATAGTACAAGTTCAGGAGCGTTTCCGCTTCCGTATGCGTCCATCAGTACTTGCCGGCTTAATGATGTGTGCTGGTGTTGTTGGCGCAGTAGGGTTTGCCGGTTTCGGTAGCTATCTACCAGTTTCTTCAGCATTCGCAGTGAATGCACCAGCTCAGGTCCAACGTGCTCACGTTGTTGCTCCCTCAAAGGTCAATCCAAATATGCAATTGAGTTATGAACTGGCCGCGCCAGTGCAAGTAAAAAAAGCTGAAGTGCAGAAGTCAACCGATGAAAAATCAGTCAAAGGTAATGTAGACGAAAAAAGTAAATCAGAAGTTCAAATTGCTCTGGCTGGCTCAAAATAAACTAATGCGATCAAAGTAGGGCAAGAATAAAATCCCGTTATCGAGTGTGGTAACGGGATTTTTTTTGAATATGTTTTGAAATTTGTTGGCGCTTGCTGAAGTTTTTTGAGGCTGTTTTTAGACTCTACTTGAATTTGATTTCAGGAAAAATCATGACGGCTACGAAGCCTTTGTAGTCGTGATTGTAAATACGCATTCTACCGCGATGTCGGCGTACGATGCGGTCGACAATAGCGAGTCCGAGACCAGATCCGTTTGCCTGACTACGTGATGCGTCAGCACGTGTGAATGGCTTGAGAAGTTTGGTGAGATCATCACTCTTTGCACCTTCGCCATAGTCGCGGAAGCTAACCAGAACGCCTTGCTTTTTTCCTTTATTTTTAAGGCTGCACTGTATTTCGATGACGGTATTTAGATTGTCAGGATTTTTGCCATAGCGGCACGAATTTTCTATCAGATTGCTAAACATGCGCCGCAATTCAGTGGTGTTGCCAGAAATCATCTGGCCAGGTGCAATCGATGAATGGATGTGCAAGTAATTAACGCGGGAATACTCGTGGATTACTTGTTCCAGTAATGCGCTAATGTCGATCATGTCGAAGCGCAGACTATCAATCGGTTTTGCGTAATCCAAAAATTGGCTGATGATGGCATCCATTTGTGCCAGATCAGACTGCATTCCCGTGCGTGCCTGATCATCGAGTACTGCCATTTCGACCTCTAGTTGCATACGAGCCAAGGGTGTTCTCAGATCATGGGAAATACCCGCAAGAATGATGGTGCGATCGGTTTCAATCCTGGCAAGATCTTCTACCATATTATTAAAACTGGCATTTGTTTCGCGTATTTCTTTCGGGCCTATCTCAGGCAGTGGTTGCGGTTGCTTGCCTTGCGCCAAAAGTCGCGCCGCGTTCGTTAAGCGAGATAATGGATCGTTGATTAATTTGGATATAATCGCGGCGCCGAGCAGGGTAAAAATCAGTGTTGCTGAAGCCCAGCTAATGATTGGCAGGGTAAACGGCGGATCTAAGCGATCTTCTTCAAGTCGCAGCCAATATTGGTCGCCTTCAATGTCAAAGCTGACCCAAAAACCTTCTATTCCGTTGACTGATTTGGCAAAACGCGTTTCTTTGCCCATCTGAATTTTCATCAAATAGCTTAGCTCAGAAAAAAAAGCGCTAGTTTCTGGAGGGTCGGTTTTATCACCTTCATTTAAGGTGTAAATTCGTATGCCTTCGTTGTTTGCCAGATCGAGTAATAATTCTTTTCGTCGTTCAGGTGCCGAATGTGTGAGTGCGGCGCGAGTAATGGTGACGATGGATGTTATCTGTGTGGTAAGTTGTTGTGCGCGAGGGTAGCGCTCTAAAGTCCGGAAGCTCATAAACCAGACAGTCATGCTGGCCATCACAAGTGCAGCCAGCATGAAAAAAGTGCGCCAAAACAGACCGCTGCGTAGCCATTCAAGACTATTTAAATAGGAACGCATTTGCATCTGAAACCCGACGTTTAAGTTTTTTGTCCGTCAGGAATAAAGACGTAGCCGAGCCCCCACACCGTTTGAATGTATAAAGGATTTGATGGATCGGGTTCTATCAGTTTTCGCAAGCGAGAAATTTGAACGTCCAGACTACGGTCGAATACTTCATATTCTCGACCACGTGCTAGTTCCATGAGTTTTTCTCTGGATAATGGCTGGCGTGCGTGACGGGCAAACACCTTGAGTACAGAAAACTCCCCTGTCGTTAAAGACACCATCTCATTCTTTTTCTTGAGAGTACGTGTACTTAAATCGAGGGTAAACTCGCCGAATGTGAACGTCTGCGGGCCTTCGGAGGGTGCGCCCGGTAGTTCATCCGGCACTTTCCTCCGTAACACTGCGTTGATTCTTGCAACTAATTCTCTTGGATTAAATGGTTTAGGTAAATAGTCGTCAGCGCCCATTTCCAATCCAATAATACGATCAACTTCTTCGCCTTTAGCAGTCAGCATAATGATGGGTGTCCGGTCGCCAGCGCCGCGCAAGCGTCGACAGATTGCTAAACCGTCCTCGCCAGGGAGCATTAAATCCAACACAAGCATGTCGTAGCGCTCTCTCATCCAGAACTTGTTCATGGCTTGAGCATTCTCCGCGCCGACTACCTGAAATCCTTGTTCGGTCAGATAGCGACGTAGGAGTTCGCGCAAACGCAAATCATCGTCTACAACTAGGATTTTTGCTTTTGGGGAACTGCTAGCGGCAGTTGAGGGGGTGTCAGTAGTGGAATGATGAGTGTTCATATGAATATCTTACTGGCATCGTCCGTGCTTGGAAACCTGTTAATTGCTGGACTTACACATTGTTACATATTTTTCGATTTGTGAAAGATCAATTTAAGTCGCGTGATTTAGACTCTTGCGCCTAGCGAGACGTTTTATTTGAGTGCCTCATCTTACCTTGCTTAACGATTTTGCTCATTATTTATTGCTCTGCTGCACTTGTGTATCTAACTCTTGCATATACATAGGTAACATATTAACGAGCGGTATTTCTTTTTTAGTGGTGTGCGGTCAGCATTCTTCGGGTGTTTTTTCTTAGAATCTAGTGATGACGTAATGAATTTGCCTTCAGCCAGAATTCTTATTCTGCTAACAACTATCGTATTTTTCAACTCAGCCTATGCTCAAGAGAGTGGCTTTCGTGCGTCTGTATTGCTTAATAATAAAGAGTTAAGGGGATGGGTGCACTCTGACGACAGGAGTGCTAGGACTCGTTTTTTTTCTTCAAGAGAGTTTGGCGGGAGCTTCTTCCTTAGAGCTGGAGGTAAATCAACCGCAAATTCCCCGCAAAACGTCAAGCCTAAAGAGAAAAAAAGCAAATTGACGCCAGAGGAGCGTCGCGCGCTGCGTCAGCAGGTGCGCGACGTTGAGCAAGAATTACATCCACCTAAAAAATAAATTTGGTATGGATCGATATCCATTGAGTCCTAACGGCGGTGTTGTTTCATGATCTTCTGTTGTTCGCGCTGCCAGTCTCTCTCTTTTTCCGTATCGCGCTTGTCGTGTTGTTTTTTACCCTTGGCAAGGCCGATCTGACATTTGATGCGGCCTTTAACGAAGTGCATATTCAGTGGCACCATGGTGTAGCCAGAACGCTCTACTTTACCAATCAGCTTACTGATTTCGGCTGCATGGAGTAATAACTTCCGAGTTCGCACGGAATCTGGATGGATGTGTGTTGATGCGGTCGGAAGGGCGCCGATATGGGCGCCAAACAAGAAAATTTCACCATCGCGGACGATGACGTAAGCTTCTTTAAGTTGCAGTCGGCCTGCGCGTATAGCTTTGACCTCCCAGCCTTGTAGTACGACTCCTGCTTCGAATTGTTCCTCGATAAAGTAGTCGTGGAAGGCTTTTTTGTTATCAGCGATGCTCATTAGATGAAAATAGGTTACTTTTCCTTATCAATTTCCTCCAGGAGGATTTCGATGCGGGGATGACTCGGTTAAAATGCGAACTTGTGATTCTACCAAATGGTTACCCTGGATGGCAGTCGTACATAAAACAGTTTTTATTGGTTATAGCGCAGCGCAAATGTTTGCATTGGTGGAGCGCGTCGAAAATTACCCGGACTTTTTGCCTTGGTGTGGTGAGGTTAAGCTTCTCGAACGTACGGAAAGTGACTTGACGGCGACGCTTTCAATTAATTATCACGGCATAAAGCAAAGTTTTACGACTAAAAATATAAATCAAGCACCACATTCTATGCAAATGAATCTGGTGGAGGGACCATTTAAACAATTAAGCGGTCGTTGGCAATTCATCGAATTGCGTGCTGATGCTTGTAAGATAGAGTTTGATCTGAATTACGAATTTTCAAGTAAATTATTGGAACATTTGATTGGCCCCGTTTTTAGTAAAATAGCAAACAGCTTTGTCGATGCGTTTTGCGCGAGGGCGGAAGCAATTTATGCAGAATAACGAAATGATATCAGTTCAGGTGTGCTATTCAGATGGCGCAGGAGTCATTTTGTTAGAGGTTCGCGTGCCTTTGGGCTCTACACTACTTCATGCCGTTGAATATAGTGGTATCTTGAAACAATTACCTGAGATTAATCTGGCAACCCAAAAAGTTGGGGTTTTTGGTAAGTTGAAGTCATTGGAGTCGCAGTTGCATCCCAATGACAGGGTAGAAATTTATCGTCCTTTGCTTGCAGATCCGATGGAGGCGCGTCGTCGCCGCGCCGTAAAAAATGGGCGATAATCAGAATAGACAATCCGATTATTTAGCAACCTGAACTGGCTTTTTTGGTGTCAGCAAGCTCTTTTTCACGCTGTTCATCCGACATGTAGTTGCGTTCACCATTTTTATCTGTGGTAGAAATGCGTACGCCAGATTCTAGTGTTTTTTGATACGACTTAACCCGTTCGCAGTTTTTGCTTTTGTCGTTAGCAGCTTGCTGTGCTTCTGCCGCCTTTTTATCTTTTTCTGCTTGTTCAGCTTTGCGTTTGTTGTAATCCTCGTTTCGGCTGGCAATAGAATCAGTTTTCTGGCGAGGTGTATCAGCTGCCTTGCTGGAACTTGATGCATCGCCAGCGTCCGTATTGCTATCGATAAGATTTTTGCCTTTCAAAATACGATTTTTGGGTACGGTGGATGGTGGCGGGGTATCTGAAAACTGCTTATTCCCATGTTCGTCGACCCATACGTATTGGGCGCAAGCCGAAGCGCAGGCAAAGAAAGTGCTGATTAAAGCGAGAATTGTGCGTTGCTTAAGCATGTTGTTCTCTCGATGGTTATGAATAATGGATTAAAAGATGCAAGAGTTTTACACGTAGCGAGACGAGTTCGCAAGTTTTCTGTATAATTTGCTTTTGCGCCTATAGGAAATGCTATGCGTTTACTTCAAAAAGCACTCACATTCGATGACGTGCTCCTCGTTCCGGCATATTCGGACATCCTCCCGAAAGACACTTCGCTTGCTACAAAATTAACACGTGATATTCATTTAAATATCCCGTTAATTTCAGCGGCCATGGATACTGTCACTGAAGCACGGCTTGCAATTGCCATGGCTCAGGAAGGTGGAATCGGTATTATTCACAAAAATATGACAGCTAAAGAGCAGGCTCGCGAAGTGGCGAAGGTCAAGCGCTTTGAGTCTGGTGTGTTGCGTGATCCGATCACTATTCCACCAAGCATGAAAATCCGCGAAGTGATCGCTTTATCTCAGCAACATGGAATTAGTGGCTTTCCGGTCGTTGAAGGCAACGTTGTGGTCGGTATTATTACCAACCGCGATTTGCGCTTCGAAGAAGAGTTGGATGCTGAGGCGCGTGCCAAAATGACACCGCGTGATAAATTAGTCTACGTTGACGAATCGGCTGATTTGTCCGAGGCGAAGCGTTTGATGAATAAGCACCGCCTTGAGCGTGTACTGGTCGTCAATGCGGCATTTGAATTGCGTGGTTTGATTACAGTTAAAGATATTCAAAAATCGACTGAACATCCTTTTGCATCGAAAGACCAATTGGGTAAATTGCGGGTTGGCGCAGCCGTTGGTGTTGGTGTAGATAATGAAGAGCGTGTCGATTTGCTGTCGAAAGCTGGCGTTGATGTGATCGTTGTTGATACCGCCCATGGCCACTCTAAAGGTGTTCTGGATCGCGTTCGCTGGGTTAAAGATAATTATCCGCACATTCAGGTGATCGGTGGCAATATTGCTACTGCTGCCGCGGCATTGGCCTTGGTTGAGCATGGTGCCGATGCGGTTAAGGTTGGTATTGGTCCTGGTTCTATTTGTACTACACGTATCGTGGCTGGTGTTGGTGTTCCGCAGATTTCTGCAATCGCTAACGTGGCAAATGCACTTAAGGGTACTGGTGTTCCTTGTATCGCGGATGGTGGGGTACGTTTCTCTGGTGACGTATCGAAGGCATTGGCGGCTGGTGCATCTACTGTGATGATGGGTAGTATGTTTGCTGGTACCGAAGAAGCACCTGGCGAAGTCATTTTGTTCCAGGGTCGTAGCTATAAATCTTACCGTGGCATGGGTAGTCTCGGCGCGATGGCGGATGGTTCTGCTGATCGTTATTTCCAGGACTCTGCCAATAATGCCGACAAGCTTGTGCCAGAAGGGATCGAAGGGCGCGTTCCTTACAAAGGTAGCGTTTTGGCGATTCTGTATCAATTGGTTGGTGGTGTTCGTTCGTCGATGGGCTATTGTGGTTGCGCTTCTATCGACGATTTGCATACGAAGGCAGAATTTGTTGAAATTACTTCTGCTGGTATGCGCGAATCACATGTGCATGACGTTCAGATTACGAAGGAAGCACCAAATTACCGTGCTGACTAACATTAGCTAGCTTTGCCGGGGGTACTGCATGACGACAAGTTTGGAAGGATTCAACGCTACGACATCATTAGTGGTTAATACCGGTTTTGAACGGATGTTAACTGAAAAATTCGATGTCAAGATTGGTCGTTTTGAACGATTAGGTTTGCAGTTATTCTCGGTGGCAAATTGTTTTGTTACCTTTGGGCATGTGAGTGGTAGATCCGGCGGTAGTGGTCGCTCCATTACTGAAATGGAGGCGAGCTTTTCAGACAGTCTTCCTTTGTCCGATGAGTTTTTAGTCATTTCTGATCTTAGTGCGCATTCGTTGTTGGCGGAGCATAGGCACGTGATGGGCGACCCGTTTATCCGTTTTTATGTTTCATATCCAATCTATGGGCAAGACGCGAAATTGGTCGGTTGCATCAGGTTGTTAGATTATCAGACACGAGAGCTCACTGAAAATCAGCATTTGTTGTTGGCTGATTTTGCAACCATTATCGAGCGCGAGCTAGCACTTGGTGTAATTTATCAAAATCAAATCGAGCTGGTTAAACAAAATAGAAATTTAAAACGAGAGTCATTGATTGACCCTCTGTTGGGAACGTGGAATAAAGTTGCGATAGCCCGTTCGTTGAAGATTGAGATGGAACGGTGCAGTAAGGCACAAAAGCCGCTTTCGCTCTTATTCGTCTATCCTGATCAAATTGATGATTTGCGTGCAGTTCACGGTGCAGCATTGAGTGATCAGTTGTTAATTCGTACTGTCAGCCGGATCAGATCTTGTATTCGTCCGTTTGATGCCTTGGGACGGTTTGGCAGTGATCAATTGTTGATCGTTTTGCCTGGAGCATCACACCTTGTTGTCATGGCTGTGACGGAGCGGATCAGGTTGGCAATTATGACGCATCCAGAATTGGTAGAAAACGTAGAAACGACAATGACGATTTGCGCAGGTGTAGTGTCAACCGACACATACCCTGATGCAGATCCTGAACTATTAATCAGCCTAGCTGAAAAAGCCCTGCTATCTGCAAGGAGTGCGGGAAACAATACTGTTGTACAGGCTATGCCCGGGCAACCTGACCTGATAATTTGAATTATGCATTCTAAAATCCTTATCCTCGACTTTGGTTCACAAGTCACGCAATTGATCGCCCGTCGCGTCCGTGATGCTGGTGTATTTTCCGAAGTGCATCCGTATGACGTCAGTGATGAATTTATCCGCGAGTACGGCGCATCAGGCATTATCCTTTCTGGTGGCCCGAATAGTGTGACAGAAGGAGATACTCCACGTGCACCAATGGCGGTCTTTGACGCTGGGGTTCCTGTTCTTGGGATTTGCTATGGCATGCAAACCATGGCGGAGCAGCTGGGTGGTAAAGTGGAAAATGGCCTGGTACGTGAATTTGGCTATGCTGAAGTGCGCGCACGCAGCCACACAGCCTTATTGAACGGCATCAACGATTTCGTGACACCAGAAGGTCATGGCATGTTGAAGGTCTGGATGAGCCACGGCGACAAAGTGAATGAAATGCCGCCAGGATTTAAATTGATGGCATCAACAGACAATTGTCCGATCGCTGCGATGGCGGACGAAGAGCGCCGTTTTTACGCGGTGCAGTTCCACCCCGAAGTTACCCACACAGTCCAGGGTGAGGCTATTATTGGCCGTTTTGTGCACGAAATTTGTGGCTGTAAATCTGACTGGAACATGCCAGACTATATCGCCGAAGCCGTTGCTTCGATCCGCGAGCAAGTTGGGACGGACGAAGTGATTCTTGGCTTGTCGGGTGGTGTTGATAGTAGTGTTGCTGCTGCATTGATCCATCGCGCGATTGGCGATCAACTGACTTGCGTCTTTGTAGATCATGGTCTGTTGCGTCTCGATGAAGGCAAAATGGTCATGGAGATGTTCGGTAAAAACCTGGGCGTTAAAGTAATACACGTTGATGCGACAGCGCAATTTATGGGGCATCTTGAAGGCGTTACTGATCCTGAAGCAAAACGTAAAATCATCGGCCGTGAATTTGTCGAAGTATTTCAGGCGGAATCAGCCAAACTCAGCAATGCAAAATGGCTGGCACAAGGCACGATTTACCCTGACGTCATCGAGAGTGCTGGTAAAGGCAAAAAAGGGTCACACACCATCAAGAGCCATCACAACGTCGGTGGTCTGCCAGACACCTTGAATCTGAAATTATTAGAGCCTTTGCGTGAACTTTTTAAAGATGAAGTGCGTAAGCTCGGTGTAGCACTTGGTCTGCCACATGGCATGGTGTATCGCCATCCTTTCCCTGGTCCTGGCCTCGGTGTGCGCATCCTTGGTGAAGTCAAAAAAGAATTTGCTGATTTGCTGCGCAAAGCAGATGCGATTTTCATCGAAGAACTGCGCAATAACTTTGTCGATAAAAATGCAGAAAAGCTAGTCAGTTGGTATGACGCCACAAGCCAGGCATTTGCCGTATTCTTGCCAGTCAAATCTGTTGGCGTAATGGGCGATGGCCGCACTTACGACTACGTTGTGGCGTTGCGCGCTGTACAAACGCAAGATTTCATGACTGCACACTGGGCGCATCTGCCGCACGAATTATTAGGCAAAGTCTCTAACCGCATCATTAACGAAGTACGCGGTATCAACCGCGTGGTGTACGACATTTCTGGAAAACCGCCTGCGACGATTGAGTGGGAGTAAGGCTGTTTTTTAACCCATTGATTCTATTGAGTTAAATGAATGCCATTGATGATCTTGATTGAATCATCAATGGCATTTTTCATGGCATGGGGTCGATGCTGAATCGAAAATATAGCTGATACCATGTGACCGTTTCGGCATACGCCATGGTATCGATAACCGGGTGCATTGCAGCGCTTGTGTTGATGCCATCAATGTCCGTTTTCGGCACAAAGCTGACAGATTGCACTATTCTCACTGACGGAGATCATCTCGATTTAGGAATTCGCAAGGCATCAATAACAAGGGAAAGCGCTAGCGATGAACGACGACTTGCGTAGTAAAGGTGATATCCGGGGAAAGTGATTCCCCAGTCGTCCAGAACTGTAACCAGCCGACCTGCTGCAAGATGTTCCTGAACCATGTCCTCAGGAAGCCATGCCAGTCCGTGTCCAGCGACAGCGGCATCTGCCATGAGGTCGCTGCGGTTGAACAAAAGACGTCCCTCGACATGGACGTTAGTAATTTTTCCACCATTTTTAAATTCCCACGCCAGTAAGCCACCGTAGGTCGGTAATCGCAAGCCGATACAGTCGTGCTCACTCAGTTCCTGCGGTGATTGCGGCGGCGGATTTCGTTTTAAATAAGCCGGACTCCCTACCACAACCATGCGCATGTCCGGTGCAATTCGCAACGCAATCATGTTCTTTGCAACGTCGCCACCAAGACGAATACCAATGTCAAAACGCTCCGCCACAATATCGACAAAACGGTTGTCGCTGCTGATCTCGATCTTAATTTCCGGATAATTTGGTAGCCACGGCAATAGTCTTGGCCAAACAATAGATCGGACCGCGTGTTCAGTCGCTGTGATCCGAACATTGCCGACTGGTCTGCCTCGCATGTTGCCCAGGACGGCCAGTTCAGCTTCGATCTCGGCCAATCGAGGTTCGACAGTGCGAAATAATTGCTCTCCCGCCTCCGTAGGTGAAACGCTGCGTGTCGTCCGGTTAAGCAGCTTTAGATCAAGCCTGAGCTCTAGGGCACGGACAGTTTGACTCAGAGCAGACTGGGTAACTCCCATCTGAGCGGCCGCCCGGGTAAAACTCTTTGCACGCACGACCGCAGCAAAGGCAGCAAGGTCATCAAATCCTGCCATTAATTAGTTCTCCTAATAACTGCATGTCGTTTTAACAGTCTAGTCATTGAATGTCAACAGGCCTAAGCTTCGTGACATCAACAAATAACAGGAAAACGTCATGAAAACTCGTCAATTAGGTCGCAACGATCTTATTGTTTCTGAACTCGGTCGTGGCTGTATGGGCCTTTGTTTTAGACTTGGGCCCGCGTCGGATAAGTCTGAAGGCATTGCCATGATTCGCGGTGCATTTGAGCGCGGTGTGACCTCTTTCGACACGGCAGAAGTGTACGGACCGTTCTCGGAAGACCTTACTTCACTTGCTGATCGATAGGACAGAGAAATGACCCGTGTTCTTATCCTCGGCGCAAACGGTCAAGTCGCTCGCCACACAACGGCGCGCTTTCTTGCAAACTCGAATGCGAGACTTACTCTTTATTTGCGTCGTGCGAGCCGACTAAAGAACCCAGATCCAAAACGCGTGACGGTGGTCGAGGGTGATGTTCTTGACATGTCAGCTTTGATCAGCGCAATGCGCGATCAGGACGTGGTGTTTGCCAGTCTTGCTGGGGATTTGAACAAGCAGGCACAAAGCATCGTGGCCGCGATGGACAAAGCCGGTTTGAAGCGACTGATCTTCGTCAGCTCAATGGGCATCTATGGCGAAGTACCAGGCGAAAAATATCGCAGCATACTGGACCCATACCGCGACGCCGCTGCCGTCATCGAAGTATCAAATCTAGACTACACGGTTCTGCGTCCCGGCTGGTTTACGCAAAACCCGAAAATCGATTACCAAATCACGCAAAAGGGCGAGCCATTCCTCGGACACGACATATCGTTGAATAGTCTGTCGGATTTGATCGTCAAGCTGTCGCTGGATCCAAAGCTGTATGTCGGCTGCAGCATCGGCGTAAGTCAGTAATTCGCAGTTAAAACAATCATCGGAGAAATTAATATGCAAAAGCGAGAATTAGGTAAAAGTGGATTACAAGTGTCCGCTCTGGGGCTTGGCTGTATGGGCTTGAGCTACGGCTATGGACCAGCAACCAATACGGGAGAAGCAATCAAGCTGATCCGTGCAGGGTTCGAACGCGGCATCACCTTCTTTGATACTGCGGAAGCGTACGGGCCGTTCATCAATGAGAGCGTAGTTGGCCAAGCACTTGCTCCAATGCGTGATCAGGTTGTGATTGCAACCAAGTTCGGTTTTCGGAATGGCGATATTAGCAAAGGGCTCGACAGCAGGCCGGAACGCATTCGTGAGGTTGCTGAAGACGCCTTAAAGCGCCTACGCACAGACCGCATCGATCTGTTCTACCAGCATCGCGTTGATCCTGCTGTGCCGATCGAAGATGTGGCTGGCACAGTCAAGGAACTCATTCGTGAAGGAAAGGTGAAGCATTTTGGTATGTCCGAAGCTGGCGTTGACACTATTCGGCGCGCTCATGCAATTCAACCCATCACAGCGTTACAAAGCGAATATTCACTGTGGTGGCGTGAACCTGAGCAAGAGATTCTTTCACTGCTGGAAGATCTAGGTATAGGCTTCGTACCGTTCAGTCCGCTTGGTAAGGGTTTTCTGACGGGCGCAATCAACGGTGAAACGACATTTGGGGCGAACGACTTCCGCAATTCTGTCCCGCGTTTTGCACCAGAGGCACGTCAGGCTAACCAAGCTCTCGTCGATGCACTGGCAGGTATCGCAAAGCGCAAGGGCGTAACCCCGGCGCAAATGGCCCTTGCTTGGCTGCTTGCACAGAAACCATGGATCGTTCCTATTCCAGGCACCACCAAGCTGCATCGCCTTGAAGAAAATGCAGGTGCGACCGAAATCGAACTGTCAACCGAAGACCTGAGCGAAATTGAATCGGCAGTTTCCGGTGTTCCCATTCAAGGTGCGCGATATTCGGCGGACCGTCAAAAGCTGGTCGGTAAGTAAATTCGCCGAATTAAACCATTTCAATTCAACTACGAAGGGTTAGATTATGAACAAAGTGATTGTTGTCATAGGCGCCGGTTCAATCGGACAGGCTATCGCACGCCGTGTAAGTGCCGGAAAGCATGTGTTGCTGGCAGACCTGAAGCAGGAGAATGCGGACGCCGCCGCAAAGGTTCTTGCTGATGCTGGATTCGAAGTAACAACGGCTGTTGTCGATGTGGGCTCACGTGCATCGGTTCATGCGCTTGTTGAAACGGCTACAGCCCTCGGAAACGTAACGGGCCTGATTCATGCAGCCGGTGTTTCACCGTCCCAGGCCACACCAGCTACTATCCTGAAGATTGATCTATACGGCACCGCCCTGATTCTAGAAGAGTTCGGTAACGTAATCGCCGAGGGTGGCGCGGGAGTCGTTATTGCATCGCAATCCGGGCACCGCTTGCCTGGTCTTAGTACAGAGCAGAACACAGCGCTTGCCACTACTCCCACCGAGCAATTACTCGCGCTTCCGATGCTGCAATCGGATCAAATTAAAGACTCTCTGCATGCCTACCAGCTTTCGAAGCGGGGAAATTCTCTGCGGGTTATGGCCGAAGCAGTTCGGTGGGGAAAACGCGGCGCGCGCATCAATACCATCAGTCCGGGTATTATCTTCACGCCCCTTGCCAGGGATGAGCTGAACGGCCCTCGCGGAGAAGGCTATCGCCGTATGATCGACCTGTCTCCTGCCAAACGCGGCGGCACGCCCGATGAGGTCGGTGCCGTTGGCGCACTGCTCATGGGCGAGGATGGCGGTTTCATTACCGGTAGCGACTTCCTCATGGACGGCGGGGTGACAGCGTCGTATTGGTACGGCGAACTTGCCGCAAAATGATCGACTAAAAAAATTGGCGTTATTGAGCCAATTTTTCGTACTCAATAATGAATATATCCAATGAACCTAAAGGAAATTTCTTATGCAACTCAAACGCGTAGGCTCGCAGCCATCAATAAAAGGCCCTGAAGAATATTTCGCCGGGAACGTACGAATTGACATGCTCAATATCGCACCCGAGCCTTCCCGTGTCTCGTGTGCCAGTGTCACATTTGAACCTGGGGCCAGATCGGCGTGGCATACACATCCGCTCGGACAAACACTGATCGTCACCGCCGGATGCGGATGGACACAATGTGAAGGTGAACCGATCGTGGAGATCCGGGCGGGTGATGTAATCTGGTGCCCACCGGGTCATAAGCACTGGCACGGTGCCACGCCAACAACTTCGATGACACATATCGCAGTTCAAGAAGCACTCGATGGTAAAAATGTGAACTGGATGGAGAAAGTCACCGACGCACAATATTTTTCAGGCACGCCCACATCAGAATCGAATCCCGCTGTTTAATGCATAAATCTCCATCATCGAATTAATTTGAAAGGAATTTAAATGCAATATGTCACCTTGAACAATGGGCTCCGGATGCCGATCGTAGGCTATGGCGTTTTTCAGATTCCGGACCAGGTTGAATGCGAGCGCTGTGTTGTCGATGCCATTGGAGCCGGGTATCGGCTTATTGATACGGCAACTTCCTATATGAACGAAGAGGCAGTAGGTAAAGGGCTGAAAAACTGCGGTGTAACGCGTGATCAACTGTTCGTCACATCCAAGCTTTGGGTGCAGGATACTGGCTACCAGAATACGTTGACGGCCATCGACAAATCACTGCGCCGATTGCAGCTTGACTATCTAGATCTCTACTTAATCCATCAGCCGTATGGCGATGTGCACGGTTCTTGGCGTGCCATGGAAGAAGCCTACAAGGCAGGTAAGTTGCGCGCTATCGGTGTCAGCAATTTTCAACCGGATCGTCTGATGGATATCATCGCGTTTAATGAAATTGCGCCTGCGGTCAATCAAATTGAGATCAACCCTTTCCATCAACAGGAGGAAAGCGTGAGTTTTATGCGCGATAACGGCGTGCAGGCGGAAGCCTGGGCACCGTTTGCCGAAGGGCGTAATAATCTTTTCCAAAATGAAGAGTTGACATCGATTGGCGAAACGTACGGCAAATCAGTTGGGCAAGTCGTGCTGCGCTGGCTGTTTCAGCGCGGTGTGGTGTCACTGGCCAAGTCTGTTCGAAAAGTCCGAATGGAGGAAAATCTAGATATTTTCGATTTTGTGCTTTCCGAAGACGAAATGTTACGGATTGCAAAAATAGACGCAGCTAAAAGTAGTTTCTTTTCGCACCGTGACCCTGCAATAGTGAAGTGGATGAGCGAGCGAAGACTTGATTAAGCCAGCAAGCTGGAAATCTCCTCCGCCAGTATTTGTGGAAAATTAATGATCAGTCATATGGCACAGATGTTCTGCACAGCATTTTTGAATGTCTGCTTCGTGGGGAGTTCGATGTCCGTTGTGGGCACAAAGCTGTCAGTCGAAAAGCATTGTGCGTCGGCCGTCGCGATCTATGCCGCTTCCAGGTATTTTTGATATGGTATTTTGTATGGTATCGACACGCAGTGCAAACGCTAGCTGGTTGATTTTATAGCGTTTTAATGTGTTATTGATCATCGAGTGGGAATGAGGTTGTTTTTTAACCCATTGATTCTATTGTGTTAATGATGTGCCATTGATGATGTTGACTACATTATCAATGGCATTTTTCATGGCATAGGGCCGACACTGAATCGAAGATATAGCAAATACCATGTGACCGTATCGGCAAACGCCATGGTATCGACAACCGGGCGCATTGCAGTGCTTGTACTGATGCCATCGATGTCCGCTTTCGACACCAACCGGATGTTGGCAATGGCATTGAAACCCGTCGGCAGTTGAGTATTATATTTTTTTGATAGGACGCTTATGGCATCCCTGCCTTTTAGTCTTTGGTTATTCTTTGGATTTGCAGCATTAGCTTATCTGGCGCCCCCCCATTTTTGGAAGTAGTGAAGATCCAATTGCCGTCGACCTTTGAACAATTAGGCGAACCAAGTTTTGGCACCATATTTTCGCGTGATCCTAATAGCAGGGGAAGCTCACACCAAGGTATGCCTGCTATGCCAATTCAGGCTAGCAAAGATAAAAAAATATTCAACGCGTGATTTTCGAAGCGCGATTTGTGGCAAGCTTTATCTTATTTTTTACATTGAATGAAAGTCAACCATGGTTAGACGCCACATTGTGCCAATTGTGTGTACTTCGCTACTTTGCTCGCTAGCGCACGCCGAGGCGGACGACGGTGTTGTGCCATACCGGCCCACCGTATCCAATCCGGCGCAGTTGTCGTCTCCAGGGCAGTTGGAGCTCGAATTTGGTGGACTCAGCGCTAAGACTGGTGACGTGAGTCGCGGCAGCTTACCTTACCTACTTAAGCTGGCTTTTAATGAAAATTGGGGTGTGCTTTTAGGCGGCGAAGCCTGGGTTCGCAATGCCAACAACGGTGTCGTGGATCGTGGATTTGGTGATACAACCGCCGCACTTAAGCGGGCATTTTTGATCAGCGAGTCCACCGCGTTGGGACTTGAATTCAATGTAAAGTCGCCCACGGCGAACACGGCAATAGGTACCGGAAAGGTGGATTACGGCATCAACGGAATTGTTAGTCATGATTTTGGCCAAATTCAAATTGATCTCAACCTAAATGCGACGCACCTAGGTGGCACGGATGCTTTGGAAGGGGCTGTTCAAACCGGTTGGGCCGGATCGCTTTCCTATACCGTTGACGACAAATGGCAGTTGGACTTGGAAGTCTCAGGCACCAAACGACGCCTTGTGCCGAATACGGCACAATTTCTGGCTGCGGTGAGTTACAGCCCGACTAAACGCATGACCGTGGACATTGGTATCGTTAAAGGCTTAAATCCGTCATCGCCGGATTGGGCTATTTTCACTGGAATCGTGGTTCCAGTCACAAAATTTTGGTAGCCGCTCGATATCAGATTATTGGTCACTAGATGATTGACTAAATCATTCAAATACCAAACTTCTTAGCAGGATTTAATGTTGATAAGCATTGCTCGGTAATCTGATGTACGTTACTCGCGGCCGATTTTAGAAATAGAAACGACGGCTATTTGGAGAGAAATGGCAAAACTAATTTGGACCGCTCCGATGCGGTACTATTCAAAAAATGATGAGGCTACTTTCTTCGGACGGCTAAAATCAATCCCTGGTGTAACTGATGTTGCGGGAAGCGGTCGTGAGCTGACGATACTTCTGCGCTCCAAGCGTCTTGCGGCAGCTAGTCTTCGGGAACTGATTGCACTATATCGAAGATACGAAGGGAATATGACGGAACTTGCGCAGTTCGCGAACGAGTCCAACGCAAATTGGTTTCAGACTCTCACAGCATATTGGTACAAAGAAGTATTTGAATCTTAGTGTGGAGGTCACAGGAATCATATATACAAAAAAGAGAACAACGCAAATGAGCTGTGTCTTTCGAATTTCTGGTGAATTATTGGACATTGATGCTTTGCTGGCACAGTGCGCAATCCCTGTATGTAGAATGTGGAGAAAAGGTGAGCCACGCATCCTCAAAGGAAAATTTCATTCCGACTCCGGCGCCAACTTTATTGCAAGCGATGCTGACTTCGTTGAGTTTGACAATCAGCTTGTCGACGCAACTGCATTCCTCAAAGGGCATGCTTCGGAAATCGCGAAAATTATTGCGTTCCCTGGCCTGCAAAATGCGATTCTCGATTTTGCAGTTGCAACTAAGGATGGTTACACTACACAAAGTTCGTACTTACCACCAAAGTTTGTTCAACTGGTTGCGCGTTTAGAAATCGGTGTGGGAATTTCCCATTACCCTAGCGCTGATTAATGATAGCGAGGCCGAAGTCGGCCATGAGCAGTCATCCATTTACACCTCCGAATTGATATTGCTTTGCTAATTTTTGTATGGCAATATGCCTTTGATTCAAAAAATAAAAGGAAAGTTAATGTTGCTGGAAAATCGTAAATGGTTTCAGTTGATGGCCGGAGGAATTGGGTTGGTTGCGGCATGCCTTAGTTTTTGGGTCGCGCGGTCAGCATTTCCAGTCGATGTGTCTGAATCGGCTAAATTCGCGTTGGCTCTGCTTATGCTTGGGGCAATTTCCGGATTTTCTCGCCTGCTTACAACATTTCTACCTTTATTTCTTCCAAAAATATTTCCGAGTCTTGACTCTTAAATTAGGGCATTTAATGTTGGACAGGATGTCACCTGCCGGCCATGACCAGTCGTTCCTAGCTGCTAATCGTGTTCATTTTTAAGGACAATGCATGGCGCTGATTCATCATAAATCATTACCCGACCATTCAACTCTCTTGTCAGGGCGCGTCCCGCCCGACGATATCGGTTTCCAGTCTAACCAGCTTCAGATTTGGTACAACAATACGAATGAGAGCTGGGTTGGCGATGGAGAAGTACCCCATTGCCATACCTCAAGCGATGAGTGTTTCATTGTTCTCAAAGGGGCGATTGAAGTGGAAGTTGAAGGGGCACGAACGATTATACGTGAGCGGGAATTTTGCTGCTTCCCAGTTGGCGTATATCATGCGGTTACCAAAGTATTTCCTCCGGTCGAAACCTTGATGTTGCGAGCTCCTTCAGTCGAAGATAAGATATATCAACTTGCTCGGTCAAAGAATGGAGAGTAGATGGCTGCCTGCAGTCGGCCAAGAGCTGTCACTTACAATTATTTAGATCAATCCGCGCTTTGACGTCGGGCGTTTGCTAAACAAACGCTGATTGTGGCGGCAACGAGTAAAAGACAAACCGTGATTTCTATATTTTCGCGTCTCTATAAATGGCTCGCAGCAAATTCCTACGCTGAGTTTGCCGAGGTTAGGGCCTTTCCTCATGAACTCGCAGTAGTGTCACGAGCCACCGTCGTTAGACTCTCTAGCGGACAAAAGCATCCGCCGTCGTCGGACACATTTCAAGTCAATTTGAGGGGTGATACGCTTAGCATACCCTACCGCGTGTACTACGACAAAGAGCAACTGATTAAATGTATTGGATGTCGTGGGTCTGAGCAAATCGTTGCGCTCTGTCTCGGTAGTCGGCATTGTGATGGGTACATGCGCGAAAAATGTGTCAAAGAACTCCTCCTGCGAGATGAGTACTGGGTAGTCCCTTTCATTGTTCAACTTCTTGGTGAGTACGTAGTAGAAATCACCGTTCATATTGAGAAATTTCTACAGAGGGCAGATGATAATGAATACACAAATTTTCTTCACGAGAATACCAAATATTTTGAGAAGCTAGAACGTCGTGCCATAAGTTATTGGAACGAATATTACCGTCAACAATATCCTAAGTTGGATGAATATCCGGCGACCAGAGCAATCCGCACATTGAAGCGGCGTCACATTGCCGGTGGATAGCAGATTTCATCTCGCATTTCCCTCGGTATTTTGAATGACAGCTTTGTGGCGTAAGCGGTCACTCGAAAAACGCTTTTCGTCGAGCTGCGCGAGCTGTATAGCTTAGAGGGTTTCTTAGCATGGCATTTTGTATGGTATTGACACGCAGCGCAAATGCTAGTTGCTTAATTTCATATTGTTTTCCGGCTCTATTGATGACTAAGTGGGAGTGATTTGATGTCTGGCAACACCAGGTATTGATTGGCAGAGACACCCCAGAAGCCCGCATCGTTGCGGGCTTTTTGTGTTTGACGTGTTATGTTGATTCACGTTGGTTTAAAACTCAACCCAGTCCTTGTCAGTGTTTGCCATTTTTTCTCTTTTCTTTGGTGGCAGGGCGGGCACCATTTTGAGCTTTCTTTGATTTGGAGTGCTGGCTGGTTTAATTGCTGCCGCTTTTTTTAGTTTTAGGGGTTGTTGGCTTTTGGGATTTTTATCCAAATCATGGTTGATTTTAAATGAATGCACCAGTTTTTCGAGTTCAGCGGCTTGTTCATTGAGTGATTGTGACGCTGCTGCAGCTTCTTCGACCAAAGCGGCATTTTGCTGTGTGGTTTCGTCGATTTGGGCAACCGCCATATGGATTTGATCGATGCCGGCGGTCTGTTCCTGGCTGGCATTCGTAATTTCACTAATCACTGCTGATACACGTTGGACGCTGATGACAACTTCTTGTATCGTGGCGCCAGCTTCATCTACCATCTTCGCGCCATTGGCTACTTTTTCTACGGTGTCTGAGATCAGGGTTTTAATTTCTTTGGCGGCAGTGGCGCTGCGTTGTGCCAGGTTGCGGACTTCACTGGCGACGACTGCAAAGCCGCGACCTTGTTCTCCTGCACGTGCGGCTTCAACGGCGGCATTCAACGCGAGGATATTAGTCTGGAATGCAATGCCGTCGATGACGCTAATAATGTCGACGATTTTTTTCGATGAGTCATTGATAGCGCCCATGGTTGCGATGACGTCGCCCACCATTTTTCCACCTTTGCCGGCGACTTCAGACGCAGTGCTGGCAAGTTGATTTGCCTGGAGAGAATTCTCGGCATTTTGTTTTACGGTGCTGGTTAATTCTTCCATTGATGAGGCGGTTTCTTCCAGTGAGCTGGCTTGTAACTCAGAGCGTGACGATAATTCCATATTTCCAGTAGAAATTTCGGCTGACGCATTGGCTATTGTTTCCGCGCCGCGAGCGACTTTGCCCACAATGTCAGCGAAGTTGTCGCGCATGGTTTTGATGGCATAAATGAGACTGTTTGTTTGCGCTTTACTGACATCAATTTCTACTGTCAGATCGCCAGTAGCAATCTGCGCAGCCACTTTGTTGACGTAGCTTGGTTCTGCGCCAAGTTGGCGTAATAAAGAGCGGGTGATTAAGGTGCCTATGATTGCCGCGCATCCGATGGCAGCAAACGCCAGTAGTAGTATGAGGGAGCGCAAATTGGCGTAGGCCTCTGCCGCAGCTAATTCATCATTTTTATTTTTCTCACGTTGTAAATTGATAAATTGGTGAATGTGATCTTGCCACATGCCGGTTGCTGGATTGGCTACTTTTAATAAGAAGTCGACACCAGCTTGTTTGTCTTGTTTTGCGAGTTCAAGAAAGTGATTATTTTTGGGTCTGGCGTCATTCATGTCGCGCTCTATTTCGGCAACGAAGTCCAGACCTTTTTGATCCAGTGGCATTTTCTTTAAATCGTCAAATGCTTTGTTATATTCTTCTCTGGCGGCACCGATTTTAGCGAATTCGTGATCGTAAGTGGCCTGATCGGAAATCAGTGCCAGTGATCTGATGACGCGCGACACAACATGAACAGAATTGGACATGTCTTCAAGTAATGCCATTTTGACGGCATTGACTTCAGTGACATGTTTTAATTTATCATTGGTGACTGACATTCCATAAAGTCCGAGGGCTGAAATGATCGCTAAAAGAGCAAGGACTGACGCGTATCCGGTGATCATCTTTGCTTTGACTGTCAAGGCTGAGAATTTCATTTTTGCCACCATTGAATTAAATTAGTCGTAAGCAACTTATGATCTGCATTTCGCGACACTGCTCATGCGATGTTGCTGTATATCAATATGTCACAGGGAATGTAAAATGAAAGTGGAGAAATGTTAATTCAGTGATTGTGCAATCATCTTTTGCAATTGCCAGTGCAAAAGGTCTATGCGGCTTTGATGGGGTAGTGTCGATGGTTGAAATGTAAAATTTGATTTGCTAACTTTGAAAGTAGCAAAAAAACGCTTGATTAAAACGTTGGTGATGGAATGCTTAAACAGCACGAAAAGAAGAAGTAGGCAAGTTTGTTCTGCGGCTGTGGTATGATTCACGGTTCAGCGTAATTTATGTGGTTTTCTGGCATAAATTATTTCATCTGGCATTCATCATCCAAATTATTCCGGTTTGCATAGCAAAACAGCATTGATTTATCGTATTGGTGAGCCTGGACGGTCTTGTGGGCCATTAGATTCCTGGGAATAAGACGTGACCTATAGCGTCAAAGAAATTTTTTACACTTTGCAGGGCGAGGGCAATCATGCCGGGCGTCCGGCTGTGTTTTGCCGTTTTTCTGGTTGTAATTTATGGACTGGACGTGAAGAAGATCGTTCGTCGGCAGTGTGTCAGTTTTGTGATACCGATTTTGTAGGCACGGATGGTGAGGGTGGTGGCAAATTTAAGCAGGCGCAAGAGCTTGCGGCGACTATCAATGCTTTGTGGCCACAATCGTATCCTGCCAGTAAATACGTGGTATTCACTGGTGGTGAGCCGCTGTTGCAGTTGGATGCAGCGCTGATTGGTGCCATGCACGCTGTTGGCTTTGAAATTGCCATTGAAACGAATGGCACTTTGCCAGTACCTGAAGGGGTTGATTGGGTTTGCGTCAGTCCTAAGATGGGCTCGCAGCTTGTTGTGCACAAGGGTAATGAGATTAAAGTCGTTATCCCGCAATTTGGTCAGGATATGGCAGCATATGCTAATCTTGATTTTGAACATTACTTTGTACAGGCAATGGATGGTCCTTTGAGGGATGATAATCTGCGTCGTGCAATTGACTTCTGTAAACAGCATCCACAATGGAAGCTGAGTTTGCAGACACATAAACTTTTACAAATTCCGTAAGCTTTTCATGTTAACGATTACCCGAAAAATGGAATTCGATGCAGGTCATCGTATTCCCGATCACAGCAGCCAGTGTCGTAATTTGCACGGTCACCGCTATACCTTGCAAATTACCTTGACCGGTGAAGTGGTGCAGCAGGACGGTGAGTCCGATAATGGCATGATTATGGACTTTGGTGATATCAAGGCGCTCGCCAATAAACATCTGGTCAATTTGTGGGACCATTCCTTCATCGTCTATGAGAAGGATTACATTATCAAAAATTTCTTAGAGAAATTGCCTGGCCATAAAACGGTGGTAATCGATCGCGTACCCACTGTCGAAAATCTGGCGAAGATTGCTTTTGATATTTTGAAAGACGTTTATCAAGATCATTTTGGTCGCAACCTGAAGCTGGCTAAAGTCACTCTTTATGAAACGCCCAATTGCTGGGCTGAGATCGACGGATAATTTTGTGATGCAAGACAATAATCTGAATGCTGTTCCTGGTCATGTTGGTCATGCTGATCAGGCGGCTTCAGATATTTTTTTTATGCGCGCCGCTTGTGCGCAGGCACAGTTGGCGTGGAATGAAGGCGAGGTTCCTGTTGGCGCGGTGGTCGTGAAAGATGGTATTGTTATCGCTACTGGTTACAATAGGCCCATCGTTGATCATGATCCGACAGCGCACGCTGAAATTATGGCTTTGCGCCGTGCGGCTGAGGTGTTGGGTAATTATCGTTTACCTGGCTGCGAACTGTATGTCACGTTGGAGCCATGCGTCATGTGCGCCGGAGCGATGATGCATGCGCGATTGGCGCGCGTCGTATTTGGCGCGACTGATGCCAAAACGGGTGTTGCTGGATCTGTGCTGAATATTTTTGAGCAATCACAATTGAATCATCACACGCAGGTCAGCGGCGGCGTTTTGGCTGAAGAATGTGCGCAATTACTAAAAGATTTTTTTGCCAGCCGACGTCGTGAGGTCGCAGAAAAAAAACGTCAGGCTAAATCCGAAATTCCATCTATTTGAGTTTTCTCCATGCAAACCACGATTGCAACAGCAGCGACTCCTATTTCTCATTTAAAAATTGCCATTGTTGCGCCAAGTGGTGCGCCTCTTGATGAAGATGCGGTCATCCGGGGCATCACTTTTTTGCGTCAATGTGGCCATCAGGTTCACAGTTATTATCACCCCGAAGAAAAATTTCAACGTTTTGCAGCCAGTGATCAACTGCGTGTTGAGCAGATGCATGCGGCCGCCTCAAATCCTGATGTGGATGTGGTGATCGCTTTGCGTGGTAGTTATGGCTTTTCACGCATACTCCCGTATTTGAATCTGGATTTATTGGCGAAGAGTGGGAAGAAATTTGTTGGTTATAGCGATTTCACATTAATGCATCAGGCGATGTTGGCGCGCGGCGTGAAAAGTGTCGCAGGACCTATGCTGGGTGATTTTAGTCATTCTGATAATGTGTCCGACTATACGGTAAGCCAGTTTTTTGCCTGTTTATCTGGTACTCAACATAGCGTTGAATTTGTGAGTGAGGGTACGCCCGACCTGCAAATCCAAGGGCGTTTATGGGGCGGTAATCTGGCGATGTTGGTGCATACCCTGGGTACGCCATATTGGACGCAATTGGAAGACGGGCTTTTATTTCTGGAAGATATCGGTGAGCATCCTTACAGAGTAGAGCGCATGCTGTTGCAATTGCATTTTGCTGGTGTTCTGGCAAAACAGAAGGCAATCGTTCTTGGTGATTTTTCTGGTTATCGGTTGGCACCTCATGACAATGGCTACGACTTTGCTGAAATGTTAAAGTATGTACGCAGTATTCTTTCTATCCCGGTATTGACCGGTCTTCCATTTGGACATATTCGCGATCATGCCAGCCTGGTAGTTGGCAGTGATGTAACCCTGCAAGTTGAGCAAGAAAAAGCGACACTAACAATGCAATATTTATTTTGAACTTTTTACTTGCTTGACTATCTCAGGCTGGTAACTCATGTTTGTTTGAGGGCATATGCAAAATCGTTGATATTTTGCATATGCCCTCAATGTTTATGATCAACAATTTTTTTGCTGGCGTTTGATGCTGTCACATGATTTTCTTGAAACAACTCTATACAAAGGGACGGTTGCTTTTCGATTAATGCCTCCCCTATGATATAAGCCCTTTATTGTGCCGCGCCGTTTTGCTTGTGTGCTATTCGAGATTGCAAAAAAACGCTCTTAATATCTGCTATTTATCTGCTATTTGCTCATTTTGTTGCAAAAAAATGAAATCTACTTTTTCTGAAAAAATAATCATGTCAGACTCTAATAATAAATTTTCTCGGGGCATGCGCTATGCCGTTACTGCGGTCGTGATTGCTGGAGTTGTATCAGGTATTTGGTGGATTACACATAAGCAGCCAGCCGCAGCTGGTGGTTGGCAGGGAAAAGGCGGGATGCCAGTCGCGGTTGGTATAGCAGCGGTAGTCAAACAAGATGCGCCTTTGCAAATGGCGGCTTTGGGCACAGTAAATTCAACTTACACAGTCACAGTTCGGAGTCGCGTGGATGGGCAGTTGGAAAAAGTTCATTTTGTTGAAGGGCAGTTGGTTAAGCAAGGGCAACTGCTTGCTGAGTTAGATGCGCGTCCATATCAGGCAGCGTTGATGCAGGCAGAGGGACAGTTGCTGCGTGATCAGGCTTTATTGAAAAATGCCCAATTGGATTTGCAACGTTATCGTCAGTTATTGGCGCAAAATTCGATCGCTAAGCAACAGGTCGATACGCAAGAAGCCTTGGAGCAGCAATATCAGGGGACGGTCAAAAATGACCAGGGTATTGTCGAAAATGCTAAATTGCAATTAAGTTATAGCCGCATTACCGCGCCCGTAACTGGCCGCGTTGGTTTGCGCCAGGTGGATCCCGGCAATATTGTTCATTCTAGTGACGCGAATGGCGTGGTTGTGATCACACAAATCGATCCTATCAATGTTTTGTTCTCAGTCCCAGAAACAAGCCTGAGCAATGTTCTGGCTGCTTCACAAGAGGCAAATGGGCAATTGAAAGTGGAAGTATGGGACAGAGACAATAAACACAAAATTGCTGAAGGAATGTTATTAGCGATCGATAATCAGCTTAATACTGCAACTGGCACAGTGAATCTGAAGGCGAAATTTTCAAATGAAAAACAAAGCCTGTTTCCAAATCAGTTTGTCAATGTGCATTTGCAGTTAGGCGCCAGAACAAACGTTCTTACAGTGCCAACGCCGGCAATACAACTTGGTAAAGTTGGTAGCTATGTTTATATCGTCAACGAAGATTCCACAGTGAGTATAAGTAAAGTTGTTTCTGGCCCTGTGTCAGGTGACAACACGATTATCGAAAGCGGTTTACAGGCAGGTCAAAAAGTCGTAACCGACGGTTTGGATAAACTGCGAGAAGGCGCCAAAGTGAAGCTGGTTGACCGTAATGCCAAGCCTGATGCGGGTGGCGACGATGCATCGCGGGGGCATGGGAAGAATCGTAAAGGTGGAGCGAACGCCACTGGCAGTTCCTCTGCATCGGCTTCAGTACCTGCGGCATCCCACGCAGTATCTCAGTCAACATCAGCCCCAGTCACAAATTAAACGCAAGGAAATTGCATGAATCCTTCTCGCCCGTTTATTTTGCGGCCAGTCGCGACCACTTTATTGATGATCGCGATTATGCTCACAGGCTTGCTGGCTTGGCGTCTGTTGCCGGTCTCAGCACTTCCCGAAGTTGATTATCCGACGATCCAGGTTGTCACTCTGTATCCAGGAGCCAGCCCTGATGTGATTACTTCTTCGGTCACCGCACCTCTGGAGCGACAATTCGGTCAGATGCCTGGTTTGTCGCAAATGTCATCGTCCAGCTCCGGTGGCGCCTCAGTCATTACTTTGCAATTTAGTCTGGATCAGACACTGGATGTGGCGGAACAAGAAGTCCAGGCAGCCATCAATGCCGCAAGTAATTTGTTGCCGAACGATTTACCGAATCCACCGCTTTACAATAAGGTTAATCCGGCAGATACGCCTATCATGGCGATTTCTATCAGTTCGCCGACACTGCCTTTGACTAAAGTTGAGGATTTGGTGGATACGCGTCTGGCTCAGAAAATTTCACAGGTACCTGGTGTTGGTTTAGTGAGTATCAGTGGTGGTCAGCGGCCAGCGGTGCGGGTGCAGACAAATACGCAGGCTCTGGCATATCGTGGATTAACTCTGGAAGACATTCGTACCGCAATCTCGAATGCTAACGTCAATCAGGCCAAAGGTAGTTTCGATGGTCCGTTGCAAGCCTCGACTGTGGATGGTAACGATCAGTTGAAGTCGGCGGAAGAGTATAAAGATGTCGTCGTGGCTTACCAGAATGGTTCCCCAGTGAGATTGCGCGATGTGGCAAAGGTGGTGGAGTCAGCAGAAAACGTTCACCTCGCAGCATGGGCGGGTGCGACACCAGCGATCATTTTGAATATCCAACGTCAACCAGGTGCTAACGTTATTAAAGTAACGGATAAGATCAAGGCCTTATTACCTCAGTTGAAAGCTGGTATGCCTGGTGCTGTCGATGTCGAAGTACTGACCGATCGCACGCTCACGATACGCGCATCGGTTGAAGACGTGGAATTTGAATTGATGCTATCGGTCGCTCTGGTCGTCATGGTGATTTATATTTTCTTGCGCAATATTCCTGCAACGATTATTCCTGCCGTTGCTGTACCGCTGTCACTGGTAGGGACGTTTGGAGTAATGTACCTGACTGGTTTCTCGATCAATAATCTGACCTTGATGGCATTGACGATTGCGACTGGTTTTGTGGTCGATGATGCAATTGTGATGATTGAAAACATCGCCCGTTACATCGAAGAGGGTGAAGAACCGATGGCGGCCGCTTTGAAAGGCTCTAAGCAAATTGGTTTTACGATTATTTCTCTGACGTTTTCGCTGATTGCCGTGCTTATTCCTCTCTTGTTTATGGGGGATGTGGTAGGGCGTTTGTTCCGTGAATTTGCGATTACTTTGGCAGTGTCGATTTTGATTTCAGCGTTCATTTCTTTGACGCTCACGCCGATGATGTGCGCACGTTTGCTCAAGCATGTACCGGAAGAAAAACAGGGACGTTTTTACCATGCAAGCGGACAGTTTTTCGATAACATCATTGCGTACTACGGCAAAATGTTGCAGTGGGTATTGAATCGTCAAGCGTTGACCTTGTTGGTAGCGTTGGGCACCTTGGTATTGACAGCAGTATTGTACATATGGGTACCTAAAGGTTTCTTCCCGCTCCAAGATACCGGTGCGATTCAAGGTATCAGTGAAGCTTCGCAATCCATTTCCTTCCCTGCCATGGCAGTGCAGCAAGAGGCTTTGGCAAAGAAAATTCTGCAAGATCCAGCGGTGGAGAGTTTGTCGTCTTTTATTGGTGTTGATGGTGCAAATGCCTCTTTGAATAGTGGTCGTTTGCTGATCAATCTGAAACCGAAAGAAAGCCGTGACAATATCCGGACTGTCAATGACAGGTTGCAAAAAGTAGTAAGTGACATACCAGGCATGTCTTTGTATTTGCAACCAGTACAAGACTTGAGTATTGATGCACGGGTTAGCAGGACGCAGTACCAATTCACCTTACAAGCAACGAACCCAGAAGATTTATCCACCTGGACACCGAAACTCATTGAAACTTTGCAGAAATTGCCAGCTTTGGCAGATGTCGCCAGCGATTTGCAAGACAAGGGTTTGCAAGCCTATGTGAAGATCAACCGTGACACGGCTTCACGTTTAGGTGTGACGACGGCAGCGATTGATAATGCTTTGTATGACGCTTTTGGTCAGCGCTTGATTTCAACGATCTTCACCCAGACCAATCAATATCGGGTCGTATTGGAGGCTGATCCTGCCGCGCAAAAAGGTCCTTTGTCATTGAAAGGGATTTACGTTCCGACCTTGGCCGGTGGCCCGGTACCTTTGGATGCAGTCGCGACCATCGAGCAGCGTTCAGCATCATTAACAATCAATCATTTGGGACAATTCCCAACCGCAACCATTTCGTTCAATCTGGCGAAAGACGCATCTCTGGGCGAAGCTGTTGAAGCTATTCATCAGGCTGAGGCGCAGTTGGGAATGCCGGCGAGTATAGAAACGCGCTTCCAGGGTGCTGCGATGGCGTTCCAGGCTTCGCTTAGCAATACGCTATGGTTGATTCTGGCGGCGATTATCACCATGTATATCGTGCTGGGTGTTCTGTATGAAAGCTACATTCATCCAATTACGATTTTGTCGACCTTACCTTCCGCCGGTATTGGGGCATTGCTAGCCTTGTTGGTCAGTGGTACTGAACTGAGTGTGATTGCCATTATTGGTATTATTTTGTTGATTGGTATCGTGAAGAAAAACGCGATTATGATGATCGACTTTGCTCTGGAAGCTGAGCGTGATCATGGTCTGGCACCGCGGGAGGCAATCTATCAGGCTTGCTTATTGCGTTTCAGACCAATTCTGATGACGACGATGGCAGCATTGCTTGGTGCCTTACCACTGATGTTGGGTGGCGATATGGGGTCTGAATTGCGTGCGCCACTGGGCATCACAATGGTTGGTGGTTTGATGGTGAGTCAGGTGCTGACCTTATTTACGACACCGGTTATTTACCTGGCATTTGATCGTCTGGCGCGTCGGTTTGGTAAGGTCTCCACACCTGTTGTTGGTGATGAGGTCGAAGTATGATGTCCTCAGGACCGTTTATCCGACGTCCGATTGCCACCACGCTATTGACCTTGGCGATTTTTTTGGCGGGGATGCTGGCATTCAGATTGCTGCCGGTTTCTCCTTTGCCGCAAGTTGATTTTCCAACGATTTCAGTAAATGCGCGGCTCCCCGGTGCCAGCCCGGAGACCATGGCAGCAACTGTGGCGACGCCGTTAGAGCGTGCTTTAGGGCGGATCGCGGGTGTAACCGAAATTACCTCCTCTAGTTCCCTTGGCTCGGCGAACATTACCCTGCAATTTGATTTGGACCGTGACATCAACGGCGCGGCACGTGACGTGCAAGCGGCGATTAATGCTGCACGTTCTTTGCTGCCAACTGGCATGCCAGCCAACCCAACGTACCGTAAAGTCAATCCGGCTGATGCACCGATTATGATTATTGCACTGACGTCCGATTCTTTGACTCGAGGTCAGATGTATGACGCAGCCGATACGATCCTCGGTCAAAAGTTAGCGCAGGTGAGCGGTATTGGTAACGTGATTGTCGGAGGTGGTTCGCAACCAGCAGTGCGGGTGGCAGTCAATCCTTTGCAATTGAATCACTACGGTATAGGCATGGAGACGGTACGCGCAGCGATTACCACCACCAACGCCAATCGCCCAAAAGGTTTTATTGAAGATGAAACCCATCATTGGCAGGTGCAGGCGAATGACCAGGCAAAATTAGCGAAGGATTATTTGCCATTAATAGTGAGTTATAGCAAGGGTAATCCAGTTCGTATTTCCGATATTGCTGCCGTCAATGACTCTGTGTTGGACGTCAGAAATGCCGGTCTCTATGGTAAGCAACCAGCGGTTATGCTGATCTTGTTCCGTCAGCCTGGCGCGAATATTATCGAGACCGTTGATCGTGTTAGTGCTTTACTTCCTAGTTTGAAAGCGTCTATTCCTGCCGCGATCAACATGGATGTGGTGATGGATCGAACACCGACGATTCGTGCCTCCTTGTTTGAGGTGGAGCGGTCACTGGTGATTTCTATTGGCTTGGTAATTCTGGTGGTATTTCTGTTTTTACGAAATGGAAGAGCTACAGCGATTCCGGCAATTACTGTCCCCGTGTCTTTGGTTGGTACGTTTGCAGTCATGTATGTGGCTGGGTTCTCGCTGAATAATCTGAGCTTAATGGCGCTGACCATTGCGACCGGATTTGTGGTCGACGACACGATCGTTGTTCTCGAGAATATTAGCCGTCATATCGAAAATGGTATGAGTCCATTTAATGCCGCCATTAAAGGTGCGAAAGAAGTCGGTTTTACGGTATTGTCGATGAGCATTTCGCTCATTGCTGTCTTTATTCCTATTTTGCTGATGGGTGGCATTATCGGTCGCTTGTTCCGCGAGTTTGCGGTGACTTTGTCGGTGGCGATTCTGGTGTCGCTCATTGTTTCTTTGACGACGACACCAATGTTGAGTGCACTTTGGCTCAAACCGCATAGTGAAGCGAAACACGGAAAACTATTTCAGTTTAGTGAGCGCGTGTTTGAGTGGATGTTATCGGTGTACCACCGTTCCTTGAATTGGGCGCTAAAGCACGGTCCCATTATGATGGTGCTCTTGTTTGCCACGATTGCGTTGAACGTTTACCTTTACATTATTGTGCCTAAAGGTTTTTTTCCTCAGCAAGATACCGGGCGCCTTAGCGGTATGATACAAGCGGATCAAAGTATTTCGTTTCAGGCTATGCAGCTCAAGTTGAAACGTTTTATTGATGTCGTTGGTGCTGACCCTGCGGTTGATAAAGTCATCGGATTTACCGGTGGTGGACAAAGAAATACGGCAAATATGTTTGTTGCGCTAAAACCGCTGACCCAGAGAAGGGAAACGGCAGACCAGGTGATTGCGCGTTTGCGTAAGACTTTATCGAAAGAGCCTGGTGCGAGTTTGTTTTTGCAGTCGGTACAAGATATTCGTATTGGTGGTCGTGCCAGCAATGCGCAGTATCAATATACTTTGCAAGGTGACAGCCTGGATGAACTTCGGTTGTGGGCGCCAAAAGTAGAAGCGGCGATGCGCAAGTTGCCGATGTTGGCCGATGTGAATACCGATCAGCAAACGAAAGGTTTGCAAACGAGTTTGGTGTTTGATCGTGATGCCATGGCACGTCTGGGACTAACGCAAAATCAGGTTGATTCTGTACTCAATGATGCTTTCGGTCAGCGTCAAGTGTCGACGATTTACAATGCGCTGAATCAATATCACGTGGTGCTGGAAGTGGCACCCGAATATTGGCAAAATTCAGAAGGTCTCAAAAGCATTTATATGCAGACACCGGGTGGTCAACCGATTCCGATTTCCGCGTTTGCACGTTGGGAACCAACCACGACTTCACTAGCTGTTAATCATCAAAGTCAGTTTGCTGCGACAACCATTTCATTTAATCTGCCGCCCGGAACTTCTTTGTCAGATGCGACCAAGACAATTGACGGTGCACTGGCAGAAATAGGCTTGCCAACCTCAGTGCAAGGTAGTTTTCAGGGGAGTGCTAAAGGCTTTCAAGATTCACTCAGCAGTCAGCCATTCTTGATTTTGACTGCCCTGGTTGCCGTCTACATCGTGCTTGGCATGTTGTACGAAAGTGTCGTGCATCCGTTAACGATCTTGTCGACCTTGCCTTCTGCAGGTGTTGGTGCGCTGCTGGCTTTGATGGCAGTCGATTCAGAATTTAATATTATCGCTTTGATCGGTATTTTGCTTTTGATTGGTATTGTTAAAAAGAATGCGATCATGATGATCGATGTCGCCTTGACTGCGGAACGCGAACAGAAATTACCTCCTGAGGAAGCAATCCTGCAAGCTTGTTTATTGCGCTTCAGGCCAATTATGATGACAACACTTGCGGCATTGTTTGGCGCTCTGCCGCTTGCATTGGGGCATGGTGACGGTTCAGAAATGCGTACACCTTTAGGCATCTCAATCGTCGGCGGTTTGATCCTGAGCCAATTGCTGACTTTGTACACGACGCCGGTAGTTTATCTGTATTTAGATCGCTTCCGTCTCTGGTGTTTGTCTTTCCGTCGCGGCGGGCAAGTCGCTATTGAAAAATATTAGGATTTATTGCTATGTCGAAAAAAATGTTTAGAACAATGTGTAAACCTAAATTGATGGTCAGTCTGTTAGCGCTTGGTTTGTCAGCATGTGCAATTGGTCCTGATTACGTCAAGCCTAAAATCGATACACCCGCAAGTTTCAAAGAAGATGGCCGTTGGAAAACCGCGCAACCGATGGATGCTAGCCCACGTGATGCGTGGTGGGAGGTATATCAGGATGAGCAACTCAATAATCTGGTCAAGATTTTAAATGAACAAAGTCCGGGTATTGCTCAAGCTGAAGCACAATATCGTCAGACCAAAGAGTTGTTGAATCAGGCTGAGTCAAGTTTATTTCCGCAAATCACTGGTAATGCCGGGGCAAAGCGCGGCGTCAATGCTGGCGATGCCCCAGTGACAAAACAGTATTCAGTTGGCGTTGCGGCAAGCTGGCAAATTGATCTCTGGGGTAGTGTGCGACGCGCAATTGAGGCTGGTCAGGCCAAAGAAGAGGGGAGCGTCGCGCAATTGGCAGCGATTAAATTAAGCAGTCAGGCGCAATTAGTGACGGCCTATTTGCAGTTAGTGGTTGCCGATGTTCAGTTGAAGCAATTGCGCGACAGTGAAAACGCATTGAAAGAGACGCTGACTTTGACCAGTAATCAGTTTAAGGCTGGAATCGTTTCTGATGCCAACGTTGCGTTGGCAGAAAGCCAGTTAAAGACCGCGCGAGCAGCAACGATAGACAAGCAACTCACGCGCGCACAGTTGGAACATGCAATTGCCGCTGCCCTAGGTAAGCCTCCAGCAAGCTTCGCATTGGATGTATCGAAGTCGACACCGCATTTACCCCAATTGCCGTCGGTGCTGCCATCTCAGCTTTTGGAGCGTCGCCCGGATATTGCAGTCGCTGAACGTAACATGGCAGTTTCAAATGCGCAAATTGGTATTGCGAAGGCAGCTTATTTCCCCACCATTAGCTTATCTGCCAGTGGCGGCTATAACGGCAATGCATTTTCTGATTTGATTAGCGCTCCCAATCGTATCTGGTCCTTGGGGCCGCAATTGGTTGGTAACATTTTTGATGCAGGTGCCACCAAGTCTAAGACGGCGCAAGCAGTGGCGGTCTATGATCAAAGTGTTGCCAGTTATAAGCAAACCGTATTGACCGCGTTTCAGAACGTCGAAGACGGTCTGGTAGCCCAGAGTTTGCTTGAGCAGGAAGAGCGTTTGCAAAACGAGGCGTTGCTTGCAGCGCAACGCTCTGAGCTGATTACCAAAAACCAATATGCCGCGGGGACTGTGAGTTACATCAACGTTTTGACAGCGCAAACCACACGTATCAACGCTGAAGCAAATTTGTGGAACGTCAGAAATCGTCAGTACGCTAACAGCGTCGCATTCATTGCTGCAATCGGTGGCAGCTGGTAATCCTGAAGTTGAACTGTATTAAAAAGCCGCTTGCATTTTATCTGCAAGCGGCTTTTTTATTGAGGCTAAATTACTTTGCGGGATTAGTCACCAGCATAAATGTCGTTATCTTTTGTTTCACGGATAAACAAAGCGCCAATGACAAATGTCGTTAAGGCAATTACGATTGGATACCACAGGCCATAGTAAATATCGCCTTTGAATGCGACTAAGGCAAAAGCAGTCGTTGGCAGCAAGCCTCCAAACCAGCCATTACCAATATGGTATGGCAAAGACATGGATGTGTAGCGGATACGAGTAGGGAACATTTCTACCAGCATCGCTGCGATTGGGCCGTACACCATCGTGACATAGATCACCAGGATGGTCAGGAGCAATAACACCATAGGCTTATTGATTTGCTCTGAATCGGCTTTTGGTGGGTAGCCTGCTGCTTTAATCGCATCGGCAAGTTCTTTGGAGAATGCTTTGTCTTTCGCTGCGGCGTCTTCTTTAGATAAACCAGCTGAGCTATAAGAAGTGAAAACTTTGTCGCCAACTTTGACTGTTGCAGGTGTTCCGGCTGGTGCTACTTCATTTGAATAATTGACTGATGCTGCTGCTAATTTCGCCTTCACAATGTCACAGGAAGAGTTGAACTTCTTGGTGCCGGTAGGATTGAACTGAAATTGGCAATCTGCAGGATCAGCAGTGACCACGACCGGTGCATTTTTCAATGCTGACTCCAATGCTGGATTTGCATAGTGTGTCAGTGCACTGAAAATCGGGAAATAGGTGACTGCAGCAATTAAACAGCCTGCCAGAATGATAGGTTTGCGACCTATTTTGTCAGACAAGGTACCAAAGATAATAAAAAATGGTGTACCGATGACCAGAGAAGCTGCAATCAATAAATTGGCGGTAGCACCGTCGACTTTTAATGTTTGCTGTAAGAAGAACAGTGCATAAAATTGGCCTGTGTACCAAACCACAGCTTGACCTGCCGTTAAACCAACCAAAGCCAGAATAACGATTTTAAGATTTTTCCATTGGCCGAATGATTCGGTCAAAGGTGCTTTAGAGGTTTTACCTTCAGCTTTCATCTTTGCAAAAGCTGGTGATTCATGCATGGATAAACGAATCCATACCGACACAGCCAGCAAGAATACCGAGACCAAGAACGGCACGCGCCATCCCCATGCAGAGAATGCTTCTTCGCCGATTGCTTGACGTGTTCCCAGGATCACCAGTAGTGACAAAAATAAACCCAGCGTGGCTGTGGTCTGGATCCATGCCGTGTATGCGCCGCGCTTTCCGTGTGGTGCATGCTCGGCAACGTACGTGGCTGCACCGCCGTATTCGCCACCTAAGGCCAGACCTTGCAAAATACGTAGCGACACCAGAATCACTGGTGCAGCCATGCCTATCGTTTCAAAGTTCGGTAACAAGCCGACGCAGAAGGTTGAGCCACCCATGATCAGGATCGTCACCAGGAACGTGTATTTACGGCCTATCATGTCGCCTAAACGTCCAAACACCAATGCGCCAAACGGTCGCACAATAAAACCTGCAGCGAAAGCCAGCAAAGCAAAAATGAATGCTGTATTAGGATCGGTGCCAGCAAAGAATTGTTTGGCAATAATGGCTGCTAAAGAGCCGTAGAGATAAAAGTCGTACCATTCAAAAACGGTGCCGAGGGAAGAAGCGAAAATTACTTTTCGTTCTTCCGCGGTCATGCCACCTGACGCGGAAATAGGTGCGGTTGCCATGCTTGTCTCCTGATTATGTTTTAAAGTATGTTGGCAAAGCGTGCTTATCGAAATTATTAATCACAGTTTTTGCACAGGCTGAGTGTGCGAGTTGAAACTTACGCGATACTGTCTTGAAACTTACAGAAGCTTACAATGTGGCAATGAAACGACGCAGATTTGTGTTTATGCGGCATTTTTTAGCTCAAATAAAAAAATAAAATATTTTAGAACGGTCGTGCTATATTATGTTTTTAAGTCCAGAATCAGTTTGATGATTCGTTGGCGAAGGTGCTTTTCTGCTTTTTAAATTTACACATACTAAGATTGGAGACCCACATGTCTGATGCTGTCATTGTTTCTACCGCGCGTACTGGCCTGGCAAAATCCTGGAAAGGTGCTTTTAACATGACACATGGCGCCACTCTGGGTGGGCATGTGCTGGCCGCAGCGATTAGTCGCGCCGGGATAGCGGCTGACGAGGTTGAAGACGTGATTATGGGTTGTGCTACACCAGAAGGAGCGACTGGCAGCAATATCGCGCGTCAGATCGCTTTACGTGCCGGATGTCCGGTGACCACTGCGGGTATGACGGTCAATCGTTTTTGCTCATCTGGTCTGCAAACCATCGCTTTGGCAGCGCAGCGTATTATTGCTGGGGAAGGGGATGTCTATGCGGCGGGCGGTGTCGAATCAATCTCTTGTGTGCAAAATGAAGCCAATACGCATATGTTAGTTGAGACTTGGCTCAAGCAACACAAGCCAGAAGTTTATTGGCCTATGCTGCAAACTGCAGAAACAGTTGCTAAGCGCTATAACATTTCGCGCGAGCGTCAGGATGAGTATGGTGTCAGAAGTCAGCTCCGCGCTGCTGCTGCACAAGCGCAAGGCTTATTTGATGCCGAGATCGTACCGATGACAACAATTATGGGCGTGGCAGACAAGACTAGCGGCATGTTAACAACCCGTGAAGTGACCATTTCTTCCGATGAAGGCATTCGTGCAGACACCACTTTGGAAGCGGTTGCAAAGATTCGCTCGGCGGTTCCTGGTGGCGTGATTTCCGCTGGAAATGCGAGTCAGTTTTCGGACGGTGCTTCGGTTGCCGTGGTGATGAATAGCAAGCTGGCAGAAGCGAAAGGTTTGCAACCTTTGGGTATTTTCAGAGGTTTTGCGATTGCTGGTTGCGAACCGGACGAAATGGGTATCGGCCCAGTATTTGCGATTCCAAAGTTATTGAAAAAAGCCGGTTTAAAAGTCGAAGACATTGGCTTGTGGGAATTAAATGAAGCCTTTGCAGTACAGGTTTTGTACTGCGCAGACAAGCTTGGTATTTCTATGGATCGTTTGAATGTGAATGGCGGCGCCATTGCCGTTGGGCATCCTTACGGCGTGTCCGGTGCGCGTCTGACAGGTCATGCTTTGATTGAAGGTAAGCGCCGTGGCGTTAAATATGTGGTCGTTACCATGTGTATCGGTGGCGGGCAGGGTGCCGCTGGCTTATTTGAGGTCGTTTGATTAAATTTCGCTAAACTAAGCTGACGTGTTCATTTTGGCAGGTTCATGCAATGGCGGGCGGTCATTTTGCCTTGCATGAATCTTTTTACAGGTTTGCTATTTTCTCAATAATGCCATGCAATCAAAAATCCTTTCCCGACGCGACTTAGAATTTTTACTGTATGAGTGGTTGGATGTTGAATCATTAAACCAGCGTACCCGTTTTGAAGATCATAATCGCGAAACCTTCAATGCTGCCTTAGATACTTGCGAACAAATTGCGACAGAATTGTTTGCGACGCACAACAAGAAAAACGACCAGAACGAGCCGCATTTCGATGGCGAGGTTGTGCATATGATTCCCGAAGTAAAGCAAGCATTGAACGCGTTTCGCGATGCGGGCTTGTTGGCGGCAGGACAGGATTTTGAATATGGCGGCATGCAATTGCCGTGTGTTGTTGAAAAAGCCGGCTTTGCGTACTTCAAAGGTGCTAATGTTGGTACTGCCTCCTATCCTTTTTTGACGATAGGTAATGCCAATACCTTGCTTAAATGCGGTACGCCGGAGCAAATTAATTCGTTTGTCAAACCGATGCTGGAAGGTCGCTTTTTCGGCACCATGTGTTTGTCTGAACCGCAAGCGGGCTCTAGCCTGTCGGATATTGTTACGCGTGCTGAACCGCAAGAAGATGGTACGTATCGACTCACTGGCAATAAGATGTGGATCTCGGCCGGTGATCATGAATTATCAGAAAATATCGTTCATCTCGTCCTGGCCAAAGTTCCCGATGAAAATGGTCAATTAATCGCAGGAGTGAAAGGGATTTCATTATTCATCGTCCCCAAATATTTGCTCAATCTCGATGGCTCCAGCGGCGAACGTAACGATGTCGTATTAGCTGGATTGAACCATAAAATGGGATACCGTGGCACGACAAATTGCTTGCTCAATTTTGGCGAAGGTAAGTTTAAACCGCTTGGTAAAGCCGGTGCAGTTGGTTACCTCGTGGGTACTTTGCATCGTGGCCTTGGCAATATGTTTCATATGATGAACGAAGCACGTATTGGTGTCGGATTAGGTGCCGTGATGCTGGGATATACCGGCTATCTGCATGCGCTGGACTACGCACGCAATCGTCCGCAAGGACGTTCGCCGTTGAATAAAGATCCGTCTGCACCACAAATTCCAATTATTCAACATACTGACGTCAAGCGCATGTTGTTAGCCCAAAAATCCTATGTCGAAGGCGGCCTGGCATTGACTTTGTATTGCGCCAGGTTGGTCGACGAAGAACGTACAGCGACGACGTCAGAGGCACGTCAGCATGCAGCGATGATTCTTGAAATTCTTACTCCGATTGCTAAGTCCTGGCCTTCACAATGGTGCTTGGAAGCGAATAATCTGGCGATTCAGGTGCATGGTGGTTATGGTTACACACGTGAATACAACGTAGAGCAATTCTATCGGGATAATCGCCTGAACCCGATCCACGAAGGTACGCATGGAATTCAAGGGCTGGATTTGCTTGGGCGTAAAGTCGTCATGCAAGACGGCGCAGCACTCGAAGCCATGGGGGAATTGATGCACAAGACGTTGATGCGCGCCGCTAATCAGCCGGAACTGGTTGCGTACGGTAAAGCGCTGGCGCGGGCGTTGCAGCGTTTGGCTCAGGTCACCAAACAATTACATGCTTGTGGTGATACAAATAAAACCTTAGCCAATGCATCAGCCTACCTGGAAGTGTTTGGGCATGCGGTGGTCGCCTGGATCTGGCTGGAACAAGCGTTATTGTGCATAGGCAAAGAACACCATCACGATGCGGATTTTTATGCAGGCAAACTGCAAGCTTGTAAATACTTCTTCCATTGGGAGTTGCCTAAGGTGCATCCATTACTCGATTTGCTTGGCAACATTGATACCACAACTTACGAAATGCAAGACAACTGGTTTTAAACCTAATTAACTTAGGCGAAACTCACTTGGCAACATCTCATCACAATAACAATCGGAGAACAAGAATGAAAGCAGTCCGTACAGTTCAGGAATTATTTAGTCTTAGTGGCAAGACCGCGTTGATTACAGGCGGCTCGCGCGGCCTGGGTTTGCAAATGGCAGAAGCTTTAGGTGAGCAGGGTGCAAAAATCGTAATTTCTTCTCGCAAACAAGCTGAGTTGGATGAAGCGGTTGCACACTTGCAAAGTCGTGGAATAGAAGCGAGCGCGATCGCCGCTGATTTGTCGAAAGAAATAGCAGTAACCAGCTTAGTCGATGCGGCACTGGAAAAACTCGGACACATAGATATCCTGATCAACAATGCGGGCGCTACCTGGGGCGCCCCCGCGGAAGATCATCCTGTTGAAGCCTGGGATAAAGTCATGAATCTCAATGTCCGCAGCATTTTTTTATTGTCTCAGGCAGTTGGTAAACGTTCGATGATTCCACGCCGCTCTGGCCGTATCATCAATATTGCATCGATTGCTGGTTTGGGCGGCAACCCACCAGGTACCATGCAGACCATTGCTTACAACACATCGAAGGCGGCAGTCATCAACTTCACACGCGCACTGGCGGGTGAATGGGGTGTACATGGCATCACCGTGAACGCCATTGCACCGGGATTTTTCCCGTCCAAGATGACCAAAGGCATACTCGATCATCTGGGCGAAGAGAAGCTCGCCAAAGAAGCGCCGCTACAACGCATCGGCGACGACGAAGATTTGAAAGGCGCAGCCTTATTGTTTGCCTCTGACGCTGGCAAACACATTACTGGTCAGACGCTGGCGATTGATGGCGGTGTGTCGGCGGTGTAATGATGGAATCAACCAAGACTGTACAGGCTGATTTGCAACAGCCATCTCCAATTCTGAATCCTTTCTTGCATGATCTGGGCGTCGAATTTCTGGAAATGGAAAATGGCACCGCAAGATTATCGCTGGATCTCACAGAAAAACACATGAATAGTTGGCAAATTACTCATGGTGGTGTCATTATGACTTTGCTTGATGTCGTCATGGCGATGGCAGGGCGCTCTTTGCATGAAGATTTGAAAGGTGTCGTCACTGTTGAAATGAAAACCAGCTTCCTGCAACCGGGTGGTGTTGCCGGCGGTCGTATTGAAGCGCGTGGAAAAGCATTCTATCAATCGACCACGATGTGTTTTTGTGAAGGCGAAGTTTGGAATGGTGACCGGCTCATTGCTAAAGCGATGGGTACATTTAAATATTTACGTCGCCTCAAGTCTGGTGAGAATATGAAAAAATTATATGGCAGTGACTAATCTCATCGAACGAAAATCGACGAGTGGCTAAAGTCAACGTCAATCAACATTATCAAAATGAAAGATAAAAATGACCTCTACTTATCAACGCATTGTCCTTGCATCGCGCCCTCAAGGGCAGGTTGCCGCAGACAATTTTCGTTTAGAGACCCTGGCAATTCCTGAGATCAGCGAAGGCGAAGTCTTGATTCGCAATCATTTTTTATCCCTCGATCCTTACATGCGTGGTCGCATGGAAGATGCGAAAAGTTATGCAGCACCGCAGGCAATTGATGAGACCATGATAGGTGGCACAGTCGGCGAAGTCATCGCTAGTAAAAATCCACGCTTTGCCGTTGGTGATAAAGTTCTGGGCATGTTAGGCTGGACCGAAGTCGGTGTTTCTGATGGTGTGTTAATGCGTAAGTTAGACACGACCCATATTCCGTTGTCAGCTTACCTTGGCGCGGTTGGCATGCCGGGTCTGACGGCCTGGTACGGATTAACGCAGATCATGCAGCCTAAATCAGGTGAGACCGTTGTTGTCTCCGCTGCCAGTGGTGCGGTGGGTAGCGTCGTCGGTCAACTCGCCAAACAAATGGGTTGCCGCGTGGTTGGCATTGCCGGTGGCGCGGAAAAATGTGCCTATGTAGTCAAAGAATTAGGTTTTGATGCCTGCGTTGATTATAAAGCGGGCCAATTGCACGCCGATCTGACGGCAGCAACACCAGATGGTATCGACGCGGTTTTTGAAAATGTTGGCGGCGAGATTTTTGATGCCAGTCTGGCACGCATGAATCCCTTTGGTCGTATTGCTTTGTGCGGCATGATCTCAGGCTATAACGGAGAACAGATCAGCATCAAAAACGCACGTACCTTTTTGACCATGCGTTTGACACTGCGTGGTTTTATCGTCTCCGAACATATGGATCTGTGGCCGCAAGGATTGCAGGAATTAGGTGCGCAAGTGGCAAGTGGAAAATTGAAATTCAGAGAATCAGTTGCAGAAGGAATTGCTAGTGCTCCTGACGCATTTATCGGATTGCTCAAAGGTAAAAATTTCGGCAAGCAGTTAGTGAAACTGATTTAGTAATATCGATTTAATCTGTTCTATCTGGTGTGAGAAGCAAAGGTTTTAAGGTAAAAGGAAGTACATCAGCACGAAAATAAAATCAAACAGGAGACGCAATGCAAGTATTTAAAGACAGAGTTGCAGTGATCACTGGTGCGGCCAGTGGTTTTGGACGTGAGTTCGCTTTGATTGGTGCGCGCCTTGGCATGAAATTGGTGCTTGCTGATGTGCAGCAAGATGCTTTGGATAAAACCAAAGCAGAGCTAGAGCAGCAAGGAGCGCAGGTCTTGGCGCAGTTGTGTGACGTGCGCTATGCCGAACAAGTACAAGGGTTGGCAGATGCTGCAATGGAGCGCTTTGGTGCTGTACATCTGGTCTTTAATAATGCAGGTGTAGGATCCGGCGGTTTGATTTGGGAGAATACCCAGGCTGATTGGGAGTGGGTGTTAGGCGTTAACTTATGGGGTGTTATTCACGGCACCAGAATTTTCACTAATTTGATGTTGGAATGTGCCAAAAATGATCCTCAATTTGAAGGGCATATCGTCAATACAGCATCGATGGCTGGCTTGCTGAATGCGCCAGCGATGGGCGTCTACAATGTTTCTAAGCATGCTGTTGTTTCTTTGACGGAGACTTTATATCAGGACTTGGATTTAGTAGATGCGCCAATTGGTGCTTCTGTGTTGTGCCCTTATTTTGTACCGACAGGTATATCGCAGTCACATCGCAATCGTCCCGAAGATGTCAAAGGCGACGTGCCAACATCGAGTCAGCGTGCTGCGCAGGCAATCTCCGATAAGGCTGTGAGTTCAGGTAAAGTGACGGCGCAAGAGGTTGCTGAAAAAACCTTTAAAGCAATTAGTGATAAACAGTTTTATATCTTCTCTCACCCAGGTGCCCTGGGAAATGTTCAAGAACGCATGGAAGATATTGTCCTGCAAAGAAATCCAGGTGATCCTTACAAAGCTGCTCCGCATATTCGTGAAATGTTGCGCGCCAAATTAAAAATGTAAGCTCTGAAGTTGGGTCGAAACTTTTTATTGCGTAAGGTATTTAAAACGGAGTTGCAATGGCAGCCACAATCAATGTTGGTCAATTCGCGAAGCTGGATAATGGAATAAAATTACATTACGCCAGTGCGGGTGAGGCGGGTCGTCCTTTAATCTTGTTCGTGCACGGTTTTCCTGAATTTTGGTATGAATGGTCCGCACAATTGCCAGAATTTGGCGAGGATTATTTTGCCGTTGCACCTGATTTGCGCGGCTTTAATTTGTCGGATATGCCTACCGATCTGAGTGCGTACAAAGCCAGACATATTGTCGATGACCTGCGTTTGCTGATTGCTCATCTCGGATATGAGCAGGCAACGATCGTCGCGCATGACTGGGGTGGTGCGGTGTGTTGGAATTTAGCGATTGCCTTGCCAGAAATTGTACAAAAGCTGATCATTATTAATTCACCGCACCCGTATTTGTTTATGCAAGCACTGGCGCATGACCCTGCGCAGCAAACAGCCAGTGAATATATGAACTGGCTTCGGAAGCCTGGTTCTGAAGATGCGTTGGCTAAAGATAATTTCGCATTAATGGATGGCTTCTTTAATGGAATGGGGCAGGGGGAGGCTGCGTGGTTTAACGCGGCAACCCGTGCGGCGTATCATGCATGTTGGGCGCGAGGGTTAAGTGGTGGCGTCAATTACTATCGTGCGTCTCCCATGCATCCTGCAACGCCAAGCAATCGTGGCCCCTTACAACTTTCTCTCAATCCGGAAGATTTTCACGTCAAAGTACCGACCCGGATTATTTGGGGGGAGAACGATAAGGCCTTGCCTAAAAGCTTGTTAGATGGCATAGAGAACTTTGTCGATAACGTAAAAATTCAACGCATCGCTGATGGTTCACATTGGGTGGTGCACGAACAGCCGGAGCGCATCAACCGCTTGATACGGCAATTTCTGAACGATTAAAAAAGCAAAGAAAGGCTAGTCATGGCGCGCCAAGATTTTGCTTTTTTCCATAGCCTGCGCGTGCGCTGGTCAGAAGTGGATATGCAGGCAATTGTGTTTAATGGTAACTACCTTAATTACTTTGATGTCGCCTTGACCGAATACTGGCGTGCTACCGGATTGCCGAATGCGGTAACGCAAGCCGCCGATGGAAAGGAGCTTTTTGCCAGAAAAGCGAGTTTGGATTATTTTTCACCAGCGCGTTTTGACGATGTGCTGGATCTGGGCGTAAGGTGCAATAAATTAGGGCGTTCGTCGATGCAATTTATCGTGGAGATATTTCGGGGTGAAGCGCATTTGATTTCCGGTGAGCTTGTGTATGTCTACGCCGATAGCACTTTGCGTAAGGGCGTTGCAGTTCCAGATGAATGGCGTGAGATAATACACACTCTGGAAATCATCAAACCCTCGGGAGGAAATTGACATGACAACTTTGAATTCAGGCGTAAATATTGTCCTCGGAGATTGGAGTACTTTACAAAAAGACGCGCAGGCGGTGCGATATGCGGTTTTTGTCGTAGAGCAAAAAATACCCGCCGAGTTGGAATGGGATGTGATGGACGCACAATGTTTGCATGCCGTAGCCTATGATGCACAGCAACAATCCATAGGTACAGGACGTTTATTGCCAGACGGACATATTGGCAGAATGGCCGTGTTGGGAAGTGCCCGTAATTTAGGGGTTGGCGCAGATATTCTTCGCTTGCTGATGAGGCAGGCAAAGTTGCGTGGCGACACCGCAGTGCGTCTGAATGCGCAACAAACTGCCGAGAAATTTTATGCCAGAGAAGGTTTTGTGCGCGATGGCGAGATTTTTATGGAAGCAGGTATTGCCCATATATGCATGGCGCATCAGTTCAAATAATCAAGTTGCTTCAAATCTTTCAGGTTGATCTGATGCGTCCCTCGCTTTTCTTCGGGGAATGTCAGATTGACCAGCAGTTCATCATTCCTTTCTATGTTTATATCTGGCGAAAAGAATATCTGACGCCTTCACGTTCGCACCAGAAATTACGGCGTCGTTAAACTCAAAATCACCTTCAGTTTGAATGTTAATTCATTCTCAGTTCTGGCTTGACCTTCCTTCGTAACGATATTTTTTCCTCTTTTTGGTCATTCCATATTCATATTCGTAATATTGATATAAGAATGTTGAACACTGTGTCTTCGTGAACTATTGTTATTGGGAAAGATTCTTTTTGGTATTGAACGTCATCGAAAAAAAATTAATCGCTTGTCAAATGTGGATAGAAGAAGCGTTTTGAATGCCAGATAAATTTATTTGAATTTTTGTAACGATGTTATCAATTAAATATTGTTGTTATATAAAATTTTAGTATTATTAAATTCACTATTCTTATTTGAAACAAATTTGCGCTCATAGTTGCGTCTCTCGCTTAGGTCATAGTGTTTTGATGTGGAAAATGAATGCTCATTTGTTTGAATTGAATTACTTATTATTCTTTGTCTTACTTCTTCTGCCTTAGGATTAATCATGAAAATCGAAGATACAAAAGTGTCGACCCGCCTCATCGCAGGTTTTGGGCTAGTCCTCGGCTTTCTGCTGTTAGTACTTGGTTTAGGCATCATGAATTTGCAACAGATGCATGCGCGCATGGATCAAATCGTTAAATTTAATGATGAAGAGACCCGATTTGCGCGGGTCATGTATCTTTCCGTTACGGAGCGGGCTCTTGCGTTGCGTAATTTGATCCTATTAAAAGAAGATGAAGGGAAGAAGATAGAGCATGAGCGTATTTTGGATCAGCAAAAAAAATATCACGATGCAGCTGACCAACTGGAAGCTTTGTTGAAAAAAGACGCTGATCCAACAGCGCTGCAATTAAGCTTGCTGAAAGAAATGAAGGAGCAAGCAACCTTGTCCGAGCCTTACATCGCGAAAGGTATGGGGCTTGCTCTGGGTGGTCAACCTGAAGAGGCCTATAAGTATCTTCGTTATGAATATCGCCCAGTGCAAAAAAAGTGGTGGGATCTGATCAATGCATTTATTGACGACGAAGAAAGCCAAAATAAGGTGGCAGTCAAAGAAGCTGAGGATCAATATGTTTCTACCAGAAACACAATGCTTATCTTGGGTGTATTGGCGTTATTGGTAGGCACTTTAGCCGCGTGGTTAATCGTTCGTAGTTTATTGAAACAATTGGGTGGCGAGCCACGCTATGCAGTGCAAATTGCCGAAAAAATTGCCGCTGGTGATCTGGGTATGGAAATACGGTTAGACCATGGCGATGAGCATAGTCTGATGTATGCCATGAATGCGATGCGCAATGGTTTGTCGGATATCGTTGGCATGGTTCGCACTGGTACGGAGACTATAGCTACTGCTTCTAAGCAGATTGCTTCAGGCAACATGGACTTGTCTTCCAGATCAGAGCAACAAGCGGGATCGCTGGAAGAAACCGCCTCTTCAATGGAAGAATTAACCTCCACCGTGAAACAGAATGCAGATAGCGCGCGTCAAGCTAATCAGTTGGCGATGTCTGCTTCCGATGTGGCTGTCAAAGGTGGTCATGTTGTTAGTGAGGTTGTACAAACGATGGGATCGATCAACGATTCCTCGCACAAAATTGTCGACATCATCGGCGTCATCGATAGTATTGCGTTTCAAACCAATATTTTGGCGTTAAATGCGGCGGTAGAGGCGGCCAGAGCCGGCGAGCAAGGGCGTGGTTTTGCGGTAGTTGCTTCCGAAGTCCGAAGCCTGGCGCAACGCTCTGCCGAAGCTGCCAGAGAAATTAAGAAGCTGATTGATGATTCTGTCAATAAAGTAGCAACAGGCACAAAACTTGTCGATCAAGCTGGCGTTACTATGGAAGAAATCGTCACAAGCATACAAAAAGTGACGGGTATCATGAGCGAAATTATGCTGGCGACGCAGGAGCAAACGGCAGGCATAGAACAAATTAATGAAGCAATTGTCCAGATGGACGACGTTACACAGCAAAATGCGGCCTTAGTCGAAGAGGCGGCTGCAGCGGCTACCGCCTTACAGGATCAAGCTGACAATTTAAGTGATTTGGTCAGTACCTTCCAGTTGGCAGGTAATCAGCAAGGATCTGTGTTGGCAAACGCCACGCATGAAGCGGTCCCAAAAAGTGATGTACGTAAAGTTGTTCCTTTAGTCAAAAAAGCAGAATCTAAAGTAAAAAGTACACCACCGTTGAAACAGATTAAACGTCTTGCCAACACAAAGGCATCTAATTCTCATAATCAGGTGATGGAAGATTGGGATGAGTTTTAGCGAAGTCATTCAGTTAGATTTAGACGACTGAAAAAAACATCAGTCGTCTAAATATTAGAGGCAATGGTATAGCAACGCAATTTCAAGAAATTGACTGGAGTATTGGCCATGCAAACATCTCTCAACCTGGTAAATACTTTTGCCGATACCAAGACGGCAGAGGTGAAACGTGAGACGTTTGGTCGCTTTGTGACCAACGCCAATGCTCATACAGAAAATATCACTTGGCACAACGCCAGCGTGACTTCAGCTGTAAAACAGCATTCTTTGCAGCAAGTGTCTGTGACCTTGTGGTTGACGGGACTAAGTGCCTCTGGTAAGTCGAGTATCGCATGTGCGTTGGATGATTTATTGATAAGGCGCGGCTATCACAGCGCCGTGTTGGATGGCGACAATTTGCGACATCATCTAAACAGTGATTTAGGCTTTTCAGCCACAGACAGACGGGAAAATATCCGGCGTACGGCAGAAGTCGCACATTTATTTAATGAAGCTGGCATGATAGCTATCACCGCTTTAATTTCCCCGCATAAGGCGGATCGCGAGATGGCCCGAGCGATTATTGGTGAGCAGCGATTTTTGGAAGTGTACGTTAGTGCATCGGTTTCTAAATGTGAGGAACGGGACCCTAAAGGTTTATACGTCAAAGCGCGACAAGGAAAAATCCCTGAATTCACGGGCATTTCCGCTCCCTATGAAGCGCCGCAAGCTCCAGCATTAGAAATCAACACCGAAAACACGACTATCGAAGCCGCAGCTGAGCAATTGTTTAATTTTCTTGTGGGGCAAGCTTATCTCAAGTAGCGGAGCGCGGCCTATCATGGACAGTATTTCCGAATCTAAGCCAGTTTGTTATGACATCTTTAATGGTGATGCAGATGGGATTTGCGCCTTGCATCAACTGCGGATGGCATTCCCGCAAGAGGCCATTGAAGTTACCGGTGTCAAACGTGATATTGCTTTACTAGAAAAAATCCAGGTGCGTGCGGGTGATCATCTGACCGTACTCGATATTTCACTCGATACCAATGTGGATGCCTTGCGCCGACATTTAGACGCTGGTGCCTTCGTCACGTATTTTGATCACCATGAAGCAAAGTCAGCTTTTCAGCATCCACGTCTGGAAATGCATTGGAGTGCAGCAAGAGATGTTTGCACCAGCATTTTAGTCAGTCGTTTTCTGGAAGATCGTTATGTGATGTGGGCCATTGTTGCGGCATTTGGCGACAATCTGATTCACACTGCAAATGGCATGTGTATGCAGCAGGGGTTGACCTGGGTCGATCGGGGACAATTGCAGGAACTTGGCAAATTGCTTAATTACAATGCCTATGGTGAGCAGTTGTCCGATTTGCACGTACACCCAGCCGAGTTGTATCGCGAAGTGCATCGGTTTGCAAATCCATTCGATTTTATTCGCAGCTCTCCGCATTTTTTAGCTTTGCAATTTGCCTATGCAGAAGAGCTGACTTATTTAAATGATTTGCATCCGGTCGAAGTCAGAAAGCAAAGCATTATTTATATTTTGCCAGACGCTTCATGGTCGAGAAGAATTTCCGGACTGCTGGCAAATAAATTACATGAAGAACAGCGGGAATTTTCGTTTGCGGTGCTGACTCCTAAAACAACTGGCGGTTACGTTGTGAGCGTACGTTCCGCTCATCCCGAGGCGAAGCCTGCCAGTGAATTTTGTTCTTCTTTCCCGCAAGGCGGGGGGCGCCAATTAGCGGCGGGGATTAATCATTTAGAAGTAGCTGAGGTTGAACAGTTTTTCAGGCGTTTCTTTGAGTATTTTGAAGACATTTAGTACAGGCTGCTAAGACAGATAGCTGGCTGTGCTTTCGTTTAACTACACCATACAACGGAGTTAGTCATGCTTGATGCAGAAGTTATTACTCGTCGCCCAGAGATTGTGAACCAACAAAAAAGACCACGGCCAGTTTTGATGATACCGCTGCGGCGCTGCGGTAGCCACGCTCTACGTTTGCGCCTCAATAACAGCCCGCAATTTTATTCTCCCTATCCTTTGCATATTGTCGACTTCATGCCTTTACTGGCAAAGTACGGTGATCTTTCCGTTGACCGCCAATATTTTCAGCTTATTGTCGATGTCATCGGCTTGCAATCCGTCAGTATGGTGAAGTGGAAGGATATTGTTTTCGATCCGGTAGAGATTTTCGAAAAAATTCAGCATGAGCAGCGTAGCGTTCATCGCATATTAGGAGAGTTGTTGCTTAGGGCGGGTGAGCAACATGGTGCCTCGGTAGTGATGGATAAGTCTTTGGACAGTGTCCGCTATGCCGATGAATTACTCAGTCTCTTTCCTGACATGCTATTTCTCAACGTGGTACGAGATCCAAGGGCACAGGTGGCATCGATGAATCGCGCCATTATTCATGATTATGATTCAACCTTGAATGCTTTGACATGGGTGGAGGCACATACAATCGCGCGACAACTGGTGGTTCATTATCCTGATCGCGTTCTAACGATACGTTATGAGGATTTTTTAAATAACCAGGAAATCGTACTGCGCCGGATTTGTTTGTTTTTCGGTATCGACTTTTTGCCAGAAATGCTCGATGTATCACATTCAATGGAAGCGCAACAAATTTCGCAGTTATCGGCATTATGGGAAACCAATAGTTTTCCACCAGTGATGGCGAATAAAGATAAATTCAAACAACAATTAAGCATGCAGGAGATCGAAATTATCGAATACTTGTGTCGTGATTTTATGGAGTTGTATGGCTATGAAATGATGACCGAAGCTAAGATTCAAGTGACCGAGGGGATGGTCACTGCTGCAAAAGAGCAATCGGCCGCTGCACGTTTGCAAGCATGGGCTAATCTTAAGGAAAATAATTTTAAAGACTTCGTCTTGCGGCAATTCCGGGCAGATTATTTAGCGCAATTGCGTCTTAAACATAATTGACCACGAACGTCACTTAAGCGCACCTCTGAACTGACCGGTTCGGAGGTGCATTGTTTAAACTACTGCGATAAGAACCCCTGCAGTCAGTACAAGGGTGCCAGCGATACGTTCGGTGATCAATGCGTATTTTTCCTGCGTCGCCAGATGACTCGCCTTGCTTGCTAATATCCCGTATCCGAGTAAGATAAAAAATTCTGGAATGATAGAGCATCCGGCGAGTATCAACATTTGTATGCCGATCGGTTGCAAAGGGTCAATAAATTGCGGCAAAATCGCGACAAATGTTAGCATGCTTTTGGGATTGGTCAGCTGCAGCATCAAGGCTTTGCCAAAAATTGCCTTTCCCGATTCGGGCTGATCGTCGATACGAGAGAGCGTGATTGGCGATGGCCTGCCAAAAATCGCAGATAAACCCAGATATACCAGATAAGCCGCGCCAAGGTATTTAATCCCCATGAAGATGTAGGGAGATGCCAATAACGCGCCACCGAGACCGGTCGCCGAGAGAGTAAAAAATATCGCGTTACCGACCAGAATACCCAGCGTCACAAACAGCGATTTTTGCCACCCACGTGCAATACCATACGCCACCACCATCATCACCGCTGGTCCTGGTGATAAGGACATCGCTGCTTCGGTGGCGGTGAAAAGCGCCCAACTTTCAAATGTCATCGCCATCCGCTTACGCCTTTACAAATTGGAGTAAGGTATTGAGTACCGCTTCTGCTTGCTCTGACATCATTGAATGTCCACAGTTATCCAACATCACAGTTTTGCCGTGGGAGATGATCTTGGTCAGCGTAGCTGTCGCTTTCGGTGGCGTCATCATGTCTTTTTTGCCGATCAAAAATAAGGTCGGACATTGCACGGTTTGTGCTGCTGTTTCGCCATTTGTGTAGGCGTTGCAGGCGAAGAAATCGGTATAAAATAGTTTGTCAGGATTGATTTTGGACATTCTTTGCATCAGTCGCTGACTGCCGCCGAGCACAGAGAAACCTGGGCCGGGAAATGACGGCTTGTGTGCAATAGAAGTGTGTGACCAGATGTTGACCATATCGATCGCTGTCTGCTCCTCGTCACGCGCTGCATTGAGTAGCGTATCAGAAACTTTCATTGGATAGGCTGTCCCCAACAAGCACAAACGTTTTACGCGATCTTTCGCTTTGGCGCAGGTTTCCATAGCAATCAATGATCCCATGCTGTGCCCAACCAAGGTTGCCTCAGGGATGTGCGCTGCATCTAATAAAGCGATCAACCAGTCTGCCATCTGCTCGACGGAAGTCAGGGCAGCGCCCTTGCTGCGGCCATGTCCAGGCAGATCAACTGCAAGGACGTTATAGCCATGGTGTGCAAAATAACGGCTTTGCAGTGCCCAGACCGAGTGGTCATTTTGGGCGCCATGAATGAAGACAACAGTTGGTAGTTCTGGGTTCAGAGATTTGCCGCCAGTATAGGAATAGGCTTCTTGCTGATTGACTTGAAATAACATCTCAGGCTCCTTTCTGGGCTGCTTTCAAGCCACGGGTCAAATCTTCAATCAAATCGTCTACATTTTCTAGGCCGACGGATAATCGCATGGTACCTTCTGTAATGCCTGACGCACTGAGTTGCTCTGATGGGACACGGAAATGGGTGGTAGAGGCCGGGTGGATGACCAGTGATTTGGCATCGCCAACATTCGCCAGATGCGAGAAAATATTGAGTGATTCGACAAAGCGCTGACCTGCGGCGCGGTCACCTTTGAGATTAAATGAAAATACCGCGCCACAACCTTTTGGTAACAAGGTTTTCGCCAGTTCGTAATCAGGATGTGAAGGCAATTCTGGATAGGATACCGACGCCACTGCTGGGTGGGAAGCTAGGAACTCGACCACTTTACGGGTATTGGCGACATGTCTGTCCATGCGCAAGCCTAAGGTTTCTATGCCTTGCAAAATCGCAAAAGCATTGTGTGGGCTCATACACGCACCAAAGTCTCGCAAGCCTTCACGGCGCGCCCGTAAAGAAAACGCTGCTACGGTTGATTCTTCAGTAAATACCATGCCATGGAAACCGTCATAGGGTTCACATAATTCACCAAAACGCCCCGTTTTTTCATAGGCTTCTTGCCAGTCAAAGGTGCCGCCATCGACTAGCAAGCCACCGATGGCCGTACCATGACCGCACAAAAATTTTGTTGCTGAATGGAATACCAGATCCGCACCAAGATCAAAAGGACGAAGTAAATACGGTGTCGTAAACGTCGAGTCAACCATCAGTGGCAGATAGTTTTCATGTGCGATGGCAGCAACGGCAGGAATATTCAACACGTCTAATCCTGGGTTGCCTAAGGTCTCGGCGAATAATGCTTTGGTATTCGGACGAATTGCATTGCGCCACGCTTTCAAATCACGCGGATCGACGAAGGTAGTTTCTATGCCGAAACGTTTCAGGGTGTAAGCCAACAAATTTTGTGACCCACCGTACAAAGCACGCGAGGCAACAATATGTGAGCCTGCTCCAGCTATGGTTGACAGACCGAGATGCATGGCTGCCTGTCCGCTCGCAACGGCAATCCCGGCGACGCCACCTTCTAATGCTGCAATGCGTTCTTCCAGTACGGCATTAGTTGGATTTGAAATGCGCGAATACACATGGCCAGCACGTTCCATATTAAATAGAGACGCCGCCTGATCTGAATCCTTAAAAACGTAAGATGAAGTGAGGTAAATCGGCGTTGCCCGGGCGCCCGTTGCCGGGTCAGGTGCTGCACCTGCGTGCAAGGACAGGGTATCAAAGCCGGGATAGTGTGGGCCGCTCATAAACTGGTATCTCCAAATTGTGATGCCGCAATGCTACCATTAACGTCGCAAAATGAAATTGTGTTTTCGGTAGGAAAAAGTGTGAACATGCTGGATTTTTTGCATCGCTTACGATACATTGGAATACAGTTTCATAAAACACAGAAAACAGGAGGAGCATGCCATGAAAGTTTCTGAAATACTCCAGGTAAAGGGCAATATTCTTTTTACTATTACACCGGACACGCCGATCACTGAAGCCGTGAGTGTGATGGAAGAAAAAGATATAGGCTCTCTGGTTGTCATGGAGTACGGTGATCTCGCCGGTATTTTGACCTTCCGTGAGGTGATCCGTGCGATTCACTCCAATAATGGCGCGCTGGGGAATGGTACTGTGCGTAAATATATGGATGATCATCCGATTACCGTCACGCCCGAGACCGAAGTTAACGAAGTACGTCGCATGATGCTGGAAAAACACTCACGTTATCTGCCAGTCATGAATGCTAAAACCTTGCTGGGCGTGATTTCATTTTATGACGTCGCCAAAGCAGTGCTTGAAGCGCAAAGTTTCGAAAATAAAATGCTTAAAGCCTACATTCGTGATTGGCCAGCAGAACAGAATGAAGAGTAGCAAACAATGTTTTTTAATTGAACATAACGCCCGCACAGAGATTGTCGCGGGCGTTTTTTATTGTCTCAAATGAGGAATTACATATGCATATCGCCGTCGTAGGGGCAGGATTATCTGGTTTGACCGCAGCACGCCAATTACAATCGCAAGGTCACCATGTGACCGTCTATGAAAAAAGCGCTGGAGTAAGTGGTCGTATGAGTACCCGCCAAACTGAGTTAGGTGGATTTGACCATGGTGCACAATATTTCACGGCAAGTACAGATCGATTTAAAAAAGAAATTAGCGATTGGAAAAAATCTGGCTGGGTCACAGCCTGGGATGAGAAATTAGTTTCTCTCGATCATGGAACCGTAAAGCCTGCAGGGAAGTCAGCAACACGCTATGTCGCGACACCTGGTATGAATGCGTTGGGCAAACAACTTGCGCATGGTCTGGATGTCAGAAAAGAGCAGCAAGTTATGGCTTTAGAAGCTTATGGCGATCAGTGGCTTCTGAAAGTGCAAGCCGATACCGTTTGCATTCCTGCTTCTGCAGGTCCATTTGATGCAGTAATTCTGGCAATTCCTGCTGATCAGGCCGCAGCTTTGTTGCATGAGTTTCCAAAGTTTGAAGCGCAAGCAAATAAAGCGAAGTTGGCACCGTGCTGGGCGCTGATGTTGGGTTTTCAGACATCGCTAGACTTGCCCTATGGCGGCGCTTGGGTCAATCAATCTCGTTTGTCATGGATTGCCAGAGATACGTCAAAGCCTGAGCACAGAGCAGGGGAGCGATGGGTTGCTCATGCATCACAAGCCTGGAGCATTGAGCATCTGGAAGAAGAGCCGGAACGTGCCAAAGAAAAATTGCTCAAAGCATTTCACGAGGCAACTGGCTCCTGGATACAGCCTATCCATGCTGTCGTACATCGCTGGCGTTTTGCGCAAGCTGAACATCCATTGCCTCAAGACTGCATGTGGGATGCTAAGCGCAAAGTCGGCGTCTGTGGCGACTGGTTCGCAGCAGGGCTGGAAGGCAGTGGCCGGGTTGAAAATGCCTTCCTCAGTGCTTTGGCGTTAGCTAAAACGGTTAGCTAATTTCAATTTTGTTACATTTTTATTGCAAAATCTTGGCGAGCCCGCGTGCGGGCTTGCCAGCATCGTAGATAGTCCAGCTTTTACGAACGTGATCTGGGACATTCCAAACAGCAACCGTTCCAGCGCGGAATAGCACAGTTTCACCGGCATTGACTGTAAATTCTTTGCCTTGGTAGTTGAGGTGAACGCTGCCATCAAGAATGTAGACCGCCTCGTCAAATTGGTAATGCCATTCAAACGTCGAAGCGTCACACTCAAATATCCCAGAGCTGATTGTGCCGTCGCTAGATTTGAAAAATTCATTTGCCCGGAAATTTGGCGTACCAGACTTTACCCACGTCGGATCAACATGAAATGGCTTCAGGTGGAGTTTGACTGCTTCTGCACTTGGGGCTGGCATTTTCGACACATGACGGATTGCTTGGTAGGCGACAAATCCTGTCAGAGTAATGATGCTGCCAGCGATGGCGGCTTTGATTCTGGTCTTCATGCGCAATGTAACGAAATGTATAAACCGCGCATGATAGCGCGATATTTAATTTTTTGCTACTGCTGCAACTGTTTTTCGCCAGTCTGGAGTCGCCATAAGCTGGCATAACCAGCATTAAGTGAAAGTAATTCATCGTGTGTTCCGCTTTCAATAATGCGGCCTCCTTCCAGTAAATGGATGCAATCTGCCTGTCGAACTGTCGATAATCGGTGGGCAATGACGATCGTTGTGCGATGACGACTTACTACATCCAGACTGCGTTGTATCGCTGCTTCTGTTTCATTATCAACCGCACTGGTTGCTTCATCCAATATCAAAATTGGCGGATTTTTGAGGATGGCTCGCGCCAACGCTAAACGCTGACGCTGACCGCCAGACAATTTTTGCCCGCGCTCTCCAATCCGGGTCGCAAAACCCAATGGCAATTTGTTGATGAATTCGCTCGCTTCGGCAGCTTGTGCCGCAGCGGCAATTGCTTCGTCGCTGACGTGATCCATACCGTAAGCAATATTGTCAGCAATCGTTCCATCGGTTAAAAAGCTATCTTGGGCGACATAACCAATCACGCGCCGTAAATCTTGTAAGTTCAAGCTATCGGTCGGTATGCCATCAAGCAAAATCCGTCCATGTTGTGGTGTGTAAAACCGCAGTAGTAACTTCACCAGCGTTGATTTACCCGAGCCAGTGGAGCCAACAAAGGCAACTGTTTTGCCAGCGGGGATGCGCAAATTGATGTCTTGTAAAGTGATTTGGTCACCATAAGAAAAGCCAACATTTTCAAATCGCAGTTCGCCTTTGACCGTTGCTGGAGTCAGGTGTTGGCCTTCATAACTGATGCTGATCTTGGTATCGAGCAGATTCATAGCGCGGTCTATCGCAGACATGGACCGTTGATACATATCGGCTACATCTGCCAGTCCTGTCATTGGCCACAATAAACGTTGCGTCAGGTACACCAGAACAGAATACGCGCCGATTGCTAAATCGCCGTGCAGAGTCAGCCAGCCGCCATAGACCAGCGTAGCGGTAAAGCCAGCCAAAATCGCCATGCGAATGACAGGGGTGATTGCAGAGCTGATGGCGATGGCTCTGGCGTTTGCTTCGCGATAATTATTGCTGGCTTCGGCGATATGACTTTTCTCAAAATCCTCTGTCGCAAATGCTTTGATCGTAGCCAGACCGAGCAAATTATTATTGAGTCTGGCACTGACATCGCCTGCCGCTTCACGCACTTCCGCATAGCGAGGTGCTAAGCGCTTTTGAAACCAGAATGCACCAAACAAAATAGCCGGTACTGGCAACAAGGAAATTACTGCCAGTGACGGCTGCAGTGCAAAGAATACGGCACTCACCATAATGGAAGAACAGACGACCTGAATGATTTGATTTGCGCCGCCATTTAAAAAACGCTCCATTTGGTTGATGTCTTCATTTAAGATCGACATCAGATTCCCGGTGCGTTGATTTTCGAAATAAGCCATTTCCAACTTTTGCACATGGTCGTACGTATCAAGGCGCAAATCATGCTGCAAATTTTGCGCGAGTTTTCGCCATTTCAATGACAGCAGATACTCAAACCACGATTCGCCACCCCATATCAGAGCGTTGACGAGCCCCAAAAAAATCAATTGATGCCATGTGTCGACTATGCCGAATCCGCCTAGTACACGTTTTGCTAAAAAACTTTTATCGCCATTGACGACAATATCCACCGCAACGCCAATCAGGACTTCTGGCAGGATATCGAAAAATTTATTCAACACCGAATACAGTGCGGCAAGACGAAAGTCGGAACGATATTGCTTCGCGTAGTGAAGAAGTTTTTTCAGTGGGTGGGTTGTTGGCATAGTGGGTAGATGAAGATTCTTATTGGTGTGTTGGAAGGGTGGATTCTACCGTGACTAATACTTTGCTGCGGCAAACAGGTCTTGATGTTGGGTGAGCTGATTAACCTATATGCTAGCCTATATATCAGATTGACTTTACCGTTGATGAATGCATACTCCCCCTAATTTTTAAAAAAATGCCCACATGTCATAGAGATCATGCGGGCATTTTTTTATACAGGGTAGGAGTATGTTTTACCCTGTTTATTTTCTGCGGATTTGGCTTAGTCTTCGCGGCGCAGGTGAGGGAACAGGATCACGTCACGGATATTTGGTGAGTCGGTAATCAACATCATCAAACGGTCAATGCCGATACCGCAACCGCCGGTTGGAGGCAAGCCGTATTCGAGGGCGCGGATGTAGTCGGCGTCGTAGAACATGGCTTCGTCGTCGCCCGCTTCTTTAGCGGCAACTTGTGCCTGGAAGCGTGCTGCCTGATCTTCTGCATCGTTCAACTCTGAGAAGCCGTTCGCAATTTCGCGGCCTGTCATGAATAATTCAAAGCGCTCAGTAATGCCAGGTGTCGTGTCAGATGCACGTGCCAGTGGCGATACTTCGACAGGGTAGTCGATGATGTAGGTTGGGTTCCACAATTGTGCTTCAGCGGTTTCTTCAAACAAGGCCAATTGCAATGCGCCCAGACCTGCTGTGGCGAAAGGTTTGACGCCAAATTTCAACAATTCTGTTTTGATGAATTCTGCATCATGCAATTGTTCATTGGTGTAGTGTGGCGCATATTTATTGATCGCACCAACGATCGTCAGGCGTTCAAATGGCTTGGATAAATCCAGCTCTTTACCTTGATACGTCAATACAGCAGTGCCGTGCGCATCTTCAGCTGCTTTGCGAATGACTTGTTCAGTGAAGTCCATCAGCCATTTGTAATCAACGTAGGCTGCATAGAATTCCATCATCGTGAATTCTGGATTGTGGCGTGGCGATACACCTTCATTACGGAAGTTACGATTGACTTCAAAGACGCGATTAAAGCCACCGACTACCAGACGCTTCAGATACAACTCTGGTGCGATACGCAGGTACATTTCCATATCTAACGCATTGTGGTGCGTGATGAATGGTTTTGCAGCAGCGCCGCCAGGGATGACGTGCAACATTGGTGTTTCTACTTCCATAAATTCATGGCTGGCCATGAAGTTACGGATGGAGCTCATTGCGGCAGTACGCGCCTTGAATGTGCGACGTGTGTCTTCGCTCATGATCAGGTCAACGTAACGCTGACGGTATTTGGTCTCTTGATTTGCCAGACCGTGGAATTTATCTGGCAGAGGGCGCAAGGATTTAGTCAGTAAACGCAACGTTGTGACTTTGATCGTGAGTTCATCCGTTTTAGTTTTAAACAAAACGCCTTCGATACCGAGGATATCGCCCAGATCGTAGTGGCGGAAGGCTTCCATTTCTGCTTCGCCAGTCTTGTCGGTCGTGACGTAGAGCTGAATACGACCATCAGCACGGATACCGGATGCGTCTTGCAATGTCGCGAAAGCGGCCTTTTTACCTGCTTCACGCTTGAGCATCATACGGCCGCCAACGCTGACTTGCACGTTCAGTGCTTCTAATTCTTCACGAGCGATGTCGCCGTATTGCGCTTGCAAGTCTGCAGCTTTATGCGTAGGGCGGAAGTCGTTCGGGAAAGCAATGCCTTTGGCGCGAATGGCGTCGAGCTTGGCACGACGTTCCGCGATGATGGAGTTTTCATCAACCGGCAATTCGCTGGCAGTGCTTTGATTGTTTATTTCTGACATAAGATTTCTCTCAGTTTCTCAGTTTATTGGGCAGCTTGCCCATCGATTATTGTTGCTGGTGAGCGCGCCTGTCGCATTGATGTTTCTTATGCTGAGTGACTCGGCAATGCGCTCACGAATAGGTAGATCAAACGCCTTGCTTCAAGGATGCCGCAATAAATTCATCAATATCACCGTCGAGTACTGCTTTGGTGTTGCCTGTCTCGAAACCAGTACGCAAATCTTTAATGCGCGATTGGTCAAGCACATAAGAACGAATTTGATGACCCCAGCCGACGTCGGTTTTGGAATCTTCTAGATTTTGTTTTTCGCTCATACGTTTGCGCAATTCCAGCTCAAACAATTTTGCTTTCAACATTTCCCACGCTTCTGCACGGTTGCGATGTTGGCTGCGATCGTTCTGGCATTGCACAACAATACCGGACGGGCCATGCGTTAAACGCACCGCAGAGTCGGTCTTATTAATGTGTTGACCACCGGCACCGGACGCGCGATAGGTATCGGTACGTACGTCTGCTGGGTTGATATCGATCTCAAACGAGTCATCCACTTCTGGATACACAAACAAGCTGGAGAATGAAGTATGACGGCCATTGTTGGAGTCAAACGGCGATTTACGCACCAGACGATGAACGCCCGTTTCTGTGCGTAGGAAGCCATAGGCGTATTCGCCTTCCACTTTTAAGGTTGCGGTTTTGATACCGGCAACGTCACCATCGGATTGTTCCAGAATCTCAACTTTAAAGCCTTTGCGTTCGCAATAGCGCAGGTATTGGCGCAACAACATGGATGCCCAATCTTGGGCCTCAGTACCGCCAGCACCAGCTTGAATGTCGATAAAGCAGTTGTTTGGATCCATTGGATTGTTAAACATCCGGCGGAATTCCATGCCTTCAACCAAGCCGCGCAAATCTTGGGCGTCGATTTCGATTGCTTCTAAAGTATCGTCATCGGCTTCTTCACGTGCCATCTCGAATAAATCGTTGGCATCGCGTAAACCTGCATTGGCTTTGTTGAGCGTGTCAACAATCGCTTCTAAGGATTTTTTTTCTTTGCCCAGATCTTGGGCGCGTTTAGGATCATCCCAAACTTTAGGATCTTCTAATTCGGCGTTAACTTGTTCTAGTTTCTCTGACTTGATATCGAAGTCAAAGATACCTCCGAAGTTCAGCTTCGCGGACCGTCAGGTCGGCAAGCAGGGAGGACAGGCTATTGAGGCGTTCGGCTTCCATAATGTCGCTTTTCTAATGCAATAAAACCTTGCATTATAACCTCAGCTGCAAGGTAGTTGCCGATACTTTTGCCTATACTTTGTCAATACGCGCTGTCCTATCCTTGAAAAGAGGTGGGATTGTGTTTTACCAGAGCGAGCTGGCTACAGTTGGTTGAGCCTTTCGATGACTTTCTAGCCATTTTGCTAAATGTGTTTTAAAGCAAGAAGGGCAGATATGGTATTGCGTGATTTTGGCGGAACCGCCGCTGGGAAGGGACTCTTCCTCTTCCATTGAGATGGTGGTGTTGATTTTCTCGTGTTCTTTGTCGCTCCAGTTTTCATCCCATAAGGACTCGGCTCCACAGACATCGCAGGTAAGCTTATCGAAAACTTCTTCGGTATGCTCTAAAATCAAAACGGTTTTCATGTGTTTCATACTGCCTCCAGGTGGTAGGTGTAAAAAAATGCGTATAAACCGATCGGTTGATTTTACATCAGCAAAGCGGATGAAATATCTGCGCTTATAAAAAAAGCTGCGTCGAATGCGCAGCTTTTCATGGTGTTTTACATTTTACTCAGAACGCGTTAGTGAATCATTAACGACGCCCGGATTTTGCTGGTGCCGCTTTGGGCTTTGATGATTTGTAAGCCAGACCTGGGCGGGCGGGTGCTGTGACTGACTTTGCTGCCGTTGGCGTCTTGCCGTGGGTGACCGGCTTTTTACCAAAAGTATTGATCTTTGGCGCAGCTATCCTGCGGCCATTGGCAACGCCACTTTCTTCAATCGTGATTGGAATCACTGGTTGACGTGCCGGAATCAAATGGCGTGGGCCGCTGCCTATCAAATCGCGGCGCCCCATGCGTACCAGCGCTTCGTGGATGATTTCCCAGTTTTCTGGCGCATGATAACGTAGCAAGGCTTTGTGTAATTTACGAATTTTGCCCGAACGCGCTGTTTCTACTACCTCTGAATCTGCTGTCACTTTCTTGAGCGGATTTTTGCGTGTATGGTACATGGTGGTCGCCAATGCCATTGGGGTTGGCATGAAGGTTTGCACCTGATCCAGTTTAAAATCATTTTTCTTGAGCCAAATCGCCAGATTGACCATATCTTCATCGGTCGAACCAGGATGAGCGGCAATGAAGTATGGGATTAGATACTGTTCTTTGTTCGCTTCTTTGGAGTACTTTTCAAACATTTGTTTGAATTCATCGTAGCTGCCGATGCCGGGCTTCATCATTTTCGATAAAGTATCGGACTCAGTATGTTCTGGCGCAATCTTCAGCAAACCACCAACATGATGGGTGACCAGCTCTTTCACGTATTCTGGTGATCTGACGGCAAGGTCATAGCGTAAACCTGAGCTGATCAGGATTTTCTTCACACCGGGAATGGCGCGGGCTTTGCGGTAGATCGAAATCAATTTACTGTGATCAGTGCCGAGATTGGAGCAAATTGATGGATAGACGCAAGACAAACGACGGCATGATTCTTCGATTTTTTTTTCTTTGCAGGCCAGACGGTACATGTTGGCTGTTGGGCCGCCCAGATCCGAAATGGTGCCGGTAAAGCCTTTGACTTTATCGCGGATTTCTTCAATCTCACGCAAAATTGACGGTTCAGAGCGGCTTTGAATGATGCGACCTTCGTGCTCAGTAATCGAGCAAAACGTACATCCACCAAAGCAGCCACGCATGATGTTGATTGAGAAGCGGATCATTTCCCACGCAGGAATGCGGGCTTTGCCATACGCCGGATGTGGTGCACGTGCATAGGCGCGGTCATACACCCCATCCATTTCATCCATTGCTAATGGCAGCGGCGGCGGGTTGAGCCAGACATCACGGTCGCCGTGTCCTTGCACCAGCGCCTTGGCATTGCCCGGATTGGCTTCCAGATGGAATACTCTGGAGGCATGGGCATACATCACAGCGTCGTCTTTGACTTCATCAAACGAAGGCAGGCGGATTACTGACTTATGTTGCTTGTTCTTGAGCATCAGTTGTCGTTCTTCACGGCTCATGATGCGAATGGCTTGCTGTTGCACTACGTTGACCGCCGGGGCTTCAGACGTTACTATTTTGGCATCATCACCAGTTGCGCACTTCGCGTCTTTTTCTGGCGTCATTGCATAGGGGTCGGTATGCGCTTCGAGTTTGCCTGGAGTATCGATTTTGACCGAATTGATTTCAGTCCAATCGTCATCTGGCAACCAGCCACGCGGTACCATGAATGCAGTGCCACGTAAATCGCGGATGTCTTTGATTGCTTCGCCTTGTGCAAGACGATGAGTCAGATCAATTAATGCGCGTTCGGCATTGCCGAATAACAGAATGTCCGCTTTAGAATCAGGCAGCACAGAACGGCGAACTTTGTCTGACCAGTAATCGTAGTGCGCAATACGACGCAGGCTCGCTTCAATACTACCTATGACGACATTTGCATCAGGGAATGCCTCACGTGCGCGTTGTGCGTAAACCACCAACGCACGGTCGGGGCGCTTGGTGCGATCACCATCGGGCGTGTATGCGTCTTCTGAGCGGATTTTGCGGTCAGCCGTATAGCGATTTACCATGGAATCCATATTGCCCGCCGTGACGCCAAAATATAAATTTGGCTTACCGAGGACGCGGAAAGCATCGGCAGATTGCCAATCAGGCTGGCTGATAATACCAACTCTAAAGCCATGATGTTCAAGCAAGCGACCGATCAAGGCCATACCGAAGCTAGGGTGATCGATGTAGGCGTCACCCGTGACTAAAATAACGTCGCAACTATCCCAGCCCAGCTTGTCCATTTCGGCGCGTGACATGGGTAAGAAAGGGGCTGTGTTGCTCCCGCCGACATCAGAGCGGAAGCGCGGGAAAGAGAAAAGATTTTTTGGCAAAGGATTCATGGGCGCGATTTTACCGGAAAGCCGCTAGCCTTGCTTGCTGTATGAAGAATTTATGCTGAATAATCAAACGCTTGCGTAAGAATTTGCTCACAGCTGTGATGAAAAACCTAATTTATTTCGTAATACGTGAATGCTTTTCAGTTTTTGATATCAATATTGTTACGCATGAGTGCGTCAACCTCCGTGTTTTTATGGCGTGGGATCCATTTAAGGCGCACTGCCGGAAGCAGCGAGAGCAATGCCTGCGCCTTCTGCCTGTACTCAACGAGTCGTGCCGAAGCCTTTGCTTCTGGTCCTAAAACATCATGGATTACAACTTGACTATCACCTCTCAATAACACGCTTTCTGCTTGCGACGGGTTGACATGTTGCTTAATGAGTGTCAAGGCGGCAATCAGGGCTTGGTATTCTGCATCACTGCTGTCACCGTAGCCTATGTGTTGGGAGCGGCTAAAATGTTCGCCGTTTTTTCCTTTTAAGATACAAGCCAGGCGGCATGTACCTGGATTGGGTTTTGCTGATCCATCGAACCAGGCTAGCCAATCTGCATCTGCAAATAAATCGGCGTTCTTTAATTGTTTTGACATGACTATTTATTGCTTGTGCGCCGTTTTAATTGGCTGTCATTGGCTGTTGGTGGGCGCAAATTTTAACCGATCTGATAGAAGATGCCATATTAGCTATATTTTTTGCACCAATCAGTGCATAGTAGCTTGTATATGTCTGAAGCTTTTATCTCAAAGCGGATATTCACGCTCTATTTTTACTAGAAATATATTCTATGTTTATTCTCATTAAACAAGCATTTAAGCGATTTCTGACAAAGATTTTTGATGATGCTATTCGTGTTGAATATCAAAAAGCTGGTCTGATAAAGAAAAACATTGCGCTTGAAGGTGGTGATATATCTTACTTATGTAGTAATACTGGGTCTCTCGTAAATCAATCTGGTGGCGTGCTGTTGATGTTACACGGGTTTGGTGCGGAAAAAGACATCTGGTCTGGTTTTGCCAGACATTTGGCGACATCACTGCCTATGTTGATTCCGGATTTGCCCGGTCATGGTGAAAATAATCAGGATTTTGAGGTCGATTATTCGGTTCATAGCCAAGCCAACCGTGTGTATAAGTTATTACAGGCTCTTAATGTAAGCAAGGTTCATATTGTTGGTCATTCTATGGGGGGAGCAATCGCTTTGCGCCTCGCTCATCTATATCCAGAGATCGTCTCTTCGTTGGTCTTAATCAGTGCCGCTGGCGCTGAAATCAAGCCTGGCGTCTTAGAGAATATCGTTGATAGCCGCGATCTGAATCCTTTGGTGGATGTTAAAAATAAGGAAGATTTTCAACGCTTAATAGAATTTTGTATGAGTAAGCCGCCGTATGTGCCCAGGCCATTTTTTAATTTGCTTGCAGATAAAAAAATCGCACGTTTTGACATCGATAAAAAAATATTTGCCGATATCGCAGCAGATATTGACCAGAGTGGACATCTTGATAGTATCAAGGTGCCAGCGCTGATTATTTGGGGTGATCAGGATCAGATTTTGAATGTTGCCGACGCAGATTATTTAAATCGACATTTAACAGGAAGTTATAAAATTATATTGCCGGGAATCGGGCACGTGCCAATAATGGAGGATCCGCGCCAAACCGCGCTCCATGCGAAATACTTTTTAGAGCATCTTGCGCTTTAATCCGGTAGCACTTGTAGTTTCGTCGTTAATGGCATTTTTTTTGCTATTTTTTTCTGAATTTTGTATAACTGTGTAACAAATAGGCAATATGCCATTTCATTTTCGACGTACTACATAGAGAATGAAGCAGATCGCCATATTATTGCCTTACAAATTAGGAGTACAAGGTGTCAATTTCTTCATTGGGTGCCGGAAATTACCAGACCGTCGGTGCTTTAGGGGCAGCAACCAATACTGTATCGACTGCCACTGTCTCGCCCGCGTCTTCTGATAGCGTAGCCGCGACGTCAGCAACGTCATCATCGAGTGCAAACGGCAGTGCTTTGTCTGCTGCAATTGCGCAAGCTTTATCACAAATTAATCCAAACATTGATTTGACGACTTTATTGTCATCGAGCGGCCAGCAGTCTTCGTCTAACTTTACCAGCAGCCTATTGAACGCTCTACCGGGGTTAGCTAAACAAAATTCAGGTAATACTGATCTGTCGGCTTTGCTTGGTACTTCATCGGGTAGTACTGATAGCGTCAGTGGGGCGAATCTCGCACAGTTACTTGGTTTGTCTTCCGGACAGTCTTCTTCTGCGCCAGCACCGGTTAAGTTAGATAAGTCCAGTCCGACTTTTAGTCTGCAATCAAGCATTCAGCAATTGATTACGAATTTAGGAAATAGCGGCGGTTCTTCTGATAGCTTGTTTGGAACAAGCAATGATTCATCTGGCTCCTCAGCATCAGCATTACAAAGCTCTTTCAATAGTCTAGTGAAGAGCAGTGGTGGCAATCCTCATCAAGCTGACCTTCAGTCCTTTTTGAAATTGGTTGCCGCCAATGTTGAGGGAAGTGTTTCGATAGGAAGTCTTTTTAGTACAAGCGCCTGATTGAATGTGTTGATTGTGGCGTTGGGTTAGCTTTAGATTCTTCATTGCTTATTGTTCTTTCTTAAATGAGATAAGCCTGCAAATCTGAATTTGCAGGCTTTTTTTTGTTTTCAGTCGTCTATTTTTGATCGCGTGGTCGTGCGCAACGGGCATGTTTGTATTGAAATGCTCACTACTTTTTAGTCCTGATAATCTGACGATCACGGCTAAATTTTCAAAATATAACCGATGACTTCAGTCCCGTTAGGGATCATAATGTAATGCATTAAATATAATGATAAGGGGCAGGGTATGAGCGCATGGATGACCTGGGCGGTGCTGGCTGGTGTGGTCGTTATCTTGGAATTATTTAGCGGAACTTTTTATCTGTTAATGATTTCATTAGGCATGATTGCTGGGGCATTATCTGCCCTGATTGGTTTTGGCACTTCAGTTCAACTGATCGTGGCTGGCATTGTAGGATCAGTGGCGACGATAGCTTTGCACTCTAGTAAATATGGCTGGAAAGGGAATGTCGATGCGGCGCGAGATCCGAATGTGAATATGGATATAGGTCAGATTATCGAAGTGCCGCAATGGAATGAACAAGGAAATGGGAATTTTACGGCGCGTGCTTCCTACCGTGGAGCAATGTGGGATGTGGAAATGCATCATGGAAGTGGTGAACCTGGACAATATGTGATTCAGGAAGTGCAAGGTAGTAAATTGATCGTCAAGCTATCAACAAGATAGGTTCTTTTTTGAAGTAAGAATTTAGTCGAGCTTGGTATAAATTTCAAATAACAATAAGGTGGATATATGGAAAGTATTGGTAGCGTTGCTCTGGTGCTGTTTGTGTTGGCCGTCGTTTTTGTCTTTAAAACGATTAACGTCGTGCCGCAACAGCACGCCTGGGTGGTTGAACGATTGGGTAAATATCACAGCACCTTAGGTCCTGGTTTGAATATCGTTGTACCGTTCATCGATCGTATTGCTTATAAACATATCTTGAAAGAGATCCCTCTGGATGTGCCGCCGCAAGTGTGTATTACCCGGGACAATACGCAATTGCAGGTCGATGGTATTTTATATTTCCAGATTACAGATGCGATGCGTGCTTCGTACGGCTCATCGAATTACATCGCCGCGATTACGCAATTAGCGCAGACGACGTTGCGTTCTGTGATCGGTAAAATGGAATTAGATAAAACTTTTGAAGAGCGCGATCACATTAATACTACGATTGTTAGTGCAATTGATGAGTCAGCTGCAAACTGGGGCGTCAAAGTTTTACGTTATGAAATCAAAGATCTGACGCCACCAAAAGAAATTTTGCATGCGATGCAGGCGCAAATTACCGCTGAACGCGAAAAACGTGCTTTGATTGCAGCTTCTGAAGGCCGAAAGCAAGAACAAATTAATATCGCTACCGGTGAGCGCGAAGCGTCTATCGCCAAATCAGAAGGTGAAAAACAAGCGTCGATTAATCGTGCTCAAGGTCAGGCAGCGGCAATTTTATCGATTGCTGAAGCAAGCGCTGAAGCGATACGTAAAACAGCAGCAGCGATTCAATCACCTGGCGGTGAAGATGCGGTGAATTTGAAGGTGGCAGAACAATATGTTGCTGCTTTTGCGAATTTAGCGAAGACCAATAATTCCATCATCGTTCCTGCAAATCTGGGTGATATGAGCGGATTAATCGCAACGGCAATGCAAGTCGCCAAGTCTCAAAAAGGTGGTGTCGTTGAGGCACCAAAGCGAGTTAGCTAACGCCTTCAAATATTCAGTTGATCTGATTTTGATATAAGAAGAGCGGCGCCAGAAATTTCTGGAGCCGCTTTTTTGTATTCACTACGAGTGTTTTAGAAGTACTTAGCAGTAGTGGCAGTTATAGATCGACGCTTGAAATTGCGACAAAGTAGCATATCAAATTGACGATTTATCGGAGAATTTTTCTTGCAACTTTATAGCGCAAAAATCAGGAAAAAACGTATTTCTATCCAGTTTTTAAGCACTCAGTTAGATAGCGTCGTACATGTTATCTGTGGCCGTATCTAACTAATTCATTTTATCGCGCGCCGATTTTCGTTTCGCCAAATAAGGCTTTTTGATCACGCGGTTGAGAGCGCCAGTATTGTTTTGGTGCGTCTACTGATGCGCCAAGTTTGGCGGCAGCATGCCAAGGCCAGTGCGGATCGTACAAAATTCCACGGGCTATGCCTATCATATCTGCCTGACCATTGGCGACGATGCTTTCGGCTTGTTCGGCCTCGGTAATCAATCCGACAGCGATGACCGGCATCGAGGTGGTTTGTTTGATCTTGTCGGCAAATTCAACCTGGTAGCCAGGTATTAAAGGAATTTGCTGTAAAGGCGATACGCCACCACTTGATACATGGATGAATGAGCATCCACGTTGTTCTAATGCTTTCGTAAACACGATACTTTGCTCAACATCCCAGCCACCTGTGACCCAGTCGCTGGCAGAAATGCGTATGCCTAGCGTGTAATTTTCTGGCAGTGCAGCTTTTACAGCATCAAAAACTTCTAACGGAAAACGCAGGCGATTTTCTAAGCTGCCGCCGTATTCATCGTCACGTTGGTTGGATAATGGAGATAAAAATTCATGCATCAGGTAGCCATGTGCAGCGTGCAGCTCTATGGCGTCGATACCAAGGCGATGTGCACGAATTGCAGCATCGACAAATGCTTGCTTGACCCGATCCAACCCTGTTTTATTTAGGGCCAAGGGCGGCGTTTCAGTTGGCCCATGCGGAATTGGCGAAGGAGCTACGGTTTCCCAGCCGCCATGATCGGGAGAGATTAATTGTCCACCATCCCATGGCGCCTGGCTTGATGCCTTGCGACCTGCATGGGCGAGTTGAATCGCGATTGGCATCGTGGAATATTGGCGTATTGACGTCAATACTTTAGCAAATGCTGCTTCGGTTTCATCAGACCACAAACCTAAATCTGCGGGAGAAATTCTGCCTATCGGTTCCACGGCTGTTGCTTCAATGATTAATAAGCCAGCGCCTGAAAGAGACAGACCGCCGAGATGAATCAAATGCCAATCGGTGGCTTGGCCATCGACCGCTGAATATTGGCACATCGGGGCAATCACGATGCGGTTTTTTAATTTAAGATTTCCCAGTGAAATTGGGGAGAAAAGGGCGCTCATTGTTCATTTTCCTATCATGGTGAGGTCAATGCAGATGCTTAACAAACATTGCAAGGTTCTCACGCATCATAAGATAAATTATTTTTACGTGCTGAAGGGCGCCAATTTTGAGTGTGCCTGAGTTTTTTTGACAGGCAAGAAGAATGACACAAAAAACACGACTCAGATAACAATGGATTAACTCAAGCCCCTTTGTCCCTTTGTCCCCTCGTCAGGCAGTTGTTGAGATATTGCTGACGATGGAGAGGTTGAGGTTGTCCTGTGTCAAAGTGGCTGCCGCGGCAGGATTATTTTTAAGGGCATTTGCCCAATTGGTCGTTGTGTCAATCGAACTATTGTTTTGCGATTGTCCAATGGCGGCATATAAGGCGGCATTTGGGTTGCTAGTATTTACTGGAGTACTGATACTTGCCAAAATTGCCTGATTTTGTGCCGCTTGAAGAGATGTTTGGGTTGAAGAATTGCTATTTGTGTTCGTTGAGTTCGAGCTTGATTTTGAGGTGTTTACGCCTGCATTCACAAATGAGCTCAATAATCCAGATGCACTGTAGGTGTCATTGGACGACTGATTTCCATTAAGAAGGGAGACAATGCTCGACTCTGAAGCCAACGTGACTGCGGAATTCACTAAGCCTGCATTTGCCGTCGACGATATTGCCGCAGGCGCATTATTGGTGACAGTACTCGTCGTCGTGCTGGGCGTCGTCGCCGTGGGCGCACCCGAAGTACCCGTGCTGGCGCTGGCGAGTGGCGTTGCGGGTATGGATGAAATTGACATATACAATCCCCCTTGTCTGCCTAAATTATCGGCAACTTATTGTCCGACTTTAGCTTTTTATGCGTTTTTTTCTGAAAATCTAAAAAAAGATTTGTATCGGCTTTTTAAGTAACTGGCAAAAAGCCGAAATTGAAAAATTTGTGTTCTGCTGTTATTTTTTAACTGTGTTAATTTACGAAAATTAACGGAAATTTAGTTCTTTAGTGTTCGTTTGACGCAAATGGTGTTTATTTGCAATAAAGCCAATAGAGACAATAAAGATCTAGGCTAGTGTGGCCTACACTGTCTCCTTGATGAATTTTAAGATATGGAAATATTGGTATGAATGAAATAGTGAAGGTCATTGCTGCTCGTTTCCGATTTAGTTATGTGTGGATTATTGTTGGGATTATTTTTCTGGTTTTGCTTTCCGGGGCTGGTATCAGGGCGACACCAGCGATCATGATCCTTCCTTTGGAGCATGAATTTGGCTGGAGCCGTACAACGATTTCTTTGGTCATTTCGATCAATATTGCCTTGTATGGATTAATCGGTCCTTTTTCTGCTGCCGCCATGCAAAGCTATGGTATTCGGCGCATGATTCTGGGGGCATTAGGGTTGCTCGCCATTGGAACCTTTTTTAGTACGTTCATGACATTGCCGTGGCATATGATGCTCGCGTGGGGTGTGGTGGTTGGTGCCGGTAGTGGTGTCGTTGCAAATACCTTAGCCGCAACTATCGTCGGGCGTTGGTTTGAAACGAGGCGTGGTCTGGCGATGGGGCTTTTGACTGCCAGTGCAGCGACTGGACAAATGGTATTTTTGCCCTTGATGGCGTATATGGTTGATCACGTCGGCTGGCGTGCAGTGGCATTGATGGTGTCTGCTGTGGCGGCACTCGCGATTCCTATGGTGGCATTGCTATTGCCTGAGCGTCCTGAGGATGTCGGTATGAAGCGTTACGGCCAAGTTGACGACACGACGCAAAGTGCAATGACTGGCGGTAATCCATTCAAGGCGGCTTTCCAGGCATTGAAGCGCGCGGTCGGTATTCGTGATTTTTGGCTGTTGTTTTTCAGTTTTTTTGTTTGCGGTATGAGTACCAATGGGTACATCGGCGCGCATTTTATCGCTATGTGCAGTGACTACGGCATATTGGCTGTCGGCGGGGCGAGTATTCTGGCCACAATGGGTGTATTGGATTTGGTTGGGACAACTATGTCGGGCTGGTTATCAGATCGCTACAACGCGCGTGTACTTTTGTTCTGGTATTACGGCTTACGTGGTGTGGCCTTGATTTTTCTGCCTCAGGCGTTTGGCCTGAGCTATTTTGGCTTGCCAATTTTTGCCATTATCTATGGCTTGGATTGGATTGCAACTGTGCCGCCGACCGTCAGATTGGCTAATGACGTGTTTGGAAGAGCTGCAGCGCCCATCATTTTTGGATGGGTAGTGGTCGGGCACCAATTGGGTGCTGCAAGTGCTGCTTTACTGGCAGGCTATATGCGCAATAGTCTGGGAAGCTACACCGCCTCGTCTATCATGATGGGTGTTGCTTGCATTGTAGCTGCCGTGATGGTGTTGCGGATACACGGTCGCAAACAGGATAGTGATGATGCTATGCAAACAGCGGCCGTTGGATAAAAGTCAAATTTAAGATGTGCTTATATTTTTTTAAAATAGCACTCGTTTTTTTCTGTCGCCAAGGCGCTCAAGGTTTCATGCATTGGCGGCGAGTCTCGTTCTAGCTTAATTCTATGATCTTCGCTTGGCACACCATATCAAGCACAATGTAGCTGGCGATAATCCATGCTTGTTGCGGCTTCTCTAAGCGTTGATCTAGGGTCTTGGTAAAGAATTGCATAGAGAGTTTATCAACTCCGGCAAAGGGGTCGTCAAGCGCGATGACCGGACAGCCGACAGACAATGCGGCAGCCAACCAAACTTTGCGCCTGGTGCCCGTTGATAACATAAAAAACTGTTTTTCCAGATGTGGTGCAAGGCTTAATCCTTCGATCGCATGCTGGAGATTTTTTTCATGAAAGTCTGGATAGCTTTCTGCCAGAGTTGAGAGGTAAGTTTCTACGATCGCATTATCGAATTCGTGGCTATGCGCATCAACCCAAAACGCTTGTTTTCGGTAATCTACCGCATGTTGAATCGAATCAGTCTCAGCAATACACAACTCACCATTTGATATCGGCAATCTTCCTGTCAATAATTTGAGGAGGGTGGTTTTGCCGCATCCGTCGTCGCCTTGGATCAGCGTTATTCCTGGGTAAATTGTTGCAGACAAATCCGTAAATAATTTGTTTTCAGGATAATGAAAGCTTAGTTTGTTGATGGTCAATAGTGGTTCTTGTGACATAAGAGTGGTTTTTTATTGAAGTACAGTGTTACCTTGGTTGATAATGAAATAAGTAAAAGCTTGCGTTGTCATCGCCAGACCGATAAAGTAAATACTACATTATTGGATTGGTCTGTTTTCATATTGCTACTCATTCTTATCGCTTGTCCTTTTAATGAATTGATCGACTATGTCAGATGATATCCAGTTAATCGCAATCGACAAAGTCCGGATAGGGATGTTTGTGAAGCTTGACCTGAGCTGGTTTGAGCACTCATTCCCAATGAGCTCGTTCAAGATCACCAATCAGCAACAAATAAATGACTTATTGGCTTTAAAACTCAAGCATGTCCGGTATATCCCGTCAAAATCAGATATGGCGCAGTCTGCAAAAGAGCTAACGTTACCCCCAGTTCCAGAAACCGCAGAGGCTAAAGAACAGCAGATTAAAGTCTATGACAGTATTATCGAAGCCAAGCATGCGCGTTATGAAAAGTTAATGAAACAACGTGCCGAAATTGCCATGTGCGAGGAAAAATTTGTGCACGCGGCAACCGTCGTTAAAGGCATCAATAAGTTGATTTTTTCTCGCCCTAAAGAAACGCTTGCGGAAGCCAATAAACTGGTCGATAGCATCGCTGAGATTTTCCTAAACGCCAACGATACCGTCATGCATTTGATACAGCAGGCGGGCAATAATGAAGACGTTTATTTTCATACGCTCAATGTGTCCGTGCTCGCAATGATGCTCGCCAGCGAAATGAAATGCAACGAAAGTCAAATCAAAGAGATTGGCATTGCCGCTTTGTTTCACGACATAGGTAAAGTGAATGTGCCGGATAAGATTCTGACCAAAACAGAGCCGCTGACTAAACCAGAACAGAATTTTTTTGAATTACATCCGCAATACGGTATCGAAGTTGGCCGAAAAGCCGGTCTATCACCTTCTACGCTTGAAGTCATTGCTAATCATCATGAATTAATGGATGGTAGCGGCTATCCGCAAAGGCTCAAGGGTAATGCCTTAAGCTTGGCAACGCGCATTATCACTGTCGCCAATGTCTACGACAACCTATGTAATCCGGTTGACCTCCGCACTGCCCTCACACCGCATGAGGCGCTATCAGTGATGTACGCGCATAAACGCGGTCAATTCGATCCTGCTGTAATGGCAACGATGGTGAAAAGTCTGGGCGTATATCCACCTGGTACCATCGTAAAATTATCGAATGAGGTAATTGGCTTGGTGATGAATGTGAATATCGGCAAGCCTTTGCGTCCTTGTGTGCTGGTATACGACTCCGAAATTCCAAAGGACTCAGCAATTATTCTCGATTTGTCCGATGAAGCGAAAGATGTCAATATCAGCGGCAGCATCCGTCCTGGTTTATTGCCGCGAACCATATTTGAGTATCTGAATCCGCGTAAGCATGTAAATTATTATTTTGAGTCTAAAAACAAGCCTGCCGCTGGCGGCGCTTTGCCATCGAAACCACAATGAAAACGATGAGAGCCCGTTATGTCTGAGAATCTGCTATATCCGGAATCTGAGGGGCTATTGGGAGCTGGATTGCTCCAACACATTATTAATTATTCGCGTGAAGCAGTGATCGTCATATCATCCGAAGATTTGGCTATTTGTGAGGTAGCGCAAAAAACCTGTTCCATGCTTGGCCGCACGCGCGAAGATTTAATCGGCACACATCTGTCGACCGTTGAGTGTTCGCTACAGGATCTTTTTTTCTGGGACGACATTCGACAAACGCCAGAGTTTATTGATGCAAGAATTGCGGAAAGCGAATGGCTCACCAGTGATGGTCGCGTAATTCCTATCGAAAAACGCGTCAGCAGTTTTAATAGTCATGGTGACATTTTCTGGGTTATTCATGCCGAAGATATTACTAACAAACGTCAGGTATCCGAAGAGCAAATTCATCTTGCCTCGCAGTTGCAGAGTTCATTAGAAGCGACGGCAGAAGGGATCTTATCGATTGACCTCCGCGGAAATGTGATCAGCCTGAACCGCCGATTCATTTCAATGTGGAATATACCCGAAGAGGTTTTAATGGGGCGACGAGTAGACAACATTGTTGCTTGCATGCAGGCGCGCTGTGATGACTCAATTCATTTTTCAAGTAATTTACTGCGCTATAAAGCGGAATCTGAGACTGAAACTGCAGATCAGGTATGCCTGCTTGATGGTCGATATTTTGATGTGGTTTCTAAGCCTGAATTTTATCGTGATCAATTAATTGGCCGTGTATTTAGTGTGCGGGATATTACGGACATGAAGACGGTAGAAAATAATTTAATGCAGATGCGCGACGTGGCAGAACTCGCCAATCAGGAAAAAACCAGGATGCTGGACGCAGTACGTATCAGTGAGTCACGTTTGCGGCGTTTGGTTAATTCAAGTCTGGTTGGCATTATCGAGGGCGATAATTCAGGACAATTGGTTGAAGCGAACGATGTGTTATTGCACCTGCTTGGCTATGATCGTGAGGCGCTTGAGTCAGGGGCGTTGAATCTTTATTCCATGATACCCAATATTTACCATCACGATTATCGTTCGGCTTTAGATGAGATTGAATTGCATTCACAGGCGCAGCCTTTTGAAATTGAGTTGATAAACAGTGAAGGCGGACTGATTCCAGTCATGTTGGGAATGGCGCGTCTGGAAGGATCTGACGATGAGTGGGTAGGCTTTGTTCTTGATTTAACCGAGCAAAAAAAAGCTGACAAAATCAAGTCGGAATTTATTGCGGTAGTTAGTCACGAATTGCGAACGCCATTGACGTCGATTCGTGGCGCGCTCGGTTTACTCGAGCATAGTGTAGGCACTGATTTTCCACCCAAATTGATGCAACTGTTAAAAATTGCGCATAAAAATAGCCAACGCCTTGGTACTCTGGTTAATGACCTGTTGGATATAGAAAAACTGGTTTCCGGAAAAATGGATATCAGCATGGACAGAATAGATTTAATCAAATTGACGCAGCAAGCGATAGAAGCGAACGCTCCTTATGCGCAACAGTTCGACGTGAAATACGAATTTTCTGCGTTTCCTGAAAGCGCGTGGGCTGTTTGTGATGCAGATAGAGTGATGCAGGTGTATGCCAATCTGATGTCAAATGCAGCCAAATTTTCTCATTCCAAAAGCGTGGTATTTATTCGCATTATTGATCAGTCCGATATGTTCAGAATTGAAGTGGAAGATAAGGGGCAAGGTATTCCAAAAGAGTTTCATGATCGCGTATTTATGAAATTTGCACAGGCCGACGGTGGCAATACCAGAAAGCAAGGAGGCACCGGTCTTGGTCTGAATATATCCAAGACATTTGTAGAAAAGATGGGTGGCAATATTGGTTTTGACAGCACTGAAGGGCAGGGAACCACATTTTGGTTTACCTTAACAGCTGGGGTCAGGCGCCGCGGTGAGGGATAAGGATTTTATATTGTAGTGCCAAAAAATTTACCTGCCATAGCAGTAAACGTTAACACTAGCGCTCCCCAGAATAAAACTCGACCTGCACCGCGCAGCAGAGATGCACCTCCGCTGTAAGCTGCTAACCCGCCAAGTAATGCGAGAAAAAATAGTGATACGACTGCAATAGTCAAAATTAAATAACCTGTTGGTGCCAATAATGATGCACCTAGCGGGATGATGCCGCCAGCCATAAAACTCAAACTCGAAGCAACTGCGGCTTGTGATGGTCGCGCTGATAAGGCATCGGTAATCCCAATTTCGTCGCGTGCATGTGCGCCCAAGGCATCTTTTTCCATGAGTTGCTGCGCAACCAGGCTTGCGAGTTCATGATCCACGCCGCGATCAATGTAAATATCACGTAGCTCTGCATGTTCGGCGTCATATTCGTGTCTTAAAGCATGACGTTCAATATCGAGATCAGCTTGTTCAACATCCGCTTGTGAACTCACTGACACATACTCGCCAGCTCCCATCGACAGCGCACCACCAATGAGTCCAGCAAACCCGGCCACTATAAAGCTCTCATGACTAATATGGGCAGCGGCAACACCTAGTAGTAAACTTGATATTGATAACAGACCATCATTAGCCCCTAACACTGCAGCCCTTAACCAGCCTGATCTGTGTGTTCGATGGGTATGTGTTGTCATCGTGATTGGGTTAGGCAAAGAAACGTCGGCCAGGATGGCGAGATTTCGTACTTTAACTTTATTTGAAACTTTGCAACTTGTTATTACACAAGCTTACGAGACTTTTTATTACGCATTTGGTTCGCCTAATGCTTTGATTTCATCATGCAAAGCATTCTTTTCCAGCAAATGGGTTGGTAGGTTAACGAAGTAATGCATGTTCGCCATAATGTCTCGAAATATCTTGTGAAATATTTTTTTTTGTTCTTCTTCTGTTCCGCCTGCCTTGCTCGGGTCTTCAAATGTCCAATGTGCGGTTAGCGGGTGACCAGGCCAGTACGGGCATGCCTCCTCAGCTGTATCAGCGCAAACGGTAATAATAAAATCCATATGTGGCGCGTCAGGATTTGCAAATTCGTCCCAACTTTTGCTACGCAGTTGTGCAATTGGATATTCAGTCGTCTTGATTTGTTCAACGGCAAGCGGATGGATTTTACCGGTGGGTGCACTACCAGCAGAGTAGGCGCGAAATTTACCATGCCCCATGGTGCTCAACAATGCTTCTGCCATGAGACTACGTGCAGTGTTGCTAGTACATAAAAATAAAACGTTATAAACTTTATCGTTCATGATGAGCTCTTTGTTAGAAAATAAAATTGTTATTCATTTGTCGAGCTTTAAATGCAAGAATTTTGTTAATGCCGTTATATTTTTTACATTATCAGTGTGTTTTTTTGGCTTGCTATTCAGTGATGGAGTCGAGAAATTGTTTATATCATTGGTTTACAAGTAAATCGATTAGTCGGCTTCTCGGTATGTTTTCTTCTATAATTCCAACCCAATTTAGCATTACTGGCTGGCCAATATGAATCAGCATTATATTTGTCAGAATAATATTAAAAGATTATTTTTATATTATTTACATAATTAAAGGGAAACACAATAAAGAATTACGCTTTTATTGTAGTTCGTAAATTTAAAAAGATAAGGTTTGCAATGCGACTGCATTCTTTACATCTAATCCGGAGTGGAAATGGTTTGGCTTATTATTAAATATTTACTCACTTCGGCGGTTGTCGTTACGGTTTCAGAATTGGCAAAATGGAGCGATAAAATAGGTGGCCTGGTCGCGGCTTTGCCTTTGGTGACTCTGCTGGCTTTGATCTGGTTGCAATTAGAAAATCAATCGCAAGCAAAAATTGCTAATCACGCTTGGTACACGTTTTGGTACGTGGTTCCCACATTGCCGATGTTTTTGGCATTTCCTGTTCTGCTTCCACGCATAGGGTTTTGGGCAACTTTGCTCTCTTGTATCGCCATTGCTATCGTGTGTTTTGTTGTGTTTGCCATGATCGTCAGACGCTTTGGGATTGAACTCATGTAGTTCATTGGTATGTACGTATGTCTGCCGTTAAATTTGGTGGTTGGTGGGTATTCCATTCGGGCGGTAATGCCTCAGAACGAAGTGCGAAATGGGGTTTATTAATCACTGATTGCTTATGTTGCTTATGTTGCTTATGTTGCTTATGTTGCTTATTTTCTTATGTCGCCATGGTCACCACAGTTAATGCGGAACCATATTTTTGACAGAATTCAGGTGGCATACGACGCGCTTTGCCGGTGCTTACTTCGATGCATACCAAATGCCACTTTGCACGGAAAATCACAGCGTGGTCGGATTCTCTGACTAACTGAAAACGCCGTTGCATACTCAGTTTCTCATCGCTATCTGTCAGCCACGTCGCCAAAATGAGTTTTTCACTGAGCGTGGAGGGTAGTAAATAGTCATATTCGGCCTGACGTATCGCCATCGCTCTGTCCAGACGTTTGTAGTCAGTCAGGCTTAATCCTAAAGATTCAGAATGCGCCCATCCTATGGTTTCACACCACTGCACATAAACCGCATTGTTGGTGTGATTCAGTCCATCGATGTCTTGTAGAGCTGGAATACGTTGCAGCGTGAACGGTTGCGGAAAATCCCAATTTATCTTGGATTTACTATTGATATCTGTTGCATCCATTCACGTGTTCGCTGATGTGTTTGCAGGCTGATTAACGATTGCTTGTATTTCAATTTCAATTTTGTATTCTGGCCTGATCAATTTCGCACCCACCGTTGTTCTTGACGGGGTATGACCTTGTGGAACCCAGTCATCCCAAACAGAATTCATTGCGGCATAGTCACCGACAGAAGCTAAAAAAATTCTGGCAGAGACAATTGCAGTCTTGTCAGCACCTTCTTTTTCTAATAAACGATCGATGAACATTAAAATTTCCCGTGTCTGGCCAGTGATATCCAGCGAGGTATTTTCAGCGACTTGTCCCGATAAATAGAGTAACTTTGCCTGACCCAGATAGACGGCAGTCATCTCGCTGAAACGTGGTCCAATATCATGTCTGACGATTTTCATTTGCTCTCCGTTATTCTGAGTATATCAGGATGCTGTCTTTGATTTTTCGGGCGTCTCATTTTTACTCATCCATCCACCGCCAAGCGATTGAATCAGTGCTACGGTATCAGATAAACGATTTGCTTGTGCTTGTACCAAAGCTGACTTGGCTTGTTGATAGGCTTGTTCGGCGACCAATAAATTGGCAGTACTGATGTCACCCAGCGCAAACTGTTTGCGTGCAATGGTGACGCTCTTTAAGCTGGCTTGTTCCGACTTATACGCCGCTGCATAGGCATTAGTGTCATGTTGTATTGCTTGAAGTGAATCTGCAACGTTTTGAAATGCCCCCAAGACAGTAGAGCGGTATTGCGCTGCTGCCTGATCGTAGGCGGCCTGCGCGGCAGCTTGTTTATGTTTAAGCGCACCGCCGTCAAAAATTGGCTGGGTAATGTTGGCGGCCAGATTCCAAAATGCACCGCTAGCCTTGAACAGATCAGAGAAGTTCTCAGCAGCCGTACCATAGCTGGTTGCACCAATAGTAAAGTTCGGCAAACGATTGGCAGTAGCTACCCCAATCGCTGCACTGGCTGCATGCATTTGCTCTTCTGCAGCGCGGACGTCAGGGCGTTGCTCAACGAGTTTAGACGGCAAACTCAGCGGCAACTCAGATGGCAATTGCAAGTCAGTTAACTCAAATGTTGCGACGCGAGTGTCATTAGGATAGCGTCCCGCAAGCGCGAGAATCAAATCGCGTTGAACTGACAGTTGTTTTTCTAATGGCGGAAGTAATGCTTCGCTGGCAGCCAGTGCTGCTTCTTGTGCAGCGACGTCTGCTTGTCCAACCTGACCTAATGCCAGCTCGCGTTCAAACATTTGCAGTAATTGTTTTTGGTTGCGAATGACTTCCTGCGTTGAACGTATTTGACCACGCAACATCGCTTCTTGAATCGCTGCGTTTGTTACGTTGCTAGCCAGTGTCAAATAAGCCGCTTCCAATTGGAAACGTTGGTTTTGCTCTTGAGCAGTGCCTGATTCCACTTGACGCCTGGTGCCACCGAACGCGTCTATCGTGTACGAAACTGAAAGCGAAGCGGTTTGTACATCATAATAGCTTGCACCGGATGCTGCTGGACTTGCCAGTGGCTTTGCTACCCGTTGACGAGTGGGGGAGTATGATGCTGATACGCTCGGAAAAAACGCCGCCTCTTGCGCAGCGGTTGATTCTTTTGCAGCACGCAAAGCGGCTTGCGCTGCCTCTATCGTAGGGTTGTTTTTTAAACTCGCTGCTACCAATTCATTGAGGGACTGGTTGTGGAATAACTCCCACCATTCAGCAGGAATGTCGCGTCCCTCAACAAGTTTTTGGCTTTCCACCATATATTTGCGATTGACCTCAGCAGTGACTTTCGCATCTGAGTTTGCGGTTTTTACTAGGTAGGTCTCTGGTAGTGCTTGAGACGGACGTTGGTAGTCCGGCCCGACGGTGCATCCGCCTAAGCTACCCAAGCCAGCCACAATTGTTACGACCAAAGCCAGTTCGAGTGGGGTGCGCTTCAATTTCATGAAAGATAAAGATGTCGTCTTCATTATCGGCTCTGCCTTAAGTTTTTATGTTCTCTGCTTTCGACAAAGTGTTCTAGCGCAAAATAAAACGTTGGCAAAATGAATAAGGTCAATAGGGTGGAGATAATCAAGCCGCCAACGACGACAGTTGCCAGATCACGTTGCACGTCAGTACCAACGCCCGTTGCTAAGGCTGCTGGCAACATGCCAAAGGATGCGACCGTGGCTGTCATTAACACAGGGCGCAAACGTTCAGCTGCGCCTTTGATGACGGTGTTATGCAAGTTCAGCCCACTACCACGAACGCGGCGGAAGTTAGCGACCATGATAATGCCGTTCTGAACAGAGACACCAAACAGGGCAATGAAGCCAACCGCAGTTGCAACGTTTAGTGTTTCTCCGGTCAGGTGAATAGCGATCAAGCCACCTAGAGCAGCGAGTGGTACTACGCCTAGCACCAGGATCGCTTGGCGCAATTTGCCAAACTGGAAGAACAACAGTACACCCATCACCAGTAAAACGATTCCCAGAATGACGGTCAGTCTTTCCTGCGCACGTCGTTGGTTTTCGAATTGACCTGCCCACTCAAGGTGGACTTTTTCCTTATTGAATTTCACCTCAGCATCGATGCGTTTTTGTGCTTCTGCTAAATAAGAAGTCAAATCTCGACCACGATTGTCAATCCGGACGGTCACTTGTCGTTCGTTAAATTCATGCGAAATAGTACTTTCACCAGTTTGCATTTGTATCGTTGCTAATTGTGAAAGTGGAATTTTTGCTCCGCTGGAACTATTCAAAAACAAATTACCCAGAGACTCAATATTGGCTTTGCTCTCTTTGGGGAATCTGACTGTGACGTTATATGTTCGATCTTCCACAAATACTGGCGTAACAGGTGCTCCTCCAATGCCAGTTTGAATCAGCGCAGAAATGTCTTGTACATTGATACCAAATCGAGCGGCAGCTTCGCGATTGACTTTGATTGCTAACTGCGGAATTGGTGGCTCCTGAAACAAAGACGCAGAAGCGGTACCCCTGATTGATTGCAAAATATCGACAATCTGGTTGCCAATTCGACGATTCTCTTTGAGATCTGTTCCATAAACCCGCAGTACCAATGGGCTATGAGCACCACCGATAGCGTCGTTGACGCCATCAATAATAGGTTGGCTAATACCGATAGAAAAGCCGGGCATCTGTTCAAATCGTTTGGTGAGTCTTTCGATTAACTCTGCCTTACTTTCATGATCAGGCCATTCGTTATAGGGCTTTAATCCCACCGGAACTTCAATATGTGAAGGTGTCCAAGGGTCTGTACCTCCGTCACTTCGACCTAGCTGAGTCACGACATACGAAACTTCCGGAAATTCATGTATGGTGCGCCGCAATTCAGTTGCCATTTCATTGGCTTTGTCCAATGAAATGCCAGAAGGTAGTTGAACTTGTAACCATAAGGCACCTTCATCCAATTCAGGTAAAAATTCGCGACCTGCACTTGCACCCAAAATGACGACAGCCACCAGCGCAATAGCGGCAGCACTGTACGCAATAAAAGGTTGATGTAATAGATGATCCAGTATCGAACTATATTTGTCTGTGAGCCAGACCAATGGACGATTATGGAAAATTTTTTGCGGTTTGCGTAGTGCAGCAAACGCCAAACCCGGGATGAGTACGAGAGAGCATATTAAAGCACCTAATAGCGCATAACCAACTGTGTATGCCATTGGCGTAAATAGCTTACCCTCGGCACGTTGGAATGCAAACAACGGCAAATATGCAGTGATGATAATCAGTGTTGCAAAAAAAATCGGGCTGGCAACTTGACTCACGGTTTCTAAAATGTCTTCTTCATTGAGTTCTACGTCGGGTGCTTCCTCACGACGCCGCAAAATCGCTTCCATCACGACAATCGCACCATCGACAATAATACCGAAGTCGATTGCCCCTAATGAGAACAAGTTAGCTGGCATTTTGGTTGCGTACATGATGATGAATACGGTCACCAACGCAATTGGAATTGCCACGGCAGCAACGATGGCGCTGCGAGGGCTGCCAAGGAAGAGGATCAAGACGATGCAAACTAAGCCTATCCCTTCTATCACTGTATGCGAGACTTTGTGTACCGTTAATTTAACCAGATCATCGCGATCAATGTACGGCACAATTTTGATACCCATTGGCGTTAGACGCTTTTGCAATTCTTCGAATTTGGCATGAACCTTTTCCAGAACCTTTGAAGGGTTCTCATACTTGAGCATCAAAACGATGCCTTCTATGGTGTCAGGATTTGTATCTTTTCCTAAAATACCTTCCCGCTCTTGATGTCCAAATTGGAGTTTGCCTAAGTCACGAATTGAGACCGGCACGCCGTTACTTTGCGTGACGACGACGGAGCCCAAATCATCCAGAGAATGCACTTGACCAATGCCGCGAACGACATAGCTCTGCTCGCCACGAGAGATGCGTCCGCCACCGGCATTGGAGGTATTGGCGTTGATGGCAGTGACGACATCATTGAGAACGACGTTATACCGCTGCAGTTGGCGAGGATCAAGTTCGAGTTGAAACTCTTTGGTGAAACCACCAAAATTGTTCACATCTGCAATGCCAGGAACTTGTTTAAATGCTGGAGTTACTATCCATTTTTGCACCTCGGATAGTTCCATCAGGTTTTTTGTATCGGATTCTAATGTATAGCGAAATATTTCGCCTGCTGGACTTGATACAGGAGCGAGAGAGGCTTGGACGCCAGGAGGTAAAGTTACCTGAGCAATTCTCTCATTTACACGTTGACGGGCAAAATAATCTTCAACACCATCCTGAAAAACTAAGGTAATCAGTGAGAGCGCGAAAGTGCTGCTCGAGCGCGTGGCAGTTACTCCCGGCGTATTGCTCAATGCTCGTTCTATTGGTATTGTAATTTGCTGTTCAATTTCTTCTGCTGCTAATCCCGGCACTTGTGTCGTAACCTGCACGGTGACATCGCTAATGTCCGGATAGGCTTCAACGGCCATTTTTGTCCACGACAAATAGCCGTAAATACTCACCAATATGGCGATAACCCATGCCAGATGACGACGCCTGAAACATAAAGCGATTAACTGATTAATCATTGAGCAGCACTCCGCCACTGACGACAACTTTATCGCCTTGATTTAGTCCACTTAAAATCGCCGCTGAGTCTGATTCTTCATTGCCGAGCGTGACGGTTTTGCGAACGAAGGTCCATGGTGCCACTTCAACAAATACCGTGATGCTATCGTTGTTCATCAACAGCGCGGATGTAGGAACGCGGATTTGCTTAGCCTGAGGTATGGAAACCGAGACAGTTGCAAACATATTTGGTTTTAACAGTCCGTCTTTATTGTTGGCTTCAATACGTGTCTTATTGCGGCGCGTATCCGGCTCTAGAATGGAACTGACAACATCTACTTTGCCCTTAATGACTTTGTTAGGGTAGGCAGCGAGTCGAATATCAGTCGCCTGACCTTTTGAAATCGATTGCAATTGTGATTCTGGAACGTTGGCGGTCACCCAAACCGTCTCAAGGTTAGAGATCGTCATGATGGCGGCGGTTGCATCATTGATGTAAGCGCCGGGTGCATTGTTAAGCGCGGTGATTGTGCCTGAAACAGGTGCCGCAATATTTAATGCGCGGGACTTTTCACCTGCCTTATCAACGCCTAGCGTGTTTAATCTGTTACCAGCGCGCTTTTCTTCCGCGGCCGCTTGGGAGTAGTTACTTTGTAGTTGTTCCAAATCTTTGGCTGCGTTCGCGCCGGCGGCGTTCACGCCCTTACCGCGGTTCAACGCCTGACGTGCGAGTTCTAAAGCATCTTTAGCTTTATCGTAGTCAGAATAAGCTTGTGCCAAATCGCCTGAACTGATAACCGCAAGTAATTGCCCTTGTTTGACGGAGTCGCCCAACTTCACCTTGAGTTCCAACAGGCGCCCAGTCAAAGGTGGCAATACATTGACTGTTTTACTTGGGTTGGCTTCTACTACAGCGGGAAAATTTAATATGTGAGGGATGTCAGTCATTGTTACCGTCGCTACTTTCAGACGGGTGCGAAAAGGAGATTTTTCTGGAACGATCAGCTTTTCACCAGAGCGTACCAACATGGGCTCAGGGGTACTACCTTTATTGTTATCCGCATTTGCCGATGAGACCGCGAATATTGCACACATTGCTAATACTGGTAAAGCTCCGAGGGTGGCAACTTTTAGGGAGGTTTGACGGGGATGCGCGCTGAGTAAGGATATGGTTGTTTTTATGATTTTGATTGCAGTATTGCGCATGCAATTGCTCCTGGTTGAGTACTTAACTTCATTGTCGTTCTCTGTCGCATCAGGACAAAATGACATTGAGTTGCTGAAATCGACTATCTGCCACGGGCGGGGCGAGATGGTAAAAAATTACATTTTGTCGTTAATGTAAGTGACTTAATTTACTTGGTGATGACATAAATCGTAAGATGTAAGTGGGTAAAAATCTGAACTAACGGAGAAAATTGCCACCTATATCATTCACGGACAATCCAAAACAACAAATAAGATGATTTCTGACTGATTCAATTGAAATTGAAATAAACGTATTTGTTTTATTCGTTTTTGGCGCACATTATAGGCGAACCAATGAAGATTCTTTTAAATTAATTATCAAATTACTTTGCTCAAATAGCGCCTTGATTTGATGGTCTAAGGTAGACTTGTCGCATTTTCCCAACGCAATTAACGGTCAGCTATGAGCGATAACGTAGTTTCTAAGTTTTTTCCAAAAAAAATAGTCAGAAACCAAGAACAGATCGACATACAGATAGCAAAACATCATGTCATTTTAGTGCAGGCAAATGCCGGGGCAGCAAAAACAACCACGTTGGCACTACGGATCGGTGAAGCTTTAGCGAATAATGTGTCACCTGAAAAAATTCTGGCCTTGACCTTTACTGATGCTGCGCGTGAAGTGATGCGTTCACGACTTATTGAGCTCGGAGTAAACTATAAGATAGTTAATGAGATTCAAATATTAACATTTGAAGAATTTTCTCAAAAGGTCTTGCTTAGCATAGAAGGCGAGGAGGTAAAACAGATCGCTCAGACAAGGAATCTCAAGTTGTTTGCGTTGCAGGCCTTGGATCACGTAGCACAACAATATGGACAAAAATTCGATTTTTTACAGATAGAAACTCACAACATCGCAATCGCCCAGTTTCTGGAGGCGCAACTTAGATTAAAAGCGATGATGGTTCTGGATCCATATTTTGATCTGGATGAAATTGAAAATGTGTTCAGCCTTTGGGGCGTCACCCCGACCGAGTATCTGACCGCCATCGAATATGAGCGCATCCGCCGCGGGAAAAAAGATAGTCCGCTTTTCCGTGCAGAATTTGATGCCACCTACGATTTGGCTCAATACCTTCTCGCGTATCCAGGAATAGAGCAGCATTTACCTGATTATCGTTTGGTAATTTGCGATGAATTGCATGATTTAAATGAAGCTGCTTTTTGCATATTAAGTAAGCTGATAGCAACAGAGAGAAGGTGTTATTTTGTCGGCGCGGGGGATGAGCATCAGGTGATTCATGCAACGCTCGGAGCGAGCCGTGAATTTCTGGAAACTCGTTTTAAAGCCGCATTTCCAGCTCTAAAACATCTTCCGCTTACGATCACCTATCGCCACGACCCGCACCTGGCGTATGCAATGCGTGAATTTGCGGGAAAATCTATCGAGTCTTTTGTCACTAAGCGCACAGAAATACAGCTTTTAAATTACGGCGAACTTTCCGAATCAGCCAGTAAAACGCTGATTGTTGCGCTAAAAAAATGGGAGAAGGATGGAAACTCCCTGGAAGGATGCGCGATATTATTGCGGAATCGCGATCAATCAATAGAGATCGAAAATGCGCTGCGAATTGCAAAGATTGATTATAAAACCCCAGCCATGGCGAGTTATTTGCAATGGGAAGAGGTACTTTTTTTGCGCGGAATCATGGCAATTGTGCTCAATGATCTTTCATCGATAAAAAGTTATGAAGTGCGTAGCGGTGTGTTGGACGCATTGGCAACCTTTGGTGATTTGAGAATTCCTGCGTCTGAATTGGAAAGCGGTAAATATACGGTCGCAAAAAATCCCGAATTAATTTTTGATTTTTTCAAAAAATTTATACAGGATGCGAATGCTCTGCATATTAAGCTTTTGGCAAGTATAATTGCAGATATAAAGCAATCAGGTCCCGATACGAATGCTGCAGACGTATTAAATGATATTGTGATTCGCTTGAATCTGCAGGGGATTGCGCGGCGCTTATTTATCCGCGCCTATGATGCGAGTGTCGTTGAAAAATCCATTGCTGGCTTTATTGATGTGGCTAAACAATCAGGTTTGAATCTCAAGGATTTCGCGCAGTTATTGAATGAAGCTGAGACCTTTGCGACTCGCAAACGAGAGAAAGACTTTGTCATGCTTGATACGGTTGCGAATGTGAAGGGGCGTGAATTTGAACACGTGATTATTCCTAGCATGGAAAGCAAAGTTTTTCCTCACCTACTGTCGGATGCGAAGGATGAAAGAAATCTCTTCTATGTCGCTGCAACTCGTACTAAGTCGCGCCTTAGCTTGCTTATGCCTGAACAGGAGTCTTTGCGCAGTCCTTTCATTGCAGCGATGAATCTGGACTCCTTTAAAGCTGAGGCAAATAAAGCGTTGGCCAGAAATGCATCGCGAGAAACTTCAACAGTTGCCGGGCGACAGTATCTGAAAGTGCCTTTTCATGAAAAAGATATTGCTAAAGGACTTGGGGCTCGATTTGATATGGCGAGAAAGGCTTGGTATGTTGAAGCTGGTACCGACATCAAGCCATTTTCTGCATGGATGAAATGAAGCTGAATTGATTTAGCTGTATTAGCTCATCAAATAACTACTCATTGTTTTGGCGGGCTATACCAAAGACTGGCGTCGTTTAATGGCGTATTTTTGGGTAGAACCGGATTGCTTAGTCTTATCAATCGCCTACCTTTTAAGTTCAGCTTTTCAATCGCATTCATATTGTATTTATTGAAAATGCTGTCAAAGCTGCCATCTTTTCGCATGATTTGCAAACCTGTCTCAATGCGCTCTTTAAGTTGTTGATCTTTGAGATTGAAAAAGAAATAAACCGGAAATTGGTAATAAAAAGCTAAATTTTTTTCTATCGCGATTTCCGGATAGATTTCGTGGTAACGCTCATATTCACCCAAAAGCTCGCCAACGCCTCTGGGGAACATATCAAAGCGACGACCAGCGAGCATTTTGCTTAGTTGCGCGTAAGGAGCCTGAATAACCTCAATCCCATGTGCCTTATAGACAGGGATATCATTCCAATCGATGCCTTGACCGACCGTAAATTTTTTTAAGTCTTCTTCAGTCTTGATCTGGTCAAATTTGCTTTGATCTTCTTTTCGAATTAGAGGAATCCTGTATCCGAGTAAGCCTTTACGTAACGGGATACGAATAACCAAAAATTTTCGCTCTAATTCTTCAGAGGTAGGATTCCATATGACATTGACGCTGTGATCGTCACGTTCTAAATCTTCTACTGAGCGCTTTTTAGGGACGAAACTGCTGCTTGGGCCACACTCAAAGTCACCGTATTTTGCGCGTGTTTTTTCCAGAGCTGTGCGCAGAATCTCGATGACGTCATTGAAGCGCGTATCGTTTTCTATTTCGCCAGCAGGATAGGTAACTCTGGTCGTCGTAGCCAACACAAGCGATGGGTTGGCGAACACCAGCAAGATCAAGGTTATCTTTAGAAATCTGCTTAATGCAATCATGTTAAAACATATCCATAGATTTATTTTTGATAAAAATATCCTGGATATTTTTGAGCTAATAATTTACCTGCTATATCTCAATTATCATCAAGCGGCTTTATTCCGCTGATGTTTAGTCATTATTTATTCGCATAGACAGTTCGTCTAGTGCGGCATCCTGCCTGTAACTTATGTCATGTTGATGACGAAAGACAAGGTTTGTTAAACAATGCTGTTCAACTCTGTATGATAGCCTTCTGGTATCTTACCTGAAATATGCGTAAACACTGTTAAACAATGGGACATGATCATGGAATGTAATGGTAAAAAAGCATCTGGTTTCAATACGCAAATTATTCATGATGAATATCAGGCTCCAGCTGGGTTCGCGGCATTTACAGTGCCTATTCATCATGCATCGACGGTGCTGTTTGACAACGTTGCAGCGATGCGCGCAAGAACCTGGTTAGAAAAATCCTCATATACATATGGGCTGCACGGTACGCCAACCAGCTTTACCTTGGAAGCGCGACTAGCTCAGATTGAAGGTGGCAATCATTGCTTGTTGGCGCCAAGCGGTCTGGCAGCGATTACTTTAATTGATCTGACTTTTTTGCAAAGTGGTGATGATGTTTTAATCCCAGATAACGCCTATGGCCCGAATCGTGAATTGGCAAATTGGCTCAGTGGCAGTTTTGGCGTCAGTGCCAGATTTTATGATCCGCTGATAGGCGCTGGCATCACGGATCTGATTCAGAGTAATACCAAATTGATCTGGACTGAAGCACCTGGCTCTGTCTCAATGGAGGTGCCAGATATTCCTGCCATTTGTGCTGCTGCCCGTGAAAAAGGCGTGTTAGTCGCTCTGGATAATACATGGGCGGCAGGCGTCGCATTTTCTGCGTTTGATCATGGCGTAGATATCGTGATGCAAGCCTTGACCAAATATCAAAGCGGCGGATCGGACGTTTTGATGGGCGCGGTCATCACCAGGAGTAAAGAGTTAAATGCGCGATTGTTGACAGCACATATGCGTTTGGGTTTGGGCGTGGGGATGGACGATGCTTATCTGGTTCTGCGAAATCTGCCAACGCTGAAATTACGTTTTGATGCACATGATAGTTCCGCACGTAAGGTGGCGAGATGGTTGTCACAACGCCCTGAGATTACGAAGGTCTTACATCCAGCTTTGCCTGATTGCCCGGGGCACGATGTGTGGAAACGTGATTTTACTGGCGCTGGCGGTTTATTTTCTGTGCTGTTTGATGCCCGTTATTCGGAACAGCAAACAGATCGTTTTGTCGATCATCTGAAGTTGTTTAAGATTGGTTTTAGCTGGGGTGGGGCGCATAGTTTGTGTGTTCCTTATCGCATAGAGAAAATGCGCGGTAACTGGACTGACAAAGGCGTTTTGGTGCGATTTAATATCGGACTCGAAGATGCGGATGATTTGATTGCGGATATCGAGCAGGCACTGATGCAATTGTAGGTCAGTGATATTTTCAAAAAGTGAGGGAATTTTATTGAATTCCCTCACGTTCAATGAGGTTGTTGAGGTCCCCGCTTTTTATTAGCTGGTTTAAGCCTTGATTAAGGCTGTCGATGATTTCTTCTGCTTGCGGGTGCGTTTTGCTCACAGCAAATTGCAGAGCGTATTTGTTGGTTTCAGGGATACGTAGTATTTGATACTGCCGCTCATCAATTTGCAATAGTTCTAGCGCTGAAAAACCAGCAAAAACTTCTCGCATGTCGACCACAATATCACAGTAGGTCCTGTCAATTTTTTTGAGCAGGCTTGTGTAATTTGTGGCGCCGCTGTCAATCTTTTGGGGAGGGAGGTTGGTGTAGAGGGTTGAGGCACCATGCAAGGCGCATATTTTGTAATTATTTAAGTCGCTCAAGATTTTCAATGGCGGGGACGAAAAGCGTTTTTTTGAGTATAAATAGGATGGGGTCAGGCTCATATAGGGTTTCGAGAACAAGAAAGTTTGTTCACGATCAGGCGTCCTGAATACCGACATCACAATGTCGACATCAAGTTGCGACTGCGCCTGATAGAGGCAACGCGCCCATGGGAGAAGCTTAATATTAATTTTATTCGGAAATATATTTCTTAATATTTCTGCAGAAATTCCTTTCACGAACTGAGTTTGATTCGTCACGTACGACATTGGAGGCCAGTTATTGTCTCCTCCGCAGGCATTCAAAACCGCAGCGTTCGTCACTCCACATGTGCATGTCAAAAGCAGGCTGACAAAGATTGCGATGATTCTCATTTGAAAGTATGTGATCAGATATTACGGGTCGAGTGAAATTTCGGGTGAGCACTTTGTTATTTATTTAGTGTGCGATTTAATGATAGAGCAAGAACGAGGTACTGAAAATGTATTTCTGTTTTTGAGATGAGGTAATCGTATTAAGCTCATTGTCGCCAGAATGAAAAAAGGGGAAACTGTTTGTTCAGTTTCCCCTTTTTTTTGCATGTTTTAGCCTAACAACTACTCAACTGTTTGCTGTACGAAATATCGCGCAGCAAACACTCGATTAAGCTGACAACAATTGACGCAATACGAATGGCAGGATACCGCCATGTTTGTAGTAGTCAACTTCGATTGGTGTATCGATACGCAACAGGACTTTGACATCTTGTGTTTCGCCGTTTGCACGGTGAATTACCAGTGTGACTTCTTGTTGTGGTTTGATTTCGTTTTCGATACCTTTCAGGTCGAAAGATTCATTACCTGTGATACCTAAAGAGTCAACGCTGTCAGTACCGATGAATTGCAGTGGCAACACGCCCATGCCAACCAGGTTGGAACGGTGGATACGCTCGAAGGACTTAGCGATGACCGCTTTTACGCCCAACAGTTGTGTGCCTTTAGCAGCCCAGTCACGTGAAGAACCAGTACCATATTCTTCGCCGCCGAAGATCATGGTTGGTGTGCCTTCAGCAACGTATTTCATCGCTGCATCGTAGATTGCCATTTGTTCGCCAGTTGGTTGGAACAATGTTTCGCCGCCTTCAACACGGGAACCATCTTCCTTCGCTGGGATCATCAGGTTTTTGATACGAACGTTCGCAAATGTACCGCGCATCATGATTTCATGGTTACCACGACGTGAGCCGTAGGAGTTGAAATCTGCTTTCAGAACGCCGTTTTCTTTCAGCCATTTGCCTGCAGGGCTGGATTCTTTGATCGAACCAGCTGGAGAAATATGGTCAGTTGTGATGGAGTCACCGAATACGCCCAATGCACGTGCGCCAGTGATGCCGGTCGCCGCTGCTTTTGGCTCCATTGTGAAGTCAGCAAAGAATGGTGGTTCAGCAATGTAAGTAGATGTTGGCCAGTTGTAGACTTCGCCTTCCGCTACGCCTTTGATGTTTTCCCACAGTTTGCCTGGTGCGCCTTTAACGTCAGCGTAGTTGTCTTTGAACGTTTTGGAGTTCATCGCGAACTTCATCAGTTTTTGGATTTCTGCGCTGGTTGGCCAGATGTCGCCCAAGAAAATGTCTTTGCCTTTAACGCGACCAACTGGTTCTGTCATCAAATCTTTAGTCATGTTGCCAGCGATAGCATAAGCAACGACCAATGGAGGAGAAGCCAGGAAGTTAGAGCGAATGTTCGGGTGAATACGCGCTTCAAAGTTACGGTTACCAGACAAGACGGCAGATGCCACGATGTCGTTTGCAACGATTGCTTCGTTCATTGCTGGAGTCAAGTCACCAGCATTACCGATACAAGTGGTGCAACCGTAGGCAGTCACGCCAAAGCCCAGTTTTTCCAGGTATGGCAACAGGCCAGCTGCTTCCAGGTACTTGGTTACAACGCGGGAGCCAGGAGCCAGGGATGTTTTGATGTGTGGTGCTACTTTCAGACCAGCTTCAACCGCTTTCTTCGCCAGCAAACCAGCAGCCAACAATACGCTAGGGTTGGAAGTGTTGGTGCAGGAAGTAATAGCAGCGATCAACACGTCGCCATTTTTAACTTTAACGTTGTCGCTGTTGACGTAGACCGCTTCCAGATCTTCAGCTTTTTTGTTGAAGCCGTTTTCAGATGTTGGTTTGGAGAACAGATCAGCAAAAGTTGATTTAACGTGACCGATTTCGATACGATCTTGTGGGCGCTTAGGGCCAGCTAAAGATGGAGCAACAGTGGACAGATCCAGAGAGATTTCTGTGGTGTAGTCAATGTCGCCTTTTTTCGGAATACCGAACATTTTTTGGGCTTTGAAATAGCCTTCAAATGCATCGATTTCTGCTTTTGTACGGCCAGTGCCTTTGAAATAGTCGATGGTTGCTTCATCAACTGGGAAGAAGCCCATTGTCGCGCCGTATTCTGGCGCCATGTTAGCGATCGTTGCGCGATCCGTCAGAGACAGGGAGCGCGTGCCTTCGCCGAAGAATTCAACAAACTTACCAACTACTTTTGCTTTACGCAGCAATTCAGTAATCGTCAGAACCAGATCCGTTGCTGTACAACCTTCGCGCAATGCGCCAGTCAGGTTGACACCAACGACGTCAGGGGTCAGGAAGTAAACTGGTTGGCCTAACATGCCAGCTTCAGCTTCAATACCGCCCACGCCCCAGCCTACAACGCCGATACCGTTGATCATGGTGGTGTGGGAGTCGGTACCTACCAGTGTGTCTGGATAGTAAACTTCGTTTTTCTTCGCGTCTTTTACTTTGTGAACGCCGCGTGCCAGGTATTCCAGATTGACCTGGTGAACGATACCAAAGCCTGGAGGAACAACGCCGAATGTATCGAACGCTTGCATACCCCATTTCATGAACTGGTAACGCTCATTATTGCGTTCAAATTCCAGTTTCATGTTCAGATCGAGGGCTTTCTTTTCACGGAAATGATCGATTTGTACAGAATGGTCAACAACCAGATCAACAGGAACCAATGGCTCGATGTTTTTTGGGTTTTTGCCTTGTTTCGCAGCAACGTTACGCATCGCAGCCAGATCAGCCAGCAGTGGAACACCAGTAAAATCTTGCAGAACAACGCGAGAAACAACGAAAGGAATTTCATCGGTACGGGTTGCAGTTGCGCCCCAGTTAGCCAATTGCTTTACGTGTTCTTCAGTAACTTTTTTGCCGTCGCAGTTACGCAGAACAGATTCCAGAACTACGCGAATAGACACTGGCAAGCGAGAAATTTTTACGCCCAGATTTTTTTCCAGTGCTGGCAAAGAAAAGAATTTGCCTTTCTTTGTTTCTGAAATTTTAAAGTCTTTCAGGGTTTTGAATGCATCTTGATACGCATTTTGGCTCATGGCTGTTCCTTATTTACAAAAATCAATGATCAAAAATATGCTTACTGCTTTTATATTGAGCAATGTGTCACTCCACCGATTCAAACAACTCCTGATGTGAAGCGAGTTCCTTTGCCCGGTGAGACTTATTTTATTACTGCTCCAGCTTCGCTTGGTGCATCGGTCTGGGGTGCTGCTGGTGTTGCATCTGCTACCATTGGTACTGTGCTATGGCATTCATTGGCGAGTTGCTGACCCTTACGTGAATCGAGCAACAAACCTTTTGCCGGAATACCAATCCAGACAAATCCTGCTTTGGTGTTTTCAAAGCGATAAGCACCAGTGGTTGTGTCTACACGGTGCAATACGTAAAGGCGCTTTTTCCAGCGCATTGCGATGTTATCGATGTTGTCACCGTGAGTGTACATTGTCAGAGAGTTACCAAGCTCGCACGTGTACTCGTAGTTTTTATCCTCCTTCACGTCAGGTTCAATCTCATCTGGATCTTGTTCAACTGGGGTTGGTACAGCTTTTTTAGCTTTGCTGCTAACCTTAGTCTTAGCAGGTGCATTTTCCGCTTGAGCGGAGAGGGGTGCAAAAACGAAGCTGCTAGCGATCATCAAGCCTGCGATGCGGGATAAAAGGTGGTTCATTCGGGGTCTCCTTCAAGTAAAGCATATGCCATTTCTGGCAATGTTATTGCGCTTGATTTTGCGCGTTTCAATATCGACCAGAAATATCGGTAACTGGCGCGATCATGTAATTTTCCGGCATATTGAATTGGTGCCCACTGATTATTTTGCGCTGATAGCAAAATGTCAGTAGCTTCGCATATTTCTTTGTGCTGCGGCGCCATCGTTTGCACAATGGGTGCAATCTGGTCTGGATGTATGCTCCACATCCGTGTGTAAGCAAATTCATGTTTTGCACGAAATGCGTCATTTTCTACCACCGACAAATCCTTAATTTCGGTTGTAACGCTATGCGATGGCACTTTGCCAAAGCGGTGACATGCTGCTGCAATTTCAGTTTTTGCGCGGGCAACGAGCGGATGCTCAAATTGCCCCGGCGAATGCATCGCGGTCGATGAAATTGCGCCGAAATGAGATGATACAAAATCCATGATGCCGAACGATAAGCATTCGACCTGTGGAAGGGCGGCAATTGCCATGACGTCGGCAAGTGCTTCGTGTGTCTCAATTAATACGTGAATTGGCAAATGGTTTCGGCCTGCAGTAAATGCATAGTTATTGATCTGCTCTATCGCATTTGCTACCTGAGTTGCTGAGCTGACTTTGGGCAAAACTATGTAGGCAAGCTTTTTGGCGGCCAACGGGATGATGAGGGACAAATCCAGATCGAAAGCTTCATGGTTAATATCATGCACTCTGACGCCAATGCGTTGGTGCTGATTGTCACTGCTATTAAGCAATGTGCAAACTAATTTGGCGTGATTTGCTTCGTCACCAGTTGCTGCGCCGTCTTCACAGTCAAAAGTAATGTCAAAAATTGGCCCCAGTTTTTGCTGGAGTGCCATGGATTTGCGCATTAACTTTTCTGAGCCTGCATAGTGATCGCAAACCGGTAAAAACACCGGTGTTAACTGATCCTGAAATAAGGCGCGGGATGGATGCATCAGTTCTTTTTATGCGGGGTGGGAAGGGCGGTATTGTTGATCAATGCCGCCCCGGCCTGATATTGCTTAGCCTACCAGGTGTTTTACGCCATCACGCTCTTCTTGTAATTCTTTGAGAGTGATATTGATGCGTTCACGTGAGAATTCGTCGATTTCCAAGCCTTGAACGATCGTGTATTCGCCGTTTTCAGTTGTTACCGGGAAACCAAACATGGTGCCTTCTGGGATGCCATAAGAACCATCGGAAGGAACGCCCATTGTTGTCCATTTGCCGTTAGTGCCCAGAACCCAGTCACGGACGTGATCAATCGCTGCATTTGCTGCAGAAGCTGCAGAAGAAAGACCGCGCGCTTCAATGATTGCTGCGCCGCGTTTGCCGACTGTTGGCAGGAATACGTCTTTGTTCCATACCTGATCATTAATCAAATCTTTTACTGCTGCGCCGTCAGCTGTTGCAAAACGGTAGTCAGCGTACATGGTTGGAGAGTGGTTGCCCCATACGCACAGTTTTTCGATAGCAGAAACTGGCTTGCCGATTTTTGCAGAAACTTGAGATAAAGCGCGGTTGTGATCGAGGCGTAACATCGCGGTGAAGTTTTTCGCTGGCAGGGATGGTGCGGATTTCATCGCGATATAAGCGTTGGTATTCGCTGGATTGCCAACCACCAAAACTTTAACGTTGCGGGATGCTACTGCATCCAATGCTTTACCTTGTACTGTGAAAATCTGTGCATTGGCTTCCAGTAAATCTTTACGTTCCATGCCTGGGCCGCGTGGACGTGCACCAACCAGCAATGCTACATCGATGTCTTTGAATGCCGTCATTGGGTCGCTATGTGCAGTCATGCCAGCCAGCAATGGGAATGCGCAATCGTCGATTTCCATCATCACGCCTTTCAGCGCTTTTTGTGCTTTTTCGTCTGGAATTTCAAGTAATTGCAAAATCACTGGTTGATCTTTGCCAAGCATGTCGCCATTAGCAATGCGGAACAACAGTGAGTAACCGATTTGGCCAGCGGCGCCGGTAACAGCTACGCGCATAGGGGATTTCGCCATGATGCATCTCCGAAGTGAGGTAAAAAACGATGTTCAAACATGCTGATTTACGAGGTATAGTCTGTACATCAGCTTACGAATATTCAATGATACCGCCTAACTCAGCGCTCGTCAGCCAAATTTGCGGGCATTTTTAGCTTAAATCGCATTAAGTCGCGATTTCAACTTTACATTGCATGCGTTCACGCTATATTGCTTGTGTAAGTGTGGCAATGTGCGTCACTTCATTTGCATGCGCAAGAATAATTTCCCGGAAGTTTAGGTGCTGTAATGTGAAGTGTCAATGACTATCTTATGTCTTATATAAGACATATTACTTAGCAGTTTGTTGTAGACGGCGCAGGTGTTTTTGTGGTGAAATTGCGAACTATGACTTCAAACACGCCAAATGCAAATATCTCATCCGCGAACTCTGCGAGTTCTGGCGCCGGTGTTGCTGGTGCCGTCGTTAATTCATCGCCCACATTTAGTCCCCTGTATCAACAGATAAAATCCTTGATTACGCAAAGTTTACAGTCGGGTGAGTGGAAGCCAGGCGAGCTAATTCCTAGTGAAATGGAATTGGCAGCACGTTTTAAGGTGAGTCAAGGTACGGTGCGTAAGGCGATTGATGAGCTGTCGGCTGAGAATTTGGTGGTGCGTCGCCAAGGGAAGGGGACATTTGTTGCGACCCATCATGAAGCGCGTTCTCAATTTCGTTTTTTGCGATTGGCGCCGGATGAGGGTGTTCCTCATTATCCGGAAAATAAAATTATTGAAGTGCGGCGCTTGCGTGCGCCTGCTGAGGTGGCGCGGCTACTAGAAATTAAATCCGGTGATTCCGTGGTTTTTATCCGCAGGTTGCAATCGTTTTCAGGTGTTCCGACTATTCTGGATGATTTGTGGTTGCCTGGCGTGATCTTTAAGGGACTGACGGCTGAGCGTCTGAATGAATACAAAGGGCCAATGTATGGTTTGTTTGAAACAGAATTTGGTACGCATATGATACGTGCCTCCGAGCAGATCAGAGCTGTCTGTGCGGATGAAGTGGTGTCGGAATTGTTGAGTATTGCGTCCGGTACGCCCTTGTTAAATGTTGAACGAGTTTCTTTTACCTACGGTGATAAGCCAGTGGAATTGCGTCGCGGTTTATATCTCACGTCGCATCATCATTATCGTAATGAATTGAGTTGATTTTTGACGCTCTATGTGCGTGTGCACATGGTGATGTCTATTAATTTGGCGTTTTGGGTCTTTTCGCCTGACGCAATCTGGCTTTTGTATCTTGATGCTCAGCACATATTCATTTTTGGTATTAAGATGACGGTATTTTGAAAATACAGGCTCAATAATGTTGGTGCAATGCACCAAAATGAGCGAAAATTGCATGATTTTGTGTACAGACTAGTTAATGGGGAGATTATTTATGTCTGAAGTAGTGAAAAACAGGCCACGCTACGGTGTGATGCGCCTGATTGATGCAACTGGATACCGATTGCCGTTGGCTGGCGTCGTTTCTATCTTGCACCGTATAAGTGGGATGTTGATGTTTTTGTTGTTGCCCTTCATTTTGTTTTTGTTGGACAAGAGCCTGACATCAGAAGTTTCGTTTGCCGAATTGCAAGCATTCACGTCAGGGGTATTTGTTAAATTGGTTATCCTTGCATTGGTTTGGGCATTTTTGCATCACTTTTGCGCTGGCGTTCGTCACTTAATTATGGATCTTCACTATGGTCTTGATAAACATACTGCACGTAAATCTGCGGCAAGTGTTTTGACTGTCAGCGTTGCTCTGGCAGCGCTGGTAGGTTTGAAATTGTTCGGAGTATTTTAAATGGCAAATAACAATATTGGACCTAAGCGCCTGGTCGTCGGTGCGCAATATGGTTTGCGTGATTGGTTGGCGCAGCGCGTCACCGCAATTGTGATGGCGCTCTACACTGTCTTGTTACTGGTTATGTTTTTAACTGGACATAATTTTAACTACGAGGGTTGGGCGGGTATTTTCTCTCACCAGTGGTTTAAATTGGCCACTTTCTCAGTGGTGGTTTGTTTGTTGTATCACGCATGGGTTGGTATGCGCGATGTCTGGATGGATTATGTAACGCACAGCGTAGTTTTGCGTTTGGTATTTCAGGTTGCCACCATTTTGTGGCTGGTTGCTAGTGCTGGCTATGCCGCACAGATTTTGTGGAGAGTGTAAAAGTGGCCGCAATTAAATCCACAATTCCTACCCGTCGTTTTGATGCGGTAATCGTTGGTGCAGGTGGTTCTGGTATGCGTGCTTCGCTGCAATTGGCTGAAGCTGGCTTGAACGTCGCTGTACTGTCTAAAGTTTTCCCTACCCGTTCACACACTGTTGCCGCTCAAGGTGGTATTGGTGCTTCTCTCGGTAATATGTCCGAGGATAACTGGTACTGGCATATGTTCGACACAGTCAAGGGCTCTGATTACCTCGGTGATCAGGATGCAATTGAATTTATGTGTCGCGAAGCACCAAAAGTGGTCTATGAATTAGAGCATTTTGGTATGCCGTTTGATCGTAATGCTGACGGCACTATTTACCAGCGCCCGTTCGGTGGCCACACTGCTAACTTTGGTGAAAAACCAGTTCAGCGCGCTTGTGCTGCTGCTGACCGTACTGGTCATGCGTTGTTGCACACCCTTTATCAGCGTAACGTTCGTGCTCGCACGCACTTCTTCGTTGAATGGATGGCGATCGACCTGATTCGTGATGCCGAAGGTGATGTTTTGGGTGTTGTTGCGCTCGAAATGGAAACCGGCGAAGTGATGATGCTGGAAGCGAAGCAGACGATTTTCGCGACCGGTGGTGCTGGTCGTATCTGGGCAGCTTCCACAAATGCATTTATCAATACTGGTGACGGTATGGGTATGGCTGCACGTGCTGGTTTGCCATTGGAAGATATGGAATTCTGGCAATTCCACCCAACCGGTGTCGCTGGGGCGGGCGTGTTGATTACCGAAGGTGTGCGCGGTGAGGGTGGTATTCTGGTCAATAGCCAGGGTGAACGTTTCATGGAGCGCTATGCGCCTACATTGAAAGATTTGGCGCCACGTGATTTCGTTTCCCGCTCTATGGATCAGGAAATTAAAGAAGGTCGCGGTTGCGGTCCAAATAAAGATCACGTGATGCTCGATTTGCGTCACATCGGTGCTGACACAATTCAAAAACGTTTGCCGTCGATTCTGGAAATTGCCCATAAATTCGCGAACGTTGACGCGACTAAAGAGCCAATTCCAGTCGTTCCGACAATTCACTACCAGATGGGTGGTATTCCGACCAATATCTATGGTCAGGTAGTTGCTCCGAAAAATGGTAGTAGCGAAATCGTGAATGGCTTGTATGCGATCGGTGAGTGTGCTTGCGTATCAGTCCACGGTGCTAATCGTCTGGGTACTAATTCGTTGCTGGACTTGCTGGTGTTTGGTCGCGCTGCTGGTAATCATATCGTTGCAAGTAATCTCAAAGCACGTAGTAATAAAGATCTGCCTGCCGATGCAGCTGATCTGGCCTTGTCTCGCTTGTCTAAACTCGAAACAAGCACAGGCTCTGAACGTGTTCAAGATGTGGCTAATGCGATTCGTAAAACGATGCAACATCACTGCGGCGTGTTCCGTACTGATGAATTGCTGCAAGAGGGCGTCAAAGAAATTATGGAGCTCGATGAGCGTCGTAAGCATGTTTCTTTCAAAGATAAGTCCAAAGTGTTTAACACTGCCCGCGTCGAGGCATTGGAATTGGATAACTTGATCGAAACAGCGAAGGCGACCATCACTTCTGCAGCGGCACGTAAAGAATCACGTGGTGCGCATGCTCATCGCGACTATGAAAAACGTGATGATGAAAACTGGATGAAGCACACTCTGTGGTATTCCGAAGGTAATCGACTTGACTACAAACCTGTTGTCACTAAACCGCTGACAGTTGAAACGTTCAAGCCTAAAGCTCGTACATTCTAAATTGAGAAGATGTACTGCCTGGCAAGGCTGGGCAGTCAATTTATCGTGCGCCCCGGGTGGTGCACAAGGAAGATATCATGGCACGTACACTGAAATTTAAAATTTATCGATATGATCCGGACAAGGATGCCAAGCCTTACATGCAAGACCTGACGGTTGAGCTTAAGGATACGGACAAAATGTTGCTGGACGCGTTGCAGCGTATCAAAGCAGACGTTGATGACTCTCTTGCGTTGCGCCGTTCCTGCCGTGAAGGTGTTTGCGGCTCAGATGCGATGAACATCAATGGTAAAAATGGTCTTGCATGTACAACGAATTTAAATGAGTTGACAGAACCTATCGTATTGCGTCCTTTGCCTGGTTTGCCAGTCATTCGTGATCTGATCGTCGATATGACGCAGTTCTTTAAGCAATATGACTCGATCAAGCCATACCTGATGAATGATTCCATTCCTCCGGAAAAAGAGCGCCTGCAATCCCCTGCGGAACGTGAAGAGCTGGATGGTTTGTATGAGTGTATTTTGTGCGCTTGCTGCTCTACGTCATGCCCATCATTCTGGTGGAATCCAGACAAGTTCGTTGGCCCTGCGGGTTTGTTGCAAGCGTATCGTTTTATTGCCGATTCTCGCGATCAGGCAACTGGCGCACGTTTGGATAACCTGGAAGATCCATATCGCTTGTTCCGCTGCCATACCATCATGAATTGCGTTGATGTATGTCCGAAGGGTTTGAATCCAACCCGTGCAATCGGCAAAATCAAAGAACTCATGGTTCGCCGCGCAGTGTAATTAAAATAGAAACGGTACTGGTAAGCACCGTTTCTATTTCATGCAGTTCTTCGTCAGTGTTGAAGAGCTGCATGAAATAGAAAGCATTAAAAGAGAAAGTGATATGTCTAAGCTGGTAGAAGAATCTCATCAAAGTGATCCGGTCAAGCGTGCTCGTTTGCGCTGGCGCGCGCGTCGCGGCTTGTTGGAAAATGATCTGATATTAACGCGGTTTCTGGATGCCAATGAAGAGATCCTGACTGACGAAGAAGTGGATGCTTTTAGTCGCCTGATGGAGTTGTCTGACAATATCCTGATGGATTTGATTATGGCGAAGAAAGAGCCTGAGGGGGAGGTGGATTTACCTCATGTGCACGCTTTGCTTACCCGTCTGCGCGTAGCCTGACAATAAACGTTTTTTTTGTGTTTTTTTGATTAACGACTCACCTCTTATCTGAAGGAAGAGCCATGACTAATTCTGAAATAAAAGCAACCCTCTCATTCTCTGATGGTTCCCAATCCTTAGAGATGCCAATTTACAAGGGATCTATCGGTCCTGACGTGATTGATATTCGTAAATTGTACGGTGCGACTGGCATGTTCACTTACGATCCGGGTTTTATGTCGACCGCGGCATGTAATTCTTCAATTACTTACATTGATGGCGATAAAGGCGAGTTGCTGTATCGTGGTTATCCTATCGAGCAATTGGCTGTGAATGGCGGCGACTTTCTCGAAACATGTTACTTGTTGTTGAATGGCGAATTGCCAAATGCAACTGAAAAAGCTGAATTTGTTTCCACCGTGACTAAACACACAATGGTTCATGAGCAGATGCAATTCTTCTTCCGTGGATTCCGTCGTGATGCACATCCGATGTCTGTGCTGGTTGGTACTGTAGGTGCGTTGTCTTCGTTCTACCACGATTCTCTGGACATTAACGATCCGCATCACCGCGAAGTGTCAGCAATTCGCCTGATCGCTAAAATGCCTACGCTGGTTGCGATGGCATACAAATATTCCATTGGTCAGCCTTTCGTGTACCCACGTAACGACTTGTCCTACAGTGCAAACTTCATGCACATGATGTTCTCTACGCCATGCGAAGAGTACAAAGTGAATGAAGTATTGGTACGTGCTTTGGATCGTATTTTGATTTTGCACGCCGATCACGAGCAAAATGCGTCTACATCAACTGTTCGTCTGGCTGGTTCTTCAGGTGCCAATCCGTTCGCGTGTATCGCTGCTGGTATTGCATGTTTGTGGGGTCCTGCGCACGGTGGTGCAAACGAAGCTGCATTGAGCATGTTGGAAGAAATTGGTAGTGTTGATAACATTCCTGAGTTTATCGCTCAAGTAAAAGACAAAAACTCTGGTGTGAAGCTGATGGGCTTTGGTCACCGCGTTTACAAAAACTACGATCCACGCGCTAAATTGATGCGTGAAACTTGCTACGAAGTTCTGCAAGAACTCGGTTTGCAAGATGATCCATTGTTCAAGTTGGCAATGGCTCTGGAAAAAATCGCTCTGGAAGACGAATACTTCGTTAGCCGCAAGCTGTATCCGAACGTTGATTTCTACTCTGGTATCGTACAACGTGCTCTGGGTATTCCAACTTCCTTGTTCACTGGCATTTTCGCGCTGGCGCGTACAGTGGGTTGGATTGCTCAATGGAAAGAAATGATTTCTGATCCTGAGCAAAAAATTGGCCGTCCACGTCAATTGTTCGTTGGCGCAGCGAAACGTGACGTTGTTGCTATCGACAAGCGTTAAAAATAATGCTGCAGCCGTTGTATATGCTGGAATTTATGTGCGCACTGCAGCATTGAAAAAAGGCGAGTCATTGCGACTCGCTTTTTTTTTCTTCAGTAAATATGCTATGCTTCGGCTCGATAGTAAATTTTAGATGTTTTTTCGTTTTAGATTCAAAAAGTATATTGTTTCTGATGTGTGTTTTGATTCTGATGCGAGAATAGTTTGAAACAAGCCCTTCCCCACAACTTGATGTGCAATCCGCTAACCGGTCAGGCCGTGTCGCGGAAGGTTAGATTAACCCGCTAATCTCGCGAAACGCGAAGAAAGGTGAGCAAGATGATGCAACAATATAACGCTAACTCGTACTTGTTCGGCGGCAATGCGCCGTACGTAGAAGAACTTTACGAAGCCTACCTCAATAATCCTGGTTCCGTACCTGAAAACTGGCGCGCCTATTTCGACGCGATGCAGCATGTGCCAGCAGTCGATGGTTCTTCTAAGCCAGACGTCGCTCATGCACCAGTGATCGCTTCGTTTGCTGAACGCGCAAAACAAGGTCCAATCCGTACAGTCAGCGCCACTGCTGATGCGGAAATGGGTCGTAAGCGAGTCGCTGCTCAGCAGTTAATCGCCGCATATCGCTTCCTCGGCAGCCATTGGGCCAATTTGGATCCATTGCAACGCCAGGAGCGCCCTAGCTTGCCAGAGTTGGAGCCAAGTTTTTATGGCTTTACTGACGCTGATATGGATATTCAATTCAATATCAGCAACACTTATTTTGGTGCAGAAACAGCCTCTCTTCGCGATTTAGTCAATTCTTTGCGTGATACCTATTGCCGTTCTATCGGTGCAGAGTTCATGTACATCAGCGATCCGACTGAGAAGCGTTGGTTGCAACAAAAGCTCGAATCTATCCGTTCTACACCAAACTTCACACCAGAAAAGAAAAAGCACATCCTTGACCGCTTGACAGCGGCGGAAGGCTTGGAACGTTATCTGCATACGCGTTATGTGGGTCAGAAGCGTTTCTCACTCGAAGGTGGCGAAAGCTTTATCGCTTCGATGGATGAGACTATCCAACGTGCTGGCGAACGCGGCGTGCAAGAAATCGTAATCGGTATGGCACATCGTGGCCGCTTGAACGTGTTGGTCAATACCCTGGGCAAAATGCCGCAAGATTTGTTTGCTGAGTTTGAAGGCAAACACGGCGATGATTTGCCAGCAGGTGACGTTAAATACCACCAAGGTTTCTCTTCTGACGTATCGACTCCTGGCGGCCCAGTTCATTTATCACTCGCATTTAATCCATCTCATCTGGAAATTGTGAATCCAGTGGTTGAAGGCTCCGTTAAAGCCCGTATGGATCGTCGTGGCGACAAGGATGGCTCCCAGGTATTGCCTATCCTGGTACACGGTGATGCTGCGTTTGCAGGGCAGGGCGTGGTCATGGAAACACTGAACCTGGCGCAAACACGTGGCTACGGTACTGGTGGTACAGTGCATATCGTGATTAATAACCAGATTGGTTTCACTACTTCTGATCCACGCGATTCACGTTCCACTTTGTATTGCTCCGACGTTGTGAAGATGATCGAAGCGCCAGTGCTGCACGTCAATGCAGATGATCCAGAAGCGGTTGTTTTGGCGACGCAGATCGCGCTTGACTACCGTATGGAGTTCAAGAAAGACGTCGTCGTTGATATCATTTGCTACCGTAAATTGGGTCACAACGAGCAAGATACGCCAGCATTGACGCAACCGTTGATGTACAAAAAAATTGCGCAACATCCTGGTACTCGTAAGATGTATGCAGACAAGTTGTCTGCACAAGGTACGATCCCAGCCGATGGTGGCGATGCAATGGTGAAAGAGTTCCGTGATGCGATGGATGCAGGTAAGCATACACACGATCCGGTTATCTCTAACTTCAAAAACAAATACGCTGTGGATTGGATTCCTTTCCTCAACCGTAAATGGACTGATGCAGCAGATACCGCTGTGCCAGCGACAGAATTGAAGCGCCTGGCTGAACGTATTACCACAGTGCCTACAGGCTTCAAGCCACATAGCCTGGTCGAAAAAGTTCTGGGTGACCGCGCAACCATGGGTCGTGGCGAAATGAATTTGGACTGGGGTATGGGCGAACATTTGGCCTACGCGTCTCTGGTTTCTTCCGGCTATGCAATTCGTCTGACCGGTCAGGATGCTGGTCGTGGTACTTTCGTTCACCGTCACGCAGTATTGCATGATCAAAACCGCGAACGTTGGGATTCTGGTACTTACATTCCTCTGCAAAACATCTCCGACAACCAAGCACCGTTCACAGTGATTGACTCTGTTCTGTCTGAAGAAGCGGTATTGGGTTTTGAGTACGGTTACTCAACAGCAGAGCCAAACACACTGACAATCTGGGAAGCTCAGTTCGGCGATTTCGCTAACGGTGCGCAAGTTGTTATCGACCAATTCATCAGCTCCGGCGAAGTGAAGTGGGGTCGCGCTTCTGGTCTGGTAATGATGTTGCCGCACGGCTATGAAGGTCAAGGTCCAGAGCACTCATCCGCTCGTCCAGAACGCTTCCTGCAATTGTGTGCAGACAACAATATGCAAGTGGTTCAGCCGACAACTGCGTCGCAGATTTTCCATCTGTTGCGTCGTCAGATGATTCGTCAGTTCCGTAAGCCTTTGGTCATCATGACACCAAAATCTTTGCTGCGTAATAAAGATGCTGGCTCACCATTGTCGGAATTGTCTAAAGGCAGCTTCCACACAGTGATCGGTGAAGTTGATGAGAAAATCGACGCGAAGAAAGTGAAACGTGTTATTGCTTGCTCCGGTAAGGTCTACTACGATTTAGTGAATGCACGTAAAGAACGTGCTCAGTCCGATACAGCGATTATCCGTGTGGAACAGTTGTACCCATTCCCACATAAGAGCTTTGTTGCGGAGCTGAAAAAATTCCCTAACATGGTTGAATTGGTTTGGGCGCAAGATGAGCCGCAAAATCAGGGTCCATGGTTCCAGATCCAGCACAATATTTTTGAAAGCCTGGAAGAAGGCCAGAAATTGGCTTACGCAGGTCGTCCAGCAAGTGCATCACCAGCTGTCGGTTACTACGACAAGCACTATGCACAACAAAAAGCATTGTTGGAAACTGCATTTTCCAAACTCAAAGGCTTTGTCCTCACTAAATAAATGACGCGATGCTGCATCAGAAACTGATGCAGCATTTGGCTACCCGAATCGGAGAGTAAAAAATGGCAATTATCGAAGTAAAAGTTCCTCAGTTATCTGAGTCCGTTGCAGAAGCGACCTTGTTGACCTGGCATAAAAAAGTTGGTCAATCTGTCACTCGTGACGAAAATATGATCGACGTAGAAACAGATAAAGTTGTGCTGGAATTGCCAGCACCTGAAGCTGGTGTGATCACACAAATTATTAAAGGCGATGGCAGTACAGTCGTAGCTGGTGAAATCATTGCCATCATCGACACGGATGCTAGTGCGAAAGTAAGCCCGATGGAAGTTTCTGCTGCGCCAGTAGCTGTTGCAGCCGCAGCAGCACCAGTAGTGGCTGATGCAAAATCTTCCGCTGGCATCGCCATGCCAGCCGCCGCCAAAATTTTGGCAGAAAACGGTTTGTCCGCTGGTCAGGTAGATGGTTCTGGCAAAGATGGCCGTGTTACTAAGGGCGATGCACTGGCAGCAGTTGCTGGTAAAGCAGCTCCGGTCGTGGCGCCATTGGCAGCACCAGTAGCGTCTAAGCCAGCATTGCAACAAGTGGCAGCTCCAACCCTGGCGAGCCTTGGTGATCGTCCTGAAGAACGTGTTCCTATGAGCCGTTTGCGCGCACGTATCGCTGAGCGTTTGGTTCAATCTCAGTCTACTAACGCGATCTTGACGACATTTAATGAAGTCAACATGGCACCAGTCATGGAATTGCGCAACAAGTACAAAGATAAATTTGAGAAAGAGCACGGCGTTAAACTGGGCTTCATGTCTTTCTTCGTTAAAGCTGCCGTTGCTGCATTGAAGAAATACCCAATCGTTAACGCATCAGTTGATGGTAATGACATCGTCTACCACGGTTACTTTGATATTGGTATCGCTGTTGGTTCACCACGTGGTCTGGTCGTGCCTATTTTGCGCAATGCAGACCAAATGTCTATTGCTGATATCGAAAAGAAAATCGGTGAATTCGGTGCTAAAGCGAAAGACGGTAAATTGACTCTGGACGATTTGTCCGGTGGTACATTCTCCATCTCTAACGGCGGTACTTTCGGTTCTATGTTGTCGACACCGATCATCAACCCACCACAATCCGCAATTCTGGGCGTACACGCAACCAAAGATCGCGCAGTAGTTGAAAATGGTCAGATCGTTATTCGTCCAATGAACTACCTGGCAATGTCTTACGATCACCGTATCATTGACGGCCGCGAAGCTGTATTAGCTCTGGTTGCAATGAAAGACGCGTTGGAAGATCCTTCACGTCTGTTGTTAGATCTGTAATCATTGAACAACGGCTATCAACGTGAATATCGCTGACGAAATTCAACGTTTGCACGAACTGCATCAGTCAGGCGCTCTGTCTGATGCAGAGTTCGCGCAAGCCAAGGCGAAGTTGCTCGAGAAAGTAGGGTCGGGCACTTCTTCCAATCAATCCGAATCTTCTTTTAAATCTGCTTCTTTCTCGGGCGCAGATGATGCACTGAATCAATTGAATCGTTTTCGCCGTTCTACGAGCGATAAATGGTTAGGTGGTATTTGTGGCGGTCTGGGGAAATTTACGGGTCTTGATTCCTGGATCTGGCGTTTGATTTTTGTGTTCTTCGCGATGTTTGTAGGTTCAGGTGTCCTGGCTTACCTACTGGCATGGATTTTTGTGCCCGAAGAAGAGTGATATTTGCTGAAGATCTACATGTAAAGATAGTCGGCTATAAATAAATTCAGGAAAATTTCATGAGTAAACAATTTGATGTCGTCGTTATCGGCGGTGGCCCAGGTGGCTATATCGCGGCAATTCGTGCTGCACAACTCGGTTTTTCTACTGCATGTATCGATGCGTGGACTAACGAAAAAGGTGGTCCGGCACCTGGTGGTACTTGCACCAACGTAGGTTGCATTCCATCGAAAGCTTTGTTGCAATCTTCTGAACACTTTGAGCACGCTGGTCATGCATTCGCTGATCATGGTATTCAAGTGTCTGGTCTGGGTATGGATGTGGCGAAGATGTTGGGTCGCAAGAACACCATTGTTAAGCAAAACAATGACGGTATTTTGTTCTTGTTTAAAAAGAATAAAGTAACTTTCTTCCATGGTCACGGTTCTTTCGTTAAGGCCGATGCTGCCGGTTACGAAATCAAAGTTGCTGGCAAAGCCGAAGAAACGATTACAGGTAAGCACATCATCGTTGCGACAGGTTCTAACGCACGTGCTCTACCAGGTACGCCGTTTGATGAGGTCAACGTGTTGTCCAACGAGGGCGCGCTGAATATTGCTGAAACACCGAAAAAACTCGGCGTGATTGGCGCGGGCGTTATCGGTCTGGAAATGGGTAGTGTATGGCGTCGTTTGGGTTCCGAAGTGACAGTCCTCGAAGCTCTGCCAACCTTCCTTGGTGCAGTCGATGAGCAAATCGCTAAAGAAGCGCACAAACTGTTTGTGAAACAAGGTTTGTCTATCAACCTTGGCGTAAAAATTGGCGAAATCGTTAATAGCGGTAAAGACGTCACTGTTAATTACACCGATGATAAAGGCGCTGAACACAAAGCGGTGTTCGATAAGCTGATTATCTCTATCGGTCGCACACCAAATACAAATGGTTTAAATGCAGAAGGTGTTGGTCTGGCAATGGACGAGCGAGGCTTTATTGCTGTTGATGGTGACTGCAAAACAAACCTGCCTAACGTATGGGCGGTGGGTGACGTGGTACGCGGTCCTATGCTGGCACATAAAGCGGAAGAAGAGGGTGTTGCCGTCGCTGAACGTATCGCTGGTCAACACGGTCACGTCAACTTCAACACAATTCCTTGGGTCATTTACACATCACCGGAAATTGCTTGGGTTGGTCGTACTGAACAGCAATTGAAAGCAGATGGCGTTGCTTATAAAGCCGGTACTTTCCCATTCATGGCGAATGGTCGTGCACGTGCTTTGGGCGATACATCAGGTATGGTGAAATTCCTGGCTGATGCGACAACCGATGAAATTTTGGGCGTACATATTGTTGGTCCAATGGCTTCTGAATTGATTTCCGAAGCAGTGGTTGCAATGGAATTCCGTGCATCTTCAGAAGATATCGCACGTATTTGCCACGCACATCCATCGTTGTCTGAAGCGACGAAAGAAGCAGCTTTGGCCGTCGATAAGCGTTCATTGAATTTCTGATTTAATGTGGCAATATATGCTGAGTGCGCGTAAGTAAGCCTTAGCGAAATGGACGAGTCGGATACTCGTCCATTTTTGTTTCAAAGCCATTAGCCCGAGAACTGATCTTCGATAGCGTCGATTAAGTGCTTGAAATGATTCACCATTGCCACTGTAATTAGTTAAAGTGGCTTAAGTAAAATTACGCGCTTTGCGCAGAATAATGAGACCTGAAGCGATCGGCATTGTTCGCTCGTCAAGGTAACTTGAAAAAACAGACTATGGATGTTCAAGAGTTTTATCAGGATGCGTTAACACAACGCGGTTTCACAGCCGATGAGGCGCAGAAACGTGCCGTTGATCGCCTGCAAAAATCCTATGAGGATTGGGTGTATTACAAAGGAAAGCGTGCCAATAAACTGACGCGCATGATTACCCGTCCGGAAGTTCCACGGGGCGTTTATATGTGGGGTGGAGTGGGGCGCGGCAAGTCATTCTTGATGGATAGCTTTTATTCTGTAGTGCCGGTGGTTCGTAAAACGCGTCTGCATTTTCATGAATTCATGCGCTCGGTTCACCGTCAATTAGATGAGTTGAAAGGTGTTGCCAATCCACTTGACGAAGTGGCGCGTCAAATTGCAAAAAAATATCGCCTGATATGCTTTGACGAGTTCCATGTGTCAGACGTAGCTGATGCGATGTTGCTCTATAACTTACTTAAAGCCTTATTTGATAATGGTGTCTCCTTTGTGATGACCTCTAATTATCAACCTGAGACTTTATACCCCGAGGGTTTGCATCGTGATCGCATGTTGCCGACGATTGCATTGCTGAACGAGCGTCTTGATATTTTGAACGTCGATTCGGGGAATGACTATCGCAAACGCGCTTTGGAACAGGTGCAGGCTTATCTTACGCCACTTAATGCTGCGACGGACAAAGCACTGCGTGACAGTTTTGCACGCATTGCTGACACTAAAGATGAAGATCCACTCGTCGATATTGAAGGCCGCAATTTAAAGTCTTTAAGACGTGCTGGGGGTGTTATTTGGTTTGATTTTCATACTTTGTGTGGCGGGCCCCGTTCGCAAAATGATTATCTTGAAATCGCCAGTCGTTTTCATACTGTTATCTTGTCGTCGATTCCTGCGATGTCGGCTGCCATGTCGTCTGAAGCACGACGTTTTACCTGGTTGATTGACGTGTTTTACGATAATAAAGTAAAACTAATTATGTCGGCTGAAGTAGCACCGGAGTTGTTATATACTCAAGGTACCTTATCTAACGAATTTCACCGAACTGTATCGCGTATTATTGAGATGCAATCCAAAGAGTATATGGATGCCGATCAACGCCAACTTGCTGATTCACTGACTCATTGACTTGATGAAAATACTTTCAAAAATTTCTTATAATAATATGGCCAGATGTTTATTGGCCATAGGCATGCTTAACGCCAGTGCAAATGTACTCGCAGAAGATGGTAAGCAGGAGTTGGTTGAAATTGCGCAACTGGTTCATACACTCGATGAACGTTATCCTGCTGGTAGCATTCAAAGTAATGAAGTAGCAGAGATTGCCATCAAGGAAAGTCAGTCCGCAGAGGATCGTCTGGAAAACTGGTATGTGGTTTCGGAACATCACTGTTATAACACCTTCTTTGTGAATGATTGCCTAAAGCGGATAAAGGTTGAACGAAGAGAATATTTGCCGACGCTGCAACGTATTTCTTTGGAGTCTCAGGCTTTGCAGCGTTTGCTCAAAGTGATGGAGCGTGACCGCGAAACAGCCCAAAAACAAGCAAAGTAATTGCAGATGTATAGACGGGGATTCCCAATAATCGATAAGTCATGTGACGCCGCATACAATTTCGATACTCCGTCTAAATAAAAAGTTCGTTTTCTGTTTGGTCGATTTGCTATGTTGGTGAATCGAGACCCTCACCATGGAATGCGGCATAATATCGCTCTCCTCCTGTAAAGTTTTTTTTCATGTCATTTTCTACCCTAGGGCTTTCGCCCGAAATCTTGCTCGCTATTGGTGGGCAACACTACTCTGATCCGACGCCTATTCAAAGTGCGGCGATTCCACATATCCTCCAAGGGCATGACGTTATTGCTGAAGCGCAAACTGGTTCTGGTAAGACGTTAGCGTTTTGTGCTCCGTTGGTACAGTCTTTGAAGAAATCGGTACGGCCGAGAGTGATTCAGTATTTGATTTTGGTGCCAACCAGAGATTTGGCGACACAAGTTGCGATGACTCTGGAAGCCTTAACTAAAAATACAACGCCTTCTATTAAATTAGCGGTCTTGTTTGGTGGCGTATCAATTAATCCGCAAATGCTGCATTTGCGTGGTGGTGCAGATATTGTGATTGCGACACCAGGGCGCTTACTTGATTTAATCGATCATAATGCGCTGTCATTGTCTTTCGTCCGCTCCTTGGTGTTGGATGAGGCGGATCGTTTATTGGAATTGGGTTTTGCAGAAGAGTTGCAACGTATATTAAATCTGTTACCCGTCGCACGCCAGAATCTCTTATTCTCAGCCACATTTGCGCCACTACTGAACGAGTTGGCGACAAAACTATGTCAATCGCCGGTACGTATTCAGGTTCCGGCAACAGAAACGGCTAAGCCTGATATTCTTCAGCGAGCAATTTCGGTGGATGCGTCGCGTCGCACGCAGTTGCTACGACATTTGATTAAGATGGAAGGCTGGAAAAGGGTGTTGGTATTTGTGGCGACTAAATACTCTGCGGAGTTAATCGCGACCAAATTACGAAGATTAGATATTTCTGCCGAGCCGTTTCATGGTGAATTGAGTCAAGGTAAGCGAACGCAGGTGTTGGCCGATTTTAAGGCGTCCCGAGTTAAAGTAGTGGTTGCAACGGACGTTGCTGCGAGGGGTATTGATATCGAAGACTTACCGGTGGTCGTCAATTTTGACTTGCCACGATCCAGTGACGATTACACGCATAGAATAGGGCGCACAGGACGGGCTGGCGCAAGTGGCTTGGCATTGAGCTTCGTTACTGCTGATTCTCATTCACAATTTTCTTTGATCGGGCGTAAGCAGGGAGTGGATGTCAGGCTGGAATCGATTCCTGGTTTTGAGGCGCTGGAGTTGCCGATAAAGGCGGCGAAGATTTCGGATGTGAACGGCGGCGTCAAAGGCCTTCGCCCGAGCAAAAAGGATAAGCTGAGGGCTCTCGCTGCGCAACAGAGCATGTCGACGGGCAAAGAGGAGTAAACACCGCTGGCCTTGGTGGGTTTTGGCGCCCGGGAATTAATCCATTTCGGCTAAAGTTTGATGCACGAACGCGGATAAAATTAGTTTCGCTTGCGGTGTCACTTCGACGAATTCAAACCCATGGCGAAACTCAGCGCTGTTCTCCGTTGGAGCAATTGAGCGGAGTATCGTTTTTAAGGTTAAGTATTCGTCGGTTCCGGCGGCATTAACTTTGAATTTGATGATGCCAATGTCGCCTTTTTTTCCCAGCTGTTTTTTAATAATGCCGGAAGTCCCACCCATGCTCAGATCGCCTAACGTGGCAGCAGCTGTTTGTTCGGGATCGCCAATTGTCACCGATGCGATGATTTTCACGGTTGCGCGTGCGCCCTGACGTATTGTGGTTGCTCTGACTTGTTTGGGGTAGCTCAGATGTAAATAATCGTGTGGCGAATACACATATTTCACTAGGGATGCCGTAAATGCATAGGCTTTTTTGCCTGGAAATGCACGAATAATAAAGGTTTGACCTTCGCGTATTATGACTGCCTGACCATGAGCCATTGGTGCAGTCACCATTAAAGATTTACCTTTGACGTAGCCTATCAGTCTTACTGTGTAGCGGGTTGCAGCCTGATCATGGGTTTGTAAGTAAAAAACTTCGCCAACCGTCCAACGTACACTATCTAGCTCAATGACTGATTCTTTATTGAGTTCCTCTGGTGCTTTTTGTTGGGTAACTTCTTGCGCCGGTTTTTCTGGCACAACGACTTTGGAGGGAATGCTGTCCCAAAGTTTATCCGCTTCACAGTAGCCAACTTCCATCAGATGATTGAGTTGTTGTTGGTCTTCAACGTGGACGCCAGCATCAAATAATACCTTCCCATCCTGATTATATATTGTCCAATCGATGGTTTGCCCGACGCTGATTTCTGCATGCTTAAGAGGCATTAATCCGTGCACTTCACCCATTTTTTATTTCCATTTTTTATGTGTGAGATATTTTTGTTCTGAGTGGATATTACTCCAAAATGACGCAAAATTAACAAAGTCTACATTGTCTATGTTTTTGAATAATAGATTATGTGGATTTTTCTTGCTGGTTAAAATAAAAAAGACCTTAAAACTTTTTGTTTTCAGGTCTTTTTTGCAACACTAAATCGCCATGGCGAACATATTTATTTATTATTTGCTGCGGTTGCCTTTACGCAATCGACAAAATATCCGCGTTTGCCATCCACTTCAGCCTTGACCAAGCCATGGCAGTCAGTTTCAAAGCCAGGGAATTTCTCATTGAAATCGCGCACAAAACGCAAGTAGTCAACAATGGTACGGTTGAAGCGTTCGCCAGGAATCAAGAGTGGAATACCTGGTGGGTATGGCGTCAACAAGATCGCAGTAACGCGTCCCTCTAATTCATCGATTGAAACACGTTCAATTTCACGGTGCGCCATCATCGCAAAAGCATCTGATGGCTTCATTGCTGGTTGCATGTCAGATAAATACATCTCGGTCGTCAGGCGTGCAACATCGTGGCCTTTGTAGGCTTCATGGATGCCTTGGCACAAGTCTTTCAAGCCAGCACCTTCATAGCGCGGATTGGCCGCTGCAAACTCAGGCAAAATGCGCCAGATTGGTTGATTTTTGTCGTAGTCATCTTTGAACTGCTGAAGCGCAGTCAACAAAGTATTCCAGCGACCTTTAGTGATGCCAATCGTGAACATGATGAAGAATGAGTATAGACCGCATTTTTCGACAATAACGCCGTGTTCCGCCAGATATTTAGTAACGATCGATGCGGGAATGCCAGTTTCGCCAAATTTACCTTCGAGTGACAAGCCTGGAGTCACGATGGTGGCTTTGATCGGGTCGAGCATGTTGAAGCCAGCGGCTAATTTGCCAAAACCATGCCAATCGTCTTCGGCACGAATAATCCAGTCTTCGCGGGAGCCAATGCCGTCTTCTGCAAATTCTTCAGGACCCCAGACCTGGAACCACCAATCTTTACCCCATTCCTGGTCGACTTTACGCATCGCACGACGGAAATCCAAGGCTTCCAGAATCGATTCTTCAACCAACGCAGTGCCGCCGGGTGCTTCCATCATGGCGGCAGCGACGTCGCAAGAAGCGATAATCGAGTATTGTGGTGACGTTGAGGTGTGCATCAGATACGCTTCATTGAAGCTATCTTTATCGAGTTTGCGTGTTTCTGATTCACGCACTAAAATTTGCGATGCTTGAGAAATGCCTGCCAACAACTTGTGGGTTGATTGGGTAGAGAAAATCATCGACTCTTTTGCACGTGGACGGTCTTTGCCGATAGCGTGCATATCTTTGTAGAAGTCATGGAACGTTGCATGTGGCAACCATGCTTCATCAAAATGTAAAGTGTCGATTTGACCATCTAGCAAATCCTTTAATACTTCGACGTTGTACAAAACACCGTCGTAAGTGGACTGTGTGATCGTTAAAATGCGTGGCTTTTTATTTTTTGCTTCGCGAGCAAATGGATTGGCTTCAATTTTCCTTTGAATGCTCTCCATGCTGAATTCTTCCAGCGGGATAGGGCCAATAATGCCGAGATGATTACGTGTCGGCATCAGAAATACCGGAATCGCTCCACACATGATAATTGAGTGCAGAATCGATTTGTGGCAATTGCGGTCAACGACTACGATGTCGCCAGGAGCAACAGTAGAGTGCCACACCATCTTGTTTGAAGTGGACGTGCCGTTGGTTACGAAGTAGCAATGATCGGCATTAAAAATACGTGCAGCATTGCGCTCTGAAGCGGCGACAGGGCCAGTGTGATCCAGTAATTGACCGAGTTCTTCTACCGCGTTACAAACGTCAGCACGCAGCATGTTTTCACCAAAAAATTGGTGGAACATCTGACCGATTGGTGACTTCAGGAATGCGACTCCACCTGAGTGTCCAGGGCAGTGCCAAGAGTAAGAGCCATCATTCGCGTAATGAACCAGAGCCCGGAAAAATGGTGGTGCGAGACCATCCAGGTATGCACGCGCTTCACGGATGATATGGCGGGCCACGAATTCTGGCGTATCTTCAAACATATGAATGAAGCCATGCAGTTCCCGCAAAATATCATTTGGGATGTGGCGTGAAGTACGGGTTTCGCCGTACAGATAAATAGGAATGTCCGCATTTTTATAGCGAATTTCTTCCACAAAAGCGCGTAATGATTTTAGAGCGTAATCTGTCTCTTCGGATGTGCCGGCACCAAACTCTTCATCGTCGATGGATAAAATAAATGCAGACGCACGTGATTGTTGTTGGGCAAATTGCGATAAATCGCCGTAGCTGGTAACGCCCAGAACTTCCATACCTTCGGTTTCGATGGCATCAGCCAGCGCACGAATGCCCAGGCCGGAAGTGTTTTCTGAGCGGAAATCTTCGTCAATGATGACGATGGGGAAGCGGAATTTCATGGTGGTCTCCAAAAGACTTGGTACGGGGGAGACGCCTGGGCAAGTTAAATCAACCGCTTGCGCGCCGAAAAATTCAAAATAGAGTTTGCGTGAAATCGTCCTTGACGACATTTACGCCCGTCCTAAAAGTACCGAATTCTCTCAGATAAGTAGTAGCTTATGTGAAAAAATTGGTCATTTTTTTCATTCGGGACGCAATTTCATGTGAATGTCATGAAGTGAACAATCTCATCGTATGTTGCATCGCAAAATCTAAATTCAAGCAAATTTTATTTTGTTTGGAAATTAAACGTTTCTGTACGTCAAAATAAAAATGAGCGCAGGATGCGCTCATTTTTATTGGAGTAAGGACTAAAGTCTGACTATATTTTTATCCTGCATCAGAAACGATAACTCGCTGCTGAAAAAACTGTTACCGGTGTCTTTTGAAATACAAACGGGCTCTTAGTTACTTCAGATGAATACCGGCTGACCGAGGCGCCTGTTGTTAAGGACCAGTTGGCATCGATAGTCCAGTGCCAACTGGTGCTTAATTTCACATCAGTCAGGCCTGAGCTCGGCATGTATGGTAAGTAGCCGCTGTTGAAAGACTGTTGATCGTTAACGCCAAAATAGGACTGCATGTATGAAGCATTAGCCCAATTTGCTCTGATCGTTGCTGTTAACCGGTGTTGGTCGCTGATAGCTGTCGTGACGCGAGCTCCCAAACTGGTTTGCAAACCATTGTGATTTGTGCCGGAGCCATAGCGGATAGATGAAAGCAGGGAATAGTTTTGATTGATGTTGTAGTTAAGAAATGCGCCAGGTTCAATAGTGGTATCCACATCACCTAAACCTTGTAGCTTGGACGAAGATGACTCGTCCCGTGCTGGTTCTACACCCAATCGCAAGCCATACTGAATGGTAGGATCTTTGGAAAAGTTATAACCCAAGCCATTAATGCTGCTGAAAAACGCTCCATTTTTCCATTGTGCATCCAGCCAAGGATAGACTTTTGCTTTACGCTCGTCAGAGCCGGCATATTTTGGTGTAAACAGTACAATGCCACCTAAAGAAAAATTAACGTCTTTCGGCAGATAGAATTCAGGAATAGTTTGCACAAATTCAGACGTTTGCGCAAACGAGTTGCAACTGCATGCGACTAGGATAAGTCCTAAAAGCTTTTTCATTTTGATTTCTCTTTCTTATTTTAAATATGAAACCAAGCAAGTGAAGCCAATATTACACCAACACCTGCAACACCGTAAGAGGCGAAGTTCAGCCATTTTTTCTTGGTGAGTAGGGTGATCGCTGCAAGCGATATTGCTATCTGCACGGCTGTCATCGCTTGAGCCCAGCGATGGTGTTGGTGCAGTTCTAATTCAGAGGCTTCTTCCCATTTGCTTGATTCAGCTTCTAACTCTTCCGCTTTTTTCTTGATTTCTTCTTTTTCGGACTTGTAGCGTGCGACCTCTGTTTTATATTTTTCGGCATCCGTGCCAGGCAAGCTTATTGCTAACTCAGCCAGATTTTGCTTGTTGGACTTGGATTGGTAAAAATTCCACTGATTTGATGCTTCCGTTTTTTTAATCGCAGCTTCATTTTTGTACATCGCAGCATTGTTTTGTGTAGCACCACCTTCATAACCGAATAAAGCGCCAATTGTTGCCAATATTGCTGTCATTACAGCAATGCGGCTGGCAAATTGGTCGTTACCATGCGCTGCTGCATGTTCAACTTCGTGATCGTGCGGACCGTGTACGTGAAATTCATCGCTAGACATAAAAATCCTAAATTTTCTTATAAGTTACAAATGCGTAATGCAAATTTTGTGCTTCTGAATAATGTTTTTCTCTTGCAACTTCTTGCCAGTATTTTGTGTCGATCGCCGGGAAAAAAGCGTCACATGGATATTCCTGATCAATTTCCGTCACGAGCAAACTATCTGCCATGGTCATCGCTTGCAGATAAATCTGTGCGCCACCAATAATAAATGCGTCCTCGTTTTTCACTACAGACTGCGCTTGCTCCAAAGAGTTCACTATCTCAATGCCGTCATGATGCCATTCCGGATTTCTGGTGATGACAATATTACGTCTGTTCGGCAATGGTCGCCCGATAGACTCATAGGTATTTCTGCCCATAATGATTGGGTGACCACTAGTGCTCTTTTTGAAGTGAGCGAGATCCTCTGGTAAGTGCCAGGGAAGGCTATTGTTGATACCTATGCCTCGTTGTTTATCTATGGCAACGATAATACTTAATGATGTCATTGTAGTGAATTCCTTGTATCAAACTGCAACAGGTGCCTTGATATGAGGATGGAATTCGTAGTTGCTAAATTCAAAATCATCAAATTGGTAATCGAATAAACTTGCCGGCTGACGTTTGATGACGAGTTTCGGCAAAGGGAATGGTTTGCGCGCCAACTGCTCTGCAACTTGTTCCATGTGATTTGAGTATAAATGACAATCGCCGCCAGTCCAGATGAACTCGCCAACCCCTAGGCCGGTCTGTTGGGCGATCATATGTGTCAGTAAGGCATACGACGCAATATTGAAAGGCACGCCAAGAAAGATATCGGCACTACGTTGATAGAGCTGACAAGAAAGTTTTCCATCCGCGACATAGAACTGAAACAAAGCGTGACATGGTGGCAGCTTCATTTGTGGAATATCTGCGACATTCCAGGCTGAAACGATTAAGCGTCGTGAATCAGGATTCGACTTAATTTGATCGATTAATTGGGTGATCTGATCGATGTGTTTCCCGTCTGGGGTAGGCCAGTTCCGCCATTGGGATCCATAAACTGGTCCCAGATCACCATTTTCATCCGCCCAGTCATCCCAGATAGATACGCCGTTATCTTTCAGATACTTGATATTGGTTGAGCCAGCTAAAAACCAGATCAATTCGTGAACGATGGACTTTAAGTGCAATTTCTTGGTGGTGACCAGAGGAAAACCCTCGTTAAGGTCAAAACGCATCTGGTATCCAAAAACGGATACCGTGCCAGTGCCAGTACGGTCAGTTTTTTTTGTCCCGTGTTCTTGGACGTGACGCATAAAGTCGAGGTATTGGCGCATGGTGAATGAGGTATTGAAGATGTTGCAAAAGAAAAGAGGCGTTAGTATACCTTATGCACGTCTTTCATCTAATTCTATCGGTCATAAAAACCACGACTTTTGGATCTTTTTTTTGCAGTGCGCAAAAAAGTTCATGATGTATTTTACGCATTTGGTAATTCAATCGACGGGACTTTAAGCTGTTCTTCCTGCTAGCAAGGGACGTATTTTCTTTTTTCTATTTCCTCTGGCTGCAAACATGATGACGTTTTGAGTCTAATTACCCCTCGTTGAGCAGTGGATCTTTGCCATCCCTGTCGCCAGGCGCGATCAACGGCAACTTGATTTCAAATCTCGAACCGCGGTTCGGTACACTGGATACGTGGATGGTTCCGCCCAGAACATTGGTGATGATATTGAATGTGATACTTAAACCTAGCCCACTTCCACCTTGACCAAACTTGGTGGTGAAGAATGGCTCAAAAATCCGGTTGATAATTTCTGATGGAATACCTTTGCCATCGTCAGTAAAGATCACCATGACATAATCGCCCATCTTTTCTGCTGTGCAAAGCATGTGTCCTTCTGTGCGTCCTTCCAAGCCATGGATCACCGAATTGTTGACGAGGTTGGTGAAAACTTGCCCAAGTAAGCCAGGGTAGCTATCAAGCTGGATATCTTCTGGAATATCCAATTCTAGTGTAAAAGGAGTTTTCCGTAGGCTGGAGTGGAGCAGTGCAGTCAGCTCTTGCAACATGACTAGTAAGCCGAAAGTGCGTCTTTGAGCACTCGATTGATCGACCGCAACTTGTTTGAAATCTCCGACTAAATGCGCAGATTGTTGCAGGCCACGTAATAATAATTTAGTCGAATCCAAAGCGGTGACGGCATATCGTGTCAGGTCCGAGCGCCTAATTTGTCCGCCTTCTACCATTTGCAGCAGGTGACGGGTTTCTTCTTCCAGAGTACTGGCGACCAGTAAACAGTTGCCAAGAGGGGTGTTGAGTTCGTGGGCGACACCCGCAACCATGGAACCTAAAGCGGCCATGCGCTCTACGCGGGCAAGTTCGGCTTGTGCGGAATTAACGTTGTTAAGTGCTGCCTCCAGGTTTTGATTCACACTTTCAAGCTCTTGCGTACGTTGACGCACTTTGGACTCTAGTGTGCCGGAATATTCGAGCAGCTGGTGATTTTTTACTTCAAGTTCGCCAAACGAGCGTTTTAATGCTTGTCGGGTTGCTTCCAAGCTATTTGCAAGGTGACCCAGTTCATCTTCGCGATTGAGTGCAATCGGGTCATTCAGTTCGCCGTTAGCGAGGCGGTCAGACTCGTCCATGAGCATTCTGACGGGTTGTACCAGACGCCACTGAAGAACCAGCAAAATGAAAAAAATTGCCATGAATAAAGATAGCACTGCAGTTGTTACGTAGCGTCGGAAGTCCGAACGTAAACTTTCTTGCAGCAAATCTTCTGCCAGGGTCAGACGGACTTCACCGATAACTTGACCGCCATGCTTGATTTCGCGCGCCATCGTCGTAAATGGCCCTTTTTGGGTTTGGCGTCGTACGCTATTTTTAATAAATTCTTTTCTATCGGGGAGGGTGATAACCTCAATAGTTGCTACTCGTGGATCGGAATACACCACTTCGCTCGAGATATTCGCTATTTCTGGCGTAATTTGCCATAGCGGTTCGCTCAAAATGACTGACAAGATTTCGACCAGGCGATTATGATCTTCGGCGTTTCGCGCGCGAGCAGCGATTTCTATGCTGTTGATGTGATATGGAATTAAGAACGTCGCTGGAACAGTGAGTCCAAAAACTACCGCTAAAATGATAGCTAGTCTGAGAGTAATACGGCTGCGAATGGCAGAAAAAATGTATCTAAACCGCATTGCAATATCCTTGTGCGTCGCTGTTCTGTGGGGTGCTGCTAAAAGGCACGCTATGCGCTTCGCTTTTATGAACCTAGTCAGAAATATGCAATAGTTGCAACCAACTTGGGTATCAATGCGTAGACAATCTAGAAATACTAAGAGTTTTTCTTATTTTGAGCAAGAAGATGATAGTCCGTGCACTGACATGTAACAACAAAGTTTATTTTGACTCCTCTATCCACGCCATTTGTATGGCTTCCAATACTTTTTCTCCGCCTCGCAAGTGATCGTCGTCGAAACCGTCCAAATCAACTACCCAGTTATGTAAATCAGTAAAGCGCACCACCAGAGGACTGACATCCGGATATTTGTCGTACAAAGCGGCGGCAATTTCATGAATGTCAGACCATTGCATTTGTTGTCCCTTGATGAACCTCTTCGAAGCTCACATTAGTGATTTTCGCGCGCATGATTGATAGTGTACTTCGGAATTTCGATGGTGATGTCTTGTTGACCTAATTTAACCTGACAAGATAGTCTGGATGTTGCTTCCAGTCCCCAGGCAGCATCGAGTAAATCTTCTTCGTCATCAGTTGACCCGTTTAGTGAACGAAATCCCTCGCGTATAACGACGTGGCAGGTGGTGCAAGCGCACGACATTTCGCACGCATGTTCGATTTCCACGTCGTTTTCAACTAAGGCTTCGCATAGGGATTTTCCTTCATTAGCTTCAATAATCGCGCCTTCGGGGCAAAGCTGAGCGTGGGGTAGAACGATAATTTTTGGCATGCTATTCTCGATTTTTGTCTATGTAAGTGCTTTTATACCCAGATCAAGACTGCGCGCATCTGGATATTTGTCTGCGAATTAACGGTACTTGTTTTTGCTGATTAAGCAATGTCATCCAATTTTTTTCCTGCCAACGCGCTACGGACACTCTGATCCATGCGGCGAGCAGCAAATTCTTCCGTGCCGCTTGCTAAATCGGAAATGGCAGTGTGTAGCATCTCATGGTTGTCTTGCTGCATTTGTATTCTGACGGTTTGCATGAGCTGTGCAATCACTGCAAATTCCGCCTCTGAAACCAAATGACGGTCGGCGTCTAGCGCAGATTGTGTGGCGAGCAATATTCTTTCTGCTTCGACTTGTTCTTCGCGCAGCGCGCGCATTTGCATGTCGGCATCCGCAGAACTGAATGAATCTTGCAGCATACGTGTGATATCGTCATCGGCGAGGCCGTAAGACGGTTTAACATTAATTGTCGCTTCGACACCGGAACGCAGTTCCCTTGCTGAGACAGAAAGCAAACCATCGGCATCAACCTGATAAGTGATGCGGATACGTGCAGCGCCAGCAGCCATTGCTGGAATACCACGCAGTTCAAACCGGGCTAAAGAGCGGCAATCACTGACTAATTCCCGTTCACCCTGAACCACATGAATTGCCATTGCTGTCTGACCATCTTTGAAGGTGGTAAATTCTTGGGCACGTGCGCAAGGAATGGTGGAATTGCGTGGAATAACTTTTTCTACTAATCCACCCATGGTTTCTACACCAAGTGACAATGGAATTACATCCAGCAATAACCAATCGTCGCCCGGTGCGCGGTTACCGGCCAATAAGTTAGCTTGAATTGCTGCGCCAAGTGCGACGACTTTATCTGGATCGATATTGGCGAGCGGGGTGGTTTCAAAGAATTCGCCAACCGCTTTACGTACGTGAGGCATCCGCGTGGCGCCACCAACCAAAACCACACCATCAATATCATCGCTCGACAAGCCTGCATCGCGTAAGGCTTTGCGGCACGGTGTAATGGTTTTAACGACCAGATTTTGCGTCATTTCTGCGAATACGCTGGCAGTGATTTGCAAATGCACTGTTTCACCGGAATTCAGTTTGGCATCAATGAAGGTGCTTGGTTTGCTGGATAAAATTTCCTTGGCTTCACGTGCTTTGACCATTAGTAGGCTAGTATCTTCGTCGGATAGTGGCGCCAATTTGGATTCTTGTAATATCCAGCAAAACAGTCGATGGTCAAAATCATCTCCGCCTAGTGCAGAGTCGCCACCAGTAGACAACACCTCAAATACACCTTTGCTCATCTTTAAAATAGAGATGTCAAAGGTGCCGCCGCCTAAATCGTAAACAGCGTAAGTGCCCTCTGAGGCATTGTCCAGGCCATAGGCAATTGCCGCGGCGGTAGGTTCATTTAGCAAACGTAATACATTGATCCCAGCGAGTTTGGCCGCGTCTTTAGTCGCCTGGCGCTGTGCATCGTCAAAATATGCAGGAACGGTGATCACGGCGCCGACCAAATCGTCGCCAAGCGCGTCTTCTGCTTGTTGACGTAGCGTCGCCAAAATCTGAGCGGAAATTTCTACCGGGCTTTTAATACCAGCAATCGTTTTCAATTGAACCATACCAGGCTCATCATGAAAATCGTAAGGCAGATTCTCAGTGTAAGCGATATCTTTTAAGCCGCGCCCCATAAAACGTTTGACGGACACAATGGTGTTTTTGGGGTCGTTGCTTTGCTCTGCCTGAGCTTTAAAGCCTATGTGCGCATGACCATTCGGTAAATAGCGAACGACTGAAGGCAATAGTGGGCGGCCCTCTTCGTCGTTCAAAACTTCGGGGATACTATTGCGTACGGTCGCAACTAATGAATTGGTCGTGCCCAGATCTATACCTACCGCCAAACGATGCTGGTGAGGTGCGGTGGACATGCCTGGTTCGGAAATCTGCAATAAAGCCATGGTATCTGAGGAGGATGGCGAGCCATCAAATGGGCGCAAAAAAAAGCGCAAGGTTAATCGAAATTACTCTTCCAGTGCAGCGATATCAGCAATGAATTTTTCTAAAAACATGCAGGTACGAATCTCTTGTGCCGCGGTGGCAAAGTCTGGCTTGCTTAGCTCACTTCCGACCTGCAATAATTTCGCTTTTAAAGCGTTACGCAGCTCTTTTTCCAGTGCGTAAAGTGCATTTTGGTCATTCGCCTGGCGCGCATCGTCAAATGCCTCGCGCCATTCCATTTGCTGCATTAAAAAACTAGCAGGCATGCTGGTGTTGGATTCAGTTTGTAGATCTACACCTTGCAATTCACACAGATAAGTTGCACGCTTAAGCGGTTTTTTGAGTGTCTGATAGGCTTCGTTAGCGCGGGTTGCCCATTGCATGGCAACCCGTTTCTCAGCGTCACTGGCTTGGACAAATTTATCAGGGTGAACTTGATTTTGCACTTCGTGATACGCACGATCGAGCTGACTCATGTCCAGTGAAAATTGTTGAGGTAACTGGAAAAGCTCAAAATGGTTTTGCATAACAGTATTCTGACGGGCTAGATGCGGAAACTTTCGCCGCAGCCGCATTCGTCTTTGACGTTAGGGTTGTAAAATTTAAAACCTTCATTCAACCCTTCGCGTGCGAAGTCGAGTTCAGTGCCATCGATGTATGGCAAGCTTTTAGGATCAACGAATACTTTTACGCCGTGTGATTCAAATACTGAATCGTCCGATCCTACTTCGTCTACATATTCAAGTTTATACGCCATGCCTGAGCAGCCTGTGGTGCGTACGCCAAAGCGTAGGCCTATGCCTTTGCCGCGACGTTCCATGTAGCGAGTCACGTGTTTTGCTGCTTTTTCTGTGAGTGTAATTGCCATGCTGCTCCCCATCTTTACTGCGTCAATTCTTCGCTATGCTTTTTACGCCGCGCTATGCTTGTTTTTGTAATCAAGTACTGCTGCTTTGATCGCATCTTCTGCCAGAATGGAGCAGTGGATTTTGACAGGTGGCAATGCCAACTCTTCAGCGATGGCTGTATTTTTGATTTCCAGTGCTTGGTCCAGCGTTTTGCCTTTGACCCATTCCGTCACCAAAGAGGAGGATGCAATTGCTGAGCCGCAGCCGTAAGTTTTGAACTTGGCGTCTTCGATCACGCCATCTGCGCCAACCTTGATCTGCAATTTCATGACGTCGCCGCAAGCCGGTGCGCCAACCATACCAGTACCGACGCTGTCATCACCTTTTTCAAAGGCGCCGACGTTACGTGGATTTTCGTAGTGATCTAAAACTTTGTCTGAGTATGCCATTTTAATGCTCCTGAATATTTGTGCTCTGTGCCTTCTGATGAAACTATTTTCAGTCAGAAATTAATTAATGTGCCGCCCACTGAATGGTCGAAATATCGATGCCGTCTTTATACATGTCCCACAGTGGCGATAAAGCGCGCAATTTCTCGACTTTAGTTTTCAATAAATTGATGGAGAAGTCGATGTCTTCTTCTGTTGTGAAACGGCCAATCGTGAAGCGAATGGAGCTATGGGCTAATTCATCACTGCGACCTAAAGCACGTAAAACGTACGACGGTTCCAAACTGGCAGAAGTACATGCTGATCCAGAAGAAACAGCGATGTCTTTAATTGCCATGATTAGTGATTCACCTTCAACATAGTTGAAACTGACATTCAAATTATGCGGAACACGATGGTCCATGTCGCCATTGACGTAGGTTTCTTCAATTTCTTTGAGGCCATTCGCCAGACGATCGCGCATGGCGCGAATGTGGCTTAACTCGCTTTCCATCTCTTCTTTTGCCAGACGAAACGCTTCGCCCATGCCCACGCATTGATGTGGAGCCAATGTGCCGGAGCGGAAGCCGCGTTCATGACCGCCGCCGTGCATTTGCGCTTCCAGGCGTACGCGTGGCTTGCGGCGAATGTACAGAGCGCCAATGCCTTTAGGGCCGTAAGATTTGTGGGCAGAGAAAGAAACCAGATCAACTTTTACTTTTTCCAGATCGATTTCTACTTTACCTGTTGCTTGCGCTGCGTCGGAATGGAAGACGATGCCGCGTTCACGGCACAATTCACCGATTTCCGCGATAGGTTGAATGACGCCAATTTCATTATTAACCCACATGACGGAGACCAGAATAGTATCAGGACGAATTGCTTCTTTTAACTGTTCAATCGTGATCAGGCCATTGTCTTGTGGTTGCAGATAGGTCGCTTCAAAGCCTTGGCGTTCGAGTTCGCGCACAGTATCAAGCACTGCTTTGTGCTCAGTTTTTACTGTGATGATGTGTTTGCCTTTGGCTTTGTAGAAGTTCGCTGCACCTTTCAGTGCGAGGTTATTACTTTCTGTCGCGCCGGAAGTCCAGACGATTTCGCGTGGGTCAGCGTTGACCAGCGCTGCAACATTGCCGCGTGCTTCTTCAACCGCTGCTTCTGCATCCCAACCGTACATATGACTGCGTGACGCTGGATTGCCAAATTGTGCGCGTAAAAATGGGATCATTTTGTCAGCGACACGCGGATCAACCGGCGTCGTCGCGGAGTAATCCATGTAAATAGGGAAGTGTGGTGACTTCAGTGTGTCCAGCAGACTTTGTTCCAGTGGTGCGTTCATTCAAGACTCCAAATTTTCAAGAAGCTGTGTGATTGACATGCGACTGATGCACGACAATGACTTGGTTTTCCGAGATTTTCTGTTTTTGTTGATTGACCAGATCCTGTAGTGAAACTGAATCAAGGTAATCGACCATTTTAGCGTTGAGGGTGGCCCATAAGTCATGGGTCATGCAGTGCAGCCCATTGCTCAGGTCACTGCCGTGGCAGTTACCTTTGCCGCCGCATTGCGTTGCATCAAGAGGTTCGTCGACAGCGATGATAATATCGGCGACGGTGACGTTTTGTGCTTTGCGGGCGAGATTGTAGCCGCCTCCTGGTCCTCGTACAGATTCTACGATTTCATGGCGGCGCAATTTTCCGAATAACTGCTCTAGATAAGACAAAGAGATATCTTGCCGCTGACTAATTCCAGCGAGCGTGACTGGACCTTTGTCCTGGCGCAATGCCAGATCTATCATGGCCGTAACGGCAAATCGTCCTTTGGTGGTGAGGCGCATACTGTTGCTCCGGTGCCTGTGGTACAAAATTCTGTATGCCCTGAGTTGTTGAGCATTTTGGTCAAGTATAGCAAACTTGAGTGATCTTGTCAGGTACTGCCAGATTTTGGATTTTCAGAGGGAAAGAGATGTATCGAGGCGGTTCAGAATGTGTAGAAGTTGACCATTGATCTTGATTATTCCGATTCAAGATATAGTTTTTCTACTTTTTCTCTCGCCCACGCCGTCTTGCGTAAAAATTTAAGGCTGGATTTTACACTGGGATCAGAAATGAAGCAGCGTATCTGAATTTTTTCGGCTAATCCGTCCCACCCGTATTGATCAACTAATTGGACGAGGATATTTTCGAGGGTGATGCCATCGAGCGATTTTTTTTGCATTTGGTAGTTTTTGTTGCTGTTTTTTATGGACTGAACCAAAGTTCTGGCCGATTCAGTGGCAATTTATTGCTGTCTAAGAGCGGGTTACTCAATTCTATGATGTTCCGATGTCGAATATCGGCTTTACGTGTCGATTCCTTATGATATTTTTGGAAAATGTTTTCAAATTGTCCGCTAGCCAAAATATGTTCCATGCCATTTTTGAGATCCTTGGCAAGACCGGCTCGGCGCGGCGAAACAAAAAAGTAATAGGCCGTTGGGTAATGCAAGACGATATGATCATCGATCGCTATCTTCAAATCGGAATGACTGGTCTGCTCACCCCATATTTCAAATATTGCTCTTGGAAAATAATCAAAGCGATTCACTTCTAACATTTTGAATAGTGCCTCATAGGTAGATGAGGTGATGACATTGATCTTGTTGCTTTGCAAAATATCTGTATCTGGCCAATCGTGTACTTGACCGGCATCGAGTTTATTTAAATCACTCAATGATTTTATTGGTTTTAGTATATCTTTATTTTTGCTACTGACAAATGAGATGCGCCAGCCGAGCATTCCTTTGTCGAGAGGAATTCGGATGGGAATTAACTTGGATTCGCGTTCATTGGTCGACATCGTCCAAACTAAATCTAGTTCACCCGTTGGCGAAATGGTCTCATTGATGGCACGTGTTTGCGGGTAGGCGATGCTGCTTGGCGTTAGCTGGTATTTACCTGGAAATATTTGCAGTGCAGCTTTTAACACGTCAAGGACGTAGTCAATGTGGGGGTCTATTTTGGCCGTCGAACGCGGATAGTAGATGGTTTCACTGCTGTAGACGTTACTCATTCCCAAAATGAAAAATGATAAGACGAGAAAGCAATATGGCAGGAAACGTTTGGGCATTAGTAACTGGTATGCAAGTTTCGGTAAAATGTTAAATGAATTTTAGCTGAAAATGCCACAAATAATACGATTGAGTGATAAATAAAAAAAGCTGCCAGATCGATCTGGCAGCTAGTAGATGAAGTTGATTGTCTGGCTAATTCAAATATCGAAACTAATTCCCTGTGCTAACGGCAATGCGTTGCTGTAGTTGAATGTATTGGTAGCACGACGCATATATGCTTTCCACGCGTCGGAACCTGATTCGCGACCACCACCCGTATCTTTTTCACCCCCAAAAGCACCACCGATTTCTGCGCCAGAAGGGCCAATGTTGACGTTGGCGATACCACAGTCACTTCCAACAGCAGAAACAAAACGCTCAGCTTCACGCATATCTGTCGTGAAAATGGAGGAAGATAAACCTTGCGGCACTTCATTGTTCCATTCAATCGCTTGTTGCAAATCGGTGTAGCGTACGATGTACATGATGGGTGCGAAGGTTTCATGGTGCATCGCTTGGGTTTGTGTCGGCATTTCAACTAATGCAGGACGTACGTAATAACCGGCTTCACATCCGGAAACACTGGTACGTTCACCACCAAACACTTGTCCCTGTTCATTTTTTGCGGCTGCTAATGCAGTCTGCATCGCATCAAAGGAGGCGCTATCAATGAGTGGTCCGACCAAAGTGGACTTATCGCGTGGATTGCCAATTGGCAGGCCAGCATAAATTTTCTTCAGACGTGGTACCAGCGTATCGTAAATGCTGTCGTGAACAAACAGACGGCGCAATGTTGTGCAACGTTGCCCGGCGGTACCGACTGCTGAGAATGTAATTCCCCTTACAGCCATTTCAAGATCGGCACTTGGTGCTACGATCATCGCATTGTTGCCGCCAAGTTCAAGGATAGTACGGGTAAGGCGTTTGGCGCATACTTCGGCGACCTGGCGCCCCATACGTGTTGATCCCGTTGCACTGACCAGAGCGACGCGCTTATCTTCAACCATTTGTGCGCCGGTTTCACGGCCACCAATAATCAATTCTGCTAACCCGGCTGGTGCATCGTTGCCAAATTTTGCTACCGCCTTCATAAACAGGGCGTGGGTAGCGATCGCGGTTAATGGTGTTTTTTCAGACGGCTTCCATGTCACGCTATTGCCACAAACAAAGGCTAGTGCTGCATTCCAGGCCCACACCGCTACCGGAAAATTGAATGCAGAGATGACGCCAACAACGCCGATTGGATGCCATTGTTCCATCATGCGGTGACCTGGCCGTTCGGAGGCGATTGTCAGACCGTAGAGTTGTCGAGACAGGCCGACAGCGAAATCGCAGATGTCGATCATTTCTTGCACTTCGCCTAAACCCTCTTGCAAAATTTTGCCTGCTTCAAGGGTAACGATTTTGCCCAGCGCTTCTTTGTGTGTGCGCAGTTCTTCGCCGAACAAGCGTACCAGTTCGCCACGACGTGGCGCTGGCACTTGGCGCCAGTGTTGAAATGCACTTTGAGCACGCGCAATGCGCGCTTGGACTTCCTCTGCATTGTCGGCGCGTAAGCTGGCTAAAGTCTTTCCGTCAATCGGTGAAATACTGAATATGTCGGAACCCTGATAGTCGTTTAATTGAACGCCGAGGCCCGCGAGTAGTGTTTGAAGTGTGGAATTATCCATGATCATCGCTTCGGAAAGTAAGATGGCGGATACGATCCATCAAGGAGTCCGCCATACAAATATAAAAAAACTGGTTTAACTAAGTCTGGTTTTTGACCGGCAATACTATTCCAGTACTTTTAAGTACGGGTCAACGTACTGTTTAATTATACGGCGTAATATTTACCAAAGCGATTGGCGAGGAAATCAGATAAATTGGTTTGTTCCTGACGTACCAGACCATGCTGTGGCAATTTGCCAGTAACCACCAGATCTACCATCGCGCAGATGCCTGAAGCTGTGGTCAATTGAATCGCTGATAGCAGTTGTCCATTAACGTTTTGGGCGTAGATTTTTTTCGCGTAGGATTCTTGCTCCAGACGGCCAGCGCGCATACCGACAACGCTGACGAAAACCAATACCACGTCCTGTTTGGTCATTGGAATCGAGGTTTCTAACACATCTTTAAGGATAGGGCGGCGTTCTAATTTGCCCAATTCCAGATCGCGAATTAGCATTTTCACGATATCGCGGTGACCAGGGTAGCGTACAGTTTTGTAGTTCAGGTTTTGTACTTTGCCTTCCAGACTTTCACACAATGTGCCTAAACCGCCAGACGTGTTAAAAGCTTCATAGTCGATACCGTCGAGGGAGAAGTGTTCGATTTCTTCCAGTGCTGCAGTTTCACGTAACTGGCCATCAACGATGGCTTCACAAGGATTGCAATATTCGTTGATCAGGCCGTCAGTGCTCCAGGTCAGATTGTATTTCAGCGCGTTGTTAGGGAAGGTTGGCAGGGCGCCAACGCGCATACTGACATCACGCAGTGTTTCGAATTTTTTTGCCACGTCATTTGCTACGATGGAGATGAAGCCCGGAGCCAAGCCGCATTGTGGAACAAATGCGCAATCTGCACCTTCGGCAAGCTGCTTCACTACACGTGTGCTTTCTACGTCTTCAGTCAGATCAAAGTAGTGAGAATTTGCTTCGCGCGCAGCACCAGCGATGATTGGGGTGAGGAAATACGGACAAGCTGACAACGTCACTTTGTGACCACGAATCAATTCAGTCACTACAGCTTTGTCGCCAAGATCAGCATGGACTACCCGTGTATGAGGGAAACCTGCCTGTTCCACGTACTTGAGACGTTCTGGATCACGGTCTGCAACGGTTATTTCATAGTCACCAGTGTGTGACAATAAATTCAGGATTGCATCGCCGATTTTACCTGCGCCCAACAGAATGAGTTTCGTTGCCATGATTTGTCTCCGGAAAGTTGTGGTTATTTGATGTTTGAAAAATGCAGCTGGGCTGATTTTTATTCACACTCAAAGTGTTGTTAATTTTGTTCCTGAGATAAGTCTAGGCTTAAGTTTTGTCAGATAATAGTGTCTAAGTTATCGTCATACTGCATGAAGGTAATACAATCTGACCATGATTTAATACAAAGTGACAAGATGAGACCAGAACTCGATGAAGTGGACAATAAAGTATTGGCATTGCTGATGGATGATGCACGATTGCCTGTTACTACGATTGCAAAGCTAGTAGGGATTGCCAGAACAACCGTTATTGCACGGATTGCGGCTTTGGAAAAACGCGGGGTCATTGCCGGATATGGCGTTAAATTAAGTCAAAAACTGGTACAGCCGGCAGTCCGGGCTTACGTAGGTCTATCGGTAGAGGCGCGCTATGCGGCAGGATTGATTAAGTATTTACAGCATTTGCCGGAAACTGAGACATTATGTGCCGTTAGCGGTGCTATCGACTACATGCTGACTTTGCGTTGTGATACCACTGATACACTCGATCGCTTATTGGATCAGATCGGCGCCATGGATGGCGTGCGTCAAACCTCGACATCCATTATTTTGAGCAAACGCATTGATCGCAGTGCAATCTAAAATTAACTGGATCAGATCTGATCATCAAGAGTTGCTGGCGGGTTTAACCTGGTTTTTTTTAGCCACAACACTGGGCTTTTTTGGTGTCAAATTGTCAGAGAAGTGCGTGTTAGACTGCATTAATACCTGTAAATGAATTGAGGCGCGGTCAACGCCGCTTCTGTCTAATAATGACGATAGTTGTGCATTTTCGGAATTGGCAGGTGCAGCTTGTGCGCTTTCTGTTTGAACTTTTTCTGACTGCCCTTGTGGAATCGACAAAGACGCCACCGCATAGGCATTGCCGCACATTAAGGCGGACAGAACGCTGATGGAAAACAAGCTGCGAAGTATAGTTTTATTTAACATGATTGCCTGCGGTTATTCTAAGTGAAACCAACAAATAAGCGTGCTGCAGAAAAATTTTACGCGTCCGACAAAATCATAATGTCGATATTGATAAAATGGCAGCTAATTTAATTATATCAATTAAATAACTAAAGCTGACTTTTTGTGTGCGTTAAGCTTATTTTGCAAGATTTTACTATCAACTTGGTTCATTGCAAGTTTTTGTTCAAGATTTAAGCGTTTTGCTTCAATGACGATTGTTTGCATTGCCAATCCTGATTGCGCGATATCGTAGGCGATTTTCTCTTGCTCAGACATTTTGTGCGCGCTAATTGTCACGCTTGGGATGGAGGCGACTGAAGCTGCATTCAATGGGCGGACGTTGGCGCTAGCGATGATAGTGAAGGCAATGGCTGCCAGAGTTACGAGGCTGATAGTGGCTTTATTTAAGGTTTTCATGATTTTCTCCGATGTTCTTTCAGTGAGTGTTAAGTCAGTTGCGATGTCATCACTTTAGGGAAAAAGAACCAAGGGTGCGGCCAGATTGCGATGAAATGCGGGATTTGAGGCATGAACTTCATTAAATACCTCCTGAAATGTCCGCTCATCCGGATAAAATCGAGGACTAATCGCTTGTTGATATGCAGAATTTCAAATGGAATGTGAATGCTAAAAAAATCTTTGCTTGGCTGCTTGCTGATGGGATCGATGGCGTTCCCAGCGCGTGCTCAACTTCAAACCTGGGGTGAGTATCCGGCCGTGCCACGTCCGATTCCAATTACAGGAGTGGCAAATAGTCGCGATTTGGGGCAGATTGATCCCTTGCGTGCCTTGCAAAATCTTGATGATTTGGCGGTGCAGTCCTGGCTCAGAAGGCAAAACGATTTAAGTCGTCAATTACTTGACCGTATCGATGGCCGTGACGAGTTGCTTACTCGGCTACGAGATCTTGATGTTGCTTCCCGCACCACAAAAAACGTAACGACCACATCATTGGTGATGACAGTTGTCGCCCCACCTAAGCCAAAAAGAACGGCACAAATAGATTTAAAAATCACTGGGGGTTTGATTTATTCCCAATTTGCTACAGACCAACGCGTCCGGCTTATTTTGCGAAACGAGCCTATTGGCAGTGAGCGTGTGCTATACGTTGAAAATTCCGGCGAACATCTGTTACGCGTGGCAGCTGCGCCAGATGCCAAGCATCTTGCACTCATGTTAGAGCAGCCATCTGGTGAAGTGTTGATCCGTATCGTCAGTGTGCCAGATGGAGAGTTCACAGACGACCATATTTTCTGTGCGTCGGCAGGAAGTGTTGCAGAGCCATCGATGATCTGGACTGCTGATAGTAGCGCGCTCATTTATAGTCAAAGCCTCGCTACAAGTAGCCTCAATAAAACCGATATCTGGCTGCATGTGATTGGTCAGCCACAAAAAAAAGACAAAATCATTATCGGAGCGCAAGCGACTGGTACGTTCGCAAAAAGCCTGAAGATGAGTTCACTGGACGTACCAGTGATTACTGCGTTGACAGGAACCCCGTCAATATTGCTTTCCATTTCGCATTCTGAGGAAAAAACAGAGGGTAGCGTGGGTGGAAAGGGGCGTAGCTATTTCTATGTCAATCAATCTGAAATAAGAACAACAGAGATTCCCTGGAAAAATTTCGCAATGCCCGTCGATAAAGTTCAGTCGCTGATACAGGAAGGTGAGCAGTTATTTTTGCTCAGCAATAAAAAATCTGCTAACGGTGAAATACTCAAAATGGATTTAAGTAAGGCAAGTGACAAGCTGCAGTTGAGTCAATTTAAAGAGCTGGTCAAAGCGAGCGCAACTGAAATTAAAGACATTGCTGTCAGTAAAACTCATTTGTTTTGGCATGCGCTTGCCGCTGACGATAGCAGAAGCAAACTGTTTAAGCTTGATCTCACCAATGGCGCACTTGCTGAACTCACTTTGCCAGAAAGTGGTGTTTTAACACAATTACATGTGGATCATGATACTGAATTACTGAGTTTTAATTTGAAAACTGCAAACGCGAGTGCTGGTGCCTACACAATGACGCCGCAAGGAAAAACCACAGTCGTCACTGCTGCGGTGCCCATGCAAAGTGAAGTCGTTAAAGATGGAAATCCGGTTGAGATGAGACCTTTATTGATTCCTGCTGCGGATGGACGGAGTCTTAGCGTGGATCTGAGTTATCTGCGTGGTTTCGAAAAGAATGCCAAACATCCGGTCTTATTGCGGATTGCGCCAGGCACGGATGTCGCCACGGAATTTGGGGATATGGCATGGCTAGAGAAGGGGGGCGTGATCGCAAATCTGAATATCAATGTCGCTGGAACACACTCTGCAAAAGTCGTCGATGCCGTCAGCGATATCGCAACTGTTGCGCGCTATCTGGTCATGGAGAACTACGCTTCACCTAAGAAATTAGTGGCAGAAGAAATACAATCCGGTAACAGTGCGTTAGTCAAAGCGATGTTGCGTCAGCCAGATTTGTTCGCAGCCGTAGCCGCGCACGCTGTTGCCAGCGAGGAATTGCCAAAGGCGCCCGGACTGATAAAGTCGAAAATAAACACACCAAGAACGGCCTACGCGGAATTGCGTGCAGATGTTGCCTATCCGGCGGTCTTGTTGACTGCAGATGCAAAAAACACGAAGGCACCAATCTGGATGGCGGCCAAATTGGCTGCTGGCTTGCAAATTTTAAGCTCGAATAAAAATAAACCAGTGTTGCTGCAAACAATGGCCCAAAGTACGACGACGGAAGACGCGCTTACGCAAAAAGCGAATCGTTGGGCATTCTTTTTATGGCAAACAGGAGTGCAGGAATTTTCTTTAAAACCCCAGCAAATTTTTACCAGATGATATTTTTGATCGGTCATCGAACTGGTCGTGAAAATATTCAATGACGGCGAGATATACTGATTTGTGTGAGTTATATACTACGGCATCACTTTTTCACGCAAGCGTTCCACCGCCAAGTCTAAAAATGCACGCACGCGCTGTGGTGCTCGCCGTCCTTCGCGGTGAACGATATGGACGGGCAATGCGGCAGGTTCGAATTCCGGCAGCACCGTTTTTAAATTACCCGATTGCAGATGTTCTGCGACTTGGTAGGAGAGCAGGCGCGCTAATCCAAATCCGCTGAGGGCCGCGGTGATCGCAGAATCATTGGTGGTGGTGGTCATTCTCGCCTGTAGTTTTATGCTTCGCGGGGCACCGTTTTCGTTTAATCGCCACTCGATATTAGGTGTAACGCTGCTGGCTGAAATGATGCTGTGTCGATGCAAATCGTCCGGAGAGCTTGGAATCCCATACCGAGCGAGGTAGCCTGGTGCTGCGCAAATCACCCTTCTAACGTGTCCCACGCGAATTGCTTGCATGCTGGAATCTGGTAAATCACCGATGCGAATTGCCACATCGACTCCTTCATCTAACAGATTTACAACGCGATCTAAAAACAGGCATGAGGCACTGACTTCGGGATAAAGGTTTAAATATTCTGTGATGATGGGCGTAACGTATTTATTGCCAAATAAGACTGGTGCGGTGATGCTGAGACGACCTCTGGGAGAGCTATGCATGCCGCTGACAGATTCGTCGGCTTCAGCCATTTCTGCAAGAATTCTGCGGCAATCTTGAACATACCTTTCACCCGCTTCGGTGACGCGAATGGTGCGAGTGGTTCGCGTCAAAAGTCGAAGCCCAAGCTGCGTCTCTAAATCGTTAATGGCTCTGGTAACAGCTGGTGGTGACATATTAAGTTTGCGCGCTGCAGCTGCAAAACCAAGTGTGTCAACCACGGCGACAAAAACAGTGATCAGGTGAAATTTGCTCATTGCGCCTCAATTTATTCTGATAAATGAAATGATTGAGTGATTTTATCAGTGATTACAACAATTTTTAGGTGTAATTGTTGTGTAATCATCAGCTCAATTCGTGACTAAGGCTCTCATTTCAACACGCTTAGGTTGAAAAGTAATTGGCAGGCCGCGAGAAGAATCTTATGAAGAAAGTCGCGAATAACACCGGACGCTACGATTGATCTTATTATTATTTCGAAAAGTGGAATAGTGAATTCAATTTTTCGACTATTCCATATCGTTTGTTAACTGAATATAGTTCACTCATTCGCTGGAAACGCAGCGACAGCCCGGGTAAAAATGCTTTTAACCAAGCCATCTAAACCTATTTTTTTATCGAATAAAGGAAATTATCATGTCACGTATCTCCATCCCTAGCGTTGAAACTTCCGTCGAAGCATCTAAGCCATTGCTCGCTGCGGTACAAAAACAATTGGGCGTAACGCCTAATTTGATGAAACTGGTTGGTCATAGTCCCGCTGCATTAGAGGGCTATCTGTCCCTCAATGGGGCGCTGGCCAAGGGTACGTTGAATGTGCAATTGCGTGAACGTATTGCATTGGTGATTGCTGAATACAACGGATGCGATTACTGCCTTTCGGCGCACGATTATCTGGGACGTCATGTCGCCAAAATCTCAAGCACTGAAATCGATGCAGCGCGCGACGGTCGTTCTGAAGACGCACGCACAGAAGCAGCTTTGCAGTTTGCTTTACGTGTAGCTCAGTCCCATGGTCGCGTGAATGATGCGGATTTGGATACTTTGCGCCTCGCCGGGTTCGATGATGCTGCTGTCGTTGAAATCGTTGCCAATGTCGCTGTGAATGTTTTAACCAATTACATTAACAACGTGGCGCTGACAGATATCGATTTCCCTGTTGTACGCGCAAAAACAGCATAAAGAAATGGCTTGATGCCGGAGCGAAACCAACCGATGTTTTAAGCGTTGATTTCGCTCCTTATCGTAATATTGACGAAGTCTGCTTAGGAGTGAATATGAATCTCGATAATGCTGTTGAAACCCACGCCCAGTGGAAAACCAAGCTCCGTTCGGCCATTGTGAAACGTGAGCAATTGGACTTGGCTACCTTGTCCAGAGACGATTGTTGCGAGTTGGGGTTATGGCTGCATGGTCCAGGCAAAGCGAGCTACGGTAAGTTGTCATCGCATGCTGATTGCGTGCACAAGCACGTACTTTTCCATAGCGAAGTGAGCAAGGTTGCTAAGGCAGTAAATGCTAATCAATTTGAGCTCGCCGATCGCTTGCTTAACGCCGGAACATCGTATGCAAAAGCTTCGAGTGAATTGGGTGTTTCTTTTTTGCGTTTGCGTAAAGAGGCGGGTATTTAGAGGCTTTGGATACCAATCATTTTCATTGAATCGGGACGATCATGCGTCGCTGTCGCAGACCGACTTGTTTTCCACGATATAAGGTTTGGATAGTGGTATGAATAAATTCGAATACATTAGCGACGTGGCGTTTACTCCTGCCGTTAAAACAATACAAGAGCGCAAAGGCTCACGTCACGCTTATGCGAGAATGGAACAGAATGGCTCGTGGGAGTCAATGATCACCCCTGAACTCGAAAACTACATTGCTGTTCAGGCCAGTTTTTATATGGCGACGGTGAATGCCGATGGTCAACCCTATATTCAGCACAGGGGTGGACCTGCGGGCTTTCTTAAAGTGCTGGATGCTCACACTTTAGCCTTTGCGGATTTTAGTGGTAATAAGCAATTTATTTCGCAAGGTAACCTTTCGGAAAATCCCAAGGTCCATCTATTTTTAATGGACTATGCAAACAGGCAACGAATTAAAATTTGGGGAGAAGCGAAAGTCATTGAGGATGATGTTGCATTACTACAGAGATTGATGCCACAGGGCTACGCAGCAAAGCCTGAGCAGATTATCGTCATTAAGCTAATTGCATGGGATGCCAATTGTCCGCAACACATTCCGGTGAGATTTGACGGCGCGAAGGTAAAAAACGCTTTGGATGAAAAAGACGCACGAATCAAAGCACTTGAAACTGAAATCGCCTCGCTAAGGCAGAAATGATTGTTAAAGTAAGACCAGGATTTAATACATTGCTTGGAAAGCTGAGAAGTTCAGTGTGTATATTTTTAGTGTTTATTTTAAATCTGTTCTGAAAACGGACGGGGAAAGAACAATGTGGATGAGCATAGATCAAGCTTGTCCTGGTGTGATGTATCCCTTTAATTTGCGGTGGACGGAAACTCTGGGCGATAATCAATTTTTTTCTCAATCGTTAATCCAATTTTTAACAGCCGAGATATAGCGTTCACTGACCAAGACTTGATTGCCACAGCGGAGCTCCATTTTATAGCTGTTGTCCGGCATTATTTGCATTTTTACGATTTGATCTTTGCGAATAATAGTGCTGCGATGTATGCGCAAAAAGATGGCGGGATCCAAATGCTTTTCAAGTAAACTCATTGATGCCCGATATAGTGTCTTTTTATCCTTCAAATGAAGCTGCATATAATTTCCTTGTGCTTCTATCCAGAACACGTCTTCGAGTGCAATACGCTCGATGCTGCCTATCGACCGTACACTGATAAATTGCCAATAATCTGTGGTTTGCTTGGTAGTAAGAACAGATTCGCTATTTGCATAGGCGCGCAGCGATTTGGCGTAGTTGGCTTGTTGCTTGAGTTGCAGCATCGTCGACGCACGTTCTAATGCAAGTTGCAGGCGGTGATCATCTAGCGGCTTAAGTAAATAGTCGAGCGCATGCAAATCGAAAGCTTCGATAGCATGCTCATTGAATGCCGTAATAAAAATAATCAAGGGGGTTTTTTCTTTTGACGCCAGTTCGCGTGCCAAATCCAGTCCTGATTCACGTGGCATTTGAATATCGAGGAAAATCACATCGATTTCCTCGGTCGCTAAGACTAAACGCGCATCGGCAACATTGCCGGCTTGAGCGACGACGTGCCATTCAGCATGTTCACTTAGTGCATAGTAGAGATTCTTACGACCCAACTCTTCATCATCGACGATCAGGGTGCGTATGGCATTTTCCGAGGAGCTCATAGAATCCTTTCAGGCTTTTGCAGTGGTATATGAATAGTCAATTCAAAATACTCCTGAGTTTTTTTTGTATGCAGTATAGCCTGACCCTCGTACAGTAAATCTAAACGTGTCTTCGTCTGCCCCAGTCCCATGCCTAAGCCAGGATTTGGCGTACTTTGTTGTCCCAGGCTATTTTTTAAATGTATGCGTAGTTGTTCGCCATGGAGTGAAAAGTGCAAAAAAATGCTGCATTGTTGTTCATGGCAATCCAGGTCATGACGCAATGCATTTTCAATTAAGGGTTGCAACAGAAGTGGAGGGCAATCGCCATGCATGATGGTATCGCTATCTCCTTGTATATGTACTTGTAAGCGCTCTCCATAACGCAGATTTTGTAGCGCCAGATAGTCACGAACAAATTGTAATTCATCGCTAAAGCGCACCCAATCTTTGCTGCTGGCATTGAGTGCGTAGCGCAGTAAATCGCTGAGTTGTCGTATTCCGGAAAGTGCTATTGGTTTTTCATTTGAACGTACCAGAGCACTGATCGCGTTGAGCGCGTTGAAAATGAAATGCGGTTCTAATTGCTGCCTTATTGAACGTAAGCGTTGTTGTTCCAAAGCCAGATGTAAATTTAAATTAGCCGTTTCCGCCTTCTGTAGTATTGCAGCACGTTCCTGACCTTGATGCCATATACAGATGGCAGTTACGACCGCAAAAGTACCAGTAAACCAAGCAAATTCGAGAAACCAAGTGAAATGATCATACGTGGCCAACGATAGCATCCAGTTGTACCAGTTTAATTCTTCAGATTGCCGCAAGGTTCTTGATGCTGCATTGTAGAACATGTGCAGAGGGTAAAAGCAAAGCGCAAGCCCCACATAAAGACGAGCAATTTTTTGTGCACTATTGATGATCGACAAACAATTACGCAATGTAATGAATAAAACGCTACTCATCAGGATAAGTGGTACGTGGTTATCTACCCAACTGAGCCATAGGCGATAGAAATCTAAGTTTCGCCCCTCTTTAAGTAAGTCTTGAAAGTTGCCCGCAGCACCTACGGTACAAATACCAAACCAAATCGTTAAGTTAATGAGAAGCGCACTGAATATCTGTGTTGAGGACATTCTCGTTGTCGGCACTGCGGTTAATGTTGGCATTTGTTTGACGTTATGGTGAATGATGCATGGATTTAACCATGCTTGAGAAGCAGTATAGCAGTGGCTAATTGGGTTTGAATATAGCCAACTCTACCCTTTCATCACACGCTTTTCCTGCTTTATCACATCCCGCTTAACCTGGGTCTGATCGATTTGCATAATAGGATTTTTACTGATCATTGAGGTCCAAAATGAATAACAAGGTTTCTAAAGCGTTGAGATTTGGTCGAAACATCGTTTGCGCTTTGGGTGTGTTAAGCAGTGCGATCGGCGTGATGGACGTCGCTCATGCTGAGGCGCCCTTGGTACGTACTCAAGCACCCGCGTTTTATCGGACGATAGTAGGAAAGTGGGAAGTGACGGCGCTACTGGACGAAAACTCACCCTGGCCAGAAAGCCTTGAGGTCCTGTTCCCTGATTTGAGTAAGGAGCAAAAGCAAGCGTTGCGAGCAAAAACACATTTACAGCCACAGAATGATTTTTCAACGATTGCTTACTTAATTAACACAGGTACGAAATTGATTTTGATTGATGCCGGGGGGCGTGGTTCCGCGCCAACTTACGGACGACTTTTTAACAACATGAAAGCCGCCGGATATCGTCCGGAGCAGGTTGATGATATCTACATTACCCATATGCATGGTGATCATATTGGTGGCTTGTCAGAAAACGGAGTGCGTTCATTTCCAAATGCCTTTGTCCATGCTGATTACCGCGAACTGGCGCAATGGGAAAAGCCAGGAGAAAAAGGTAACGGAGGCGCAAAAACGGTAGTCGCCTTGCTGAAGCCATACATCGACGCCAAAAAATATCAAACCTTTGACGGCGACACGGAATTTTTCTCTGGATTTAGAGCAATTGCAAGTCACGGTCATACCGAGGGGCATAGTTTTTATGTCATCGAAAGTGAAGGGCAAAAAATGGTTTTTTGGGGCGACTTTGTTGTCAATGATAAGGTTCAATTTGAGCTGTTAGATGCGATTCCTCCAGGTGAGGCCGACCCCGCCAAAGGTATCGCGCTGCGTAAGCACCTATTTGCCGAGGCAGCACAACAAGCTTATTTAATTGGTGGTGCGCATTTCTCTTTTCCAGGGATAGGCCGAGTCCGTGATTTAGGTGGTAAATACATTTGGGTACCCATCGATTATGCAGCGATCCCTGCCGCAACTACGAAATAAGTCATTTTTATTGATAATCAAAATGTGAGACGGCTAACGATGATTACTATTACTGTCAATGGAAAAGAGCGGCGCATTCAGGCCGCGGCAGATAAACCTTTGCTGTGGGCTTTACGCGAAGATTTGGGTTTGACAGGCACCAAATTTGGTTGTGGCGCCGCTTTGTGCGGTGCATGTACTGTGCATGTCAACGGCGAGGCAGTCAGAAGTTGCGTACTGCCATTGCAAGCAATTCAAAAGCGTAAAGTTACCACCATCGAAGGTCTCTCGCCTGATCGTGCTCATGTTGTACAGCAAGCGTGGATCGCTCATCAGGTGCCACAGTGTGGCTACTGTCAATCAGGAATGATCATGGCGGCCGCTGCATTATTGGGGCGTACCTCGCAACCGACCGATGCACAAATCGATGATGCAATGACTAATCTATGTCGGTGTGGAACATACACAAGAATACGTGCAGCAATTCACAGCGCGGCGGCGGCTTTGGCGCAAACAACGTCAGAGGGGACATGATGAACGCTCCCTCAATGCCGTCACGTCGACTTTTTATCGGCTCCAGTGTGGTAGCTGGCGCCTGGATTTTAGGTGTGTCAAATATAAGTGCCAGCAACGATGCACAGGCACAAGAATTAAAGGTAGAGCCTGTCAAATCGCCGTTTGATTTTTGGTTGAAATTTACCGCCAGCGACGAAGTCATTGCCTATACAACCGTGACAAGTTTAGGACAGGGTACCTTTACGTCGATCGCACAAATTGTTGCCGAAGAATTGACGCTGTCTATGGAAAAAATTCATGTCGAACACGCTCCCGTGATTGCTGAATTTCATCAAAATCGTGGTGGTGTACCACCAGGTATAACGACTTTCGGTAGCAGGGGATTCATCGCTGCGCGCATTACGATTGGATCAGCTTGCGCTGCGGCGCGTGACATGTTGTTGCTTGCAGCTTCTCAGCTTTGGCAGGTGCCACTTGAAGAATGCATTTTGCAATCTGGCACTGTTTATCATCAATCAACCCGACGACTGCTTGCGTTTAGTCAGCTTTTTGATATTGCTGCGACACTCCCGGTGCCCCAAAAACCTAAAGTGAAAGAACCGAAGGATTGGCAAGTGTTAGGTAAATCGACGCCTCGTGCGGACATACCTTCGCGGGTTAATGGTTCTGCAATTTTTGGTATAGATGTTATGCCTCAGGGCTTGCTTTATGCAGCAGTGATGCATGCACCGCGTTTTGGCGAGAGTCTTGTTGGTGTTGATCAGCGCCCGGCACTCAAGTTGAAAGGTGTGCACAAGGTTGTCGTGTTGTTTAGCGCCGTTGCAGTGGTGGCGGATAGTTATTGGACGGCAACTGTCGCTTTGAAATTATTGAAACCGGTATGGCGTGCAAGCAATAAACCTGTTCTCGATTCTGAGCAAATGAGTGCGGCATTGTTGGATGCTGTAACGAAGGGGGATGGCTTGCCATTCCCAAGCGCACGTCGACAAAACGTTGATGGCACTGCAGCTGCATTAACAAAAGCGGCACATATAATCGATACAACTTTTGAGGCGCCGTTTTTGGCACATGCGACGATGGAACCTATGAATGCGACCATCGAAGTGAGTCGAAATCGCGCTCAAGTATGGATATCCACACAAAGTCAATCCGATACACAACGCGGTATCGCAGAAGCCTTGGGTTTGAAGGTTGAGCAAGTCACTTTGCATTCGCAACATGTCGGTGGCGGCTTTGGTCGCCGCTTAGAGCACGATTTTGCAATCGAAGCTGCGTTGATTGCAAAAGACATCGGTGCACCTGTGAAAACAATTTGGTCGCGCGAAAACGATACGCGAGCCGGTTACTATCGGCCAATGACGACAGCACGTTTGCGTCTCGCTTTAGATGATCAGTTTATGCCGATGGCACTGCGAACCGATATGGCAAGCCCATCCTTATTAGCTTACAGCAAGGTGACTAATGGCCCCGCGATAAAGGGTTATGACTGGAGCACAATCATGGGGTTATTTGGTCTGGCCTACCCGATTCCTACAATGGATACTCGTTGGGATAACATCGATTTTGGCGTACCTTGTGGATATTGGCGCTCGGTGGGTAATTCTCAGAACACGCTTTTCATTGAGCAAACCTTAGAATTGGCCGCACGTGCTGCTGGGGAAGATTCAATTGCATATCGTCGTCGTTTATTGCGTAATCACCCACGAGCTTTGGGTTTTATCAATCAGTTCGCCGAGCATGCGAAATGGGATGCGCCGTTGGTGCCAAACAGTTTTCGCGGTTTCGCCATGAATGGAACCGGGGAAGATTTATATAGCGCTCACATTGTCGAAATAGAAGTGCTTGCACCGGGTAAATTTAAATTGTCCAAAATATTTGCAGCGATCGATCCGGGAATCGTGGCTAACCCAAAAATGGTCGAAGCGCAGATGCAAGGCGGTACTTATTTTGGATTGAGCGCTGTCCTGTTTGGTGAGATTAGCTTTAAGAATGGTATGGTTGAGCAGGGAAATTTTGATACCTACCGACTCATGCAGATGGCCAACGCACCAACTATCGATGTGCTGGTCATGAGTCGGGGAACGGAAATAGCAGGCGTTGGCGAAGAAGGACCGCCATCTATTATTGCTGCCGTGGCAAATGCGCTATTAGCTGCCGGAGGCAAACCGATTGTGCGTTTGCCGGTTAACTATTCCGGCTGGGAATTGGCTTAGCATGTATTGATCTGAATCCAATGGCTCCCACGGATCGTCCTGGGAGCCACTTTCATTCACACTAAACCTCAGCTTACTTTAGCAAGCCGCGTAATTGACCGTGACGACGTGAATAGCTAGGCCGCCCAATGAAGTTTCTTTGTACTTTGCTTGCATGTCATAACCTGTTTGACGCATGGTTTCAATCGCATCATCAAGGGTTACTTTATGCGTGCCATCGCTACGAAGTGATAACGAGGCCGCAGTAATGGCTTTTACCGCACCCATGCCATTGCGTTCTATGCAGGGGATTTGTACCAATCCACCGATAGGGTCGCACGTCATACCCAAGTGATGTTCGATACCTATCTCTGCTGCTGCTTCAATTTGTTCATTGGTGCCACCTAATGCGGCAGTCAATCCGGCAGCTGCCATCGCGCAAGCGACACCGACTTCGCCCTGGCAACCAATTTCAGCACCAGAGATCGATGCATTTTTTTTGCACAGCATGCCAATTGCGGAGGCGGCGAGCAGGAAATTTCGAATTCCTTGTTCCGGATTGCTTGGTTTGCAGTCTTCAGCGTAGTAGCGCAATACGGCAGGAATAATGCCTGCAGCACCGTTGGTTGGTGCTGTGACGACACGACCACCTGCAGCATTTTCTTCGTTGACGGCCATGGCATACAAGCTCACACGGTGCAAGCCATCGTGTGGCAACACGTCGGTCGTTTCATTCGCAGTGCGCCACAATTTGGCCGCGCGGCGTTGTACATGCAGGCCACCGGGCAATTCACCTGTGAGTTGCAGGCCGCGTGAAATACAGCCTTTCATGACATTCCAGATTTTATCCAGGCCTGCATTTAATTCATCGTCGCTGCAATGGACGATTTCATTACCGCGCAGCATGGTCGTGATGGACAGTCCAGTGCGCTGGCCGTGTGCCAATAAATCCGCCATCGTTGAAAATGGGAAAGGTACAGGTTTGCTATCGACATCTTTACCCGCATCAGGGTTTTCTAATTCTTCTGCTGAATAGATAAAGCCGCCGCCAGTTGAGTAGTAGGCTTTTTCTTCGACGCTACCGTCTTTGTGCGTCAGGATGAACTTCATGCCATTTGGATGACCGGGCAATACTTCTTGTTTATGCCAGAGAATATCGACGGCAGGATCGAATGTGACCGGATATTCACCGAGCAAATGCATTTTATGCGTGCTATTGAGTAGCGCCAGTTTTTCTTCAACGCTTTCTGGTGCGACTTCTTGCGGGGTTTCGCCCATCAAACCCAACATGACTGCTTTATCTGTGGCATGACCAGTTCCTGTTAGGGCTAAAGAGCCGTAAAGCGCAACCTGGACTTTTTCAGCCTGGAACAGATTTTTTGATTCCAGCAAAAAACGGCGCGCCGCCAGCATAGGGCCAACCGTATGGGAACTGGATGGACCCACGCCTATTTTAAATAAATCGAATACACGCATGTCCATCGTTTGTTCCTCTTTGTCTCAAATATTAAATTTATTATGTATCGCTATTTATGCTGCCTTATTCAACTCCTTAGTTTCTATACGCACGTTTTTCAACATGTCTTCTACTAAGTGTTGTAAGCCTACCTTTGCTTGCCAGCCCCAGTCTGCACGCGCTTGATTGTCGTCCAGACTTTGTGGCCAGGACGCAGCGATCGCCTGGCGGCTGTCTGGTGCGTAGTGTATTTCAAATGCGGGCAAATTTTGTTTGATTGCAGCGGCTAATTCACGTGGATTGAAACTTAAACCCGCAACATTATACGAAGAACGTATAGAAAGTTTGGTGGCAGGTGCATCCATCAAAGAAATCGTGGCGTGAATCGCATCTGGCATGTAGATCATAGGCAATGTTGTTTCCGCTTCCAGGAAGCAACTGTATGCTTCACCACGTAATGCGGAATGGAAGATTGCAATCGCGTAATCAGTCGTTCCACCGCCCGGAGGAGATTTGAAGCTGATAATGCCTGGATAGCGGATACTGCGTACATCAACGCCATATTTTTCAAAATAATATTCGCACAAACGTTCACCCGCTAATTTGCTGATGCCGTAAATGGTGCTTGGATCCATCACCGTGTATTGCGGTGTGTTGACTGCTGGTGTGTTTGGACCAAAAGCGGCAATTGAAGAAGGCCAGAATACTTTCAATGGTTTGCCAGCTTCGCCACGGATGCGCGCCAACTCAAGGATGTTGAGCAGGCCATCCATATTCAGTTCCCAGGCTTTCAATGGCGCTTTTTCACCAGTTGCCGACAACAAAGCCGCCAATTGATAGACCTGTGTGACTTCGTATTTCTCAACAACTTCAGCAATACGTTCCGCGTTCAGAACGTCAATTACTTCGTAGATTGCTGCGCCATACAAGCTGTTTTGTGTGATGTCTGCCGCGATTACATTTGCGGCGCCATGTTGGTTGGCTAATGCTTCAACCAGCTCGCTACCGATTTGGCCGTTAGCGCCGATAACTAAAATTTTTTCCATGGTGTTTCCTGATAATCTGTAATAACGAATATAACGAATCTGATTGTATTTACTTAATTAAGCCCAATTCACGACCAGCTTGAGCAAAGGCGGCGAGAGCGGTATTGAGTTGTTCTATGCTATGTGCTGCGGACAATTGCACGCGCACACGCGCTTGTCCCATTGGTACGACCGGATAAAAGAAACCGGTGACAAAAACACCGAGCTCATAAAGACGCGCAGCGAATTTTTGCGCCACAGGTGCGTCAAATAGCATTACTGGAACAACTGGATGCGTGCCGGGTTTGATGGTGAAACCTAAAGCGACGATCTCACGGCGGAAGTGTTCGGTGTTGGCATGCAGGCGATCACGCAATTCTGTTGACGAAGACAAACGCTGCAAGACGGACAGAGATGCGCCGGCGATGGATGGAGCTAAAGTATTCGAGAACAGGTAAGGGCGTGATTTTTGGCGCAGCGTATTAATCACTTCTTTGCGGCCAGCAGTAAAGCCACCCATAGCTCCACCTAATGCTTTGCCCAGCGTGCCGGTGATGATGTCAATTTTGCCGATGACATTGTGATGTTCATGCGTACCACGACCTGTCGCGCCCATGAAGCCAGACGCGTGGCATTCATCGATCATGACTAAAGCATCATATTTGTCTGCCAGTTCGCAAATCTTGTCGAGCTGGGCAATCGTGCCATCCATTGAGAACACGCCATCAGTCACGATGATGCGATGACGTTTGTCGGCGGCTGCTTGTAATTGCACTTCCAGATCGGCCATGTCGTTGTGCGCATAGCGATAACGCGCTGCTTTGCACAAGCGAATGCCATCAATAATGGACGCATGATTCAATGCGTCAGAGATAATCGCGTCATTTTCATCGAACAGAGGTTCAAATACACCGCCGTTGGCATCGAATGCCGCTGCATACAAAATGCAATCTTCTGTACCGAGGAAGCTGGCAATAGCTTGCTCTAATTGTTTGTGTACTGTTTGTGTGCCGCAGATGAAACGCACAGAAGAAAGGCCATAGCCAAATTTTTCAGTCGCTTCTATCGATGCCTGCACCATGGATTCATCACCAGATAAACCTAAATAGTTGTTGGCACATAAGTTAATCAGTGTGCGGCCATCATCACAGACGACTTCTGCGCCTTGGCGTGAAGCAATAATGCGTTCTTTTTTGAACAAGCCTTGTTCGCGTAAGTTATCAAGATTACCAGCAAGATTGCTGATGAAGTGTTGTCTGGAAGTGTTGGTGCCCATGATTGTCTCCGGAATATAAGGGAAGCTAAACTAAAGCTGTTAAACTTATGCTAAATTATTTCCCAAACATCTTGAAATTTCGATATTGAGAACTAAAGTTCAATATATCGAATATTAATCGTACTTTTTTAATGGTGCAATAGTCTGTATGAAAAAAGTTTTGTTGAATACGCCTCCTGAAGTTGGCGCTACTTTGCAAAAAATGCGTCTGGAACGTGGATTGACTCTGGAAGACCTGTCGCGTACGGCAGGTGTTTCTAAGTCGATGTTGTCACAAATAGAACGTGAAAAAGCCAATCCCACCATTGCTGTGACTTGGCGCTTAGCCAATGCTTTAGGTGTTTCTATTGCGGAATTATTATCTTCTGAAGGGCCAAAATTAGACGAGATACGTTTATTGGAATCTCATGAAACACCAACTTTACCCGGAGAGCATGCTGGCTATACCTTGCGTATATTGGGTCCTATGGAATTAGCTGGCAAATATGAATGGTATGAACTCACGCTGGCTCCAGGTGGTGCGTTGGTCTCGAATTCGCACGACCCCGGCGCCAGTGAGCATTTGACGGTCTTGCATGGCAGCGTTGAGGTCGAAGTAGAGACGAGTCGTAGAAAAGTCAAAGTAGGGGCAACTGCACGCTACGACGCCGATAAAAATCATGCGATTAAGAATGTCGGTAAAACTGAAGCAAAGGCCTTGTTAGTTGTTATTCATCGTTAACAGTTGACACAGATAGGTTTTACTGAAAACTTTCAGTATCTTATTTATCCCCAATAAATTGTCCCTTATAAAAATAGGCCTCATGTGATTCTGGCCTATTGCGGCGGGGATGGTCGCACGTTTCTCTAGTTGACACTCCTGTACGCCCCATTCAATTTTTAAATTCTCGATGTGCTCGACATCGCCATAGTTTTTCGCATTTTCTTTGTTATTTTAGTAGTCAACTCCAGCGACTAACTTTCCCCTTGAAACATTTGCTTACTAAAAAAGAAGCCAAATTCCTCATTTTTGTTGCTTAATGAACATATTTCGTTGTTTCAATTGTTGCAATTTGTAAATAATACTTACACAATAGAAAGTTATTCTTTGTTAATGTTTATGTGTAATTTTTTTTGCATCTTGAAGATAAGATAAATTAGTTTTTCTTTTAGTTTATTTTGCAGTGGTAATTGGTTTTAAATCTTAGTGACCCCCAGGGCTTGTCTGCAATTGTTTCAATCGGTATTTCAAAAGACGGTTGAAACTCTTGTGAGAGGCCCTAATTTATTTTAAAGGGCAGTACGCATGTCTCAGTATAGTTTGTTGTCGAAAGAGCGCACCATTGCGAGCAATCATTTCAACCGGTGGCTAGTGCCTCCAGCAGCCTTGGCAATTCATTTGTGCATTGGTATGGCATATGGCTTTTCAGTTTTTTGGTTGCCGTTGTCAAGGGCGATTGGAATCAAGAACCCGCTCGCATGCCCGAAAGAAATGGGCTTGTTAGAAGAATTGTTTGCGAATAATTGCGATTGGAAGATTTCTTCTCTGACGTGGATCTACACCCTGTTTTTTGTTTTTCTGGGTAGTTCCGCAGCCTTGTTTGGCAAATGGCTTGAACATGCTGGACCGCGAAAAGCCGGAGTGGTTTCTGCACTTTGCTGGTGTGGAGGATTGGTGCTTTCAGCATATGGTGTTTATATTCACCAGATGTGGCTGATGTGGTTGGGATCCGGTGTTATTGGTGGTATTGGCTTGGGGTTGGGTTATATCTCACCAGTGTCGACGCTGATTAAATGGTTCCCAGATCGTCGTGGTATGGCGACAGGTATGGCAATCATGGGTTTCGGCGGTGGCGCGATGGTCGGTGCACCAATGGCTGACTATTTGATGCGAATGTTCGCAACGCCAAGTTCGGTCGGTGTCTGGCAAACGTTTTTGTGTATAGCCGCCGTGTACTTCGTGTTTATGATGGCCGGTGCTTTTGCTTATCGTGTGCCGCCTGCTGGATGGGTTCCGGCAGGATGGGTTCCGCCAGTTGCTAAGTCAAAAAATGCAATGATCTCCTCACGTCATGTTGATCTTGCGACCGCATGGAAGACCCCGCAGTTTTGGCTCATTTGGGGTGTGTTATGTCTGAACGTTTCTGCTGGTATCGGTATTCTTGGTATGGCTTCGCCACTGTTACAAGAAATTTTTGCCGGAAAGCTGTTAGGGGTCGATCTTGCTTTTAATGATTTAAGCACGGAACAAAAAGCGCAGGTTGCTACAATTGCTGCTGGCTTTACTGGTCTTTTGTCATTATTTAATATTGGTGGGCGCTTTTTTTGGGCTTCATGCTCCGATTACCTGGGACGAAAAGCGACATACTTTATTTTCTTCGTACTCGGTTTCGCTTTGTATGCTGCGATTCCTAGTGTTGGTAAAGCTGGTCATCTCGCGTTGTTTGTTCTTTCTTTCTGCATTATTTTGTCAATGTATGGCGGTGGTTTCGCGACTGTTCCTGCCTATCTGGCAGATATGTTTGGTTCGCAAATGGTGGGTGCCATCCACGGGCGCTTATTGACGGCCTGGGCTACAGCCGGCGTATTGGGGCCCTTGCTTATTACCTATATTCGCGAATATCAAATTGCGCATGGCGTCGCCAAAGCGCAAGCTTATGATGTGACGATGTATATTCTTGCTGGTATGTTATTGCTGGGATTTATTTGTAATTTATTGGTCAAACCTGTGGCGAGTGATAAATTTATGAGTGAGTCAGAATTGGCTGCTGAGCGTCAATTGGTCCGTACGCAAGAATCTGTATCGCAGATTAAAGTTGGTAGCGCACAATCAGCTTTTTCAAGTAGTCCGGTCCTATTGAGTTTATCGTGGGCGGGTGTGGGTATTCCAATGTTGATAGGTATTTGGCTTACGTTCCAAAAGGCGCAAGTTTTGTTTAAATAAATCGCTGCTTAGCAACGAATAGAAACAAAATAAAGGTAGAAATAATACAAAAGCGGCGGGTAGGCTGAAATTGGGAATGAAGGACGTATTTCAAACCAATAACGCCTCTCGCCGTTTTGATCGTCACTGATGGTGTAATGCATTAAAAATAGCAGGAGAAGTAATGAGTAAAAAGGTAATTCAGGTTTATGATCGTCCTGCAGGTGGCTGGGGTGCTCTAAAAAGTGTTGCACAACAAATATTTGAGCAAGGAATACCTGGAAAAGGCGCTCGTACTTTATTGTCAGCAAACCAGCCCGATGGTTTCGATTGCCCTGGATGTGCATGGCCGGATGCTGACCATACGTCGACCTTTGAATTTTGCGAGAATGGTGCCAAAGCAGTCGCCGCTGAATCTACCGCTCGTCGGGCCACACCTGAATTTTTTTCTGATTACACGGTACAACAACTAAGCGAAAAATCTGACCATTGGTTGGAGGCTCAGGGGCGCCTGACACATCCGCTCCAGTACGACAAAGCCAGCGATAAATATAAGCCAATTGCCTGGGATGCTGCGTTTGATTTGATCGCTGGACATTTGAATACCTTGCCGTCACCCAATGACGCGATTTTTTATACTTCCGGTCGAACCAGTAATGAAGCGGCGTTTTTATACCAGCTATTTGTGCGCGAATTTGGCACCAATAATTTCCCTGATTGTTCGAATATGTGCCACGAACCATCAGGTTTTGCTATGCGTGAAGCGATTGGTATAGGTAAGGGCACCGTACTATTAAGCGATTTCCAAAAAACTGACGCGATTTTTATCTTTGGACAAAATCCGGGTACGAATCATCCGCGCATGCTGGGCGAATTGCGAGCTGCATCGAAACGCGGAGCGGCGATCGTGTCGTTTAATCCATTACGTGAACGCGGCCTGGAGAAATTTCAGGATCCGCAAGCAATGGGGGAAATGTTGAGCGGGCAAGCGACCTCCATTTCTTCTGATTACGTGCAGCTAAAAATTGGCGGCGATCTTGCCGCTGTCAAAGGAATTATTAAAGCCGTACTAGAGGCAGATAGTGTCGCTCTTCGTAACGGTCTGCCGCGCATCATTGACGTGGCATTTATCGCTGAACATACGTCACATTTCGATACTTTTGTTAAAGATGTGGAGGCCGAATCCTGGGATGCGATCACGACCGAATCCGGTTTGAGTAAAACGCAACTACAAGCCGTGGCAAATACCTATATGTCGGCAAAGAGTGTGATTGCCTGTTGGGGGATGGGTATTACACAGCACAAGCATTCTGTTGCCACGATACGGATGATCGTTAATTTGTTGCTGTTGCGCGGAAATATTGGTCGGCCTGGTGCGGGCCCATGTCCGGTACGTGGACATAGCAACGTCCAGGGTGACCGCACCATGGGGATTAATGAAAAACCGAGCGCCAGCTTTTTGAAACGCTTGGGTGAGGTATTTGATTTTGTGCCACCCGTCGAACATGGCTATGATACGGTTGGCGCTATTGAAACAATGCTCGCGGACAAAAACAAAGTTTTCTTTGCTATGGGTGGAAATTTTGCTACCGCTACGCCAGATACAGAATTAACCCATCGCGCTTTAAAGCAATGTGCATTAACCGTTCATGTCACGACGAAATTAAACCGCAGTCATCTGATTTGTGGTCGCGATGCGTTAATTTTGCCATGTCTTGGGCGGACTGAAATTGATGTTCAGGCCAGCGGGCAGCAAGCAGTGAGCGTTGAAGACTCTATGAGTATGGTGCATCTGTCTTCTGGGATTAATCCGCCAGCATCGCCTCATCTTTTGTCAGAACCGATGATAGTCGCCCGCTTGGCGCATGCGACCTTAAAGCAAAAATCAAAAACTGACTGGATGGGTTTAGTTGCTAATTACGATAAAATCCGCGAAAAAATTGCTGAAGTATTTGTTGATTTTTCTGATTTTAATCAGCGTGTCAAAGTGCCGGGTGGCTTTCATTTGCGTAATACAGCGAGTGAACGAATCTGGATCACGGCGACTGGTAAAGCAAATTTTTATGCATATCAGGTACCACGCGATTTGCCGATACACAAGGCACGCCAGAATCAAGTCGCACCAGTCTTTAATTTGGCGACGATACGTTCTCATGACCAGTACAACACAACCGTGTATGGCTTAAATGATCGGTATCGCGGCGTATTTGGTGAGCGCAGAGTACTGTTTATCAATAAAGAAGATATCGCACAATTGTCTATGCAAGCCGGTGACTGGGTGGACTTAGTGAGTGTGGCAGAAGACGGGACTCGACGCGAGGCAAAACGCTTTATGTTGGTTGGGTACAATATTCCTCTTGGGTGTCTGGCGGCGTATTTTCCTGAAACGAATGGCTTGGTGCCTTTATCAAGTTTTGCGGATAATGCAAGAACGCCAACGTCCAAATCGATTCCTGTCATGCTCAGTGCGCATATTGAAGAGTGTCCGGCTTAAAAGATGGAAATTGCAATGACAAGCAATCCGGATGAGGCAGAACTGGCTATGCTAAAGCTTGCTGATATGGTCGTAACTGAATTGCATCACCATTCACGACCACAATCAGCGCTGAGTATTGCTAAACGTCTCAAGATCAGAATGAGCACGCTGATGCGCTGTTTGGCATATCTTGGTGACGCAGAAATCGATGGACAGCGTGGCTTGGGATGGGTGTTATTGCATCAGGATGACGATCGTCTGCTGTTGAGTTTGTCAGATCGGGGTCGCTCTGTGTGCGATGATAATGCGGCTCAGGCAGATGAGTCTGTTCGATGACGATAGATTCGGTCGTAGGGTAAAGGATCTCACTACAATCCGCTACTGTTGTGTATATGTAGTTGTAATACCTGATTGCCGAACGAAACTCATAAAATTCTGGGTTTTCACCGAATTAGCGTTGGTTTGAGGCTGTTAAGGGCGATATAATGGAAAGATTATTCGTCTAACTACTCAAACTTTTTCTGTCATTTTATGCAATACGCTTCTACTCGCGGGCATGCCGCAGAACAAACTTTTTCTGAAATCCTGTTAGGTGGGCTGGCGCCGGATGGTGGCTTGTATCTTCCTTGCGAGTACCCGCAGGTCAGCGCTGATGAACTCAATACTTGGCGTAAATTGTCTTATGCCGATCTGGCTTTTGCAGTATTGAGTAAATTTGCGACCGATATTCCTGCCGTCGATTTAAAAGCAATTACTGATAAGACCTATACCTCAGTCGTGTATTGCAATGCTCGAACTGGCGAGGATGCTGCACAGATAACACCTTTGCGCGTGTTAGAGTCATCAGAGCAAAGAAGTTTGCTATTGCAGGCTTTATCAAATGGCCCAACGCTGGCATTTAAAGACATGGCGATGCAATTGTTGGGCAATTTGTTTGAATATACCTTGGCAAAAAACAATGCTGAGTTAAATATTTTCGGTGCGACTTCCGGCGATACCGGCAGCGCCGCTGAATACGCGATGCGTGGCAAAAAAGGTATCCGCGTTTTCATGCTCTCTCCGCACAAAAAAATGAGCGCATTTCAAACAGCGCAAATGTTTAGTTTGCAAGACCCGAATATTTTTAATATCGCAGTCGAAGGCGTCTTTGACGATTGTCAGGATATGGTCAAGGCCGTCTCGAATGATTTGGGATATAAACAGCAACAAAAAATTGGCACAGTCAATTCCATCAACTGGGCTCGTGTTGTGGCGCAGGTTGTCTACTATTTCCGCGGCTATCTGAGCGCAACGACAAGTAATGACCAAAAAGTGTCATTCACTGTTCCATCCGGCAATTTTGGAAATATTTGTGCAGGCCACATCGCGCGCATGATGGGGTTGCCGATTGAAAAATTGGTCGTGGCAACCAATGAAAATGACGTGCTTGATGAATTTTTCCGCACTGGCATTTATCGCGTGCGCAAATCGGCAGAAACCTGGCATACCACCAGCCCATCGATGGATATCTCCAAAGCCTCTAATTTTGAACGTTTTGTGTTTGATTTATTGGGCGGTGACGCTGCTCGCGTCAAAGCGCTTTTCAACAAAGTGGAAACCCAAGGCGGATTTGACTTATCTGGTCAGCCGGGTAGCGACGGTGACGAATTTCAAAAAATCGCACAATTCGGTTTTGTATCTGGAAAATCGGTCCATGCAGATCGTTTGAAAACTATCTGCGCTGTAGAAAAGAATTACAGCATCACGATTGATACACACACCGCAGATGGTATTAAAGTCGCGTTAGAACACACGGAACCAGGCGTGCCTATGATCGTGCTGGAAACTGCTTTGCCAGCCAAGTTCAACGAGACAATCAAAGAAGCGCTGGGACGTGATGCTGAGCGTCCGGTGGGTTTTGAAAACATCGAATCTTTGCCGCAGCGATTTACAGTGATGTCGACAGATGTGACGAAAATGAAGGCATTTATCGCTGAAAAAACGGGGTTGTGAATTTTATCCCGTGATGGTTTTGGCTTACCGCGTAGGGCGGGTGCGATCCGCTCTTTTTCATGAATGACGGCGACAATGAATTTGGCGGGTTGCGCCCATCCTATAAATGTTGGGTCTGTGCTTAACTTTTTGCTTGCCTCATTCTGACAAAGCTATGAACCATTTCCTTTACCCTAAAACATATCGCACACCTGTGTGGCAACGATTGCTGATTACGGGCTTTGGACTCTTCTTTTGTTTTCTCAGTGCGATGCTGCTCACAACAGCGTTTGGTGGTGCTGAGTCGCTCATACCTTTTGGGCTGTTTTTTTTATTGCTAGGCTTGTTATTGCCAATCTTTGTGCTTAGCACGAAACTGGTTTTGTATGAGGATAAAATTGAGCAGGCTAATCTGTTTAGCAGTCGTGCACTATATCGGCATGAGATTCTAGGTTACCGGCGTCGGATAGTTAAAAATGCGACGATGATTGATTTGCTGCCGCATCGCCCTGAACAAAAAAAGATCACGGTATCCAGACAGTATGTGGATGATGCAAAGTTCATCGAATGGCTCAACGGCCTCCGTAATCTGGATGAAATTGACGAGCTGGCAGCCGCTAAAGAAATTGAACAAGACGTCAGTCTGGGCGCTACTCCGGAAGAGCGTACTGCCAAAATAAAACGTTGGCGCCAGATGCTCAATGTAGTGACGTATGGTTATTTTGCCGTGATCATACTGCTGTTCTTTATGCCTTTGTCTAAAAGCATCCTGATCATTTGCCTGATGGCGAGCCCTTTAATATGTATTGGTCTACTTGCGTACTCCAGGCATTTCACGATCATCGAGTTAGATAAAGCGAGTTTGTTGCGTAAGCTGAATTTGCAGCCGTTATTGATGTTTTCCTCGGTTGCTTTTTATCCTGTATTGCTAGGTATTCGCCCAGGTCTGGCGAGTTTGCCTTTGCATTGGCAAAAGCCTTTGGTGTTGGCATTGGTCTGCGGCATCTTGCTGACACTCTTGGTGATTAATTTTTCACGCGGAGCTAAAATCACGTGGGCAGGTATTTTTGCTATCCTGCCGCCATTAGTCGTCTATGCGGGCGGTGTTTCTGTTTTGCTCAATGCTGAACTGGACCACAAAGAATCTACCAGCTATCGTTTAACTGTGATCGGTAAACATATGACGACGGGGAAGGGTGCGGCAAATTATCTTGATGTAAGTAGCTCTGATGCGGAGTATCCCGGAGATACCTCATTCAAAGTTTCTCGTGAGTTGTATGACAGCATGCAGCAAGGTGGCCACATTTGTGCCAAGATCCATCCCGGCGCCTTTTCTATGGCCTGGGAAAATGTGGTCCCTTGTGAAAACAATCAGTAGTGTTGTATATGTCGGTAGGTAGGGTCTGGTGCAACCCGCCACGCTGGTGTAATTGCAATTGTAATCACATCGCGGGTTGCACCCGCCCTGCGAAAACGCAGACTTATGCCGTTTTGTTTTCTTCTAAATTCAGCAATTCGCGCATCATTTCCCGCATTTTAAATTTTTGCACTTTGCCAGTTATCGTCATCGGAAATTCACTGACGAAACGCAGATAACGAGGCACTTTGTAATGGGCAATCTGACCTTTGCAAAAGTCCCTTATTTCTTGCTCTGCCAATTGTTCACCCGGTCGAATGATAATCAGGGCACACAATTCTTCACCGTACTTTTGATCGGGTACGCCGATGACTTGTACGTCCTGAATTTTGGGGTGTCGGTATAAAAATTCTTCAATCTCACGTGGGTAGACGTTTTCGCCGCCACGAATCACCATGTCTTTGATACGTCCGACGATATTGACATAGCCCTCGCTATCCATTGTCGCCAGATCACCTGTATGCATCCAGCCTTCGGTATCAATGGCCTCAGCAGTTTTTTCGACATCGCCCCAATAGCCTTTCATTACGGAATATCCTAAGGTGCAAAGTTCACCCGTTTCTCCACGTGAGACTGTCTCGCCAGAATTAGGATCGACAATTTTTATTTGCAGATGCGGTTGCACCTGACCAACGGTAGAAACACGTTTTTCTAATGAGGTTTGGGTATTGCTCTGACAACTGACCGGGCTCGTTTCTGTCATGCCATAGGCAATGGTGATTTCACTGATGTGCATGTCCTTGATGACGCGCTTCATGATTTCAATCGGGCAGGGCGATCCCGCCATGATTCCGGTACGTAAGCTGGTTAAATCAAATTCAGCAAAGCGTGGATGGTCAAGTTCAGCAATAAACATCGTCGGCACACCGTGTAAGCCAGTACATTTTTCGTTCTGTACTGCCTCAAGCACTAGCAGTGGATCGAATGAGGCATTTGGATAGACGATGCAAGCGCCGTGCGTCAGGCACGCGAGATTGCCCAGCACCATACCAAAACAATGGTACAGCGGAACTGGAATGCACAAACGATCTGCAGCACTCAGGTGCATCGCCTCACCAACAAAAAAGCCGTTGTTAAGGATATTGCGGTGAGTGAGTGTGGCGCCTTTGGGAAAGCCCGTTGTACCGCTGGTAAATTGGATATTGATAGCATCGTTCTGATGCAGAGCTTGTTCTATGCTTGTAATACGCTGATCGTCAGCACGTCCAAGCGCCATGACATCGGAGAAGCGCAGCATACCTGCAACTTGATGTTCGCCCAGATGGATAGCGATTTTAAGCTGTGGCAATTTGGACGAGTTTAATTGTGCCGGCGGGCATTGGTTTAATTCTGGCGCGAGTTCAGAGATCATTCCAAGGTAATCGCTGCCTTTGAATTCGCACATGCTGATGAGTGCTTTGCAGCCGACTTTATTAAGCGCATATTCCAATTCTGACACCCGATACGCAGGATTAATATTGACCAGTATTACGCCAATCTTTGCAGTAGCAATTTGGGTCAGCAACCATTGTGAATTATTGTTAGACCAAATGGCGAGGCGGTCTCCGACCTGTAACCCTAGTTCTAGCAAAGCGCTTGCGAGGCGATTTGATTCGGTTTGTAGTTCTTGGTAATTCCAGCGAATATTTTCGTGACATGAGACCAGTGCTGGCTGGTCCGGAAAGCGCGTCACCATTTCATCAAAAAACTGTCCCAGAGTTCGTTCAATCAAAGGTTGTTCAGTACTGCCTGTATCGTGACTTAAACTGATGGCTTGCATGCAATATCCCTCTTTGGTCGTTGGATTTTTTCTCGTTTTTTTATGTGGTTTTGTTGATGTTATTCGTTTAAATATTCGTTTAATTATTCATTTAATTCTAGATCAATCTCTTCTATTGCATCGTGTTTTGGTTGTGTGGGACAAGTTTCATGCGAGGCTTAAACGCAGCTTCTGAAAAATTTTTTGACCGAAAACATTGATCAATAATCCGCACATCACCACAATGGCACCGATAATTTGCAGTGGTTTTAACGCTTCACCCAGAAGAATCCATGCCGCAGTTAATCCAACAACCGGTACAAGCAAAGTCAAAGGAGCTACCGTATGCGTCGGCAAAGAAGACAATAATTTCCCCCATAGGGTATATCCAATCAAGGTTGCAGCAAATGCCAGATAAACGATCGTTAGTCCGGAGGATATGCTCATGTTGATCAGGCTATGTTTTATGGCATCCATTCCTTCAAAGCAAATTGAGAGAAGAAAGAATGGAATAATTGGAATCAGGGCGCTCCATGAAACCAGACTCAGTACGGCAGTTTGACCTATTTTTTTATTGATCACGTTCCCTGTTGCCCACGACGCTGCGGCGCAAATTGTTAATCCAAACCCAGCGAGGGTGACCTGACTTACGCCGCCATTGATGCTAGCGCTGCCAAGTAAAATTAGTCCAAGGCTGGCCGTGAGCATGCCGATGAGATTACTTACCCGAAATTTTTCACCAAAAACCAAGGCTGAGAAACCGACGGTAAAAAAAGCCTGTGCTTGCAGTACTAACGATGCGAGTCCGGCTGGCATGCCAACCGCCATGGCTGAAAACAAAAATGCGAACTGCCCAAGACTGATGGTCATTGCGTAGGCAATAAAAAGGCGTAGGGGTACTTTGGGTCTGGGTATAAAAAATATCGAAGGAATAGCGACCATTGCAAATCGCAATGCGCCCAGCAAAAAAGGTGGTATGCCCTTGAGCCCGATCTTGATGACAACGAAATTCATACCCCACAAAAGAATAACGATACTAGCTGTCAGAATGTGGCGTGGACTAAGAGTTTGTTCTGGCATGGGGCAATTGTATGTTGATATTGATGAAAAATGCGTGTGCTTTGTTCTGAGTTGGCTTCGTTTGTGCTGTGCCGGTTACGCGTCTTTAAATTCACGTAACGTTTTGCTGTTTTTAATCATGTCATCGAACAGGGGGACATGACAGAATTGTTAGTAATTTCGTTTTCTAAGCGTACGCATGATCTGCCGTCTTTGCAAGATGTTACCCTGCTTATTGTGTCTGCCCCTGTTGAAATGCTCGTAAGAAATAGAGAATCACATTGTGTTAAACAGCTTTACTTGCGCGTTTTAGCCGACACGCCGCGCTACAGCCTCGCTGCTCTGCGTTCAAACTCACAGAAAATATTGCGCTTTTATTTAATTTAGCACTGATGCATGATATACAGGGAAGGTCGGTAATCGACATCAAATCTTATTGAAAAAACTTATCGAAATGGAGCCGTTTTGATCAAAATGCCTTGGATGGCTTTGCCTCTGAATAGGCAAAGGCAGAGGTCAAAACAATACCTCGCGATATTCTGAAATAGTCGTAATACTTGTAGTGGGTTCTTAAATTTTATTGTCCTATGAGATCTTATCCTTTTCGTATTTTTAATGTCTTCGCAGAGTCTACTTTTGGCGGTAACCCTTTATGTGTTTTTGAGCATGCTGATGGATTGTCGGATGCCGAAATGCAGGCCTTGGCTTTACAATTTAATTTGTCTGAAACTTGTTTTATTTTGCCATCCGATAAGGCGACTGCAAGAATGCGGATCTTTACGCCTGATACAGAAATGGCATTTGCAGGACATCCAAGCTTAGGTACGGCTCAGTTGGTGCAGGAATTGTACAAAGCCCCGGCGCACCTCACGCTGGAATGTAAGGCTGGCATCGTGCCCTTGCAGTTACATGAAAATGTGTGGACTTTTGCAGCTCCACAAGCGCCAAAAGTTTCGGCTTGTGAGACAGATAGTGCACAAATTGCACGTATTCTCGGGTTGGATATGAAGGATTTTTCCGGCGAGCCGCTGTGGGTCAACACTGGGTCTGATCAATTGCTTGTCCCATTGGTGGATGAGGACGCACTTTACCGTGCTAAGTTGAATAGTGCTTTGCTTGATGGTTGGCCAAAAAATAGTCTGGGTCGTAAGACCGTCTATCTTTTTACGTTTGATCAGATTCGGCGGGCAAATGCAACTCGAGTTCAAGTAAAGGCTCGTTATTTTTTTGCGCGTCCGGGTGGTGGCGTAGGTGAAGATCCTGCCACTGGATCTGCATGTGCCAACCTCGGTGGTTGGTGGATCGCGCAAAAGCGAAATGTCCCTGCGAGTTTGCACATAAATCAGGGTGGACAAATGCAAAGACCAAGTCACCTCTATCTGGATATACTTGAAGATATGACCATTAAAGTCGGTGGTAAGGTGCAAGAAATTGGACGTGGTGTGATCCAAATCTAGTAAAAACGCTTCAAAACCGCAGAAAGCACGGGAAGTGTAGGGCGAAATCCTTTAAAATAGCGGCTTCATTCAAATGCAGTTGGTGGTGCTCGCGCTAAGCGCCGGAGCCCAACCCTTCAGGATACCCCCTATGAGCATGTCTAATACCCTAGAAATCGTCGCAGAATTGCGTGCTGGCCGCATGGTCATCCTGGTTGACGAAGAAGATCGCGAAAACGAAGGCGATCTGATTATGGCGGCAGAATTTGTAACACCGGAAGCCATTAACTTTATGGCAAAATTTGGCCGTGGCCTGATTTGCCTGACGTTGACAGAAGAGCGTTGCGACGAGTTGAATCTGGCAATGATGACAACCCGTAACGGCACTTCTTACGGCACTAATTTTACGGTCTCTATTGAAGCAGCTGAAGGTGTTACCACCGGTATTTCAGCGGCAGACCGTGCGCATACAGTGCAGGTTGCGGTCAGCAAAAAGTCAACTGCTAACGATATCGTTCAACCAGGCCATGTGTTCCCATTGAAGGCGCAAAAAGGTGGCGTTCTGATGCGTGCAGGGCATACTGAAGCTGGTTGTGATTTGGCGGAGTTGGCTGGTCTGACGCCTGCATCCGTGATTTGCGAAATTATGAAGGATGATGGCACGATGGCACGTTTGCCAGACTTGCTTGAGTTCGCCAAAGAACATAACTTAAAAATTGGCACGATTGCCGATTTAATTCACTATCGTAGCCAAACCGAGAGTATCGTAGACCGCGTTGCGGAGCGCGATATGCATACCGTGCATGGCAGCTTTAAGGCAGTTGTTTATCGTGATAAACCTAGTGGCTCTGCGCATTTGGCCTTGGTGCACGGAAACATTACGCCCGAAAAAGAAGCCTTGGTTCGCGTACATCAACCGGTATCGATCCTGGATTTGCTGGAAAGTAAGGCAACGACGCATTCATGGAACGTTGCTGCCGCAATGAAAGCGGTACAGGCAGCCGATTCAGGCGTTATCGTTTTATTGAATTGCGAAGAAACTGCGGAGCAAATGTTTGATCAGTTTAAAGCGCTGAATGCACCGGAAACACGCCCTGTTGGTCGTGCTGCAAGTATGGATTTACGCAATTACGGTATCGGTGCGCAGATATTGAAAGACGTAGGCGTTGGTAAAATGAAACTTCTGGCAAATCCACGAAAGATGCCGTCCATGACTGGTTTTAACCTCGAGGTTGTTGGCTACCTGGATAAACCCTGCGCAGAATAAAGCTTAAAGTAAGTTGTTGTGCAGTAGCAGGAATGCAGTGTGATGAATACATCGCGTGAAAAATGCTGAGAATTTTTTAAGCTTTAAAAATTTCTAGCATCAAATAATATCGAATATTTTAGAATTGACGGAGCGCCTTGGCGCAAGAGGGAATATCATGACAGTTGGACACTATGAATCAAATCTGGATGGCGCTGGCGTACGCGTCGGTATCGTACAAGCCCGTTTTAACGAAACAGTAGGTAATGGCCTGTTGTCTTCCTGCCTGGCAGAATTGGCACGTCTTGGCGTGTTGAATGAAGATATTCTGCACGTCACTGTGCCAGGTGCTCTGGAAGTTCCATTGGCACTGCAAAAAATGGCTGAAACCAATCAGTTTGATGCGCTGATCGCTTTGGGGGCTGTAATCCGTGGTGAAACTTATCACTTTGAATTGGTCTCCAACGAATCTGGCGCTGGCATCACCCGCGTCGGCCTGGATGCAGGCATTCCGATTGCAAATGCGATATTGACTACAGAAAACGACGAGCAAGCTGAAGTCCGTATGCAAGAAAAAGGTGCAGATGCAGCTCGCGTAGCGGTTGAGATGGCGAATCTGACATTGGCTCTCGAAGAGTTAGCAGAAGCAACCGAAGACGTCGACTACGACGCCTGATTAGGCACAGTTGAAGGTAAGCCACGACCAGTTCAGGCTTAACTTCAAGATATTAAGAAACAAAGTGTGCCTGGGGTCATTGTATTTCAGGCCATCAACAGCACAAAAAAGCAAAATCAAGTAAGAGAAGAATATGAATAATAAAACGCAACACGCCAATCCTAGTAAAAGCCGCTCTCCGCGCCACCGTGCTCGTGAGTTTGCGCTGCAAGGCCTGTATCAATGGCTGCTCAATAATGAAGATTCCGGTGTGATTGACGCCCATATCCGTCAGGCACACGGTTTCGATAAGGCTGACCGTGAACATTTTGACGCGCTGTTGCATGGCGCTATTAATCACTCCATCGAATTGCGTGAAGAGTTTGCGCCTCTGATTGATCGCGGTATTAAAGAGCTGTCACCGATTGAACACGCCGCTTTGTTGATCGGCACATATGAGTTAAAAAATCATATCGAGATTCCTTACCGCGTTGTAATTAATGAAGCCGTTGAATTAACCAAGTCATTTGGTGGTATCGATGGTCATAAATACGTCAATGGCGTGTTGGATAAGTTAGCTGTAAAGTTACGCCCGAATGAGGTTGCTGCAAAATAAGTGCAGATGAATGAACATAATTTAACCGCCTTTTTCTATATAGGAAATCAGGCGGTTTTTTTACGACAGAATAGTTGTTGACTTACGTCTTTGGCAGGTAAATATGGAAAATAATCTCGCGTCTCGGTTGGCTCATATCGCTCCTTTTCATGTAATGGAGCTCATGAAGATGGCTGCTGCGCTGGAGTCACAAGGTCGCCACTTGATACATATGGGTATCGGCGAACCTGATTTTACAGCACCACAAATCGTGATCGACGCTGCTGCGAAGGCGATGGCTGATGGTCGTTTGCAATATACGTCAGCACTTGGTGTGCCGGCATTGCGTGAGGCAATTTCTAACCATTATGCCGAAAAATTTGGTTTAAATGTTCCCGCTTCGCGCATCATTGTGACCGCAGGCGCATCGGCTGCCTTATTGTTGGCTTGCGCGGCGCTGGTAGAAGCAGGACGCGAAGTACTCATGCCAGATCCTTGCTACCCATGTAACCGTCATTTTGTTGCCGCATTTGAAGGTAAGGCCAAACTGGTCGCGAGTGGTCCAGAGCACCGCTTCCAACTTTCCGATCAAATGGTACGTGAACATTGGACCTCCGATACTGCGGGTGTCTTGCTAGCTTCGCCATCGAATCCTACCGGTACTTCGATAGCGGTTGGCGAGTTGGTAAAAATTATCGCCAGCGTCAAAGAGCGCGGGGGCTTTACGATTGTCGACGAAATTTACCAGGGGTTGTCGTATGATGCTCCGCCTTTTTCTGCGCTTTCTCTGGATGATGATGTGGTAATCATTAATAGTTTTAGCAAGTACTTTAATATGACAGGCTGGCGCTTAGGTTGGCTCGTTGTACCTGAGCGTATTGTGCCTGAGTTGGAAAAGTTATCGCAGAATTTGTTTATTTGTCCATCATCTATTGCGCAACATGCCGCGCTAGCTTGTTTTAGCCCAGAAGCATTGACTATCTATGAAAAAAGAAAGGCGGAGTTTAAACGTCGCCGCGATTATATCGTGCCGGCACTGCGTGAACTGGGCTTCGGTGTTCCAGTCATGCCAGATGGTGCTTTTTATGTATATGCGGATTGTTCGCGATTCACCAACGATGCTGATGCCTTTGCTAAACAAGTGCTTAATGACGCTGGTGTGGTTATCGTTCCTGGTCTCGATTTTGGGCCAGCAACGGCAAGCTCCTATGTGCGATTGTCGTACGCCAATTCGATGGAGAATCTACAAGAAGCGATTGTGCGGTTGAGAAAATTTCTTGCGCAACCTGCTTAAGGCGAAAAAAAACTGCCCGTATTTTGATGTGCGGGCAGTTTTTTAATTGAAGCTTAATTTGTGACGTCAAATTATAAAGCTGCTACTTGATCCTTAGAATCTGTTTTCGCCTTCGCTTCGTTCGCATCTTCTTTTACTGTATGCGTAGCTTCTGTCTGGCGAGCGACCGGAGCAGGGCTGGTATTGGTGAATACCGTAGGAACATTTTTACCGGCAGAAACGTCTTTTAAGCGTTTGTACTCTGTCATTACTCTAGATCCATAGCCAGAGTCATTGTCAAAAGCACCTGCGCCCACATACATCTTTAAGCCCGCTTCGACTGAGCCCGCACGTGAGACGTAGTCTTTTAATATTAATGCTCCAACTTTGATATTGGCAACCGGATTTAAGGCGGCTTTAACGCCTCCCATTTCGTCGAATTTTTCCTGATGTACCTTGGACATGACTTGCATCAATCCTTGCGCACCTACTGGGCTTTCCGCGAACGGATTTAAGCCTGATTCGATCGCCATCACGGACAAAATCAGCAGCGGATCCAATTTGATGTCCTTGGCAGTCAAATAGGCGGCTGATACCAGCATGTTAGTTGCATCTGTAGCGACGCGGTAGCGTTTGGAAAGCCAATTCGTTACCCATTTTTGCTGGCGCTCGCTGCCCAGTAATTTTGCATCTTCTTCGGTATATGCTGCATTGTGCAGGGCGTTACCTGCGGCAGCCTTACCAGGCGCTTCCATGAGCATTGCAAGGCTTGGTGGTGGAACCTCTGCTTCGACCAGTTGTTCTGGTGTCGTAAATGGAGATAAATTCTTAAATTTATCAGCTAACTCAGGTTTGATGAACATTGTCGCCAGCAAGACGATAGCGGTGATACCTGAAATTGTCATTAAGTGGCGGATGATGGTGATGAAACCACTACTTGTATCACGTGCGACTGCATTGAACGCAGCACGCTTTTCTTCGGTGGAAAGTCCACCTTGTTGTACAGCTAAAATAAAACGTTGAATCATGTAACCCCCTGAATCATCGCGGTGCAATAGCTCAACTTCGAGCAGTTGCATAAGACTACTTCACGAATCAGAAACATCGCCCTCGTCGCATTTGCGATCTGAAGACGCCGGAGCTATTTATCTGTTTAAGTTCGTCACACTTGGTACTGGAGCATCCAGCGATAAATAACTTTATTTCGGGATAAGGCAGACGCCTTTTGAAAACAATCCTTACAATGTCATGTGGGGCCCGACCCCCGTGAATGATGTTACCGTTATTGGCGAGGTAGACTTTGCGTGTAAAGTGGCAAACGTCTAGATCTCTTCATCAAGTTGGGCGAATTGTAGGGGTGGTTTTATATCAAGTCAATACTATCAAATCAACGTTTAATAACTTTTGAATCTAAAGAATTGCGCTGCAATGCAGCAAAAACCAATAAAATCAAGTACTTGGCTAAATAAGCTTGACCAACTAGTTCAGACATACAAAAAAGCGAAAAATGATTAAATATTCCGATTTGAGGGATTTTATTTCTCAATTGCAAGAAATAAATGAGTTAAAACAAGTAGATATTCAAATTTCTCCTAATTTAGAGATGACGGAGATTTGTGACCGAACTTTGCGCGCTGAAGGTCCTGCACTTTTGTTCAATAAACCGACCGGACATAGTATTCCGGTTCTGGCAAATTTATTTGGTACACCACGTCGTGTCGCACTCGGTATGGGAGCAGATAATGTGAGTGAATTACGCCAAATCGGCCACCTATTATCTGCCTTAAAAGAACCAGAACCACCGAAAGGTTTTAAAGACATTCTTGGAATGGGCAGCCTCGTAAAAGCCGTGTGGGACATGGCCCCTAAGGAATTACGTGGTGCCAAATGCCAGGAAATTGTTTGGGAGGGTAACGATGTTGATTTATCGCGTTTGCCGATTCAACACTGTTGGCCTGGCGATGTCGCACCATTGATTACCTGGGGGTTGGTGATTACCAAAGGTCCTAATAAAAAGCGCCAGAATTTGGGCATCTACCGCCAACAAGTATTAGGGCGAAATAAAGTAATTATGCGTTGGCTCGCGCATCGCGGAGGCGCGTTGGATTTCCGTGAGCACTGTATCGTCAATAAAGGTAAGCCGTATCCAATTGCGGTAGCTTTGGGTGCTGATCCCGCTACTATATTAGGAGCAGTGACGCCGGTCCCTGACAGCTTGTCTGAATACCAGTTCGCGGGCTTATTGCGCGGTAGCCGCACGGAATTGGTTAAAGCGATTGGCAGCGAGCTCCGCGTGCCAGCATCCGCTGAAATCGTGCTCGAAGGGCATATCTACCCCGATGAATCGCATCCAAGTGGTTATGAGCACGCACTGGAAGGACCGTATGGTGATCATACTGGTTACTATAATGAGCAAGACTGGTTCCCGGTATTTACGATAGATCGCATCACCATGCGTCGTGATCCGATTTATCATTCGACTTATACCGGAAAACCACCCGATGAACCGGCGGTATTGGGCGTAGCACTGAATGAAGTGTTTATTCCGCTTTTGCAAAAACAGTTTAGTGAAATTACTGATTTTTACTTACCACCGGAAGGTTGTAGTTATCGGATGGCGGTTGTGCAGATGAAGAAATCTTATGCTGGTCATGCAAAGCGCGTGATGTTCGGCGTCTGGAGTTTTTTGCGTCAATTCATGTATACCAAGTTCATTATCGTTGTAGATGAAGACGTGAATATTCGCGACTGGAAAGAAGTCATCTGGGCGATTACCACCCGTGTTGATCCCAGTCGGGACACAACCTTGGTAGACAATACTCCCATCGATTATCTCGACTTTGCCTCACCCGTCAGTGGTCTGGGTAGCAAAATGGGGATCGATGCCACCAATAAGTGGCCGGGTGAGACAGATAGGGAGTGGGGTACAACGATCGTGATGAGCCAGGATATCAAAGGCAAGGTCGATGAGCTCTGGCCGCAATTGGGGTTGTAGTAAATAATTATCCTATGGTAGGGTATTGAAAACAAAGAACAATCAATTGCTTTGGTCATTCAATGCCCTCGATTGCCAGATCGAGTTGCAGAAATTAATAATGAATTAGTTTGACTATGCTATATGTCTTTCAAGTCAATTGCGAAATTCGAGCAATAGTCTTCATTTATGTCTAGATACGAGTTTTGTTATCAATTTCGCTTTGTGATGACAACTATCCGGTTTAATCTGTTAATCATAAGGTCTGGTAAATAACAATGAGTTTAAGAAGACAGTTATTGATAGCGATTTCCTTCATCGTGTTATTGGTCTTTGCCGGACTGCAGATGCTATCAGTGATGGCAACCCGCGATTTCTTGCAACAACAATTGTCATCTCATGCTCAAGATACAGCGGGTAGTTTGTCACATGATTTGGCGACGTCGTTGTCGAGAAACGATCTTGTGCTCGCTGAAGTACAATTAAGTTCAGTATTCGACCGTGGCTACTATCAAAAGATTATCCTGTTTGATGTGTACGGAAAAAAGCTGGTTTCCAAAGAATTGCCGCTGAAGGTTGACAATGTCCCTTTGCCCTTTTCCTCTTTGCTACAACTACAAACTCCGCCCGGAGAAGCCTTTATTTCTGAGGGATGGCGACAATTAGGAAAAATTGTCGTGATCAATCAACCTACGTTTGCTTATCAATTTCTGTGGGATTCGTTTAAACAACAAGCGGGGTTGATGCTGTTAATGTATTCCTTGGTGTTTTTTCTGACGATGTGGCTGTTGAAAATCATTCTGCGGCCATTGTCATTGATTGAGCATACCGCGCTTGATATTCAAAATAAGCGATTTAATCAAATTTTAGAACTCCCCAATTCCCGGGAATTTCGTCGTGTTGTGTCTGCAATGAACTCCATGTCGAGTAAGATTTCAGAGATGCTGAGTGCGGAAACCTCTAAGGCCGAAGCATTTCGCGCTGAGGCTTATACCGATAAAGTAACTGGTCTTGACAATCGCAAAGCGTTTGACTTGCGTTTGAATGCCTTGCTGCAAGAAGATGGGGGTTTTAGTTCTGGTTATCTTATAGTTCTTGAGTTTGATGGGCTCAAAGAATTTAATCACGAACATGGGTATCAAGAGGGTGATCAACTGTTGGCTGATGTGATTAAAATTGCTCTAAGTTGTTCTGAACTTCAGATTGGTATTTCTGGGCGAATTGGCGGTACGGCGTTTGGATTTGTGGGCTTCGATGTTTTGTCCAATGTGATAGATTCAGAATTCAAGGCACTACAGCGCAAGTTGATTGGTTTTATTGAACATTTTTCGGCCAAAAATTTATCTTTCAACCTTGGTTGCGTTCACTTTTCTGCAGGACAAACCAGGGGCGAATTATTTGCAAAAGTTGATCTCGCTCTGGAAACTGCAAGGCAGAATGGGCGTAACGTTGCGATTAATTTCAATCTTGCTGATGAAAATAAGATCGCAGAAGGTTCATCAGGTTGGCGGGCACTGATACAAAGCGCCTTAAGTGAAAAACGGTGGGCATTATTTACCCAACCCGTTTTTAATCTCACAGCTCAAGATGTTTTTCAGCATGAAATTTTTTCTCGGCTCATTGATCAACAAGGGAATTTTATTTCCGCAGCTTTGTTCTTGCCCATGGCGATGCGTCATCAGCTCATGACTGATATTGACAAGGCGGTCATAAGTCTTGTGATAGATCAGATGAATAGCCTCGGATATATGGAGGCAAATGTTGCGGTGAACGTCTCTGCCCAGTCTATTGAGAGTGAGTCATTCCGCGAATGGTTGGGCGAGAAACTTGTTAGCTCTCAGGATGCAGGTTCTCGATTGTCATTTGAGTTAAGTGAGTTCGGTTGCGGGAAAAATATGCCCTCCACAATGAGTTTTATTGCTTTACTGAGAAGCTACGGAGTTCTTGTAGGCTTTGATCATTTTGGGCTAGCGCCCGGTTCACTTGATCTTTTGCGTAAAGTTGTACCTGACTATATTAAACTCGATAGTGGCCTCGTCGATGCCGCGCTTGAAAGTGAACAAGCACAGTTGCACCTTCGTTCTGTGATTTTGTTGGCAAATGCTCTTGATGTGAAGGTGATTGCACAAAATGTAGAGTCTGCAAAAATCAAAGACTGGTTAATTAACGAGCGCATTATTTTTGGGCAAGGATACTTCTTGTCACCGCTGGCTCGAATGTGAATGATGCTTCGAGTAGATAGCTAAAAATCGCCGGATGAATCTTACATGGTTTTAAGATCTTGCCATCATCGATGGTGCTTTATCTTTCAATATCAGAGCTTGCTTTCTCTATCCATTTTTTCGATAACATCACGCCATAGGCGTACCGTTGAAGCGCCACCTTTTCTCGCTGTTCCGTTAGCTAGCCACAAATCGTCATCGTTAAAGCTATAAACTGGTATCAGATCTGTGCGTTCAGAGCCGTGTTTTATTTCCGGAATCAAGTTATCTAGTATCCATGGATCGCTATCTGGGGTAGGGTAGTAGGCGAGAACCATGTGCGTCTCGCCAATCTTAATTGCTCTGACATAGGTAATTCTCAGGCGCTCAATTGGGATGCCTAAGTCTTTTAAAGTCATATATTTAGCGATCGCATAATCCTCACAATCACCACCAAACGAAGCGACTAATTCAACTGGTGTAGCCCAGTAATCTTCTACACCCCAATGTTCTAAATCGCTGACATAAGGAATCTGATTATAAAAATCATTTGCCCTCTTTAACAGAGGCATTTCAAGTTGTACGTTTCTTGATCTTAATAATTTCCCAGTTAAATCGGGTCCCGCTGTTGCCTTCATTTGACGCACATTGGTTTGCATTATCTGAAGGCGATGGGGTGCTTCGGGGCCAAATTTTTTGGTCACAAATTCATATAAACCATTTGAGAAATCAACCAGACCAGCATTGCTTTCGCTTGAAATGGCTAATAAAAGCATTATGAGCGAGATTTGCAGCGCAATGGCAGCAGTTTTTAAAGATGACTTTGATGAAGCTTTAAACTTGCAGTGATAGTTCCAATGCAAATTCTTTTGCAAATGAGAAAAAGATATTTTCATTGAAGTATTCAGCGCAGGGATAAATCGTGAGAAGCAGACATTGCTCAGTCGAATTCATTTTCAATCTGATGCATTATCGTAGCATTTTGTTGGGCTAATTCTTCTTCGTTTATTGTCATAGCACCAAAAAAAGATAGAAAAAAGGGCGCAGTTTAAAAACTTGCGCCCTTGTTTTTGCTTACTTCAATTTTATTGAACTTTGGCTTTTTTTACTAAAGTTTGTTGGTAAGCTTGTACTTTTTGTTGTTGTAAGCCGTCGATGATTTGTGGTTTAACTTCCTCTAAAGTAGGGAATTTCAACGTGCGAACATCTTCCAATTTAATGATGTGGAATCCATACTGGGATTTTACAGGTGTTTCTGTAAATTGACCTTTTTGGAGTGCGATCATCGCATTAGAGAACTCTGGTACAAACGTTGCTGGAGATGCCCAATCTAAATCGCCGCCTTTGGATGCTGATCCTGTGTCTTTGGACTGCTTAGCCAGCTCTTCAAACTTAGCTCCCGCTTTCAACTTAGAAATAATCGCTTTTGCGTCATCTTCTTTGTCAACCAGGATATGGTAAGCATGGTATTCCTTGTCGCCAGCTTGTGCTTTAGCTTTGTCATATTCTGCTTTAACTTCTGCATCTGTCACTGGATTCTTTTTGACATATTCAATCATCAATGCGCGAATCAATAAAGATTGACGTGCGATTTCCAGCTGGTTTTTTACTTCAGGATTGGATGCTAAACCTGATTTTTCAGCTTCTTGCATCAACACTTCGCGGTTGATCAGTTCTTGTTTTACTTTTGCGCGCAAATCTGGTGTGTCTTGCTGTCCTTGGGATGTCAATTGTTTTACTAATGCATCGACGCGTGAGGATGGAATTGCTTTACCATTAACTACGGCGAGATTTTGAGCCATTGTTGGCAAAGCTGTTGCAAGAAGTGCTACCAGCAAAAGAGCAGGTTTAAAAGTCATTGTCTGTTCCTAAATAACAAAATAAAAAAAACGGATTATAAGTAAACTGCTTAGGTCGGTATCTCTGACGGCGCCAACGCGACAATCGCTAGTGCGTGGACGTCCGTATGCATCATATCGCCAATGGCATCATACACCAGACGATGCCGTGAAATGCGATTTAAGCCCTCAAATTGATGAGAAATTATTTTCAAATTGTAATGGCTCCCTCCTGAAGCTGCGCCAGCATGCCCTGCATGAGCGGCGGAATCGTCTTGTAATTCACATACAACCGGCTGTAAAGCATTTGTAAGACGATTTTTCAGTTGATCGAATCGTGACATTATTCAGCCTCCGTCATATATTTCGATAAAAATAAACTTTGAATAACAATGAATGCCGGCATGATTCCTACCATGGAGATCAGTTTGAAATTTGCCCATGTATCTGTTGAGAAGTTAAAAGCGACCCAGAGATTCAGTACGCCCATCAGGAAGAAATAAGCTGTCCAGGCAAGGCTCAGTTTGCCCCAGATTTGCTCGGGTAACTTGACCTGCGATTCCATCGCAGTACGGATCAGGTTTTTCTTGAAGACAAATTGTGCTAACAAGAAAGCGCCACAATAACACCAATATAATATAGATGGTTTCCATTTAATAAAGGTATCACTATGAAAATAAATAGTGGCTCCGCCGAACACCATAATAATGATGAACGAGATCCACAGCATTGCATCTACTTTTTGTCTGCGGATGAGCAAATAAGATATCTGGCCGATTGATGCAACTAAAGTGACTGCAGTCGCCAACATAATTGGTGCGAGCTCAGGTGAACTGACGCCACCTGAAACCAGACTGGAAAGATAGTTTTCAACGTAGGCTTGAGCAGTTGCAGTATGCCCTTCGCCCCATTTAAAGGTGACAAAAAATAAGATAACTGGAAAAACGTCAAAAAGAAATTTCATTAAAAACAGACTTATGCGAGTGGTTTAAATGTCAGGCTTACGAAATGTATGCTTTGCGTGAACCTGTTAGTGGTGAGTCGTCAAGAAGAACATGTGCAAAATGGACGTCGCAAATATTACACAAATTATTCAGGTGCGTCATGTCGTGATGTATGTTTCCGTATTTACGCCTTATTAGGATTCCTTATCAGCTTCAATTGGTTCAGGTGTTTCAAGTGTTTCAAGTGGCTCACCTTTAATTGATTAAAGCAATGTTGTTTTTGTACTACGAAGAGCAACTGACTTCCAAATTTTTGGCCCAGTCGGGTGGGAGTTTTGCGTATTCTTCATTCTCGATTTGCTCATCAAAAGGGTTTTCTAATATGCATAATAATTTGGTGATTTCAGAAAAATCCTTATTCTGTGCCTTTTCGATCGCATTTTGAGCTAAATAGTTCCTTAAAATATATTTGGGATTGCTCGCTCTCATTGCAATCTGTCTATCATCAGCATTGCTGTTTTCCATCGCAAGGCGCGCCCGGTAGCGGTTCAGCCAGTCTTTTAAGGCTTCTCTGTCTATAAATAAGTCGAGCAGGGCATCATCTTTTGGCGATATTTCATTCTCCAGGTGACTTAATTGACGGAAGCTTAGCGTGAAATCTGCATGATTCGCTTGCATCAAACTGAAGAAGTCTTCTCCAAGTTGTTTATCTGATTCATGTGCCATGCGGAAGCCAAACTTGGAACGCAATAAGCTCTCCCATTTAGCGACAAAGCTATTTGAGTATTCTGATAGCGCAGCTTGGGTATCTTCGACGCTGCCTATTAACGGAAGCATCGCCTGACCAAGTGCATGCACGTTCCAATTCCCTATACTCGGTTGCATCTTGTACGAGTACCGCCCTTGCTGATCAGTGTGATTGCAAATATGGGACTCATCAAACGCTTCCATAAAACCATACGGACCATAGTCAAGGGTAATACCTAAGATAGACATATTGTCCGTATTCATGACGCCATGCATAAAACCGACCGACTGCCAATGCGCCATCAGCTCAGCGGTTTTGTGTGTAATTTCAGCAAGCAGAGTTTGATATGGATTCTGCTGATCACGGCAATGTGGGAAATAATGTTCAATCACAAAATCGGCCAACGTTCTTAAATTGTCATGGCGGCGATTGTAATACCAATGCTCAAAAGAACCGAAGCGGATAAAGCTCGGTGCCAGACGGGTTACAACCGCTGTTGTCTCTGGTTGTTCGCGAAAAACGTAGTGGTCTGATCCAGTAATGCAAAGTGCTCTCGAGGTGGGAATATGGAGTGCATGCATGGCTTCTGAACATAAAAATTCCCTGATGGATGACCTTAGTACTGCTCTCCCGTCACCGGAGCGTGAGTACGGCGTTGCTCCGGCCCCTTTCAATTGCACCTCGATTCGCTGTTGCTGTCTGTTGATTGTATCTCCGAGCAAAATTGCTCGTCCATCACCAAGTTGACCAGCCCAGACGCCAAATTGATGGCCGGAATAGACGCTGGAGAGAGGATTGATTGTTGGTAGAGTTCTGTTTCCGGTAAAAATTTCAATTGCTTCTTGATCTTGAAAGTTGCGTGTTGAAACGTGGTGTTCGCCTGTTAATCGTTTACTCACGGCCACTAAATAAGGTGCGGGTAATGGAGTAGGGCGCAAGTGCGTATAGAAGTCGGGCGGGAGCGTTGCGAACAATGCATTCTGAAAAAAATTGTCCAGATGAAAGTCGGACGCATTTGTGTTTGGTGATGGCATGAGAGTCAGTTCTATTCGAGAATGCGCTCATTCTGCCAGAGTCTGTCAAATTATGTTTTTATCCGTTTGATCAACAGCGCGTCGTGCAAAAGAGTAAACGAATTATTGGGCTTCAGGAAATGAAAAAGGGTTTATTTCTTTTGAAAAATAAACCCTTTTTAACGTCGTTGTCGGAATGTAATCAACTCGTCATTAATTCACGTACTTTGCAACCATCGATCAGGAAGGATAGGCTGATTACCAATACTAATTCACCTTCAGCAGAGCGGGCAGTACCTGTTATTCCTGGTGTACTAATGCAAGTCAGAGGTTTAATTACGAGGTCGGCCGTTCCGTCCACCGAATCAACCGACAGAATGTAGGGATTAGGTGCTGCTATGACAATACCAACGCGTTCTGATGATGGTGAATAGCCTAGAGTTTTCCCCAATGACTTAACGGGTAAAGGACGACCTAAATCACGCAATACAGGTTGTCCGCCAACGCTTTCAAAGGTTTCTGGCAGTTCAACAACGCGCTGAACAGTAGCCATCGGTAAAGCAAGTGATGCACCATCAGTACGGACGACCATCGTTGGCACGATAGATAATTCGATCGGCAATCTGATGAGGAAGGTGGTGCCTTTTCCGAGCTCAGAGGCAATACGAATCGCTCCACGATGACGCTCAACCGCAGTTTTAACGACGTCCATGCCGACTCCGCGACCAGACACGCTAGAAGCAACTTCTTTCGTTGAGAAACCTGGTAAAAAGACGAGTTGGAACGCTTCGTCATCTGTGCGCGCATCATGTGAATTAATCAGGCCTTTGGAAATTGCCTTATCCCTGAGGCGTTGCGCATCCATGCCCTTACCATCGTCCGAAACTTCAATCATGACGCTGCTGGCTTCCTGCCATGCTTTGAGAGAAATTGTCGAGCGAGGTGACTTGTTCGAGATCAGGCGTTCCTCAGAGGTTTCAATTCCATGATCCAAAGCGTTGCGGAGCATATGCACGAGTGGATCGTAGAGACTGTCAACTACAACCCGATCGACTTCTGTCTCTGCACCGGTAATATTCAGATCAACTTCCTTGCCTAAATCTCGCGCCAACTCCCTGACCAAACGTGGAAATTTTTGGAACAAGCGTCCTACCGGTTGCATCCGGGTTGCTAAGGTTGCGCGTTGTAATTCGGTTGAGTAACGAGATGCGCGCGTTAGTGTCTCTGTGAGGGCTGACATTAATGGGGCAGCCTGGCCGTCGAACTTAAATTGACCTAGCTTTTCCAACAATACGGCCGCCTGATTTGCCGCTTGTACTGATTCGCCAGCGACTTCTAATAAGACGTTGAGCTTTACGGCGTCAATTCTGATACTTTCTTCTTTTGCCGGCGCATTTTGTTTAATATCTGCATTCGACAAAGAAGACTTGACTGCTTCATTTTCTTCCCTGATATTGGCTGGTTGAGGCGCTTCATAGGTTTCTACAACCGCTTCAGGTAAGGTTCCCGCGGGAGTGACCGCTCTATAATAAGCCTCCCAATCTATATTTCCGTCTTGATTCTGAGCGGCAGCCGGTGCTGGTGCGGCGACAGCTGTGGCTACAGGTGACGCTTTCGGTGCCGCAGTAACGGACGCGGCAGATTTCTTGCTCACACCTTTGCTTTCTATCGCATCGGTCAGCATTGCCTCTAATGATTTTGGCATTGTTGACAGCTGATCCGGTGCCACGCCGTTATTCAGTGCAGTTAATTGATCAGCGACGAAGCCACTGGCTTCAAGAGCTGCTTCAATCGCTTCAGGTGTAACCGCTACCTGGCCGGTTCTGAGTGCGTCGAACAAATTTTCGGTAAGATGGCATGCGGAGACCATCGCCGTGAGGTTCATGAAACCGGCGCCACCTTTGATTGTATGAAAAGACCTGAACACGGCATTGAGTGTGTTCATGTCGCCAGGGTTGCGCTCAAGTGAAAGCAGATGTTCTTCTACATTTGTCGCCAGATCGAGCGCCTCGACGACAAATTCTTTGAGCATGTCATCCATTAGAAACCCAAGCTATCAAGAAGATTGTCTACGTCATCCTGTTCCAATGCCGCATTGGGAACGGATGGACCTTCCATTAATTCTACGGCCTTCTCTTTCAAGTCTGAAGGAGCGTTGTCCAACAAAATCTGTGCCAGTTCGCGTTCAACAGCTTTGTTGATTGCGACAACTTTTTTAATTAACTGCCCAGTTAAATCCTGGAAATCCTGCGCCATCATAATGTCGAGTAAGCGAGCTTTCTCGGCATCAGTGGCAGTCATAACGACATTGGCAAAGGATTTTGAATCATGAGCCAATTCTTTGAATTCTTCGACGCTCATTTTGCCCGCGAATAAACTATCCCAGCGGGCGTCCATGGTTTTTGCTTTCTTTGCCAGTTCATCTTGTTCTGGCATGCCGAGATCGGTCGCATTCAACACCTTGTTTGCGGCTTGCTCAGTCAGCGTTGCGACGTATTCGAGTCTGTCTTTTGCATCTGCGACCTGAATCGCCACATCTGATAGGGAGCGGTCATACCCAAGCTGACGCATGGAATCATGTAACATGCGCACAACATTGCCCAGCCGGTCAAACATAGGCTTGCTGGCATCTTCATCGGTATTGTGTGGATTTAATTTTGGAAGCGGCTCACCAATAGGAGAGGAGGTGTTGGCGACTGCTTCAGGAGCAGAAGGGGGAATCGCGGCGGGTGGCGCATCTGTGTCTTGGCGTTGGCTCGCCATTTCTTCAAACAATGCGTCCAGATCATCTGCTGAATCGGTCATAGTTCTTCATTCTCCATAATCGCTGTGACTTTTGTGCAATTTTTCCACAAATATCATGGTCTGTCGTTAGTTCTTCGCAAATAAATGAAAAAATGATCTTATTTATCGCTTACACGTAACGGAATTGGTGAAATTTATTTATGTCAACCTGAGTCATTCTGGTTCAAGGAATGTGCAAGTTTGATCTGATACTATACTAGCAGGACTTTCTCGAAGAGTAACCTATGCTTTTGAAAATTGTCGTGCTTTTGTGAGATTAAACACAGATTTCACATTAATTTGAATTTTGACTGCGCAAGAAATTTTCCGGTGTCTCAATCGAGTATAAGCCTAACTTGCGAATTCGCTTTGCTAGTTTGAGTAGGGCTTTGTCTTTGGTGATTAAAAAATGGGCATCCGCATCCCGCGCGATTTCCAAAAATTTTTGGTCGTCTTTATCACTGCAAACAGGAAGTTTGATGTTGGAAAGCGTGGCAGGTGCAACACATTCGATCAGTTGATCAAATTGCGATTGGATGGTGAGCAAATTCTCTGCTTTGATCGGCAGATGCGGATATTTGAGTACCGCCAGCCATTCATCTCGGCATTCCGGACGCGTATAAGCCTTTAGGCTCCCTTTTTGTAGCGCTTGCAAAATTTCATTCCAGCGTTGGTCATGAAAAACGAATAAATCCAGGCAGACATTGGTGTCAATGACGACCCGCTTGGGTATGATAGTGTTCATTGTTTTTATAAAAGTCGATAACTATGCTCATTGTATTATCTCCAGCTAAAAGTCTGGATTATGAAACCCCCATTAACTCAACTATTTTTACCAAAGCAGATTTCCTCGACGAAGCAGCGGAGTTGGTAGAAATCGCAAAAGAATTATCGCAACAGCAATTAAGTGCTTTAATGGACATCTCGCCCAATCTGTCGCAACTCAATGTGGATCGCTTTAATGCTTGGAAGAAAAAACCGACAGGCAAACATTTGCGTCAGGCAATCTTTGCATTTAACGGGGATGTCTATGAAGGTTTAAATGCGCAGACCTTGAATCCTGAACAATTGAACTATTTACAGGAAAATTTAAGAATTTTATCTGGTTTGTACGGCATCTTAAGACCTTTGGATGTTCTTCAGGCTTATCGCCTGGAAATGGGCACGGCCTTAGCAAATCCGTATGGGAAGAACTTATACGCATTTTGGGGTTCTAAGATTACTGAGGGTTTAAATGTCTTGGCTGGAAAAAATGGCACCGACACTATATTGAATCTGGCTTCGGACGAATACTTTAAGGTGGTAAAGCCAGTGTTGTTTAATGGCACAATTGTCACGCCTGTTTTCCAGGATTGGAAAAATGGAAAATATAAAATCATCTCTTTTTATGCCAAAAGAGCTCGGGGCTTGATGGCGAGATATTGTGCAGAACGGGCGATTCAGGATGTCGAGGAGATTAAGAATTTCGATGCTGAGCAATATGTCTATTGTGAAGAGGAATCGACACCGAAGAACTGGGTATTTAGACGTCGCTTAGAAGACAATTAGATCAATACTGGCTTGATTTTCGTTTTAGAAATCAAAAAAACCGATCAAATGATCGGTTTTTTGTTAATAACTGGTGCAGCTTTGACAAATTACCAGAACTTCCACCAGGAGGATTTATTTTTGTCGACTCCTGAGGCATAGCTACTATCAGGGAAGTTCTTAACGAACACGCGGTTTGCATCGTCTCGTAAGTCATTCATACCCATTGCATTGTAGGCTTTAACCAGAATAAACAATGCTTCCTCGTTTGCTGGTGCGTCTGGATATTCCTTGATCGCTGATTGAGCACGGTTGGCGGCAGCCAGGTAGGCGCCACGACGCATATAGTAGCGAGCAACATGGACATCGTATTGTGCCAAGGCATTTACCAGGTATTTCATACGGAGCAGTGCATCTGGCGTATACTTGCTATCTGGGAATTGCGTTACCAATTGCTTGAAGGCGTCAAAAGAGTCGCGTGAAGCTTTGGGATCGCGTTCCGTGATGTCTTGACGGGCGATAAAATTAAGAATGCCAAGCTGATCGTTAAAATTAATCAAGCCGCGCAGGTAATACATGTAGTCCACGTTTGGGTGATTTGGATGTAGTTTGATAAATCGTTCAACAGCAGCGAGAGCCTGTGCCTGATCACCTTGTTTGTAGTAGGCATAAGCAGTATCCATTTGTGCTTGTTGCGCGTAGGTACCGAATGGAAAGCGCGATTCTAATTTTTCATAGTACTGAATTGCTTTTTCATATCCGCCGTTAGACATCTCGTCTTTTGCTTCAGCGTATAATTTTGATGCTGACCAGGTCTTGGTCTCATCAATTTTGTCACCAAACACGCCGCAGCCCCCTAAAGCAAGGGACGCGGTTACTGCCAAGACCAGCAATTTCAAAGATTTAATGTGCATAAATTTGTGCGTAAGCATGAAAACAATTTACGGATTATAGCCGATGACAAAAAATGTGAAACCAACTACAACAGTGATTTTGTCAGATTCTGACCTTGACATAGATGCGGAAGTAGTGAATGAAGATGTCGAAGCCGATGAAGACTTCTCTTCCGACGTCGAAAATATCGAATTAAAACTAACTTCCGCTGTCTGCGGCGAACGGTTAGACAAGACGATCTCTAAACTTGTTCCCCAATATTCGAGAAGTCGTATTCAACAGTGGATAGAAGATGGGTATGTGACAGTGGATGGTGTTCCTGGCCGTGGAAAAATGACGGTGTTGGGCGATGAGAAAATTATTATCGTTCCACAAGCAGCGCCTGATGAGGGCGCTTATGAACCTGAAGATATTCCCCTTGATGTCGTATATGAAGATGATTCGCTTATCGTCATCAATAAGGCGGCCGGGATGGTAGTGCATCCTGCCGCAGGGAACTGGTCTGGGACCTTGCTCAATGCGTTGTTGTTCCGTTGGCCGGAATTATTAGGTGTGCCGCGCGCAGGTATTGTTCATCGTCTTGATAAAGATACTTCAGGTTTGATGGTGGTCGCCAAAACCTTGATTGCTCACACAGATCTGGTGCGTCAACTGCAAGACCGTAGTGTCAAACGTGAATATTATGCCTTGGTCTGGGGTACCCCTAACGTATCTGGAACTGTGGATGCACCGATGGCAAGACACCCTCGTGATCGTATCAAAATGGCGGTTTCTCGTAGTGTTTTGGCAAAACCCGCCGTGACACATTTCCAGCGTATCGCAACTGGTATGTTGGAAAAATTTCCAAATAGCCTGGTCGCTTGTCAATTGGAAACCGGACGCACACATCAAATTCGTGTTCACATGCTTTCGTTAGGTTTTCCGCTGGTTGGTGATCCTTTGTATGGTAAGCAACATTTGGCAAGATTTTTCCCGCGCCAAGCCTTGCAGGCACGTAAGCTCGGTTTGATCCATCCTGAGTCAGGGGAGCATGTTGAATGGGAAGTGCCGGTAGCGGAAGATTTTCAGGCTTTGATCAAAGCTGCAGGGATTTCATTGCCATGATGACGAGGGGGCAGCCTATGTCGTTTGATATCTTGCTACCTGATTGGCGTGAGGTGCCGTCAAATGTACGAGCAATGTCAACATTGCGATCTGGTGGCTGCAGTACTGGTGTGTATGGGGATATGCATGGTACGTCCGGATTGAATCTTGGTGACCATGTTTCTGACGACATTGCGGCGGTTATGGCAAATCGCACAAAATTAAATGCATCATTACCTAACGATGTCATATTCTTATCACAAGTTCATGGCAATATAGTTGCTCAGGTCGAAACTTTGGTGCCTGGCATCTATGCTGATGCGGTTGTAAGTAGCACTCCTGGCCTTGTCTGTGCAGTATTGACTGCAGACTGCCTGCCAGTTTTGTTCAGTGATGCTACAGGATGTGTAGTCGCGGCCGCGCATGCAGGTTGGCGTGGGTTGGCATCTGGTGTGCTACAAAGCACGGTGCATGAAATGCGGTTGCGAGGGGCGGGTGAAATTTCTGCCTGGTTGGGGCCTGCGATAGGCCCGAAAAAGTTTGAGGTAGGTCAAGATGTTTATGATGTTTTCACCGGGCAAGATAAAGATGCGATAAATTCATTTGCTAAAATAGCATCTAATGATATTGTAGGTGCCGAACGGAAATATCTTGCTGATATCTATCAGTTGGCGCGAAACGTGTTGAATTCAGCGGGTGTCAACGATATTTCTGGTGGGGACTACTGCACGGTCACCGATAAACAGAAATTTTATTCTTACCGGCGGGATGGGGTGACCGGGCGGATGGCTAGTTTGATTTGGATTGCTCCGGATGATGTACTGAAGGGTTAGCTGGCATAGTGTTTTCCTTTGGAGGTTCCAGATCTATGCTTGCTTGAGTTTGTTGCGGTGCAACTGATTTTTCGAGCCGTTCTCGCTTGCGTTGCGGTGTACGCATCAGGTATAAAAGTATCGTGAGTGGAAAAACGCAGTACATGACGAAGGTCATGATTCCTGCGATGACTGACGGTTCTGTTATTGCCATTAATAAAACGACGTAAACCCAGGCGATAGCGACGATGTACATAAAATCAGTTGAAGTAGGTTTTAAATGGTTGCAAGTAAGTTGGAAAATTGGAAGTAATTAAGTTTTCTTTAATTTTAAAGCATGGAAGCTAAAGATTAACTCACAACGATACGCGAAAATCAGGAGGCACGCATGAAGACTTTCGATCCTCAAGCTATGTACTCCGAATGGATGTCACAGCTAGTGAATCAAACACCATGGCAAGAATGGATGAAGCCCGCGGCTTCGGTAGCAGAAATGCCTGTTCTTGACATGCTCAAAGAAGCCGGCGCAACAATCAAACCTGCGGTTCTTGCAAAGCTTCAATCCGAATATATGCAGGAATTTGGCCAGCTCTGGCAAAATTTTGCTGTATCTAAATTACCCGAACTTAAAGACAGACGTTTTTCGTCTTCCGACTGGCACACGCATGCAATGCATGCTTACAGCGCAGCCAGTTATTTGCTAAATGCCCGGTTTTTGATGGCGTTAGCAGAATCGGTTGAGGCTCCTGGTAAAGTAAAACAAAAAATTAGTTTTGCGGTGCAACAAATGATTGATGCCATGTCGCCCGCTAATTTTCTGGTCACAAATCCTGAAGCGCAAGCCAAACTGATAGAAAGCAAAGGCGAAAGTTTGGCGAAAGGCATTACTCAAATGCTTGCCGACATGCAAAAAGGTCGTATTAGCCAGACCGATGAGTCGGCATTTGAAGTAGGTAAAAATGTCGCTACGACAGAAGGCGTTGTGGTGTTTGAAAATCGGCTGTTCCAGTTGATCCAGTACACGCCTCTTACAAAAACGGTGCACCAGCGTCCGTTGTTGATGGTGCCGCCTTGCATCAATAAGTTTTACATCCTTGATTTACAGCCTGAGAACTCGGTCGTCCGTTACGCGGTCGAACAAGGGCACACTGTATTTCTGGTTTCTTGGGCAAATCCTGATACGAGTATGTCGGATGTGACATGGGATGATTATGTAGAGCAGGGCGCAATCAAAGCCTTAGAGGTGGTTCGGTCAATTAGTAAGCAGGATAAAGTCAATGCGTTTGGCTTCTGTGTTGGTGGCACTATCATTTCTACTGCGCTGGCCGTTCTGGCTGATCGCGGTGAGCATCCGGTAAGCAGCCTGACATTGTTGACTGCGTTGCTAGATTTTTCTAATACGGGTGTACTCGACGTCTTTGTTGATGAAATGCAAGTCTCTATGCGCGAGCAAACCATTGGCGCTGGCGGTTTGCTACCGGGGCGTGATCTGGCCAGCACTTTCTCTAGCTTGCGCGCTAATGATCTGGTCTGGAACTACGTTCAGTCCAATTATTTAAAAGGTGAGGCGCCACCCCCATTCGATTTGCTTTATTGGAATGCGGATAGCACAAATCTCCCAGGGCCGATGTTTTGCTGGTATTTGAGAAATACGTACCTCGAAAATAAATTGATGCAGCCTGGTGCACTGATTGTCGCAGGCAATAAAGTTGATCTTGGAAAAATCGATGCGCCGGTATTTATTTATGGCTCTCGTGAAGATCATATCGTGCCATGGCAAGCAGCATTTGCTTCTACGCGCTTATTGAATCTCAAGCAAAAAAATAGAAATACCTTTGTGTTGGGCGCCTCGGGACATATTGCTGGTGTCGTCAATCCACCTGCAAAGAAAAAGAGAAGCTACTGGCTCAATCCTGACGCGGTCGGCAAAGATGCTGATGTCTGGATGGCTGGAGCGACTGAATACCCGGGTAGTTGGTGGCCTGTGTGGTCAGAATTTTTGGCAGAACACGGTGGAAAAATGGTGAAGGTGCCAGCAAGTGCCGGGAATAAAGAATTTCCAGCATCCGAGCCCGCACCAGGTCGTTACGTGAAAGTAAGAGCAGATTAATTTTTGTTGTTTTGGCTTATCTATTAAAAACAGGAGAATCAGTATGGCAAAGCGTGTTGCGTATGTAACTGGCGGTATGGGTGGAATCGGGACTCCAATTTGCAGACGTTTGTGCAAAGAGGGTTACACCGTCGTTGCGGGCTGCGGCCCAAATTCTGCCCGCAGAGAAAAATGGCTGGCAGACATGCGTGCGGAAGGTCTTGATATTCATGCTTCCGAAGGTAACGTGTCTGACTGGGAATCAACGAAAGCAGCTTTTGACAAAGTAAAGGCTGAAATTGGAGAAATTGACGTGTTGGTTAACAATGCCGGCATTACTCGCGATGGCCAGTTCCGTAAAATGAGTAAGGCGGATTGGGATGCTGTCATGGATACCAATCTGAATTCACTGTTCAATGTCACTAAGCAAGTGATTGAAAACATGGTTGACCGTGGCTGGGGTCGTATCATCAATATCTCATCCGTGAACGGTCAAAAAGGACAATTTGGTCAAACAAATTACTCGACTGCTAAAGCAGGTATCCATGGCTTTACAATGGCGTTGGCGCAAGAAGTTGCTACGAAAGGCGTTACAGTAAATACCGTGTCGCCAGGCTATGTTGGTACTGATATGGTAAAGGCAATTCGTCCGGATGTATTGGAAAAAATTGTCAGCGGCATTCCAGTTAAACGTCTAGCTGAGCCTGAAGAGATCGCATCCATTGTTGCCTGGATTGCTTCTGATGAAGGTGGTTACGCGACTGGATCGGACTTTTCAATTAACGGCGGTTTGCACATGGGTTAATGTGGTCACGGCCGATTTGGCTGTAGATCATTTGATTCATAAGTTGTCTATTTTTTGCGGCAATATATTGATTTTAAGTAATTTAAAATACAATCATTGCTTCTTTTTTACTGCAATGCAGTAAAATAAGTCCATTGGAATGTATTGAATCTATTCATTCCAATGGATGTTCTACATTGCGAATATATAAAAACTAGCGCAATGCAAAAAAGGGGACAATCAAATTGGTATATTTTCAAGAAAATTGAAATGTATGGTTTGTCTGAATGAGTCTGGGTTTTGGATCTGAATAGTCCAAAACAAGATGTAGAAGTTATCAATTGAGATTTCAATGAATAGCGCAAAAAAAACAACGCAGCATTTGATTAAAAAATATCCAAATCGACGTTTGTATGACACTCAGACCAGTAGCTACATCACGCTTGTCGATGTAAAACAGTTTGTGCTGGATAATGACGATTTTGCCGTGATTGACGCGAAAACAGGCGATGATCTGACGCGCAGTATTTTATTGCAAATCATTCTGGAAGAAGAGGCGGGTGGTTCACCGATGTTTTCCAGTGTGGTTTTGTCTCAAATTATCCGCTACTACGGTCATGCTATGCAGGGCATGATGGGAAACTACCTCGAGAAAAACGTTCAAGCGTTTATCGACATCCAAAACAAGCTGGCAGAAAATTCTAAAGGTATCTACGAGGGCAAACCATTTAGTCCTGAGATGTGGACGCAGTTCATGAATGTCCAGGGCCCTATGATGCAAGGGATGATGGGAAATTACATCGAACAAAGCAAAAACCTGTTTGTACAAATGCAAGAACAAATGCAGAGTCAGGCAAAAAATATTTTCAATGTATTTCCATTCAATCCGGATGATGTGAATAAAAAGTAATTTATTTGCCGAACTATTTTAGTTAAGCTGCTGATTTTTCAGGAAAATTCGCTGAAGCTGAGGCAAGCTTGCATAGCAAAGGGTACAATAGCGGATTCGCTTTTGTACCTTTTTTGTTTTTACGCACCCTCTATGTCTATTACTGAAATACGCCGCCAAGAAACTGCCGTTACACCGAAGGTCGGATTTGTCTCCCTCGGTTGCCCTAAGGCTTTAGTTGATTCCGAACAAATTTTGACGCAATTGCGCGCTGAAGGTTATGACACCGCCAAATCTTATGACGGTGCCGATCTGGTGATTGTCAACACCTGTGGTTTTATTGATGCTGCGGTGCAAGAGTCTTTAGACGCCATCGGTGAGGCGCTTGCTGAAAACGGCAAAGTCATCGTTACAGGGTGCCTTGGCGCTAAAAAAGATGCTGATGGTAATGACATGATTCATACCATCCATCCTAAAGTATTGGAAGTGACTGGGCCGCATGCGGTGGGCGAGGTCATGGCAGCAGTACATAAGCATTTGCCTAAACCACATGAGCCTTTCATCGATTTGGTTCCTGCGCAAGGCGTTAAGCTCACACCTAAGCATTATGCTTACTTGAAAATTTCTGAAGGCTGCAATCATCGTTGTAGTTTCTGTATTATCCCATCCATGCGTGGCGATCTGGTATCGCGTCCTATCGCTGACGTGATGCTGGAGGCAGAAAATTTGTTTAAAGCGGGCGTCAAAGAATTGTTGGTAATTTCTCAGGATACAAGTGCCTACGGCGTGGATGTGAAGTTCCGTATGGGCTTCTGGAACGGTAAGCCTGTAAAAACCCATATGACTCAATTGGTCGAGTCGTTGGGTGAATTGGCTAAGCAATATGATGCTTGGGTCCGTTTGCATTACGTCTACCCATATCCACACGTTGATCAGATCATCCCGTTTATGAACAACGGTCATGTGTTGCCATACCTCGATGTGCCACTCCAGCACGCGCATCCTGATGTTTTGAAACGCATGAAGCGTCCGGCCAGTGGTGAGAAAAACATCGAGCGCATCAAGGCCTGGCGCGAAATGTGCCCGGAAATTACGATTCGCTCCACCTTTATTGCGGGCTTCCCTGGTGAAACTGAAGAAGAATTTGAATACATGCTGGACTTCTTGAAAGAAGCACAAATCGATCGTCTGGGTTGTTTTGCTTATTCTCCGGTCGAGGGCGCTACTGCCAATGAAATCGATGGTCAGTTACCAGATCATGTACGTGAAGATCGCCGTCGTCGCGTTATGGAATTGCAGGAAGGTATCTCAAAGCAGCGCCTGCAAGCAAAAATCGGCAAGACCGTGCGTGTATTAATTGATAGCTTGGACCGGAGTGGTGGTGTTGGTCGTAGTTCCGCCGACGCGCCTGAGATCGACGGTGTTGTGTACGTTAAACCACCGTTTGAGCCACATCGTAAGTTGAAAGTTGGTGAGTTCGTTGACGTGCGTATCACTGCGGCGGATGCGCATGATTTGTGGGGTGAGGCGGTTTGATGCTGTCGTTCCTTGGTAAAGTATCTTCAGCAGTTTCACGGTTGCGGGTTGCGTAAAAAAGGAGAGCTGGGCTCTCCTTTTTTTATGTGGACAACCAAATCAGGCTAAATTTATCCGCGTTCTCGCGCAATACGATTGACGCCATTCAAATGTTTGATGTTGCGCATAATCCTTGCAAGATGTGCGCGATCTTCTACTTGAATGGTGAAATGGATGTGGGTCATATCGTTGGCATCGCCATCTTCCATATTAACGTGACTGATATTTGCTTCTGACTCGCCGATTTCGGCAGCGATGCGCGCTAAAGCTCCGCGCTCATTAGTAACCGTGACCGCAATGCGGGTATCAAAACTGCGATTGACTTCATCACCCCAGGTTACGTCAATCCAACGATCAGGCTCTTTGATATGGAGACGTTTGGCATGCTCGCAATCGTCGGTATGCACCACCAGGCCTTGATCTCTTTTTAATTGACCAACAATGCCATCACCAGGGATAGGCATACAGCACGGGGCTAATTGTACTGATAAACCTTCGCTACCGTAGATAATGACGGGATCAGGTTTGTAATGATGTTTGTCGCCGTACTGCTGAAACGGAATAGAGGAGGAGTCGTCCTCAACCAGATCCAGGATGTGTCTTGCAACCAAGGCCGCCATCCGCTTGCCAATACCAATGTCGGTGTAAATTTCATCCATCGTTTTTGCGGTGGACTCATTGAGCAATTTATCTATCAGTGAAGATGGAAGTTCGGGATTGAGACTCACTGCTACTAATGCCTGCGCCAACAATTGTTTGCCAAGCTCAGTAGATTCGTTGAGGTTGATGGTGCGTAAATAATGTCGGATTGCCGACCGCGCCTTACCAGTACGCACATACGAAAGCCAATTAGGTGTCGGGCGCGAATTAGGTGAAGTAACAATCTCAACAATATCGCCGTTTTTTAATTCCGAGCGTAATGGAACTGGCTCGTGATTAATTCGTGTTGCAATTGCCTGATCGCCGATATCTGTATGAATATTGTAAGCAAAATCCAAGGCAGTTGCGCCGCGTGGCAGTGCAATGATTTTAGATTTGGGCGTGAAAACATAAACTGAATCTGGGAACAAATCAACTTTAACGTGTTCCAAAAACTCAGCCGAATCGCCAGTCTGCTTTTGGATATCGAGCAGGGACTGAAGCCACGCATGGGTGCGTTGCTGCAAATCGGTGAGACTGCCTTCTTCATTCTTATATAGCCAATGCGCTGCTACACCGGACTCTGCTACGCGATGCATGTCTTGTGTGCGAATCTGGAATTCAACTGGCGTACCGTAGGGGCCAATCAATGTTGTATGTAGCGATTGGTAACCATTGGTTTTAGGAATGGCAATGTAATCTTTAAACTTGCCGGGCATCGGCTTATAAAGCGCATGTAAAGAACCTAATGCGTAATAGCTTTCGCGAAAATTTTCGACCACAACTCTAAAGCCATAAACGTCGAGCACCTGAGAAAAGCTCAGATGCTTATCGTGCATTTTCCGATAAATGCCGTACAGCGTTTTTTCACGCCCGTAAACTTCGGCCTGTAAGCCGGCTTCTTTGAGTGTTTCTTTGACCGATTCCAAGATCTTGTTCACAACCTCGCGGCGATTGCCGCGTGCAGCTTTTACCGCTTTAGACAAGGTGCGGTAGCGCATAGGGTATAAATGTGAAAAAGCCAGATCCTGCAATTCACGGTAAATGTTATTCAAACCAAGACGGTGTGCAATAGGCACATAAACGTCCATAGTTTCGCGTGAAATCCGACGTTTCTTTTCGGGCAGCATCACGCCCAGAGTGCGCATATTGTGCAGACGGTCTGCCAATTTAACCAAAATAACTCGCACGTCGCGCGCCATCGCCAGCAACATTTTGCGGAAATTTTCTGCTTGTGCTTCGATCTGGCTTTGGAATTCGATTTTTTCTAACTTAGATAAACCATCGACCAGCGTTGCAACAGGTGCCCCGAAGCGTTCTATTAATTCTTCTTTTTTTACATCCTGGTCTTCCATGACGTCATGCAGCAGAGCGGCCATGATGGCCTGGACGTCAAGTTTCCAATCAGCGCAAATTTCCGCAACAGCGATCGGATGTGATATGTAAGGTTCGCCAGATTTGCGAACCTGTCCCAGGTGCATTTCGTCAGAAAAACGATAGGCTTCTTTAACAAGTTTGAGATCGCCCGGAGACATGTATTGAGCCAGTCGCTCGCTCAGTCCGGAAGTTGACGCTACACCAATGTTCGTCTGTGGGCTGCGCGCCGTATGCGCTTCGCCTGAGATCAGTGGGTGTTTTTTTGTGCTTACTTTTTTGCTGGTCGCACCAGTTTGACCTGTTGAACTTGCAGGCAGGTTAGGGGTAGTTTCAGCCGGTGTGGCAACTTGGGGTGAATTCAGAGATGAATTTGTTTCTGTGACGCTCATTCTGCTACTCCCGGCCGATGAATTTGATGCTTCGGTCGCAATGCCAATTACACTGGGACTTTTTTCAGCATCTCAATACCAATTTTACCTTGAGCGATTTCACGCAAAGCCGTTACCGTTGGTTTGTCTTTGGATTCGACTTTTGGTGTGTGACCTTGCAATAACTGACGTGCACGGTAAGTTGCGCACAAAGTTAATTGAAAACGGTTAGGGATCTGTTTCAATGCATCTTCAATGGTAATACGTGCCATGTTTTTTCCTAAATACAATAATAATATGGTGAATTAATTGGGGTTGGCATGAATGCCAAGTTGGGCGAACAGTTCGCTATTGCGTGTTGCCTGCTGCGTAAATCTGCAGCGCGTTGCTTTGACGATGGCGTTCAGTTCTGATAACGCAGTTGCAAAGTCTTGGTTAATAATAACATACTCGAACTCTGGCGAGTGCGCCATTTCGCCACCCGCTGCCAAAATCCGTCGCGTAATGATGTGCGGTTCGTCTTGCCCACGTTTTTTCAGTCGCTCTTCTAGTGCTGGAATTGACGGTGGCAGAATAAAAATTCCCACTGCGCCTGGAAATTGTTTGCGTACTTGTTGCGCACCTTGCCAGTCAATTTCGAGCAAAACGTCAGTGCCAGCGCGCATTTGCTGTTCGATCAAAATGCGAGAGGTACCATAATAATTTCCATGTACTTCGGCTGACTCCAGAAATTCAGACTGTGCTTTTCTCTTTAGGAAATCTTCGGCGCTGGTGAAATGATATTCACGACCATCTTGCTCGCCCGGACGCGGCGGGCGCGTTGTGTATGAAATTGACAGTTTTATCTGTGGTTCTTGCGCCAACAAAGCGTTCACCAAAGTTGATTTACCTGCACCGGATGGGGCTGCCACGATGAAAAGACTACCTGCTGTTGAAGTAATGGGTATCATTATCTGGCCTCTGTCGGGTTGATTGTATCAATGGTCAATTGCAAAATCGCAAATAAGTGTTAGTCGCGACAAAAACTAATGCAAATTCGCGTTCGCAAAAAAATATCGCGGGAGTATAAGCAAATGTCACACCTTATTCAAGGTTTTGTACTTGCTCTCTCATTTGTTCTATCAATAATTTTAAGTCCATTGATGCGTCTGCCAACTCCTTGAGTGCTGCTTTGGAGCCCAATGTGTTGGCTTCGCGATTTAATTCTTGCATCATGAAATCAAGGCGTTTTCCGACTTGTCCACCTTTTTGTATGATGTGCCGCGTCTCAGTCAGGTGTGCGGATAAGCGTGCGAGTTCTTCGGCAATATCAATGCGGATGCCATAGACGGTCACTTCTTGGCGGATTCTATCAAGCGCTTCTTCTCTCGTGACTGTTTGTCCGCTATTAGGGCCTGTTGTTGATGTTGTCAAACCGAGGGCTTCTTCAAGCCGGGAAATTGCTTTTTGTTGAAATTGTTGTAGTACCTGTGGCAATAATGGTTTGATTTTTTCAACAATTTCTTCCATTGCTGTAACGCAGCTAATGAGCACTTGTGCTAATGCTGCACCCTCGCGTTCACGACTGATGACAAAAGCATCTAAGGTGTTATTGATCGTGGAGACTATACTTGTCTGTAGGCTTTCAGCATTAATCTCTGCCTCTTCAATGACCCCTGGCCAGCGCAATAATTCATTGGCAGTAAGGGGATTCGCTTGGGGGAATTGGTTAAGTAACTGATTCTGAAAAAGTGCTAATTGATCAAGTAATTTGGAGTTAAGGGCTTTGCTGTTGTTTTCAGTGGTTTTTTTTCCGAAACTGAAGCGACATTCAACTTTTCCGCGGACGATTTTTCTCGAAATAGCGTCGCGAAAAAGCGATTCAACCGAACGAAAGTCGTCATTGATCCGAAATTGCAGATCGAGAAAGCGCGAATTAACGCTTTTTATCTCTATCGTCATCGTTCCGGCTTCTGTTTCTTGGGTGCTGGTCGCGTAACCAGTCATGCTGTAAATACTCAAGGTAGATCCTTTTTAGGTAGTGCTCGTTGGTACTGTTGGCACAAAAGAGAGGAATAAGTTGTTCTAAAGCAGGATATTCTTTACAAATACCTCAATTATCAACACAATCACTTCTGTATAAAGGATTGGAAGATCAATGGCTGCACAAAATAACGCCCCGTTGCCAGATGGACTGGAAATTGCCGGATATCGCATTGTAAAGAAAATTGCGTCTGGTGGCTTCAGTATCGTATATCTGGCATCAGATGAAGATGGAAATGCTGTTGCAATTAAGGAATATTTACCTAGTTCCCTGGCCTTAAGGCAACAGGGCGAACTGGTGCCAGCAATTTCAAATGAGAATTTACCAATTTATCGTATTGGTTTGAAGTGTTTTTTTGAAGAAGGGCGGGCTTTGGCACGCATTTCTCATCCCAATGTTGTTAGCGTCGTCAATTTTTTTCGCGCCAATGAAACCGTGTACATGGTCATGGCCTATGAATCGGGACGTTCTTTGCAGGAACACATTTTAAGACGGCGCGATAAAGGCGAAAAACCTTTGGTGTCAGAGCGCTTTATTCGCCGCATGTTTAATCAGGTGATGAATGGCTTGCGTGAGGTTCACACTAATAAATTACTACATCTTGATTTGAAGCCAGCGAATATCTATCTTCGTCTTGACGGTACACCTATCTTATTGGATTTTGGCGCCGCACGTCAGACGTTGAAAACGGATATTCCGAAGTTGTATCCTATGTACACGCCTGGTTTTGCCGCTCCTGAACTATATCAGAAGAACGGTAACCTGGGCCCTTGGACAGATATCTATAGTATCGGGGCATCGATTTTTGCCTGTATGATTGGTGCGCCGCCACAGCCCTCTGATCAACGCAGCATCAACGATAAAATGGAGTCGCATTACAGAAAGCTCGAAGGAACGTATTCCGCAGAGCTGATTGAAGTTGTGCGCTGGTGTTTGAAATTGGATCCGCTGGAACGTCCGCAAAGTGTCTTCGCTTTGCAGAAAGCGCTCGCTACCAAGGCACAGCCACAGCCAGAGTTGACGATGTTTGAAAAAGCCAGAATAAAAATTTCGAATTTATTTTCCAGAAAAGACAATTTAGCAGTCAGTGACCACACGACAATTCAGGAAAATACGCAGAATTAATTAGTTTGTTAATTTTATGCCTTGATGGCTTAATTGTAGAGATTGCGGTGCTTTGATACGTTGCTGTAGCGACATTGTCCGTGTATTGTTGGGATATGTTTTTCCTATCCGATTTTATTTTATAAATTTTAAAGCTGAATAGTTCATGCGTTTTTCCGTCTATCAAGAAAGTCATATCGGTGGCCGTAAGGTCAATCAAGATCGCATGGGGTATAGCTTTACCCGTGATGCAATTTTGCTACTATTGGCTGATGGTATGGGAGGGCATATCATGGGCGAAATGGCAGCCGCCATCGCTATGCAAACGATCGGTTCCCTATTTCAGCAGCAGGCACACCCGTTGGTAGGGCGTCCTGAACGTTTTCTGGAAGACAGTTTTTTAGCTGCCCATCAAGAAATCCATCGTTACCGTAATATTAATAATCTACCCGAAACTCCACGTACCACTATCGTCGCATGTTTGATTCAGAACGGTTACGCGTATTGGGCACATTGTGGTGATTCGCGTTTGTACTGGATGCGACAAGGGCAGATATTGCTGCGCACCAAGGATCACTCGCGCTTAGAAACCTTGATTGCACAAGGCAAAGTTGATCCCGCTGAACGTCATACCCATCCTGATCGAAACAAGCTTTTTAATTGTTTGGGCGCGCCAAATTCGCCGATTGTGGAACTCTCACGTCGTGCAGCATTGCAACCTGGCGATATTATTTTGCTGTGTTCAGACGGATTCTGGTCTATGTTGCCAGATCATATGCTTGCGCAGCGATTACATGAGCATACGATAGTTCGTGCTATTCCAGAGTTGATCCGCTCTGCGGTCAACATTGCTGGCAAACATAGCGACAACACTACTGCGTTGGCGATGATGTGGGAAGGCGATGATCACCTCGATGACTCATCCGTTATTTCTACCAATACCTTGCCAATTGGGTCAATTACTACGACGATTCAGGCTCCAATTGATGCCGATGTCATTGCTGAAAGCGTAGAACAAGATATTTTCAACGACGCGGAAATTGAAAAAGCGATTGCGGAAATCCGCAATGCGATTCACAAATCATCCCGCATCACTACTAAAAATTAAATTTATGTCAAATATTCAACGCCCTAGCGGTCGCGCAGCGGATGCGCTGCGCCCGGTGGTTATTAGTCGCCACTTTACCAAGCATGCTGAGGGCTCGGTATTAATCGAGTTCGGTGATACCCGCGTGATTTGTACTGCCAGTATTGAAGATAAAGTACCAGGCTTTTTAAAAGGTAAAGGGCAGGGCTGGATGACTGCGGAATACGGCATGTTGCCGCGTTCTACCCATACGCGCATGGATCGCGAAGCAGCTAAAGGCAAGCAATCTGGAAGAACGCAAGAGATCCAACGTCTGATTGGTCGCTCTTTACGCGCTGCTTTCGATCTCGAAGCATTCGGTGAGCGCACTTTGCACATCGACTGCGACGTTATTCAGGCTGATGGTGGAACACGAACAGCCTCTATTTCTGGGGCAATGGTTGCGGCTTACGATGCGTTTAGTCAATTGGTCAATAAGGGAGTGATCGATCGGGTGCCTGTAAAACACTTTGTTGCCGCGATTTCGGTCGGCGTTTATCAAGGTTTTCCAGTATTGGACCTCGACTACCCGGAAGACTCTGCTTGTGATACGGACATGAATGTGGTTATGACCGAAGATGGTCATTTTGTGGAAGTCCAAGGAACCGCAGAGGGCGTTGCATTTGATCGTCAGACCATGAACCAATTACTGGATCTGGCAGCAGATGGTATTAGCGATCTGATCGCATTACAAAAACAAGTACTTGGATTGTTGGAAGCCTGAATGAAATGACCATGACTCAGAAAATTGTTTTGGCCTCGAATAATCAAGGCAAACTCAAAGAGTTTCGCCAGATACTTGCACCTCTGGATATCAGTTTGCATGCGCAATCTGAGTTTGAGGTTCCGGAAGCGGATGAGCCGTTTCATAGTTTTGTAGAAAATGCACTGACAAAAGCGAGACATGCCTCACGCATCACGGGTCTGCCGGCCCTGGCGGATGACTCTGGTATTTGCGTCAATGCGCTTGGTGGTGCGCCTGGCGTGCTCTCTGCACGTTTTGCTGGAGAGCCTAAGTCCGATGTGCGAAATAATCAAAAGCTCGTCGCAGCACTTGAAAACATGGCTGATAAATCGGCGTACTATTACTGCGTGTTAGTTCTGGTGCGCTCCGCCGATGATCCACAACCTGTGATAGCTGACGGTATGTGGAAGGGTGAGATTATCGATCAGCCGCGGGGTGAAAACGGCTTCGGCTATGACCCTCACTTTTGGATATCCGCTTTGCAAAAAACAGTGGCTGAATTGGATTCCGCAGAAAAAAACCAGATGTCGCATCGTGGGCAAGCCTTGCGTGCATTAGTAGAAAAGTTGAGTTAATAAGTAGCAATGATTCCGATTAAGCCAATTCCTATTCATGCTAAGACCGTTACCGGAGCGAAAGAATCTCCGGATTTATCGCATATCCCACAAGATGTTGCGAGCAAATATCTGGCCCCCGGTCGTTTAAATCTTACTGCCTTGCCGCCTCTGGCTTTGTATATCCACTTTCCATGGTGCGTCAAAAAGTGCCCGTATTGCGATTTTAATTCGCACGAGGTCAAGGGCAGTTTTGATGAAGACGCCTATTTAAAGGCTTTGCGCGCGGATTTAGAGGCATCATTGCCATTGATTTGGGGCAGAAAAATATACTCAGTCTTTATTGGTGGTGGCACGCCTAGCCTGATGTCTGCCGCGGGACTTGATCGTCTGCTGTCAGATATCCGTACTTTGCTTCCCATCGACGGCGCGGCTGAAATTACCATGGAAGCCAATCCCGGTACTTTTGAGATGGAAAAATTCCGCTCGTATAAACAAAGTGGAATTAACCGTCTTTCTATCGGCATTCAAAGTTTTAATTCTCAACATCTCGCGGCACTTGGCCGCATCCATGACGGAGATGAGGCGAGACGTGCAATCGATATTGCGCGAACGCATTTTGATAATTTTAATCTCGATTTGATGTTCGCTTTGCCTGGACAAACACTGGATCAAGTACGTGATGACGTTGAAACGGCATTGTCATTTTCGCCGCCACATTTATCTCTGTATCATTTGACCTTAGAGCCAAACACGTATTTTGCAAAGTTTCCACCAGCGATTCCTGATGATGATCTCAGCACGGAAATGCAGGAGCTGATTCACCGTCGGATGGAAGCTGCAGGCTATCGCAATTACGAAGTGTCGGCCTATGCGCAAACGGGGCGTGAATCGCGCCATAACCAGAACTATTGGACCTTTGGTGATTATCTTGGTATCGGCGCAGGGGCACATTCAAAGCTGTCGTTCCCGCACCGTATTATCCGCCAAGCAAGATTCAAACAGCCCAAAGCGTTTATTGAGGCAAGTATGGCTGGCAATGCTGCACAAGAGTCCGTTGAAATTGATGTGAAAGATTTACCATTCGAATTCATGCTCAATGCACTGCGTCTGAATCAAGGCTTTCCAGTTAATCTTTTTCAAGAACGTACCGGTCTGATCATTAATTCTATCGAAAAAGAATTGTTCCTTGCCGAGAAAAAAGGACTTTTGCAACGCGATCATCAAACGATTGTGCCCACAGCAATGGGTAAGTTATTTTTGAATGATTTGCAGGAAATTTTCTTGCCAGACTCTGAATAGTTCGTTCCGAACTTGCGACGCCAATTTATGACCCCTTATTACTCACTAAAATAATGCTGGCCTTACATGAAAATTCAATGTTGGTTTGGCGTTGGTGCGGTGAATTAGTTGCCTTTAATGAATGAAGTAAAAAGTGTTGGCAAATTGAGCTTCCTCAGTCAGCGGGTATCATGAGGATTTTCGATTGAAGTGGTTGTAATCCCCGACTCAATACGATACATTTCGTTGCAATAGCCGGAAAAAATGTCACGCCGTCGTCACTTGTAAAATAAGAAATAAAGTATTTATGATTCGAGATTCAGGTTTCCCTACGTTCATGCCAGTCATGAACGCACTTCAACGATTAGTCGCAATACAACCTGATTTTGGCGCATTGCCAACAATCGAAATCATTGAAATTTTGCAGTCTTGGAAAGAGAGCGAGTTTTTCGACAAGTTAAGCCAGAATCTTTGGCTGGTTTCGTTTCCCGATCCGCAATTAATTCCGATTGATCTGCATACACGTTTGCCAGCACACCGCATCTGTTTGTGCATACCTGAAACAGCGTGTGCAAATAAAGAAAATCAAAGTCGGCTGAAGCATTTTTCCAGTAATGGTTTTCGCATTGTCGCTGATAATTTTGTATCTTCATTAGAATTAGCCTGGGGCGACACAAAATACTTTGCAATGGATGCTAAAGCGGGATTGCCGTTTTATGCCAAATCTTGGACTGCCAAGCTGAGTAGTGGGCAGCATTGGGCGAAAAATATCCCTGACACTGTGGTGCTTGAGCAAGCGCTGCAATCGGGGTTTAAAATACTGTCAGGCGATTATGCATTTAATCCGCCAGTGTCGAATAGATCGGCGGACAGTTCTGCTCGCACACGCTTATTAAAACTGTTGGGCTTGGTTTCACGTGATGCCGATTCGTCTGAATTAGAGGAATTATTTAAGCAGGATCCAAGTCTGTCTTTTATGTTGTTTAAGTTGGTGAGCTCTGCTGCGTTCGCTCAAACCGTACGGGTTTCCAGTTTTGGTCAGGCGATTACTTTGCTTGGGCGCAGACAATTACAGCGTTGGTTGCAGTTATTGCTATATACACGTCCAGAACAAAATGCTGGAGCGTTAAATCCTTTAATGACTAGGGCAGCATTTCGAGCCAGCATGATGGAGGGACTTTGCCAAAAGCGAGGCGGAAATAAAGACGAACAAGATGCCGCGTTTATGGTCGGTATGTTTTCGTTGCTTGATAAGCTTTTCGGTAGTAATCTCGCCGACGTTTTACAACCGCTGACTTTGAAAGATGACATCTTGGATGCCCTGTTGCAAAGAACAGGTCAGCTCGGTGTTTTGTTGCATTTGGTTGAATTGTCAGACAGAACAAATAGCGCAGAAGTTGAGAGCGCTTTGCATCGTGCAGAAATTGATGTTGGCGTATTTGAGGAATGTCTGGTGCAAGCCTATGGTTGGGTAAATCAGGTCTGTCGGGACGCGTGACGATGCCTATCGTTTCTGATTTACGTGATGTTGATTTAGGTGTTTCCTTGAGTGAGGCGATATTCGGCTTACAAGAAGAGGCGCTTGATCAGCAAATTAATTACCTGATCAGAAATGCTTTTGATGATGCGCATCTTAGTTTTGAGCGCAATTGTTCGCAACAAGAAGTTTGTCAAAACAATTTATGTTGCCAGGTATCAGCGGATACTTTCTATCTCCTGACTGGAAAGGAAGGTCGCTATACCGAATCTGATTTACAAAAATTAAATTACATCGCTGGCATGACTGCACGGCTGTTTGCGTTGCGTACCAAGCTCGAGCAGCAACATGCCTTGAGTGTGCGCGAGCACATGCTGCAAACGCAAATTCTGGATCAGATTCATGAATCTGTCATTATCATGGATCTGGCCGGGTTCATTCTAAGTTGGAATCGTGGCGCAGAAAAAATGTTTGGTTACGCCGCACATGAAGTGCTCGGTAAAAACATTTTGTTTCTATATGACGACGAAGAAATTGATCAAAGCCAGGACATGGATATCCTGAACGCCTTTTTGACCAACGGTGCGCAAGAAATGGAAGTGCGGCGTCGAAAAAAGTCTGGAGAGGTATTTTGGGCGAGTTTAACTTTGTCCATCATTACTGGTGTTGACGGGCAACCAGCGGGCATTGTGGGCTATCTTAGTGATATTACCCATCGCAAAGAAGCAGAAAAAAAGATCAATCAGTTGGCTTATTTTGATGGGCTGACAAATCTTCCGAATCGCAGCCTTTTTAAACAACTTGCTGACCAAACTTTGCAAATTGCTCAGCGCAAGCAGGTGAATGCAGCCCTGTTGTTTATTGACTTAAATCGTTTTAAACCAATCAACGACATGCTTGGGCATCGGGTAGGTGATGCACTTTTGAACGTGGTCGCACAACGACTGGTTCTAGCGCTTCGCGATCAAGATATCATCGCACGCCTTGGTAGTGACGAATTCGCGATTGCCTTGCCAGAGATTACGACGCACTCTGACGCCAGCGCCGTTGCACAAAAAATTATCGAAAGCTTGCAAGAGGCGTTTTACGTTGGTGGCCATGAACTGCGCATCTCGGCGAGCATAGGTGTTAGTATTTTCCCCAATGACGGCAGGGACGCGGAGGCACTTTTGCAATGTGCGGATATAGCGATGTATCAGGCAAAAAAAATCGGCGATAGCCAAATCGGTGGATTTGCGTTTTATGACCAGGACATCAACGTTCATATTGCAGAAAAACTTTTTTTTGAATCAGCAATTCGTAAAGCATTGCTCGCAGAAGAATTTTTTCTACAGTATCAGCCAAAAATTGATATCCGCACTAAACGTCTTGTTAGTGTAGAAGCCTTATTACGCTGGAACCATCCTGAGCGAGGTTTGATTCCGCCCGCGGGCTTTATTGGCGTTGCTGAAGAATCTGGTTTGATACAACAAGTCGATTCTTGGGTGCTGGATGCTGCATGTAAACAGGCAAAGCAGTGGCAATGGCAGGGGGTGCCGATGTTTAAAGTTGCCATCAATTTATCCGCCAAAGATTTTACCGAGGCATTGCCCGCAAAAATCGATGCCGCGCTCAAAAAGCATCAGATTTCTGCTCAGTGGTTGGAATTGGAAATCACCGAAAGTATGCTCATGCAAAATGTTGAAAATGTGATTTCCATTATGAAACAAGTTGTTGGGCTAGGAGTGAGTCTTGCCCTTGACGACTTTGGGACTGGCTATTCCAGTCTTTCCTACTTAAAGCGATTTCCCATTTCTTCGTTGAAAATCGATCGCTCATTTGTGCAAGGCATTCCGGACGACTCTAATGACTGTGCAATAGCAAGAGCGATCATCATGATGGCCCATCAATTGAAATTAAAAGTCGTCGCTGAAGGTGTAGAAACCCAGGAACAACTCGATTTTCTTCAAAACGCAGGCTGTAATGAAATCCAGGGTTACCTTTTCTCACGCCCAGTTGAGGCCACAGAAATACCAAACCTGTTAAATAAGCCATTTTTTGCGTGAATTGAGCCGAAGCACTTGTTCGTCCAGGCAACTCCAGCTATAATAGCAGGCTTGGAAGGTTGGCAGAGCGGTTGAATGCACCAGTCTTGAAAACTGGCGAGGTGTTATAGCCTTCGTGAGTTCGAATCTCACACCTTCCGCCAAGAACATGTTTAAAGTTGTCCAAGTTTGTACAAATAACCCGCGATTTCCTAGTGAATACGCGGGTTTTTTGTTTCCTAATGCTTTTTAGTGTCCATTGGCATCCAAACTTTTTGTTGGTAATCTTGTTGGTACATTAAATACCAACAAAATAGATACCAACAAAATGCCTAAACTCGCTACACCGCTCAATGACATCAAAGTCAAAAACGCCAAACCTCAAGATAAACCCTACAAATTAAGCGATGGCGGTGGCCTGCATCTGCTGGTGAATCCAGATGGCAACAAATATTGGCGTCTCGCTTATCGATTTGATACCAAACAAAAGACGCTGGCGCTGGGCGTTTATCCGGTCGTGACCCTCAAGGATGCACGTGAAAAGACCCTGGCTGCTCGCAAACTCTTGGATGCTGACATTGATCCTGCGAAAGACCGTGATCAGAAACGGCATGTTGCCAATGCCACCTCAGTCAATACCTTTGAGAAAATCGCACGTGAATGGCATCAACGGAAAACTGAGAGCTCTTGGCAGCCTCAGACCTCAGTACAGAACATGCGCTCTCTTGAGCGCGATTTGTTCCCCTACATTGGCAAGTTACCGATTAGTACGATCAAGACGCCCTTGATGCTAGACGTATTGCAGCAGATCGAGAAGCGGGGCGCTTTAGAGATTACAAGGCGCTTGGCCTCGCTTGCGAGTGCTATCTTCAAATACGCGACAGTCAAGGGTTTGATGGAGTATGACCCCATCGCTGCACTCAAGACCGAGCTGAAGCCACGCGTGAAAGGCCATCATGCAGCCATTAAGGTCGCAGGATTACCTGACTTACTCAAAGCCATCACTAAAAATGAAGGCCGTATGTACCCACCGAACCGTATCGGCTTACGCCTCATGCTACTGACCTTTGTTCGCACGAGCGAGCTCATCGAAACGCCGTGGAGCGAGATTGACCTAGAAAACGAACAATGGGTCATTCCTTGGCAACGTATGAAGATGGGTAAGAAACGTTTGTCCCCGCGCATGGTTGATCACCATCCTTTCTTGCCGCGCCAAGGCTGGGAATTGCTGCGTGAATTACATCAATATACTGGCGGTAGCAAATACCTGTTTCCTAATCGTCGGGATCACGAGAAGCCGCTCAGCAATGGAATGATCTTGCAGGCGTTAAAGCGCATGGGATATGGCGGCGAAATGACTGGGCACGGCTTTAGGGCACTTGCAAAGGGTACATTGAAAACCCTCGGCTACCCAATCGACCGTATTGAGCGCCAGCTATCCCATGCGTCTGGTGAAGCCTATGGCGGCTCATATGACCGCGAGGATTTTTTGGATGAACGTAAAGAGATGATGCAGCATTTTGCTGACTACTTGGAGCAGATTGAACGTGGGAATGTCGTGATAGGGGACTTTACGCGTGCGGCTTGAGTGCACGTTACTTAGAACGTCAAATACTGACTGGTAGGCTGATATATAAAATAGGCTCTAGCTTGAAAGTTACAGCTAGAGCAGATATAGACTTGCTTTCATTTGATATGGGGGCGCACGGAGTTCCGGCTAGAGCGCATATCCCAATCTGTTAGAATACAAATGCAATAAGTCCTTGAATTTCATAGGATTTATTGCATTTTCTCTAGTGAAAAAATATTCCATCATTAAAATAAGTTGAACTGATCTGGTAGTTTTGGCAGACCTTGGTTCACTTTTCCTCGAAAGGTAATGATTCTTTCGTACTGTTTGTCGGTGAATTGAAGGATATTGACTTTTCCTCCGCCCGGCAAACTACGTTCGACATATTTGCAATAGGTGTCGACTTGGGTTTGGCTAGAGCAAAATCGCATATACACAGAAAACTGCGCCATTTCAAAGCCCATATCGAGCAAGGCGTTTTGAAATTGAGTTGCCGCTAAGCGTTCCGCTTTCTCAATAACGGGAAGATCAAACATGACTATCATCCACATAATTCTATATCTCGATAACATAGTCAATCCACCTCATTTTCAACAAGTACGCCTATTTCTGTGGGGATTTTCGGATTTGGGATAAACAGTTTCTTTTCTTCGCCTAAAAATATTTTGGCGAGCGAGGTTGCTAACTTCGGTGTGCATACCATCACAGGACTGATCCCGCTGCTTGTTTGCATATCGTCATACATCGTGTTGATTAGCACCCGTTTTGTTTCTGCATTAATTTCAAATTTTCCTTGAGATGCTAACTGCCAAACTCTGTAATCGATCATCGGACGGAACGGCTCCATTAGATCATCAACAATTCGCATAGGATTACCCTCGTTGCAGTGATGTAGACCAATGGTTGGGTGTAGTCCGGCGGCGATCACTGAACGTGCAGTTGTTGCACGCAGTACGGTATAACCGTAATTGAGTAGCGCGTTAATGCCATCATCATTTTGGTCACGTCGGAATGTAGCTCCGAATAATAAAGTCCAATACCTTCTTGCACCTTGTGCTTCAATATTATCGGGATCTCCAGATTTTACTTTCTTAACTAGCGCTGAGAGCGGTATGTCGGGTTTCCCTAAGGTGGCAAGTACAGCAGACTGCTGTTGAAGTTTCGCTTTAACGATATCAGCCCAAATTCTTTTAATTGTTGGCTGAGACGCAGCTATTTGAGCGTCGAAGCGCTTAGCCTGAAGGTGATGCCCTCCAATTGGTACTAACATGCCAGCTGTATTATGATTAGCGCCACAAAGTACAAATGGTATCCCACGCTCGGCAAGAGCAACCAGTAGGTTATTTGTATAAGTTATTCCATGTGCGTTTGCAATCACTGCGATAACGTCATCAATGGGAATTCGTCCTAATTCTTGTAGATTGTCGCCATGTTGTTGGACAATTATGAAGCCGCGTAGTAGAAAAAGGTGTCTTTTGTTGTCAGCAATTTCTACGATGCGGCCGATCATTTTAGATACCTTATTTATGTAAAGCGCGAAGTTTGCCAGTCGGCGAGACAGTGCATAAGCATCCTTTCGCTTTTTGTAGCGTGCCTACCGATTTCGATATATACCCAAACGAACTTTCCTTATCACGATTCGAGAGCCGGAATCGAATAATTGAACTAAGTCTTTGATTTTAATGAATTTTATTTTCCTATTTTTTCTCTATGGATGAAAATATGGATGATAAAAAATTTGCTTAAATTCGATGTGTTTAAGGAAACTTTTTGCATGCCCTATATGCTTCAGAGGCATAAAATAGTAAATCAATATATTGATATTGTATAGGTTTTTACTCTGTTTTAGCATCATTTGGAGCAATTTCGGCATGCTTTTAAGTCCGTCATAAGGGCTGAAAATTGAATCTTTTTAATTTCCTCATCAAGCTTAACAATGTTGCATGCCTACACGAATGGCTTCCCGTTATTGGTGGGGAGCCCAAAACTGGTTCTTATCTAACTTCCAAAGTTGAAAACTGTTTTTTCCGCAAATGGTTAGCGATTGACCTAATTATTCGCTTCTTGTCCAAGGAGTCACTACACTACGATTGAACATTTCTCTACTCACTATTAACCGCTACCATGATCGCGTTGTGCCTGGCGAAAAGGTCAATCGGTGTCATATGCATCATGATTATTCTCATGAAACTAAATATGTGTGGGACGCGCTGGGGCGATATCTGGTAATTGTCAGAGTGGCGAAAATACAAGAGAATTTTTAGTGTCTAAATCGAATCAAGTATAGATATTTAATTAATTTAAGATTATTATAATAGTATGTGTTTTAAGCAACATGTGAAAAATTATTAAAAATCGAAACTTGAGGATTTAAGTGCGTGCAAGACCTAAACAAGTAAGCACTGTTACTGAAACAATCCCGCTTCATCAATGCCTAGCCAAATCAAGAAAATTGGATAACGGCAATGTTGTGTCCGGTCGACTGGTATTTAGCCATTGCCAAATTGTAGGGGAAGTCGCGAGAGCAATGATTCTTCGAATGCCAATTTGGTTGCGGAGTGCTCTATTTCCCGAGGGATCAGAATTAATTGCTGCAGCCCATGATATCGGAAAGGTTAGCCCAACTTTTCAGAAAAAAATATATTCTGCACTTTCGCAAAAAGAAGACGCAGTTTTGGCACTTTTGAAAAATGAAGATCCAACTCAAGAAAAGCTGTGGGGTGGTCATGCAGGGGTAAGTCAAGCTTCGGTTGCAACTGAAAATCCGAGTTTATACATTGCGGAAATTTTAGGTCAACATCACGGATTTTCGCCAAATTTGTCTATATACCAGGCGACAAGTGAAGTATTCGGTGGTGCTAATTGGCATTCGCAGCGAGTCGAATTATTAACTCAACTTAAGGTGGCCTTGGCCACAGACTTTCCCATCGTGAAAGATGCGTTACAGGCAAAAGTGCTAGCTGGTCTGACGACTGTTTCAGATTGGGTGGGCTCAGGTGCGTTATTCGAAGATCCCGAAGGAGATTGGAAATCTAATATTGATGTGGCGCTAGACGAGGCTGGTTTTGTATGCCCACAAATTAGACCGAACCTAAGTTTTCAAAAAATATTTGGTTTCGAGCCTAAAGACACACAACTCAAATTGATCGCAGCAGTAAATCAGCCTGGCGTATATGTGTTAGAAGCTCCAATGGGATTAGGTAAAACTGAAGCTGCCCTGTATGCAGCATATCAATTGCTAAAAAATAATTCTGCTACGGGTATTTATTTTGCGCTACCGACTCAGCTTACCTCTGAGAAAATACATGAGCGTGTAAATCAGTTCTTAAAAAAAATATTAGATGAAACAACGCTTCATTCACAAGCCCTATTGGTACATAGCAATGCTTGGTTAAATATGGGTGAGGAAGCAAATCCTGGTGGTACCTGGTTTGCACAAGGCAAGCGCGGAATTTTAGCGCCGTTTGCCGTAGGTACCGTTGATCAGGCTTTGATGGCAGTGATGAATGTAAAACATGGTTTTGTTCGAACCTTTGGCCTAGCCGGTAAAATTGTCATACTCGATGAGGTACATTCCTATGATAGTTTTACTGGGACGATTTTAGACGCATTGGTAAAAGCATTACGTCAGTTGCAATGTACTGTAATCATTTTGAGCGCTACGCTGACACAAGAACGGCGCAAATCATTATTAGGCTTGAGCACGTCCTGTAATACGTCATATAAACCCTATCCGCTCATTACGGCGCAGCCGAATGAAGCCCTATTTGTTGAAATAGAGACGGCTAAAATACCTGATGTGATGGTTCATATTGGCCATGCGACAGAGATTGCGGCGATAGAAGAAGCAATATTGCGGGCTGAGCAAGGACAGCAGGTGTTATGGATAGAAAATACAGTAAATGAGGCACAAGCTGTATTCCAATTATTAGCGGCACGTAGTATTGGACTTGGAATTGCATGTGGTTTATTGCATTCGCGCTTTCTCAAGATAGACCGGGCGTGTAATGAAGATATCTGGGTGAGAGTCTTTGGAAAAAATGGGGCGAAAGCGCGCGCGGCACAAGGTCGAATATTAGTCGGAACACAAGTTCTAGAGCAATCCCTAGATATCGATGCTGATTTTTTGGTCAGCCGTATCGCACCCACAGATATGTTGTTGCAGCGCTTGGGTAGATTATGGCGACACACCGAGACGGTCCGTCCTGCAATAGCAAAACGAGAGGCTTGGATATTGGCTCCAGATTTAGCTACTGCAATCATTTCACCCGAACAGACATTTGGATCAACAGTCAAAGTGTACGCACCTTACGTTTTATGTCGCAGTTTAGCAGTGTGGAAAAGCATTGACGACTTGAGTTTACCTTCACAAATTCGGGAGTTGATCGAGGCAACTTATGCCCCTAAAGCTGAATGTGATGATATGGCTAAACATCTTCAACAACTAAAATTAAATCGAAAGAAACTCGAGGGGCTGGCGTTAGTCGGTCTATCCATAGCGGGTTCAACACAGGCAGAAGAAACAGCACAAACCCGCCATAGTGAACTTGAAACAACTGAGGTACTTTTGGTTCGATCGATTCAAGTTGCCCATCAGGGTGTCTATGTTACTTTGCTGAATCGAGAAAAAATCCTAGTCCCCCAAAATGGCCGATCTTTAGGACGAAAAAAATGGCGTGAATTGACCATAACATTAATGCAAAATACCTTAAAAGTCGCTGACTACCTTGCCCCAATCGCTATCGATAGGAAGCACATTTTATGGTTAGGCGACTATTTTTACTTAGGTAAGCCTGAATTCAACGAAAGCAATCAATTACGTGTTGCCTTAGTGGATGAGAGCGGAGCTATACGCTCACTACAGGAAGGCTTAGCGAGTGAAAAATATACACTTACTTATGATGAACGTATTGGCTATCAAGCAAAAAAGACGTAGCTAATCTTATAAAGTTGCATCAAACATGATTTTTAAGCAAACATAAAGAGTTGGCATAGCGCAATTTTTGAATCGATCCAATGAGAATTGGAGCAGATATTAGCAAATTAATTGATTCATATATGACGCGTTTTAGGTCATAAAAATGGTAACTAAATATGCACACTGAGAAATACTTCAATTTAATAGATGAGCCATGGATACCCATTGTCGATGTGGGTAGAGTCAGTTTAAAACAAATATTTCTTGAGCCAAGTTACCGAGCAATAGGCGGAAATCCGGTTCAAAAAATTGCACTGACAAAATTACTGCTGGCAATTGCTCAAGCGGCGTCTACGCCAGAAACTAACGAAGCATGGCAAAACTTGCGACCTGAAGGGTTGGCAAAAAAATGCTTACTTTATTTGGAACAATGGCATTCGCAATTCTATTTATATGGGGACGCCCCATTTTTGCAGATGCCAGCCATTAAACCTGCATTCGTTCAAAAATTTGGCGCGGTATTAACCGAGATTTCAACTGGAAACACGACAGTGCTCACGCAGTCGCAGGTAGAAAAATCATTATCAGATGCAGATAGGGCATTACTAATTGTCCAATTGATGGGCTTTGGTTTAGGTGGAAAGAAAACGGACAACTCCATAGTGCTCACTAAAGAGTATCAGGGTAAGTGCAATGAGAAAGGTAAACCCTCCACCGGAAAACCAGGCCCTTCAATTGGTTTTTTAGGTTTTTTGCATAGTTTTTTGCAAGGAAGTTCATTGCAGGAAACGTTATGGCTTAATTTATTTACACAGCAACAAATAGCCGATATCGGTATTTATCCTGCAGGCCTAGGAATAGCACCTTGGCAGCAAATGCCGGAGGGAGAGAGTTGCGAAAATGCCGAAATGCTTAAATTGAGTTTAATGGGTCGTTTAGTACCGTTGTCGAGATTTTGCTTATTGAACGAACATGGCATACATTATTCAGAAGGAATTTCACATCTTGGTTATAAAGAGGGCGTCGTAGACCCTAGTATTGCAGTTGACCGTTCAGGGAAAGAAACAAAAGCACTCTGGACTGATCCAGAAAAACGTCCATGGAGACAACTCACTGCACTGTTAAGTTTTCTGTCGTCAAGCGATAACCGAGGAGCGGATTGCTTTCAACTACGATTAACTACTAACAGAGCAATTCCCTTAGTACGTTCTCTCGAAATTTGGTCTGGTGGATTGCGGGTAAGCAGTAATGCTGGGGAGCAATTTGTTTCAGGTTCGGATGATTTCGTTGAGTCTTCGATTCAACTTCCTATCAATTCATTTGGGGAAAAGTGGTTTAGTCACTTTCAAACGGAAATGAATGAACTCGATAAACTTTCAAAAATCATTTACGGTTCGACCCTTAGCTATTTTAAAAGCCAGAATATGGAAGCGAAAGGACAAGCTTCAATGGCAAGTAACTTATTTTGGCAACTATCCGAACGCAAGTTTCAAGCTCTTATCGATATGTGTACAAATGTTGATAGCACGAAAATACGAACATTATTCGCGCAGTTTGCGTATAAAGCTTACGACACTCATTGTTCTAGCGATACTTCCCGTCAACTAGATGCATGGGCTAAGCATAGACCAAATCTAGGCGTTTATTTAAAAAATACCAATCAGGAGCGATGATGAGCGAACAAACTCAAGCACCAGTTAATACCTATAACAATAGAGCTGCTAGTTTTGTTGAGTATGTTATTGGTCGATGCCAGACTGATAATGGTCTACGGGCAGCGCTCAAGCGAGCTGATAATCCAGCAACTGAATATCAAAGTTGGGAAGTGTTGGCGGGTTTTAAAATTAACTTGGAAAACGAAGACGAACGTATTCCATATGCAGCAATTGCTGCGACTATAGCCCGTGTAAAAATTGGGAAAAATGGTGCTGTACAAATCGGACAAGCGATAGCGTGCTGCTATGAGGATGGTAATAATAGTGAGCAGGCCAAAGCAAAGCTACGTCGTTTGCTTGCATGTAACTCTGTATCCGAAGCTTGCCGTATCTTACGACCCCTATTTAGTTTGATTGAAGCGAAAGGGCTTGCTTCCCTTGATTATGCGCGATTGCTCGATGATTTACTTTGGTTTGGCCACGAGGAACGACAAACTCGCATAAAAGCACGGTGGGCGCAGAGTTTTTACGGCAAAGAAATTGAGGAGAAAGTAGATGCATGAAAACCCTATTGCGTTTGCAAGCGTACTAAAATTGAGCCGTGAAGACATTAAAATTTTACAAGTAAAAGACGCATACGCGTTACATAAAGTGGTTTACGGTTTATTTGAAGATATTCGCACTGAGGCCGAAAAAAACAAAAGCGTTGCAAGTGGCATCTTGTACGTCGATAAAGGCGGTGATTTCAATACGCGGCAAATTCTCTTGCTCTCGAATCGCAAGCCGCATCAGACACCACAGTTTGGTAAGGTCGAAACAAAGCCGGTATATGCGAATTTTTTACAGCATACCGATTACGCTTTTCAAACTACCTTGAATCCAACTCAACGTAATAATCTTAGTCGGAAAATCGTACCAGTACGTGGGCGCGAAGCGATAACAACCTGGTTCGTACAGCGTGCCATTACGTCTTGGGGCTTTAGTGTGATGGTTGAAGATTTGCAAGTTGAGCAATGTAACGTACAAAGCTTTGAAAAGTTGGGAGAGACCGTGACGCATGGCAGCGCGACGCTTAAGGGACGCCTCACCGTGACTGATCACGAACGTTTTAAGCAAAGTTTTTGCAAAGGTATTGGTCGAGGCAGAGCATTTGGTTTTGGGTTATTACAAATTGTGCCTTTATCAGCTATTTAATTTATCGAACTTCAGGATTTTCAAATGAAAAATCAATTTACAAATCTCCGTATCGAATTTCACATTCTTCAATCTTTCCCAGTAACTTGTCTTAACCGTGATGACGTTGGTGCACCGAAAACTGCTATCGTCGGCGGTGTGCAGCGTGCACGCGTGAGTTCTCAAGCATGGAAGCGCCCGATACGGATGGCGATGCAAGAGTTGGGTATCACTCATGGAACAAGAACAAAATTAATCAGTAAATTAGTCACTGAGGCTTGCCTGAAGAAAGGCGCGACAGTTGAACAGGCAATCACTTGTGGCGACAAAATTGAAGGTATTTTCATTAAGAAAAAAGAAGAAAAGAAAGCAAAAAAAGGCAAAGACTCGGCAGTTGATGTAGAAGGTGACGATACTTCCTTAGAAGCGAGTGCTGATAAAACAGATACTTTACTTTTTTTAAGTCCAAATGAAGTAGCAATTATTGCGCAAGCCTGCGCTGATAATGGATTCGATCCAGATAAAGTGATTACTCAGAAAGATGCGAAAAAGCAGGCAAAAGAACTCGCAGATCTAATTGGCAAAGTAAATGAAGCCATAGATGCGGTAGACATTGCCTTGTTTGGTAGGATGGTTGCCCAAGCGGCTGATTTAAATATCGATGGTGCAACCACATTTTCACACGCCATTTCCACACATAAAGTGAGCAATGAGGTGGAGTTTTTTACTGCGATGGATGATGTAGATCCGACACCTGGATCAGCGCATATGGGAAGCTTGGAGTTTAATTCTGCCACCTATTATCGCTATGTCAGTTTAGATCTTGGACAACTGAATCAAACATTAGCTGGGCATTCATTGCCAGAAGCGGTCGAGGCATTTACGAAAGCTCTATTTGTTGCTGTACCAACGGCAAGGCAAGCGACCCAATCTGGTGCATCTCCATGGGCGTTTGCCAAGATCTTTGTTCGTAAAGGTCAAGGTTTACAAGTTCCATTTGAAACTCCAGTCAAAGCAGAAGCTGGCGGTGGTTTTATAAAAAACAGTATCGATGCCATGTCCACCTATTTGGCTAAACAAGAAAAGTTGCACGGTAGCCTATTTGGTAAGCAAGCTGAGTACACTTATTCACAAGACGCTGATTTAACTGTGGATGATCTCATTGCAGCATTAAAACAGCACTCAACAGCGGACGTTGCAGAAAATATCCATGCATAATCCCTTTCTTTTACTCTGGTTGGAAGCCCCTCTGCAAGCTTGGGGGGCTGACTCCAAATTTGGCCGACGCGAGACGCAATCTTTCCCAACGAAATCAGGGATATTGGGTTTGCTGTGTTCTGCGCTGGGTGCTGGTGGCGAGCAATGTGCGCTTTTGGAAGAGTTTTCCAACCTAGATCAAACGGTCATTTCGTTTGTCCGCACCACAGAAATTCGCGGTGAACGCGTTAAGCAAGCGCGCGAACCAGTCCTACGTGATTTTCATATGGTGGGTAATGGTTACGACAAGCAAGATCCTTGGGCGAGTATGCTCATTCCGAAAACCAGTGAAAGGAAGCCAGCTGTTGGCGGTGGCGCAAAATTGACCTATCGTAATTATTTACAAGATGCTGCATTTGCTGTTGTAATCGAGGTGCCATTTGAACGATCTGAACAAGTCATACAAGGATTGCAATCGCCAACATGGGCTGTTTATTTAGGGCGTAAAAATTGTGTGCCAACCGATTTTATTTATCGAGCTTGTTTTGTCGAACAAGCGCAAGCACTAGAGCATGCTACGGTAATTGCACGAGAAAAAAATCGAATCGAAGATTTTCGCGTATTACATGGCGCGCTTAGCGATAGCGAAGCCGATGAGATCTTTACCCTTAATGACGTGCCTGTGCAGTTTGGTGACGATAAGCGCTATCGTGATCGACAGGTGAGTCTGATTTATGCTTGACGATACTTCGGGAATAAAATCGCCGTCAAAGCGTCTTTTGATCAAAGTGACGCGTGATACTTTGCCTCTAGTTAAAGATAAGTATCCTTTTCTTTATCTTGAGCGGGGGCGGTTGGAAATTGATGATGCTAGTGTGAAATGGATAGACAGCGATGCCAATGTTATTCGCCTGCCTATTGCCACGCTCAATTGCTTATTACTTGGCCCAGGCACTAGCGTAACTCATGAAGCTGTTAAGGTGATCGCTGCGGCAAATTGCAGTGTTTGTTGGGTAGGAGAGGATAGTTTATTATTTTATGCCCATGGGCAAACACCAACATCTGATACGCGTAATTTGCGTGAGCAAATGAAATTATCCGCAGACCCCAAAAAATCATTAGAAGTCGCAAGACGCATGTTTTCAATGCGTTTTCCCAGTGCAGATTTGAAAGGAAAATCTCTCAAAGAAATGATGGGAATGGAGGGGTATCGTATCCGGAATTTGTACGAACAGAAGGGGCTGGAATATGGTGTGGGTTGGAAGGGGCGAAATTACATTCCGGGAAAATTTGAAATGGGTGACATGACTAATCAAGTATTGACCGCTTGTAATGCGGCACTGTACGGTATCTTATGTTCGGCAATACACAGCATGGGGTTTTCGCCACATATGGGATTTGTACATTCAGGTAGTCCTCTACCTTTTGTATATGATTTGGCTGATCTTTATAAAGAAAATCTTTGCATCGACTTGGCTTTTTCGCTAACGCTGAGCATGGCCGGTCAGTATAACAAACACATGGTGTCGGCTGCTTTCCGGCAGCGTGTAATCGCAGCCAATTTGTTAGGTAAAGTTGCTCAAGATATTGAAAGCATTCTGGAGATAAAAAATGCTAGTCGTGATTGCCAATGATTTGCCACCTGCAGTCCGTGGTCGTATGAAGCTCTGGTTTATTGAGCCTAAACCTAACGTGTTTATTTCTGGCGTAAAAGATAATGTAGCAAGAAAAGTGGTGGCTTACTTATATAAACATTGTCCGGCAGATAGTGGAGTAATGGTATTTCGGCGAATACCAGAAACTCCTGGCTATGACATCAGTGGGATTGGCGACACGAAGCGAAATTTAACTGAAATATCGGGGTTGCAATTGGTAATAGAGAAACAAAATTCACTTTGCGATTCGTAGTACATAGAAGAGATTTAGATTTAAGATTAATTTGGTCAAACCATGAACACACTATATAAGGTGTTTTATGTGCGTTCTTTAACAAAATATAGGTGTCTTCCCCACGGCCGTGGGGGTGTTTCTATAACAACGAAGTTCAAGTTGGACAAGAAAGAGTCTTCCCCACGGCCGTGGGGGTGTTTCTATTGTCTGGAACCTGGTTAGGTTGAAGAACAGGTCTTCCCCACGGCCGTGGGGGTGTTTCTTAAAGGTAGCACTAAACCTCAAACCTATATGGGTCTTCCCCACGGCCGTGGGGGTGTTTCTTTAAGTCTCATTGGCTCGTATCAATATAAAGGGTCTTCCCCACGGCCGTGGGGGTGTTTCCCATATGCGAAAGGATCGAGGTTATGAGATTGCGTCTTCCCCACGGCCGTGGGGGTGTTTCCCAGTCGGACACGCTGGAGGTTGCTGCGGATCGGTCTTCCCCACGGCCGTGGGGGTGTTTCTCATTATGGGACGTTTTTATGACGAGGACGCAGGTCTTCCCCACGGCCGTGGGGGTGTTTCCTGGTGTTCCTACGTTTTCTGTCAATGGTGCGAGTCTTCCCCACGGCCGTGGGGGTGTTTCTGATTGGCGTAGTCCTGCGGAATTTGCGGGACTGTCTTCCCCACGGCCGTGGGGGTGTTTCTCAGACAGTCTGGTCGACGCCGTATCTAAGTAAGTCTTCCCCACGGCCGTGGGGGTGTTTCCCTGACGCGAACTTCGTCAAAGTCAAAGCGCCGGTCTTCCCCACGGCCGTGGGGGTGTTTCTTATGTCAATTTGGGGTTGATTACCAAGGGAACGTCTTCCCCACGGCCGTGGGGGTGTTTCCAGATCCGCATCGTGATTGATATGCCGCGTCTTAGTCTTCCCCACGGCCGTGGGGGTGTTTCTAGACTATCATTCCGTTATGCGTATTTATCTCAGTCTTCCCCACGGCCGTGGGGGTGTTTCCCGATAAGGCACTGATTGCATGTACATCAAATAGTCTTCCCCACGGCCGTGGGGGTGTTTCCATTATGACGATATGGTCAGCGTCACAATCGAAGTCTTCCCCACGGCCGTGGGGGTGTTTCCGTTGCAATGGTATGCTTTGATCCGTCAGTAGCGTCTTCCCCACGGCCGTGGGGGTGTTTCTCCAAGCCCTTGACGAGGTGATAGAGGAAGCGAGTCTTCCCCACGGCCGTGGGGGTGTTTCTTGATTAAGTCCGACATTTTTGATCGTTGTTTGGTCTTCCCCACGGCCGTGGGGGTGTTTCTACATGATGGTCTGGCTGAAATCAATTGGATTGGTCTTCCCCACGGCCGTGGGGGTGTTTCTAGCGCGGAGAACGTTTGCATGGTTCATATCCGGTCTTCCCCACGGCCGTGGGGGTGTTTCCATGCAAGGCTGCGGCCAAGCCGACCAGTCAATGTCTTCCCCACGGCCGTGGGGGTGTTTCTAGAAGCAATCAACATGATGGCAAAGCGCAAAAGTCTTCCCCACGGCCGTGGGGGTGTTTCCGGGTGAGTAGATCGGCGCAGCGTACTCTTGACGTCTTCCCCACGGCCGTGGGGGTGTTTCCAGGAAGCAAAAGATAAGATCGCAGCAGCCGCAGTCTTCCCCACGGCCGTGGGGGTGTTTCCACGTATTCGCTGTCATACCTGGTACGTGGTGGGTCTTCCCCACGGCCGTGGGGGTGTTTCCTCATCAGAAAACCACCCTAAGCAATGTAGTCCGTCTTCCCCACGCCCGTGGGGGTGTTTCCACGATCACGTCAACGCAGATTGCAGCTAATACGTCTTCCCCACGCCCGTGGGGGGGGGCATCGAGGGATGCAATGTCGTCTATCACGTCGTCTTCCCCACGCCCGTCGGGTTGTTTCCAAACCGTTCAAAAAATAATGGCGCTATTGCGTTCCATGCGATAACTATTCCCATGCTTGTATATATACAGTAAAAGTGTTTAAATATAATGCATGAATAAAAACTCCAAATTCGCTACTAGGAACTTTTCTCTTTCTGATCTTTGCGTGCTGGCGGACATTTCTATTCGTACCGCACGATATTATGTCCAGATCGGATTGGTGGATAAACCCGAAGGTGAGACACGTGCCGCTCGATATGATAGTCACCATCTAGAACAACTCCTGCTTGTTAAAAAATGGACTTCTGCAGGGGTATCCCTTGATCGCATTAGACAACTATTGCATGGCGAAGAGTCACCAGTTCCGGCAAAGCCACGCTTGCCAGGCAGCATCGAAGTTTGCAGCCATTTGACTGTCGCTGATGGTATTGAGATAGTCATTGAGCCTGGCCGTGCAGGATTGTCATCAGAGCAGATGCGCAGATTCGTGCGCGGTGTGATGCAGCTATATCAAGACCTCGATTCAGAGGGATGATTGCGACGCCTCAAAAAGCCGATCACGGTTTTACAAAATTGGTTTACCCCTAAGGAACAACAATGAATATGCTGCCTCGTGCTAGTCTTAAAACACCTCATGGTAAAGAATTCAATTTAGATAGTATTCGCATGACTGGTGATATGCGTGGTCAGATACTTAATATGCAGATTGTTCAAGAGTTTTGCAATTCAACGTCATCACATGCTGAAGTAAACTATACCTTCCCATTGCCATGGCGTGCTGTCTTGATGCACGTTGATGTGACTCTCGGAGAAAAAAAACTCACTGGCATTGTAGTCAGAAAAAAACAGGCAGAAGCCGATTACGAAGAAACGATATCGACCGGTGATACAGCCATCATGTTGGAGAAAAATCCTGACCATAGTTACAGCTTAAATCTCGGAAATCTCGCTCCGCAAGAACATTGCACTATCTGCGTTCACTACGCACAGGTTTTGCAATTCGAACAAAATTGCCTACGCTTGCTAATCCCAACTGTCATAGCGCCACGTTTTGATAATAGCCATGCTGATGTGTCAAAACAATCTAATTTTCCTGAGCACCTAATTCCTCGACATACTCTGGAGGCAGAGTATCCATTCGATATTGAACTACGTTTGCATGATGCACTGACAAAGGCGAAGATTACCTCACCAAGCCATCCAATAGCAGTAAAGAGTGCGGATGGCATTTGTTGTGTTTCATTAAATCGCCAAGGAACCTTAGATCGCGATTTTGTGCTGGCGCTGGAAGATTTGCCAACCAATTCTTTGCTTGTTATGGGGGCTGATTATCGCTATCCAGAGCAGTACGCAATGTTGGCGAGTTTTCGCGTGAACATTGATCAAGAAATTAAACCACCTATCTCTCTCAAAATATTGGTTGATTGTTCAAGCTCTATGGCGGGCGATAGTATTGCAGCATCTCGAAGAGCTTTACGTGTAATCGTGGACGAACTGAAAGAAGGAGATAGGTTCTCGCTTAGTCGTTTCGGTTCTCATGTCGAGCATCGGTCGCGAGCGATGTGGAAAGCAGCGCCAGCGAGTAAACTAGCAGCCCAACGCTGGGTCGGGAATCTAGAGGCGAATTTGGGTGGCACTGAAATGGAAACAGCGTTGCAGTCGACCTTCGATCTCAATGATATGAATAATAGTGACGTCTTGCTGATTACTGATGGAGATATTGCCAAAGTCGACAGCGCTATTGCATCCGCTAAAAATTCTGGGCACAGGTTATTTATCGTTGGCGTAGGCAGTAGCCCTTCAGAAAGTCATTTGCGTCGTCTGGCAAGTGCAACAGGGGGCGCGTGTGACTTTGTGACGGCAGTTGAGGCGGTTGAGCCAGCGGTGATGCGTATGTTTATCCGCCTTCGTTCCCCAAGCATCCCAGCATTGGATTGCATCTGGCCGGAAAATAATGTGCCACTATGGACTTCAGGTTTTAGTGAAAGCGTGTTTGATGGAGATACTTATCAACTGTTCGCCTTGTTTGAACAACGACCAGAAGGTAAGCTGATTTTGTGTGGAAACACTCTGGGAGAGTCTAAGCGAGACGAAATTGCCTTTGTTGATTTCTCACAGGCTTCTACCACCGATAATCAACTTTCACGAATGGCGGCCCAAGTGCGGATAACGCACATGTCGATAAGTGGAAATGAGCTTGACTGCAATAAATCTGATATAGAAAAAATTGCCCTTGATTATCAACTTGTGAGTGAGCGCAGCAATTTCCTGTTGATACACGAACGGGAATATATGGAAAAGGCAGGCGAGATGCCGTCACTTTACCTTGTGCCTCACATGTTACCAGCAGGGCATAGCGGAATTGGCCATGCAGGATTAAATAATAGTGGTCGGAAGGATTTTCATCCGATGAGAAAGGCTGCAGTTTTCCGTCGGGAACTGACAAGCCTTCATACTGACGTAGCAACGAGTGAAGCAACATACGATATTCCTGCGTTCCTCAGAAAAGCTCCAGGAAACGTTAGTATGAAAAATTTTTACGTCCCATTTTCTCTTAATTATGGAAGTGTAAAAGATGAATCAGGACGTAAGTCCAATACCAATTACTGGTCGGAGCAGATGGGAGAAAGAAAGCTATCTCCATGGGGACTTTTCTCCTGGTTGAACATAACACCGACACACAAATGGCCTGTCAGTTTCAATGAATTACGAAAAATCGATTTGAGTGAAAATGTGCTTGAATGGTTGGAGTTTGTTCTTATGCATGACTTTCCTCAAGCATCGGAGAAGATGATCGTAGCCAGCTTTTTGCATGTAGTATCACAAGTGGAAATTTTTCAAGTGCTGCTTGAAAATGAAAAGTCAAAGGCTGGATTTCGCCAGATTATCAATCGCCTCGTCGGGAAATTAAACCTAGTACCACGATCTCAACCTAGAACAGGCCTTGAAATTAATTTGATAAATGGAATTCAGCGTGTCCTTGATGACGTGCAAACACTAATTTGGCCAGCAGAAATTGGTGAGTTGGCTTTGGGATAGTAATGTTAAAAATAATAAGCGATCTGGCTAGCCGTTCGCTTATTTTTACATGTAACCTTTGTGTAGATGCCTATATTCCAATTTAATTCATGTGAGCGTGTTTGACTGAAGTTACCTTGTCATCAATGAAGTTGATTTCGCATATATATCGATCAAATTGAAATGCACCATTGAACACCACTAAGAGAGTATGTTCTGGCGGGTTGATGTCAAAAATTTGAGTCATTTTTTTGTTTGCGCCATTAGCTAGCGCTTTTTCTTTTAATCCGGAGATCGGCGTGCCTGCGGTTACAGTGGAGCAAAATTGTTTTTCATTTTTATCAGCCTCGCGGTTGCTGACAATACCTATCGTGCTAAAGATGAGGATAACAAAAAAAAGTCCAAATAAAGTGCGGAGAATTGTGGATTTTAATTTCATGAATCTTTAATTGTAATAATTTCGATTTAATCTGACCAACTACCAATTGAAACGGTATGGCAGTCAGATCGCTACTAATAGAGTTTAGCACTTCGTCTGGCAACCCATAAATCATGCGCTATCTGCATCCTCATCCATTGCTCAGCGGTGCTTCCAACGTGGGCTTCAAGAGCTACTGAAATCTCAGCGTTAAGGCTAGCCTTCGCTTGAAGAATCTTAGAAATCGTATACCGGCTAACATTTAACTTTTTTGCCAATGCTGCCTGGCTTATACGTAACTCTGGAAGAACGTTTTCTTTCAGAATTTCGCCTGGGTGTGTCGGCTTTCTGTTTGGATCTCGCTCTATGGGTTTATTTTTCATATCGCTGACCTCGTTGTACTCAGAGTTGAAAGATGAACACGATCTTATACTGAAAAGCAATATTAATAAACGAGAAATCAATCAAGCCTGTCTTCAAATTTCTTTTGAATTTGTGCGCGCTCATCTTTAGCGCGTATCAAGGCCTCAACACAATATTGATCGAGGCGGAGTAGGGTGGCTTCCTTGCGTAGCTCGGCGATGGATTCTTCGTCACTAAAGGCCTGTTTGTAGGGGCGTTTACTTGATAAGGCATCGTACACGTCTGCAATTGCAACGATCCGGCTCTCAATCGGTATTTGCTCAAGCGTTAAATGCTCAGGGTAGCCAGACCCATCACCGCGCTCATGGTGGAATGCGACGATGTTGCGCATTACCCGGAATGCCAGATCGGATTCAAGCTCCAACGCCGTATTCATCTTGTCGATAATTTGTATGCCAATTTCGACATGTGAACGCATAACATCCCACTCATGCTCTTCCAGCCTTCCTGGTTTTAGCAAAATATTATCTGGAATGCCGATTTTTCCAATATCGTGAAGCGGCGCAAACAGAAAAACGTATTCAATGAATTCATCCGTTAAATTAAAGCGATCTGCAACTGCTAATGCCATTAAGCGTGAATACGCAGCTACTCGCTCCAGATGCTGCCCTGTTTCGACATCTCTCATTTTGACCAGGTCGCTTGCAATATGAACCGTTCCAACTAAGTCGTGAGCAAGCTTGATGCGCAGCAGGAAAAGTTGAGAAACCAGGTCTGCTAATGTTTCTAGAAAGAAGATATCAGGAGGCTTAAACGCGTTTTCTGTTTTTGAATCAAAAAATAAGAATGCCGCAAACTTGCCTCCCTGGTAAATCGGGACAGTAAAACTGGACTGATAGCCCCTATTTAATAACCAGGACGAATGCGTAGAATGTCGATTAAGGCTGGTTTTGATATTTTCTATTACACGTGATTGCCCAGTGTTGACCAAATCCAGCAGCGATGGAACATCCGCCAATCTGGCTTCATATCGTTGTAGTTGTTGCGCGTCATGATTGCTACTGGTAAATGTCTTAAGTAAATCGGTCTTTTTTTCGTAGAGAGCAATCGCCATGCGATCAATAAACGTATAGCGGCTGGAGATGACGTTATGAATCGAAGATAGATTATCACCTAAGGAATCAAACGAATTCTTAGTCGATAAGTCTAAATTCGGAACTTGAGATTTGTCCATCTTTGCCTCTCGTTAAAAATCAGAGCTAAGCTTATTACTTGTCAGAGATAGATAATATGCCCACTGAACAAGGCTTGTTCAAATTTGTTTAGCTTGATAATGCTTCGATAACATAGCTTGCCTTGTTCCAATGAATGACGGTAAACGCAGAGAAGATTTTTTAAGAGGCCATTGGCAATACAGGTTTTTGCTTTGGTTTTTGAAAATATTTCGGCTTATATGTACGTTTTTCCTCTGGAATTATGCCACTCTAAAGTTGGCTATTTCCTGTTGCAAGGTCGACGCCTGATCGGTTAAAGCACCTGCTGCTGCGCTGGTTTCCTCCACTAAAGCCGCATTGTGTTGGGTATTTTCATCCAGCTCCTGGATCGCACTACTGATCTGACCCAGTCCTAGTGACTGTTCTTTCGTTGCAGCAGAAATCTCACTTAAAAATACGCTGATTTGACGGGCGTTTTTCACCATCGTTTCCATTGTGGTACCCGCTTGTTCAACAACTTTGGTACCCGTAGATATTTGCTCAACACTGCTTGAAATCAAGGTTTTGATTTCGTCTGCTGCCGCCGCGCTGCGTTGGGCCAGATTGCGTACTTCACTGGCAACTACCGCGAAACCACGCCCTTGTTCGCCCGCGCGGGCTGCTTCTACAGCAGCGTTTAAGGCGAGAATATTCGTTTGAAACGCAATACCATTGATCACGCCAATAATTTCGTTAATCTTGGACGACGAGGCATGAATATCGCGCATCGTACTAACGACCGTTCCTATGACGATGCCGCCTTGCTCTGCTACCTTGGCATTTTCTGTTGCAAAGTTAGCTGCGGCGACGGTTTGTTGCGCGCTATTCTCGACAGTAGAACCTATCTCTTCCATCGTGGAGGATTGTTCTTCTAGCGACGCTGCTGCTGATTCCGCACGTGAGGATAAATCCAGACTGGCAGCAGAAATTTCACTACTGGTTGCATGCAAGGCGCGGGCTGAGTGACGTACAGTTTTGATCAATGCATGTAAGGCATCATAAGTATGGCGAAGATCAATAATAACTTGCGCTGGTTCGTCTTTACCCCATGGCATTGCTGGCGCTGTACGTAAGTCACCATCGCTCATTTCTTTGAGATGTTTGCTAATTAGTTTTAGTCCGCCGCTGGTGACTAAATAAAAGGTATAAAATCCATACAATGCAGCAAGAATAGTTAGTCCTAGCATGGTAGAAATCAGATAAAGCTTGCGCTTCATTCCAGAAACACGGTCAGCCAAAACCTCGTCGAGCGCATTGATTAATCGATCGGTCAGGCCATATTGACCTTCAATCGTTTTATTCGCTGCAGCAAGGTAAGTAGCCTGCACTTCTGGTGCATAGTCCTGGTTTTCAATCACACTTTTTCTAGCCACCGCAAAAAATGCGGCAGTATCATTGAGTACCTGCTTGGCGTTAATTTTTTCACCAATTTTGCTGTCATTCGCGCTCACCTTCGCGAGGTCGGCAAGCATATTATCGCCTTGGAATTCGGCGATCGGAATCAAACCATTGAGCGTATTTAGCTGCTCTTTCGTGATGCTGCCAGCTTTGAGAATGCCAACTCCCAGCCCGCGCATTTTTCCTGAACTTTCGATAATGTCTGGCGCGCGTGCAAAGACCGCATCCATTAAGTAAAAGCTGACTATTTCAGGGTCTAAAGTCAAATTCGAGCCATCAGTAACTTGCCCCATTAAATTAACCAAAGATTGCACGTAGGCCGTATGAAGTTTAAATACTTCTGCTGGCGATGCAGCTGGAATTTTGGATAAGGCGTCCTGTGATTCGGCATACGACTTTTCTACACCAAGCTCTTTACCATAGCGTTTTTCAATCTCGTCTAACTTTTGCTGTTCTTTATGTAGCTTCTCAGACAAGGAGGCAAGCGTTGCTGGTGCAGTCCCTGATACGGCCGCGGCCAATGAGTCTCTGCGAACCTGTTGTGCCAAATTGAGTACAGGGAAAATTTGACGGTTATATTCTATGCCGATACGTTCTTTTTCTGAGAACGCAATGCTTTCAAACATATTGGCGAAGTATATCCAGGTCAACACTGACAAGGGAATGACGAACATCAAACAAATCAAAATTGCCTTTGATTTGAATTGCAAATTACCCATCAATCTCACACCTGTTCACATAGGAACCATCACCAATGGATATTAAATCCCATCTTTAGTTATCAAGGCATGGGGCAAGCTCGCTATCTGGGGCTGGTGAGAAATCAGGTGCGATTTAGCTTGATGTGCGTTGCTTACAATATTAAACGTGGTGTCAGTGTGCGACGGGAATGTGAGACATGGCAGGAGAATTGCGCCTAGAATATGGGAATACGGGGAATATTCCGTATTTTTTGGGTCTTTGGTCGAACTTTGAAGGAAAACTTCTCAAAAAATCTGACCAAATTATTTTACAGGCACGTTGCAGGGATGAATTCAGGGTCTCGTGCAAAGGTCTCTCTTAATTTATTTATGCACAAAACTTCAATATTTTTTGGAACGATTATGCGTTCTTTTTTCATGGTTATATCACTGGCGTGTGTGTTTGCCACAAGATCAGTCGAAGCGCAGTCTGATTCAAACTCATATTTGCGGGAAGAGGTATTGGTTACCGAGCGCGCTTTTGCTAAAACAATGGCCGATCGCAATTTTGATGCGTTTCTTGCTATGGTAGACGAAGAGGCAATATTTGTTCAGCAAAACAATTCCTTGAGAGGGCGCGATCAAGTCGGGGCGGCGTGGAAGAAATGGTTTAAAGAAAAGAATGCGCCTTTTTCTTGGGAGCCAGAACGTGTTGAGGTTTTAGAGAGTGGTACTCTGGCAATGAGCATGGGGCCGGTGTTTGATAATGAAGGCAAACAGGTTGCTACCTTTAGTTCAATCTGGCGCCGCGATAAATCAGGGAAGTGGCGCATCATCTTCGACAAAGGAAATGATATCTGTTCATGTGAGCCTGAAAAAAAATAGAAAAAAATTATAAGTTCCGATACCCAGTTGTTATAGTCTGTACTTTGTGAGTTCCTCCTGGAATTTAGTTCCCCAAATCAGAAAGTTGCGATTAGCAAAAAACCGGGCGAAAGATTGATGCGAGAGCATGGCATAAGTAAGTTTTGAATTAAGTCTACAGAGGCCCTGCTTGTTATTGACTCGCCGTGTTATAAAATTAAGATCAAATTCTGATTTATGTTGCGCGTTTTTCCCAGGATTGATTTTAAGGCGTGGTACAAGTCGATGTGCACTTTGAATCGAATGGACATCTGAAACATTGGACGCCCACGTCCAGAGCATGAAGTTGTTCTCTCAAGCCATTGCGACTATGTGTGCCTGCCGCAGTGAGATTGCTGCAGTGAGATTGCTGTATGAACCAGACCAAATAGCAATTAACCGGCAAATTGAAATTTTGTTGATATTCGATAAGACATTTCCAGGCAAAGACTACATATGATTTCAGCACCGATAGGTCAAAATGAGGCTGAACGCCTTGAGGCACTCAGGGAATATCAGGTATTGGATACACCCGATTCAGCCGATTTTGACGACTTTACACGTCTGGCATCTGAAATTTGCGGTACACCAATTGCTTTGATTTCTCTTGTAGATGCCGATCGGCAATGGTTTAAAAGCAAAGTGGGGGTGGATGCGTCCCAAACGCCGCGTGATATTTCTTTTTGCGGCCATGCAATTCATGGCGGAGAACTGTTCGAGATTCATAATGCACTGGAAGATGATCGTTTTCGTGATAATCCTTTAGTGGCTGGCGCGCCTGATATCAGATTTTATGCGGGGCAACCTTTAATTTCATCCGGTGGTTTTGGTATTGGCACTTTGTGCGTAATAGACCGAGTCCCGCGTAAGCTCAATGAACATCAGCAAGACATGCTTAAAGTTCTGGGTCGGCTCGTGGTTCAGCAATTTGAGTTTCGTCTTGGCGAAAAAAAATTAGCGACTGCGTTGTCTGAGCAGCAGATGCAAAATGAAACCTTGAAAAACCTCGAGGGCCGGCATCGGCAACTATTGTATAAACTACAGGTGGGGATTGTAGTTCATGGACCAGACTCCAAAATAACTTTTAGTAATCCACGTGCCTCTGAATTGCTTGGATTAAGCGAAGATCAAATCCAAGGAAAAGTTGCCATCGATCCTGTCTGGCGTTTTTTGAATGAAGCAGGGGATCCACTCAATCTGGAAGATTATCCAGTCAACCGTGTGATGCGAACTAAATTGCCATTTAAGGAGAGTGTTCTTGGCATTGATAGTCCAGCGCATGGCGCTATTGTATGGGTCTCTGTCAGTGCATTTCCAGAAATGGATGAGCACGGTCACTTGAAGGAAATTGTTGTTAATTTTCACGATATTACCCAGCAAAAGCTCGAAGAAAAAAAACAACTTGCGATAACTCAAAATCTGCATGCCATTACCAATATGCGACAAGCAATATTGAATAGTGCTAATTTTTCGATTATCTCAACGGATCTGAACGGCCTCATTCAAACATTTAACCAGGGTGCGGAGCACATGTTGGGATATACGGCCAATGAGGTGGAGGGGGTAAAAACACCAGCCATATTTCACGATCCAAACGAGGTCGTTGCCAGAGCTAAGATATTATCGGAAGAGCTGAAAACATCGATAGAGCCTGGTTTTGATGTCTTCGTTGCCAAAGCGCGAATGCTGCGTGTTCCAGACGAACAAAACTGGACCTATCTCCGCAAAGACGGCTCACATCTACCAGTAATGCTGTCAATTACAGCTATCCGGAATAATGATGGTCAAGTGACAGGTTATCTTGGGATTGCGGTTGATATAACGGAACGGGTATGCAATGAACAGAAGCAAATTCAACTCACTAATGAACTGAAAATTAGTGAGGAACATTTACGACTTCTCAATCTTTCGTTAGAAGAGCGTGTCGCAGAGCGTACAGAAAAACTGGAAAGCACTTTAACAATATTGCACCAGTCCAGAGAGGCACTAGCATTGAGCGAAGCTAAAGCGATGCTAAGTACCTTGATTGCGAGTGTGACACACGAATTAAGTACACCGATTGGCAATAATATGCTGGCATCAACAACCATGACCAGTATTCTTCGACAAATGCAGCAGGCGATAAGCGAAGGAAGTCTGAAGCGGTCCGATCTTGTGAAGATGCTTTCCGATTTGGATTCCTGTGCCACTTTGGTAGAACGTAATTCAGACAGAGCAGAGCATCTGTTAACCAGTTTCCGTCACGTGGCCGCAGACCAGGCAAGCGAGCAGCGCCGCGTCTTTGACCTGGCGAATGTGATTAATGAAATTCTCGATTCTATGGCGCCCAGTCTGAAAAGGCACTCGCATCAGATCGAAATGAATATTGCCGATAATGTGATGATGGACAGTCTGCCCGGACCGTTGGGCCAAGTTATCATTAACTTGGTCAATAATGCATATTTACATGCATTTGAGGATAGAAGTAATGGTCTGGTGACGATCAACGCAATTAAAACAGAAGATCATGTGACTTTGATCATCGCTGACAATGGCATCGGAATCCCGGAAGAAAATTTACAAAAACTGTTCCAAGCATTTTTTAGTACGAAGATAGGCAAGGGGGGGACAGGTCTTGGGATGTCCATCGTGCGTAATTTAGTCACTAAGACTCTGAAAGGTGACCTTGCTGTTCAGTCTAAAATTGGTTTAGGAACCAGAGTCGAGATTACTCTACCTCTCGAATTGCCTCTTGAAGGTGCCGAATCTTCATCCTAATTTAAGTGGAAAAGCGTGTTCTTTATATAAAAAAGCCCAATGCTTCAGCATACTTTAAACCCAGCGATTACTGAGCACGAATAGATGTAAAAGAAAGACCGCACTTTGTGTGATACGGTCTTTCCTTTGTTTAATACGAAAGGATGATTACAGAAAGCTCTGGTCGACCCCGGAGCTTTCTTTCGAGCCTGGATTTAGTTGAGTGTCTCTTTCAGTATGCGGCCTTCAGAGCCAGAAGGTGGACGTACTCTCAGCAAATGCGCCAGAGTTGGGGCAATGTCGACCACTTCGGCGTAGTCTGTATAGGCACCAGGTTTAACCCAGTTTTTACCCATAATCATCAGAGGAACATTCGTATCGTAGCTGTACGGTGATCCGTGAGACGTACCGTGATTGCCGCTACCGAAATACCAGTAAGGCTTAGTTACGACCATAATGTCACCAGAGACTTGACGGTTCCATCCTCGCTGCATTAATTTGGCAATCCGGGTCGCTGGTAATGCGCCTTGTTCCAGTTGCGTGCGTGTGTATGCGTCTGCAATGCCTGGGTAACTGACTAAAAAACGTGCCGCTGCGGTTTCGACTTCTTCGCGTTTCAGATTTTTTTGCGCAATCAATTGATAGTCGAGTAAGACGACTGGACCAGACCATTTAACCGCCAGTTTGTCTGTGCCAAATCGCTCGGTCAGATGTTGGTTTAATGCTGACATCAGATCCTTGGCATTGATCCGCTGTGCATCACGTTTGATTGATTTCGAAAATTCTGGTGTGTTCGGGAATCCATGGTCAGCAGTTAATACGACCACCGTATTCTCTAAGCCTACTCGTTTATCGAGGTAAGTAAAGAAGTTCGCCAGCAAACGATCCAATCGTTGCAGGTGGTCATGGGACATACGACTTTCCGGTCCGAACGCGTGGTTCACGTAATCATGGCTTGATAAACTAACACCCAATACGTCGGGAACGCCAGCAGGGTTGCGACCCAAGTTTTCGCCTTCAACTGCGGCGCGTGCGAAGTCCAGGGTCATTTCATCAACGTAAGGTCCGGTTAACAACTTGCCATAATATTCGGCATCTGGTTTGCCTGATTTGCTGTCGTATTTGAACGGGAAACGATCTTTAGCGTCGCTAACGATTGCATCGTCAGCATCGTTTGCATATGCCGAGTCAGCGAGTAATGGTTTCCATTCCTGACCATAGAAGCGGTCTTGTGGCCGGTTTGCCTGATATTGCTGAACCCAGTTAGGGTGGCTTTGCATGTAGTAGCTACTTGATGCAAATGCGCCGCTTTTTTTCATATACATGTAAGCGGTACCGGTTTTGCCAGCGAGCAGAATCGCGCCGCGGTCTTTGCCGGATACGGTGATCACTTTAGCTCGGTTGCCAGTGCCATAACGTAATTCGTCGCCAAGGGTGCTTACTCTTAAATTAGTCGGTGCAGTACCATCGTCAGGTTTGGTTTCGTCACCAATGTATTGATAATTACCGTCTTGCGTACAGTACATGCTTTCGCGGCTACGTGTGTCTACCCATTCATTGGCGATGATGCCGTGTTGATATGGGTATGCGCCAGTCAGCACGGCGGCGTGACCAACGGCGGTGACCGTGACGCCGTGTGCCTGATGAGCATCGCTATACCACGCTCCTTGATCCAATAAACGACGGAAACCACCTTGTGTATATTGATCACGATACCGGGTTACTTGTTCTTGAGGCAAACCATCAACGACGAGAACCACAACAAGTTTCGGTTGGCTTGGTTTTTCTAGTGCAACTGCCGCCGTAGTCGTCATGCTCGTACTAGCGACTAGGCTACTAATCAAGAGTAATCGGCTTAAAGAGGGAATGCCATTGGTAGGGTGATTTTTCATTGTCTCGTTTGGAAAATTAAAAATATATATAGTTTGCTGACATCGATGTAAAAGATGCGCTGGTTCATTCTGCGTCGGATCTGTCGAGTAAGAGTCTGAGCTGAGAAAGCAGGTTAAGCCATGTAAAGAATATCTGAAAATTATTTCAGCATGATGATATGTCAGCAATACGTTGGTTTATATATAGGATGAGGCATAGATATAGGATGAGGCATAGGACGTGGAAAAAATTTGGTTTGTTGTGAAGTGCAAACTATTATTACTTGGTCGAAATTTAACATAAATCAACTTTTAATTAACAAGCATTGCTGCCATTATTGATTTAAGGCAATAAATCGCAAGCGCAGTGATGATGTCTGTAACTACATCTGATCTCTCTCATTTTTTCTTGTTTTATAAGTAAATTTTTCGACAACAAATTGATTGATTTAATGACAGTTGGTTTGTCGATCTACTGGAAATTTGTTTCGAAAAATGTGGTTTCTTTAAACTTCTCCAAGGAAATAATCATGAACGTGTCCGACCTTAAAATACGCACCCGTCTTGGAATTGGATTTGGCTTAATCCTCTTACTGTTGATTGGCGTTGCCGGATTAGGCATCAATGCCATGAACAGGACTGATAATGCGCTTCACCATATTGTTGATGTCAATGTCAAAAAAATGGTGTATCTGGAAGATATGGCCAGTTCAGTGCATATCGTTGCCAGGGTGATGCGCACGGTTGCGTTGCTATCTGACGAAGCTGAAGCAAATATCCAAAAAGAAAAAATTGCTATTGCCCGCAAAATTTATAACGACGCTTTTTCTGCTTTAGAAAAAATGCCATTAGACGATACAGGTAAAGCGTTTATTGTCAAAATTCAGGAAGATCAAACAAAAACCCGCGCGCTCAATGATAAGTTCATAGAGATGGCGAAAACTGATAAAGACGCCGCAGTTAAATTTTTATTGAAGGACGTGGTTCCGGTGAATAACGAGTGGCAAAACCAAATGCACGATTTTACTGAGCTACAACGAGAAAAAAATAAAAGAGATGAGGAGTTAGCTGCACAAAGCTATCGTAACGCGCTGGTATTTATGCTGGTATTAACAGGCCTCGCTGTTGTTGCAGGCACTGGTATTGCGTGGTTCGTAACACGCTCAATCACGGGGCCAGTTTATGCTGCAGTGAAAATTGCCAAGAAAGTAGCGTCAGGTGATTTGACTAGTCATATTGAAGTAAATTCCAGAGACGAAATGGGAGAGCTTTTGCAGTCTCTGAAAGAAATGAATGGCTCGTTGCAAACTATTGTTAGTGAGGTTCGCTCAGGCACTGACAATATGGCGGCGGCTACTAGTCAAATCGCTAGTGGAAATTTGGATCTATCGTCGCGTACTGAACAACAGGCAAGTTCACTCGAAGAAACTGCATCTTCGATGGAAGAATTAACTTCGACGGTGCAACAAAATGCCGACAATGCCCGTCAAGCTAACAGCCTGGCGCAAACGGCGTCTGATGTCGCAAGCAGAGGTGGTTCCGTGGTTTCGCAAGTGGTTGATACCATGAGTTCTATCAATGAATCCGCTAAGAAAATCGTTGATATTATCAGCGTGATTGATGGTATCGCGTTTCAAACCAATATTCTTGCCTTGAATGCTGCGGTTGAGGCGGCTCGGGCAGGTGAGCAAGGGCGTGGTTTTGCAGTGGTCGCAGCGGAAGTCCGAAATCTGGCGCAACGGAGCGCAAGTGCGGCCAAGGAAATCAAAACACTGATAGGCGATTCGGTCGAAAAAGTGGATGCTGGTACTAAGCTGGTAGATCTGGCAGGAACGACGATGCAGGAAGTGGTCGATAGCGTCCGCCGTGTGACGGATGTGATCAGTGAAATTACTGCTGCAAGTCAGGAGCAATCAACAGGCATTGAGCAGATTAATCAAGCCATCACAGAAATGGATAATGTGACGCAACAAAATGCAGCGTTAGTCGAAGAGGCTGCTGCCGCGGCGGGATCGCTTCAAGACCAGGCAAGAAAATTGGCACATGTCGTCAGCGTATTTACTATCGATGGCGGCCCGGCACTGGCCTCGGTTCCAACCTATGCAAATCATGTAGAGCACGAAAACCGTATATCTCGTGCAAGACCCGTGCTTACAAAATCACTACGCCCAGCGTTTTAAATAAGGTAGTCACAGCGTCAATTTTAAAAATATTTTTCTGAAAAGAATCAAGTTTAGCGATCTTCCCGGGATTTTGTGCATTTTTATGCGACAGCCCGGGATTTTTTTGCCCTTTATCGTCATCGGCAAAATACTTACTGTGCCGGACTCTGAACCGTGCAGCCAGACTGACGGTTGAAGGCGGAAAAGTAATGAGTTGTATCAACTGCTGTAATCGTGTGGTCTTATTTGCGTAGTAAGTTTACGTGCTTATCTGATGCTAATGGATTCGCTTTTTTTTGGGGGCTTCTGCAAGAATTCAAATGAGCTGCTATAGTGCTTATAAATCGACATACAAACTAGACTGTATGTTTATTTTTAGCTTTGTGTTGAGCTTTCAAATACTTTCAAATACTTCTAAATATTTTTAAATACTTTTAGATGCTTTTATTGCATTAATTTATCAAAGGAAACATAAATGAGTGATTTAATTCAAAAGCTGCAATGGCGCTATGCAACCAAAAAATTCAATGCTGCCAAAGTTGTTCCACAAGAAAAAGTGGATAAAATTTTAGAAGCAGTGCGCTTAACAGCAACTTCCAGCGGTTTGCAACCATATGAAGTCTTGGTTGTGACAAACGCCGAAATCCGTGAAAAAATCAAACCAGTTGCCTGGAATCAGGCTCAGGTCACAGAAAGTTCTCATTTGTTGGTTTTCGCAGCATGGGATAACTACACAACTGAACGCATCAACATGATGTTTGATTTGACTAATGATGTGCGCGGCTTCAAAAACGAAGGCTGGGAAAATTATCGCAATATGTTGCTGAGTACTTATCCTACCCGCGATGCAGAAATCAATTTCCAGCACGCAGCACGTCAGGCTTATATCGGCTTAGGTACCGCATTGATCGCTGCAGCAGAGCAAGAAGTTGACAGCACGCCGATGGAAGGTTTTGATCCAGCGGCTGTGGATGAAATTTTGGGCTTGCGCGCAAAAGGTTTGCGTAGTGTTGTTATTTTGCCGATTGGGTATCGTGAAGTAGAAGGCGACTGGCTGGTGAACTTGAAAAAAGTGCGCCGTCCAACAGAGCAGTTTGTGACTGAGGTCAAATAAGTCTGAATTAGATTCAGAGTCGCAATATAGAAAGTAGAAAGCTGACAGATAATTCTGGCAGCTTTTTTCATTTCAAGTCCAGGTAAATGCGATTACGCTATGTCAATGCAAAATTTAATGCGCAACGTTACCATTGACTTTATTGCAGTTGCGCCCATGTGAGATAGGTGTACAAACCTTATCAAAAAAGGGGATTTATGTGGTGGTTGTTATTCATCCTTGTTTTATTGCTGCTGGCTTTTGAAGTCCCGCGTGCGCGTTTGCGCTACGCCTTGTCGCAAGCATTTCCGTTGCCCTATTCAAAAATCCTGCGCAAAAACTTGCCTGAATATTCTAAGATGCCTACTGATTTACAGATGCAATTAAAGCGTCGGATTCGGCAGTTTTTATTTCAAAAGACGTTTGTTGGTTGTGGTGGATTAATCATCACCGATGAGATCAAAGTGACTATTGCAGGTAGAGCTTGTATGTTGCTTTTGAATCGTTCTAGCGAGGTTTATCCAAAACTGACGCATGTTTTGGTCTACCCATCCGCATTTGTCGCACCGCGAACGCAAATGTTGAATGGCGGGGTAGTAACTCATACTAATCAGGGATTGAGCGGCGAATCGTGGAGCGACGGCCGTGTCATATTGGCTTGGGATCAGGTCATTCATCACCCAGGGGATTCTAGTCACGGTCAGGACGTGGTGATGCATGAATTTGCCCATCAACTTGATAGCGAATCTGGATCTACGAACGGCGCGCCTGTGCTACCTGATGCGGAAGCTTATCGCAGGTGGTCGCAAGTGATGGAAGTGGAGTACACGAAGTTATTGCATGCGATAGAACATCATCACGCAACCGTCATTGATCCTTACGGTGCGACCAATCCAGCAGAATTTTTTGCAGTCACGACTGAAGCGTTTTTTAAGAAAAGTACAGAGTTGGCGGTATATCATCCCGCGTTGTATGAACAACTCAGAAGCTACTATCAGGTTGAGCCTAGGGATTGGTCTTGAAGTTTGAATGGCGAATTTTGTAGGGCGGGGCGACCCGCCAAGTCCATCGATAACGTCAGAACGGCGCGGGTTGCATCTGCCCTGCAAAAATCACGGATTTAACGGGTCGTACATTAACTGCATCAAACGACAGCTTCTAAAAACTCTTGTTGCTCCAGCCAATCAGCTTCAGTAGTTTCCAGCTCTTTGACGAGATACGCCTGATCAAGCAAGAGTGCTTTGAGCTTTTCTTTGTTAGCATCGCTATACATGTCACTATCTTCAAGCTGTACGGCGATGGCTTGCTTTTTAGTGTTGAGTTTTGCCATTTCCTCTTCTAAGCGCTTGATGCGATTTTCGATGGGCTTACGCAAGTTGGCGAGGCGTTGGCGTTCATCAGCATCGCGTTTGCGTTGTTCTTTATCATCAACCTTCGCAACTGGAATAGGTTTAGCTTGCGGCAAAGCTGTATCTTTGGCTTTGGCTTTTTCCGGTAGCGCAGGAGCGGCTTCTTTTTCTAACTTGCTTTTGAAGAGCCACTCTTTATAATCATCCAGATCGCCATCAAACGGTTGCAATTGACCGTCAGCGACGATGATAAATTGATCGGTTGTGGCGCGCAGCAAGTGGCGGTCATGTGATACGACGACCAGAGTGCCTTCAAATTGGGCCAGCGCTTCGGTAAGCGCTTCACGCGTTTCTAAATCCAAATGGTTGGTGGGTTCATCAAGCAACAGCAGGTTAGGGCGCTGCCAGACGATCATCGCTAACGCGAGACGGGCTTTTTCTCCGCCCGAGAAAGGTTTGATCGGGCTGGTGACCATTGTGCCAGGGAAGTTAAATCCGCCGAGGAAGTTACGCAGTTCTTGTTCACGCACGTTGGGAGCGATATGTGCCAAATGCCATAAAGGCGATTCGTCATGGCGCAGCATTTCAACCTGATGCTGCGCGAAGTAGCCGATCGATAGACCTTTACCGGTTTGCATCACGCCAGATAAGGGGGAGATGTCACCGACGATGGTTTTGATCAGTGTCGATTTACCTGCGCCATTCACACCCAAGAGGCCGATACGTTGACCGATTTGGAGTGAAAATTTGACGCCGTTCACAATGCGTCTTTCGGTAAAACTGTGATCAGTTTCAGACTCAATGCGGTAGCCGCAATCGACATCTTCCATCACCAACATAGGATTTGGTGCACTGAGAGGCTCGCGGAACTCAAAGGAAAATTCAGCTGCTGCACGCAATGGTGCCAATTCTTCCATCTTCGCCAATGCCTTGATACGGCTTTGCGCTTGCTTTGCCTTGGACGCTTTCGCGGCAAAGCGGCTGATGAAGGATTCCAGATGTGCACGCTTGCGGTTTTGCTTTTCGATTGTGCCTGCTGCGAGAATTAATTGCGCTGCACGTTGACGCTCAAAAGCCGAGTAGTTACCTGAATAACGTTTGAGTTTGCGTTCATCGATATGTACGATCACATTAGCGACGCCGTCAAGGAAGTCACGATCATGCGAAATAATGATCAAGGTGCCGGCGTAGCGTTTGAGCCAGTCTTCCAGCCAGATAATCGCATCCAGATCCAAATGGTTGGTTGGTTCATCGAGCAGCAATAGATCTGATTTGCACATCAATGCTTGCGCCAGATTCAGGCGCATGCGCCAGCCGCCTGAGAAACTGGCGACTGAACGCTCCAATTGATCGAGTTTGAAACCAAGGCCGATCAGCAATTGTTCTGCTCGTGAGCGAACCGTGTAGGCGTCAGCATCTGCCATAGAGCCATACAAGTCACCGATCGCAATGCCGTTTTCATAGCTTTCTGGTTGCGCTTCTAATGCCGCTAACTCCGCTTCAAGTTTGCGCAAAGTAACGTCGCCATCGATGGCGTAATCAATCGCTGAGCGCTCTAATGGTGGTGTCTCTTGCGCAACGTGGGCCAACTGCCACTTTGCCGGGAATTCTATGCTGCCCTGATCTGGATGCAGCTCACCGCGCAACATAGCGAACAGACTGGATTTACCTGCACCATTTGAGCCAATCAGGCCAATTTTATCGCCAGGGTTAAGGGTGACATCGACGCTGTCAAACAGGGGCTTGGTGCCTCGCGCGAGGATGACTTGCTGCAAACGTATCATATAAACTTAAAAATTAGGGGGTATATCGCTTTTTGCTGAATATATCAGCATAAAATAAGCGGCTCAAAAATATACTAGTGGTGAGTATATTTGAATAAAAAACGGGCAAAAGATGTTTTTGCCCGTGTCACATCAGTTGTTGCTGCAATTTTACAGGTTTATGCGCTGAAGTTCGCTAAATCCCGTGCTTCAACTAAAAACACCATATCATCGCCAGCACTGGTGGTCAGCCAGGTCAGGTTCAGATCAGGAAACGCTGCTTCGGTAAATGCACGTTCGTTGCCAATTTCTACCATCAATAAACCATCTTCTGTCAGCCGTTCAGAGGCACCAGCAACAATTTTTCGTACTAGATCCATACCGTCGTCGCCACCAGCTAAGGCAATTTGTGGCTCGTGTAGATATTCTTTCGGCAACTTCGCCATGGAGCTTGAATTCACATAGGGAGGGTTGGTAATGATCAAGTCGTATTTTTTGTTTGGTACGTTGGTATAGAGGTCTGACTCAATCAAAGTGATACGATCTTGAAGTTCGTATGTCTCCACATTACGTTTCGCGACTTCCAGGGCATCTTTGGAGATGTCCGCCGTGTCTACATGGGCATTCTGGAACATATCAGCCAACATGATAGGCAGGCATCCAGAGCCAGTGCAGAGTTCAAGGATGTTAGTAATCGTATCCGGGTCGTTGACCCACGGAGAAAAATGTTCCGGAATCAATTCTGCAATAAAGGAGCGAGGCACGATCACACGTTCATCAACGTAAAAATTATAAGTACCCAACCATGCTTCATTGGTGATGTAAGAAGCAGGGACGCGATCTGTGGCGCGACGCTCAATGACGCGCAGGACAGCATCAATTTCATTGGTTAATAATTTGGCGTCCAGGAAAGGATCAATTTTATCCAGTGGTAAATGCAGGGTATGAAGTATCAAATACGCCGCTTCATCTAGTGCGTTGGCGCTGCCGTGACCAAAAAATAGTTTCTCTTTATTAAAGCGCGACACCGCATGGCGTAGCAGATCACGAATCGTAATAAAGGTATTGGCGGGTATAGTCATGTTAAATTCCTGGTGCGCAAATTAAGTCAGCAGATTTTCTAATGTGCGACGGTAGATGTTTTTGAGTGGATCGATGTATTGCACTTCAATGTGCTCATCAATCTTGTGAATACTGGCGTTCGGTGGACCAAACTCGACGACTTGTGGGCAGATTTTGGCAATGAAGCGTCCGTCAGAAGTGCCGCCGGTCGTTGATAATTCTGTTTCCAGTCCTGTCTCAGCTCGGATAGCGTCAGCTAATGCATCGCTTAAATCGCCTTTGGGTGTTAAGAAAGGATGACCGCCGATAGTCCACTTTAAATCATAATCGAGGCGGTGCTTATCCAGTATCGCATGGACGCGCTGTTGCAAGCCCTCAGCAGTGCTTGCTGTACAAAAGCGAAAATTAAAGTCAATCACTGCATCGCCAGGTATGACATTGGAGGCGCCGGTTCCTGAGTGAATATTTGACATTTGCCATGAGGTTGGCAAGTAGTATTCATTGCCATGATCCCAAACTTCAGCCACTAATTCCGCCATTGCCGGAGCGAACAGGTGAATAGGATTTTTGGCTAATTGTGGATAAGCGATATGTCCCTGAACACCTTTGATGGTTAATTTTCCGGACATTGTGCCGCGGCGGCCATTCTTGATGGTGTCACCTAATGCGCCAACAGAAGTAGGTTCGCCAACGATGCAATAGTCCAGTTGTTCACCGCGCGCTTTGAGCATGTCGCAAACGACTACAGTACCGTCTGTCGCCGGACCTTCTTCATCACTTGTAATTAAAAAGCCTATCGAGCCGTTATGCTCTGGGTGGGCTGCAATGAATTCTTCAACAGCGACAACGAAAGCAGCGATCGAGGTTTTCATATCAGCCGCGCCGCGTCCAAACAGCTTGCCATCGCGATGTGTTGGCGTGAAAGGCGCTGAGTGCCACTGTGCTACAGGACCCGTTGGCACGACATCTGTATGACCGGCAAATACAACTAAAGGTTGAGCAGTGCCGCGACGCGCCCAGAGATTGGTCACATCGCCCGATTGTATGGTTTCACAAGTAAAACCTAATGGTTCAAGCAATGAAATTAAAGTGCGTTGGCAACCCTTATCTTCAGGCGTGACTGAGTCCAGGGCGATTAACTGCTCAGTTAATGCTAGCGTTTTGCTCATTATTTATTTTCAAAAATTGTTTTAAACTGGTCTGCTGAAAAACCGACTGAAACGTGACTGATGTGGTCGGTATTCTTCATTTGTAATACCGGACGTTTGATCAGGGAGGGGTTGCTCAGGATCAGTGGGATCGCAGAGTCTGCTTCTGCCGCCGATGCTTTTTGCGCATCAGATAGCGCGCGCCACGTTGTTCCCTTACGATTAATCAATATGTCGAGCGGAACAAATTGCAGCCATGCCTGAACCGTGGTTCGATCCAAGCCTTGTTTTTTGAAATCGTGAAATTCAAAATCCAGGCCTTGCTCTTGCAGCCAGACCCGGGATTTTTTAACGGTATCGCAATTGGGAATGCCGAAAACCGTGATTTGTCGTGACATTGTTGAAGTCATTGATTACGTTAGCTTACATGTTTAAAGTAAATTCAGTAAAAGAAGCTTCTTCTTTTACTTCTGGCTCTGGCTCTGGGGCGGGTGCCAGACTGGTTGATGCCTCATTATTCAACAGCCACAACAAGTTATTGGCGGAATCTGCATTTGCCAGACCTTCTTCTTTAGTGATTAATCCAGCTTTGATGAGATTCATAAGGGCGCGTTCAAACGTTTGCGAGCCTGGAGACAGGCTCTTTTCGATTGCTTCCTTGATCTGGAAGATATCACCTTGTTCAATCAGTTCAGAAACATAGCGAGTGTTAAGCATAATTTCTACTGCCGGACACCGACCACCATCGACTGCACGTATCAGGCGTTGTGAAACGATGGCGCGTACTGATGAGGCCAGATCCAACAATAGGGCAGTCCGGTTTTCCATCGGAAAGAAACTGATAATCCGGTTCAGTGCCTGGTAGCTGTTGTTTGCGTGCAGGGTTGCCAGAACCAAGTGACCCGATTGTGCATAGGCGATCGCCGCCATCATCGTTTCTAAATCACGAATTTCGCCGATTAAGATACAGTCAGGTGCTTGACGCAAAGAATTTTTTAACGCGATTTTAAGACTGTCAGAATCACTACCAATCTCGCGTTGATTAACGATCGATTTTTTACTTCGGAACAAGTATTCAATCGGATCTTCTAAGGTCAAAATATGGCCAGTGCGCACTTCATTGCGATAATCGAGCATCGAAGCAATTGAGGTAGACTTACCAGAACCCGTTGCACCTACCACGAGTATCAATCCGCGCTTTTCCATAATCAGTTCGGACATTACTGGGGGCAGGTTTAAGCTGTCTAGTCGTGGGATATCTCCGGGAACAAAACGGAAAACGGCAGAGAACGTTCCACGTTGGCGGAACGCGGACAAGCGGAAACGTCCGATGCCAGGCGCACCAATACCGACATTCAACTCATTTTCTCGTTCGAGCGTTTCGAGGTGTTCAGGAGAGACAACTTCAGACAACAATGAAAGAATGTTAGCCTGATCCATTCTTTGTTGGTTAATAGGCAATAAATTGCCATTAATTTTCAAATGAACCGGGGAGTTCATTGCGAAAAACATGTCGGAAGCATGTTTTTCTTTCATGAGCTGAAACAAGCGCTCCATTGCTGCCATGATGCTTCCTTTGCACTCAAAAATATCTGATTGATTGAATTCTTTAATTGATTCTCGACGATTTAAGCGCCGCGCAGCAATTCATTAATACTGGTTTTGGAACGAGTTTGTGCGTCAACACGTTTTACAATTACTGCACAATACAAGCTGTATTTGCCATCTGCTGACGGTAAACTACCAGACACTACAACAGAGCCAGATGGGATGCGGCCATAACTTACTTCGCCAGTTGCACGGTCAAAAATTTTGGTTGATTGGCCAATATATACGCCCATAGAAATGACAGAATTTTCTTCGACAATCACACCTTCAACGATCTCAGAACGTGCACCGATAAAGCAGTTGTCTTCGATGATTGTAGGATTAGCCTGCATGGGCTCTAATACGCCGCCAATACCAACGCCGCCAGACAAATGGACATTCTTGCCGATTTGTGCGCAGGAGCCCACGGTTGCCCACGTGTCGACCATGGCACCTTCATCAACATAGGCACCAATGTTAACGTAAGACGGCATCAATACAACGTTCTTGGCGATAAAACTACCGCGGCGTGCGACGGCGGGTGGGACTACGCGGAAACCACCTTTAGCAAAATCCTCAGCGGTATAATTTGCAAATTTAGTTGGTACTTTGTCAAAAAATTGCATGTGATCGCCAGATGGCATGCAGATGTTATCTTCAAGGCGGAATGATAATAAAACTGCTTTTTTTACCCATTGATTCACATGCCAGCTACCGTCAATCTTTTGAGCAACGCGCAAACTACCGCTATCTAATTCACTCAATACATGAGCAACGGCTTCACGGATTTCTGCCGGTGCAGATTTAGGAGATAAATTGGCACGATCTTCCCACGCGTTATCGATCAGTTGCTGTAATTGTTGTGTCATGTTGAGTCTTTTTAAGTAAAATAAAAACGGTGTTGTTGCAGTGTAGTTTATTTGAATAAATGGATGATACTAAAAAGTTATATAAGCATCTATTGCACTTATTGATTCTTTAAAAGGTCTTTGCAAAAAGCGACAATACGCTGAGCTGCCTCGAGGCATTCTTCCACTTCTGCGACCAAGGCCATGCGAATACGGTTTTGTCCCGGATTCATTCCATGCGCCTCTCGCGCCAGATAACTTCCCGGCAAAACCGTCACATTATATTGTTCATATAAACGCCTGGCGAATTCAGTGTCACTGATGCCATGAAGGTGGTCGACTTTTGCCCACAAATAAAAAGCCGCATCTGGAAGGTCAACGTCTAAAACTTCTTTTAGTATAGGTGTGATTTGCGCAAACTTCTTAATGTACTTAGTCCGATTTTCTTGTACGTGAAGCTCGTCGTTCCAAGCGAGCGCTGAGGCCGCCTGTATCATGGGGCTCATTGCGCTACCATGGTAGGTTCGATATAACAAAAAGTTTTTGACGATTTCAGCGTCCCCAGCCACAAAGCCAGAACGCATGCCTGGCACATTGGAACGCTTTGACAAGCTTGATAGAGAAATAAGTCTGCGATAGTCTGCTCGGCCCAATAGCTGTGCCGCTTGCAAGCCACCTAAAGGCGCGTCTTCTTTAAAATAAATCTCAGAGTAGCATTCGTCGGCGGCAATGACAAAGCCATAGCGATCCGATAGGTCGAATAATTCTTTCCAATCATCCAAATTTAATACGGCTCCAGTAGGATTCCCTGGTGAGCATACAAATAGGAGTTGAACGCGTTTCCAAATTTCTTCAGGAATACTGCCGTAATCAGGCGCAAAGTTGCGCGAAGGATTAGCGTTAGCGAAATACGGCTCAGCACCCGAAAGATAGGCCGCACCTTCGTAAATCTGGTAGAACGGATTGGGACAGATGATTAATGGGGCGCCATTTGCGCATTGTTCAGTATTAATAATCGTCTGAGCTAGAGAGAATAAGGCTTCCCGTGAACCGTTGACCGGTAAAATTTGCGTCGCCGGATTAAGTGCTGGAATGCTATAGCGTCTTGTTATCCATTGAGAAATAGAGGAGCGTAAGGCTTCCGATCCTGCCGTAAGAGGGTAGTTCGCCAGCCCATCCATATTATCAACGAGTGCTTGCTTAATAAATTCCGGAGTTGGATGCTTGGGCTCACCAATCCCCAGACTGATTGCTTTGAATGATGCATTGGGCTTGGTATCCGCAAACAAGCGTTTCAGTTTCTCAAATGGATAAGGTTGCAACTTTGCGAGATGAGGATGGAAAGTCATTTTGGGTTTCTATCTATTTTTATTTATTTTGTGCAAGCTCGTTGCCAAATAAGTTGTTCCTTAAGTGATTCACGCATTATATCCTCACGGACATTCCTGCGAGAAATCCTTTGGCTTTAAATGTGGGAAGATCTTTGGCGAAACCAATGATACAGCGCTGTTTGTTTTTCTTCGTGAGCGTTGATGATTTCTAATGAGTCTTTATAAATCTTATTAAGTAAGCATGGAATGCGCGGCGTAGTGGTCATATAAAAAGTACATGTGGATACAAATAGGTCTAAAAAAATTACAACTACCCACTTGTTCTCAGTTTTTGATCGATTACTATACCGTGTTATTTAGTTATTACATGCGTGCTTGAGTTAAAATTGCCCGCGTAAAAAAAGATGTGTGAACTTTTACCCTCTTTTAAAGGCGGTAATGTGATTTCTATTCAAAATAATCACATACTTTGAAAAGTATGGGTGTTTTAGTGGTTAAGAAAATGGTTAAGAAAATGGTTAAGAAAACGGTTGAGAAAAGAGGATGAAATGATAAAAGTAAAAACCTTAATGTTAAGCTCGTTAGTTGGGCTTGTTATAGCAGGTTGCGGTGGCTCATCTAATGCGCCAATAGGTGGCACCCTGACAGGGTTGGCAGGCGGGAGTACATTAACGCTATTGAATAATAATGCAAATCCGTTAACTCTTGGCGCGAATGGTTTTTTTACGTTTTCTTTGTATCTTCCATCTGGATCTGGCTACAATGTCACTGTTAATTCCCAGCCAATAGGTCAGACGTGTTCAGTAACAAATGGTACTGGAACAGTAAGCTCAAATGGTGCGGCCGTTACTAATGTTGCTGTGAATTGTGTTGCTAATTTACCGAACAATAATATTGTTTTTGGAAATTTGACTGGATTGCCGGCTGGTAAGCAGGTTGTTTTAACGAATGCTCAGGATACGTTGACACTAACAGTCAACGGAGCATTTGCGTTCCCGACCGCTGTACCAATTGGCGGCTCCTATCTGGTGTCTTTAAAAAGCCAGTCTCCGGGGTTGAACTGTACAACGGCTAATGTTTCCGGCACGATTCCAGCCACAGGATTTATCACTCAGGTTGTGGTTTCTTGCTAAGTAAATAAGTAAATAAGTAAATGGTTAAATTGACTCACATTGTCATATATGTCGATGTGAGTTTTTTTTCTTGCGCTGGTTGTTGCACGTTTATTGTTTTTCTTAAGTAATACATTTCACTCGCATATCAACTGCAAGTAGTAATTTTATTTTTTGTTATGGGAAGTTGCTCCGTAAATATCATAATTTGCCGATCAAATGGTATGATGCCAAAATACTAGCCAAGCCTCTATATGTCATTTTTTGTTTGTCCGAAAAATGAAGGTAGATATGACTGCAAAAGATAATTAAATTTCATTAAGTGCGATTAACTTCTATTAAATTGTCGGGATTCAAGTCTTTCGTGGATCCCACTCACTTCCAGGTTCCTGGCCAGTTGGTCGGCGTTGTCGGTCCTAATGGTTGCGGAAAATCCAACATCATCGACGCGGTGCGTTGGGTGCTGGGCGAATCAAAAGCGTCCGAGTTGCGTGGCGAATCCATGCAGGACGTTATTTTTAATGGTTCGACGCATAGAAAACCAGCTGGACGCTCTTCCGTTGAGCTCATCTTTGATAATAGTTTGGGTAAAGCTGCTGGTCAGTGGAGCCAGTACGGTGAAATTGCCGTCAAACGCACCTTAACACGCGATGGCACTTCGACCTATTACATCAATGGTCAGGCCGTACGTCGTCGTGATATTCAAGATATTTTTCTTGGAACAGGTTTGGGGCCCCGTGCCTACGCGATCATCGGCCAGGGTATGATTTCTCGCATTATCGAAGCGAGGCCTGAAGAGTTGCGCGTGTTTCTCGAAGAGGCGGCCGGTGTCTCACGTTATAAAGAGCGCCGCCGCGAAACTGAAAATCGCATTCACGATACGCATGAAAATTTGGTCCGTGTTGACGATATCTTGCGCGAGTTAAACGCCAATCTCGAAAAGTTGGAAGCGCAGGCTGTCGTTGCGAATAAATTTCATGAATTGCAGTCTGATCAGGAAGAAAAGCAAAAGTTATTGTGGTTGCTGCGTAAAAAAGAGGCGGCCAACGAGCAGCAAAAGTATTTTTCTGAAATTGAGAAGACCCAGCTGGATTTAGAAGAGCATACCGCCAAATTGCGGCATGTAGAATTAGAGCTCGAGCAAATGCGTCAGGCGCATTATGCCGTCGGTGATCGCATGCATCAGGCACAGGGGCACTTATATCAGACCAATGCAGAGATTGGCAGTCTTGAAGCACAGATTAAATTTGTCGTTGAATCGCGTAGCCGTTTGCAATCACAATTGCACTCATTGACCGCGCAACGAGATCAATGGCAAACACAAAGCCATCATCTGCAAGATGAATTGGCTGAAGCCGAGATTCATGTCGAAGAACTGGCCATGCGTGCCGAACAAGCAGCAGAGGTGGCACATTCTCAGGGCGATACGTTACCTGCGATGGAGCAGGTATGGCGCGAGTCGCAACTGAAGACGACAGAATCACGCGCCAAAATTATGCAGATGCAACAACAGATAGAACTTGAATCTGCACATCAACGCAACGCTTCAAATATTCTTAACTCTCTGGCGTCGCGCAAAGAGCGCTTACAGCAAGAAAAGCAAGGTCTGGCCATGCCAGATTCCAGCCATTTGGAGAATTTATCTTTCCAGCTGGAAGAGAAAAAGCAAATGCTCGAAGAGTTGTCTATGCAACTCGAAGAGGCGCAACAGCAGTTGCCAGTGTTAGAAGAAGGTCGCAAATTTGCTCAAACGCAGGTGAATCAGGATGCGGCTGAATTGGCGCAACTGGAAGCCCGTTTGCTAGCGCTCAAACAATTGCAAGAAAAAGTACAGACGCAAGGTAAAGTGCAACCATGGTTGGAAAAACACGAGCTCGGCGGCTTACCAAAACTTTGGCAAAAACTGCACATTGAAGCCGGTTGGGAAACTGCACTCGAGTCTGTTCTGCGTGAGCGTACAGCCTCTTTGGAAATGTCCAATCTTGATTGGGCGAAAGCCTTTTTTAGCGATGCTCCCCCTGCAAAGCTCGCAGTGTATAGTCCGCAGATTTCTGGCGAACAAATTCTCCCTACACCTGGCTTAAAGCCATTTTTAAGTCTGCTTCAATTAAACGATGCTGGCGTGCGTGGCCTGATGCAAGATTGGTTGCACCAAGTTTATGTTGCCGAAGATGTGACTGCTGCCTTTGTAGATAGAGTCAAATTACCCGCTGGCGCATCATTTGTGACCAAACAAGGGCATGTGATTTCACGCTCGAGTGTACGCTTCTACGCCTCAGACTCTGAGCAAGACGGTGTGCTGGGTCGCCAGCAAGAAATAGAAAATATCGGCAAGCAATGCCGTGCTAAGCAATTGCTTGCTGATGAGGCAAAATCCGGTGCGATTCGAGCTGAGGCTGCTTATACTCAGGCAGCCCATCAATTGCAAGATCTGCGTCAGCGAGTCAGTTCTTTGACGCAGAATACCCACAGTCTTCAAATCGAATACATGAAACTGGCTGAAGTACAAGAACGCTTTAATCAGCGTAGTACGCAAATCAGTACCGATTTGATGGAAATTGCTACGCAAGAAGCGGAACAACAGCAAATCCGTGCAGAGTCTGAACAAAAGTTTGAAATGCTCGACTTGGAACTGGCCGAACTTCAAGAATCACATGAGGACGGACAGACCGCGTACCTAGAAAAAGAACAGCAACTCAATAACGCACGTCAGCGTTTGCGCGAGCTTGAATTAGCGGCACAAGAGGCATCTTTTGCGGAGAAATCTCATCGCAGTAAGATGGAAGAAATGCGCAGAAATATTGCGACCGCGCTGGAGCAATCTGCTCAACTATTTGCCAGTATGCAACAAGGACAGTTAGAGCTGGAATCCATGAATGATCAAGCTGCGCAAGCTGGTCTTCAAGAATTGTTGGATAGACGCAGTGAGCAAGAGCGCGCGCTGGCTGATGCGAGACATGAATTGGATCAATTGACGCAAAAACTGCGTCAACACGAAGACAGTAAAACGCAAACCGAACGTGGCCTCCAGCCACAACGCGATCGTATTGTCGAGTTACAACTCAAAGAACAGGCTGCTCGTCTGGCGCAAGAGCAATATGCGGAGCAGTTGCGGAATTTTGAGGTTGATGAAGATAAATTATCCGAAAAACTCCATGCAGATTTGAAGCCGTCCTATTTGCAAGGTGAGGTGACGCGCCTGACGAATGCCATTGCCGCATTAGGTGCAGTTAATATGGCTGCACTGGATGAGTTAGCGCAAGCAAAAGAGCGTAAAACGTTCCTTGATTCACAGCATGCTGATTTGACGGAAGCCATCACAACCTTGCAAGATGCGATTCATAAGATCGATATCGAGACACGCGAATTGTTGCAGGATACCTTCGACAAGGTTAATCATCATTTCGCTGAATTGTTCCCGATCTTGTTTGGCGGTGGTCAGGCAAAATTAATTATGACTGGCGATGAAATTCTGGATTCAGGTGTGCAAGTGATGGCGCAGCCGCCTGGCAAAAAGAATGCCACGATTCATTTGTTGTCAGGTGGCGAAAAAGCGCTGACTGCAACGGCACTCGTATTCTCAATGTTTCAGCTCAATCCTGCACCGTTCTGTTTGCTTGATGAGGTTGATGCTCCTTTGGATGATTCGAATACCGAACGCTTCTGTAAGATGGTGAAACGGATGTCCTCCAATACCCAATTTTTATTTATCTCCCACAACAAAATTGCAATGGAAATGGCGCAACAATTGATTGGCGTTACCATGCAAGAGCAGGGGGTTTCCCGAATTGTGGCGGTAGACATGGAGTCTGCTGTCAATTTTGCTACTGAGGTTCAAGCGGCATGACCGATTTTCAAATAAGTTTATTAATTGCTGGCGGCACATTGGTCGTTGGAGTCGTAATTTTTAACAAATGGCAAGAATATAAGGCAAAAAAGACAGTTGAAAACGCCTTTGCGGATGGACACGATGATGTATTGCTCAATCCTGACGCTCCCGTCGATGCGACGCAGAGACAAGAGCCAGTGTTCGCAGACAAAGAGCTGGATATCGAACCAGTCGTAAAAAAATCGCGTCCATCCGCTCCTGTTCAGGAGGAACTGCTTGGCGCGTCAAAAGATACAGGTTCGGAAGAAGTGCCTATGCCGCACGACGAGCCAGTTGCAGAGCCATTAACTAGTTCTTTGCTACCAGTGCTGGCGCGAGAATTGCCAGTCGATGAATTAATTGACTGTGTTATTCCTTTAGAATTCGATACGCCAATTCGCGGTGAAAAGATTTTGAGTGAAATCGCTGATCTCAAATATGTGGGTAAGAAACCCGTCCATTTTATCGGGCAAAGAGATGATGGCGAACGTGACGTGATCGCGACAGGTGGCGCTTACACTGCTATATTTGCTGGCATTCAGATGGTGAGTCGTAGTGGTCCGTTGAGTGAGCTTGAATATTCCGAGTTCATCATGAAACTGCGTGTCATCGCTGATAACTTAAATGCACATCCAGATATTCCTGACATGAATAAAGTGATTTTACATGCTCGTGAATTACATCAATTTGTCGCTGAACACGATGCACAATTAAGTGTCAACGTCGCAGCAAACGGTGCACCGTGGGCATTGAATACATTATTGGCTGCGTTAGAGAAAATGGGGTTTGATCAACGACCTGACGGACGCTTGATGATGCCTGATGGGGATGGCGGCAGCTTATTTACCCTTTCTACCAATGTTGGTGTGAGCGAGGTTATGACCTCACGTTTGACATTGTTATTGGATGTGCCATGCGTTGCTCCATCACGCGATAGTTTTGGTGCTATGGCAGCATGTGCACGTTCGCTCGCTACGCGACTAGGTGGCACTGTCGTGGACGACGGCAATCAGCCAATTTCCATGGCTGCGCTGGATGAAATAGCTGGTCAAGTCAATGAGTTCTACGGTGCTATGGCTGAGGCGCAGATTCCGGCAGGGTCCTTGCGTGCCCAGCGTTTGTTTAGCTAAACAGGTAATCTAGTTTCATGCAAAATGATTTGTTTGGCGACGGTGAATCAAATACCGTCGCGAATACGCTGACGCCAGAAGCGCAGCGTGCTGCTGTGGTTCGAGCAGAGCTTGAACGCCATAGCTATGCTTACTACGTCCTGGACGCACCGACTATACCGGATAGTGAGTACGATAAGCTGTTCCGCGAGCTACAGCAGTTGGAAGAGCAATTCCCTGAATTAAAAACGCCTGACTCTCCTACCTTGCGGGTAGGTGGAGCTGCGCTTGCTGAGTTTGGTCAGGTTCAGCACGCCGTGCCAATGTTATCCTTAAATAATGCGTTTGAGGATGAGGATATTCAGGCATTTGACCGACGCGTCTCTGAAGGCTTAAATGCTAATAATGCTATCGAGTATGCGATTGACCTCAAGTTTGATGGTTTGGCGATTAATTTGCGCTATATAAATGGCGTATTTACACAGGCAGCGACGCGGGGTGATGGCTTTACCGGCGAAGATGTTACGGAAAATATTCGCACTATTCGCAGTATCCCCTTACGTTTAAACACAAACAACCCACCAGTAGTATTGGATGTACGCGGTGAAGTGTTGATGTTTAAAAATGATTTTGCTCATTTAAACCAGCGTCAGCGTGATGCCGGCGCAAAAGAGTTTGCAAATCCACGTAATGCGGCGGCAGGGAGTTTGCGACAGTTAGATTCGAAAATAACAGCTCAGCGCAACTTACGATTTTTTGCGTATGGAATTGGTTATCTCGAAGGTGCAGAGGCACCTGAATCTCATCGTGAACTTTTGCAATGGTATCAAGTGATGGGCATTCCAGTCTGCGATGAAAATGCGGTGGTCACAGGTGCTGCCGGTTTACTTGATTTCTATCGCTCCATCCAAACCAAACGTCCTTCACTTGCGTACGAAATTGATGGTGTGGTCTACAAGGTCAACAGCTTTGCGCAGCAAGAGGAGTTAGGTTTTGTTTCACGTGCTCCGCGTTTTGCGATTGCGCACAAGTTTCCGGCAGAAGAGGCACTAACGGTAGTACAGGGGATTGACATTCAAGTTGGACGTACCGGTGCTTTGACGCCGGTTGCACGTCTGGCGCCAGTATTTGTTGGTGGCGTGACGATCACTAATGCGACACTGCACAATGAAGATGAAATTCGACGCAAAGACGTTCGCATAGGCGATACCGTCATCGTACGGCGTGCTGGGGACGTAATTCCGGAAGTGTTAGCGGTCGTGATCGAGCGCAGACCCGAGCCTGCGCCATCGATGTTTGAGATGTTAAAAAGCTGCCCTGTTTGCGGTTCCCATGTTGTGCGGGAAGAGGGAGAGGCAGTGGCGCGATGCACCGGAGGTTTGTTTTGCTCGGCACAACGAAAAGAAGCTTTACGACATTTTGCTTCGCGCAAGATGATGGACATCGATGGACTGGGTGAGCGTTATATCGACAATCTGGTGGAGTTCGACTATGTGCGCGGTATTGCTGACCTTTATAAATTAAGCCTGGCTGATTTGCTGGAGATGAAGCGTCGCGCAGACGAGCGTGAAGGCGTTATTCCTGAAACAGTTCAGCAAGGAAAAATTGCGACCAAGTGGGCAGAGAATCTTATTGATGCGATAGCCGCAAGCAAACAACCTGCATTGGACCGCTTTTTATTTGCGCTGGGTATACGCCACGTGGGCGAATCAACCGCAAAAACACTGGCGGAGTGGTTAGGTAGCCTTGAATTAATACGTCATTCGCCGTTAAGTTTATTTCTTGTTTTGCCCGACGTAGGTCCTGTTGTCGCTGAAGCAATAGCTGATTTTTTTGCTGAAGAAAAAAATCAACAAGCGCTGGATGAGCTATTGAAAGCCGACGTAAGACCGGGAGGTGAGCATCCGCCAAGTGCAAAATTACGGCAGTACCTCCAAAGCTCCGTGTTGTTAGCTACTCTTGGAATTCCAAAATTAACCACAACCCGTTGCAAACAATTGCAAGACCGCGGCCTGACGCTGGTAAATTTGGCAGAAATCGGAGATGATGGTTTTGTGCAACTTGGTTTGCCTGCCGACGTCAATGCCGCGCTGCTGGAATGGCTCTCGGCGCCAAAAAATAGACAACAATTGCTTCAACTGGAAAATTTGCGCTTGCAGTTATTAGCGCAAATTCCCGAGGTGACCGACGCTGAAGGCTCGTTGAGCGGAAAGACTTTTGTATTGACAGGCACCTTGCCGACACTGAGTCGGGAGCAGGCAAGCGCTTTAATTGAAGCGCAGGGCGGTAAAGTATCCGGCTCAGTGTCTAAAAAAACCAGCTTTGTCGTCGCAGGAGACGAGGCAGGTAGTAAGCTGGTAAAAGCACAGGAATTAGGTATTACCATATTAACCGAAGCGGATTTGCTTCACATTGTTCACGGAGCTGAGAAATGAGAAAAATAAAAAAAGCGGTTTTCCCTGTCGCTGGTTTGGGAAGTCGTTTCTTGCCTGCAACCAAAGCGCAACCAAAGGAAATGTTGCCTATCGTTGATAAGCCTCTGATTCAATACGCGGTGGAAGAAGCGGTAGAGGCAGGTATCACAGAAATGGTGTTTATTACCGGTCGTAATAAGCGTGCGATAGAAGATCATTTCGATAAAGCCTATGAACTGGAAAGCGAATTGGAAGCAGCAGGTAAAGAAGCGCTGTTGGATCTGGTGCGCAATGTTATTCCAAAAAACATTAATTGTATTTATATCCGTCAACCGGCGGCATTAGGTCTTGGCCATGCGGTTTTGTGCGCCCGTCCGGTGATTGGCGATGACCCATTCGCAGTCTTGTTAGCTGACGACCTGATGGACTCTGATGTAGGTGCACCATCTGTCATGGCTCAAATGGCAAGGCAATATGAACAAGAAGGCGGAAGTATTATTGCGGTGCAAGAAGTGCCGCGCGAATTCACGCGTCAATACGGTATTGTCAGCGGTACGGCGTATAAAGATCGCCTGGAACGCGTACAAGCAATTGTCGAAAAACCGATGCCTGACGTAGCGCCATCCACATTGGCGGTTGTTGGCCGCTATATTTTGTCTGGGCGCATTTTCTCTTATCTGGAAAACCTCGGCAAAGGTTCTGGCGGCGAGATTCAATTGACTGACGGTATCGCAGCGATGTTGAAAGATTTTCCTGTCTATGCGTATCGCTCTGAGGCAACTCGTTACGATTGCGGTTCTAAACTCGGCTATCTTAAAGCCAGCGTTGCATTGGGTTTGAAACATAGAGAAACGAGTGCTGAATTTTCTGAGTTTCTTAAATCAATCAAATAAGCATTTAATCTTGAGCTAAAGGCGTTCGTCTGGCACGAATTTTTGTAACGTTCGCTGTGCTGAATTAAAAATATGCGGTCAAGATGTTGAATCTGATCGCATTTTTTTATTTGTGTTTATACTCTAATGCATCAACCGCATCGACTAATTTTTTAAGGTGTTTAAATGATTCACCCAATACTAAAAATGGGCGATCCGCGTTTATTGCGTATCGCAAAAAGCGTCGCCACATTTGATACGCCTGAATTGCATCAGATTATTGCCGACATGTTTGAAACGATGAAGGCTGCAAACGGTGCTGGTTTAGCTGCGCCACAGATTGGCATTGATTTGCAACTCGTCATTTTTGGCTTTAAAACAAACCTGCGCTATCCCGATGCACCGTTGGTACCAGAAACTGTGCTGATCAATCCTGTCCTGACACCTTTGTTGGATGCAATTGAAGATGGGTGGGAAGGGTGCTTATCTGTGCCGGGCATGCGTGGCGTGGTGCCACGATGGTCAGCATTGCGTTACGAGGGATTCGACCAATATGGTCAAGTAATTTCGCGCGAAGTAGAGGGTTTTCATGCTCGTGTCGTGCAGCATGAGTGTGATCATCTGAATGGAATGTTGTACCCTATGCGCATCAAGGACTTTAGTCAATTTGGTTTTACAGAGGTCTTATTTCCTGAATTGAATCCTGAGGATGACGACTAAAACAAAAAAGAGAAGATGCATTGCTACATCTTCTCTTTTTTTGATCGGATCGACTGGGAATTCTTTCAAGGCGACCTTAATGTTAATTCATAAAAATGAATGAATTTCTATTTTATTCATCGATTTCTCAAATCAAAACATTTCATCTTCACGCAAATAACGCCATTGGCCTTCAGGGAGATTACCCAATCTGACTTTTCCAATGCGAACCCGTTTCAGGCCTAATACTTTTAAACCGACCATCTCGCACATGCGGCGAATTTGGCGTTTCTTGCCTTCACGCAGAATGAAATTGAGCTGATCTTCATTTTGCCAGCTGACTTTGGCAGGCAGTAATTTTTTGCCATCCAGGCTCAAGCCGTGATTGAGGCGTCGCAAGTCTTGATCTGGTAATTTCCCAGTTCCACTATACGCTACGCGTACCAGATATTCTTTTTCAACGACCGTATTTTCACCGATCAAATGTTTGGCGACGCGACCATCTTGTGTCAAGACCAGGAGTCCGACGGAATCGATATCGAGTCGTCCGGCTGGAACCAGGCTGCGCAACTGTGTTGGATGAAAAGTCGTATCGACACTATCCTCGGACCAGCGGTTTTCTGGCTTGATGAGAGCAACGGCGGGTGTATAGCCATCTTCTGCTTGTCCGCTGACATAACCGACAGGTTTGTTGATAAGGATGGTGACACGTTTGGATTGCTCAGCCGCAGCTTGCCGTTCCACGGTTACTTTTTGGTGTGGTAAAACTTTGCTACCCAGTTCATCAATGACTTTGCCGTCAACCCGCACCCAACCGCGAGCGATCCATTCATCGGCTTCGCGCCGCGAGCATAGTCCCAGTTCGGACATGCGTTTTGAGAGTCGTACTAATTCTGTCATTTTTTAAATATCTTGCTGTGAAATTGAAACTAGCTATTTCAATATATTTTAATAAAATCAAATAGGTCGCGAGCTTACACCCTAAACTCTTAAAGCATCAAGCAAATCAGTTTCAAATTGAATTTGGGTTCGCGCCCCTTGCAATGCCGCGCCATCAACGATGAAGACGTCTTCAACGCGCTCACCCAGAGTCATGATCTTTGCTGTGTGCAAATTGATCTTGTATTTAGTTAATATTTCTGCGACAGCGTAGAGAAGACCATTTCGATCGTTTGCAGAAATGGAGAGCAGATAAAATTGCCCCTTGTCATCCGGGCGTAAATCCACGGTCGGCACGATAGGAAAGCTACGTGACATGCGCGATAAACGCCCTCTATTTGGCGGAGATAAAGGCGTCTGCTTGGCAAGTACTGCACTCAGCTCATGTTCTATCAGGTTGATAATGTCACGATATTGATGGGCAAATGTTGGCTCGGTTACCATGAAGGTGTCTAACGCGTAACCATTTTTGCTAGTATGTATTTTGGCGTCCAGGATGCCAAAATTTTTACTGTCAAAATAGTTGCATATCCGTGCAAACAGATCGGGTTGGTCTTTGACGTAGACCGTCACCTGCAATCCTTCACCAATGGGTGAAAGACGGCATTTGACGACCGGTGTGGCACTGTCAATTTTGTCGTGTAAAACGCGGGTTTGCCAAGCGATATCGGATGCGTCATGGCGTAAAAAATAAGCCACATCTAGTTGTTGCCAGAATTTTTCATGCGCATCAGGAGCTATACCAACTAAGCGTAAAGCTTTTAATGCTTCTTCTTGTCGGTTTTTGAGTTCACGGTCTTTAGATGGTGCTTCTCCGCCTAGAACGCGTAAAGTCATGCGATATAAATCTTCGAGCAATTTGCCTTTCCAGCCATTCCATACTTTGGGGCTGGTGCCACGTATATCTGCCACCGTCAGAAGATACAGTGCGGTCAGGTGGCGCTCATCTTTCACCAAGCTAGCAAATTGCTTGACGACATCCGGATCGGATAAGTCTTGCTTTTGAGCGACATGCGACATCGTGAGATGGTTTTGTACCAAAAAAACGATGAGTTCAGTGTTGGCGCGGGTTAACCCGTGGTCGTAGCAGAATTTTTTGGCATCTGCCATCCCCAAAACGGAGTGATCGCCACCGCGCCCTTTTGCGATGTCATGAAACAAAGCAGCAATATACAAAACCCAGGGCTGAGTAAAGTTGGCCATCAATTGGCTGCAGAATGGGTATTCGTGCGCGTGTTCTGGCATGGTAAATCGTCGCAAATTACGTACGACCATCAGAATATGCTGATCAACTGTATAGGCATGAAACAAGTCATGCTGCATTTGGCCGATAATGCGCCGGAAATTTGGCAAATATCTGCCAAGAATGCTCATTTGATTCATGCGGCGCAAAGCATGGGTAATGCCCTGCGGGGACTGCAAAATTTGCAAAAATAAAGAACGATTGAAAATATTGTGCCTGAACTCCGCATCTATGAGTAAGCGCGCATGCCACAACGCACGTGACGTTCGGGCGGTCATTCCTTTTAATTCGCTATGTCTTGCCAGAACTAAAAATACTTCCAGAAGTGCAGAGGGTGAAGACTCAAAGGTGTCATCCCGTGCAATGTCAATAAAGCCATTCACCTCATTGAAATGCTCATTAATAGGGCGTGGTACTGATGGCTGCGGGAATAACACGGCCTCAATATTTTGCAAGAGAATCAGATTGAGCTGAGTGACTGCCTTCGCCGCCCAATAATACCTTTGCATCAGATATTCACTAGCGCGACGTGACTCTGTCGTTTTAAAACCAAACGATTCCGCGATCGGAGTCTGTACGTCAAAAATCAAACGATCTTCTCTCCGACCTGCGTGGATGTGCAGGCGAATTCGTATATCTTTGAACGCACGCTCATTACGTTTGAGTTGGCGTGCCTCTGTATCAGTGATCAGGCCGCGGTCAGCTAATTCGCGCCATGAGTTACCCAGGTGGGCCGCTTTTGCGACCCATAAAATTACCTGTAGATCTCGCAAGCCACCTGGGCTTTCTTTGCAATTTGGTTCTAGACTATATGGCGTGTCTTCGTATTTGACGTGCCGCTGTTGTAATTCCAGGAGTTTTTCCTGAAAAAACTTTTGCGGATTCATTACCGATGAATAGCGCTCTTGTAATTCCCAAAATAGTTTTCGGCTACCTGTCACTAAGCGCGCTTCGAGCAGGCTAGTCTGCACCGTTATATCGGCGCTAGACTCTTGCAAACATTCGTCTACGGTGCGGATACTATGTCCAATATCTAAGCCGATATCCCAGAATAGTTGCACCAGATTTTCGAGCTTTTCTTTCTCTGCTGGCTCTGGTGCTTTGTTCAGCAGAATCAGGACATCCACATCGGACTGTGGAAATAGCTCACCTCGCCCGTACCCGCCAACGGCGACCAGAGAGTATTCTTTAGGTAGTTGAAAATGCTTCCAGACTTTTTCCAGAACCTGATCAACATGTCGACATAAGTCGTGCAGCAGCTGTTCAGCTTTGTGATCTGCGTTGAAGGCGCGAATAATTGCAGCCTGACCTGTCTTGATTTCCTCTTTGAATGCGAGAGCGGGTGAGAGCATTATCCAGCTCAGCCTTGATGATTTTTGATGAAATCTGGCAGTTCAGGATAGCCTTCTGACATGGTCAAAACTTCGTAGCCAGTCTCGGTCACCAGTACAGTATGTTCCCATTGTGCCGACAGGCTGCGATCTTTGGTGCGTATGGTCCAGCCATCGCCCATTTCACGGATCTCACGACGACCCGCATTGATCATTGGTTCAACTGTGAAGATCATGCCAGCTTCGAGGCGTTCCATGGTACCTGGCTTGCCGTAGTGCATGACTTGTGGTGCTTCGTGGAAAATTTTGCCGATACCATGACCGCAAAATTCGCGCACGACGCTGTATCCTGCTTTTTCCGCGTGTTGTTGAATCACATGACCGATGTCACCCAGATGTGCGCCGGGTTTGATCTTGGCAATCCCCAGCCACATGCACTCATAAGTGATTTCACTCAGACGTTTGCTCAGAATAGAGGGTTCGCCGACTAAAAACATACGGCTAGTGTCGCCGTGGTAGCCATTTTTAATGACCGTGATGTCGAGATTGACGGAGTCGCCACTTTTCAAAACTTTATCGCCTGGAATGCCGTGGCAAATTACGTCGTTGACTGAAGTGCAAATAGCTTTTGGATATGGTGTGTACCCAGGTGGGCAGTAATTCAGCGGAGCAGGGATGGTGCCTTGCACATTCGTCATGTACTCATGACAAAGCTGGTCAATTTCACCTGTAGTGATGCCAACTTTAACGAATGGCGTAATGTAGTCCAGAACTTCAGACGCGAGTTTGCCAGCGATACGCATACCTGCGATGTCTTCTGCGGTTTTAATTGAGATGGATTCCATAATTTTTCTTCTTTGTAATGGTGGCGGCCGAACTGCTCGAAAAAGCTTGTTGCTCATGATTCGATGCAATTTTAGCTGTTCAGCAAAATGAACAATGCCGCTTGTGTAAATGCCAAAGGCTACTAAAAGCAGAATTATAGACGAGGAAGCGGTCGTTCGCAGCTCAGTGTGAAACTTCTTGCTTGAGAAAATCTATAGTTTCATAGTAGAATAGATGGTTAGCTTGTAAAAGAACGGAATTTCCGAGCAAGTTAATTAATTTCTTATCAATCGAATCCGGTCGAAAAGGGTGTTTTTAGATACGTATCTGAAGATCACTGGCTGGATTCAAGACCTAACCCTGGAGTTATTATGTCTGTAACAATGCGTGAAATGCTGGAAGCTGGTGTGCACTTTGGTCACCAAACTCGTTTTTGGAATCCAAAAATGGCACCGTACATTTTCGGTCACCGCAACAAAATTCATATCGTTAACCTGGAAAAGACTTTGTCTATGTACCAGGAAGCGATGAAGTACATCCGTCAATTGTCCGCAAATCGCGGTACAGTATTGCTGGTTGGTACTAAGCGTCAATCTCGTGAAATCATCGCTGCTGAAGCACAACGTGCAGGTATGCCTTTCGTTGATCAGCGTTGGTTGGGCGGTATGCTGACAAACTTCAAAACAGTAAAAACTTCGATCAAACGCTTGAAAGATATGGAAGTATCTGTTGAAGATGGTTCCGTTGAAAAATTGTCCAAAAAAGAAGCGTTGATGTTCCAACGTGAAATGATCAAGCTGCAAAAGTCTATCGGCGGCATTAAAGATATGGGCGGCATTCCTGATGCAATTTTCGTGGTTGACGTTGGTTACCACAAAGGCGCGATCACTGAAGCTGCTAAATTGGGCATCCCAGTTATCGGCGTTGTTGATACTAACCACTCTCCAGAAGGTGTTGCTTACATCATTCCAGGTAATGATGACTCTTCTAAAGCAATTTCCTTGTACGCTCGTGGCGTAGCAGACGCGATCCTCGAAGGCCGTGCAAACGCGGTTAACGAAGTTCTGGAAGCTGTTAAGCCAGGTTCTGATGAGTTTGTAGAAGTTGAGCAAGCGTAATAGTTTGTTCAGGTAAATAAGTTTTGGATTGCTTCGGTAATCTAAAACAAAAAATGGGGCAACAGTCGTTCGCCCTTTTTTTTAAACAAAATTTGATGATCGTGCTTTTTAGCACTACTGAATTAGGAGAATGACATGGCAGCGATTACAGCAGCTTTAGTTGGTGCTTTGCGTGCAAAGACTGATGCACCAATGATGGAATGCAAAAAAGCTTTGACAGAAGCTGAAGGCGATATGGATCGTGCGGAAGAGATTCTGCGTGTAAAACTGGGTAGCAAAGCTTCTAAAGCTGCTTCCCGTGTTACTGCAGAAGGCGTTGTTGCTTCTTATATCTCTGGTGGTGTTGGTGCTTTGGTTGAAGTTAACTGTGAAACAGACTTCGTGACTAAGAATGACGACTTCCTGGCTATGGCTAACACTGTCGCTAAATTGATCGCTGAACACAATCCTGCAGACATCGCTGCATTGGGCGCATTGCCACTCGAAGGCAAAACAGTGGAAGAGGTGCGTGCTGCTTTGGTTGGTAAAATTGGCGAAAACATGTCTTTCCGTCGTTTTGCACGTTTCGAAACACAAGCTAAATTGGTTTCTTACCTGCACGGCACACGTATCGGCGTTATCGTTGAATTTGATGGTGCTGACGAACAAGTTGGTAAGGACGTCGCGATGCACATCGCTGCGATGAAACCAGTATCCTTGTCTACTGAGCAAGTTCCAGCAGATTTGATCGCTAAAGAGCGTTCAGTTGCTGAGCAAAAAGCAGCGGAATCTGGTAAAGAAGCCAAATTCGTTGAGAAAATGGTAGAAGGTGCTGTTTCCAAATTCTTGAAGGAAGTATCTTTGTTCAATCAGCCTTTCGTTAAAAACGACAAGCAAACAGTTGAGCAGATGCTGAAATCTGTTAATTCTTCTGTCAAAGCGTTCACTATGTACGTTGTTGGTGAAGGCATTGAAAAGAAAGTGGATGACTTCGCTGCTGAAGTTGCTGCGCAAGTTGCAGCGGCAAAACAAGCGTAATAAGTCGTTATTAAAAAACGGGCCGAAAGGCCCGTTTTTTTAAGCACGCAGAATATTTTTTAAAAGTTATTTGGTTTGTGTATATTCAATCTTTAAAATATTGACTGAATTCCCTTTAGCGTGCCTTTGCTGTGCCGGTAGTGGTCGGACTTAAGTGTATCCAAATCAAATAGCATTTTTGCTGTTCATCATTTTATTTAACTTTCCAGAAGGAGTCCTATCATGACAAAACCTGCTTACAAGCGCGTGCTCTTGAAGCTCTCTGGCGAAGCCTTGATGGGCGATGACCCATTTGGCATCAATCGTGCCACCATTGAGCGCATGGTGGCCGACGTAGCAGAAATTTCTCGCTTAGGCGTGGAATTGGCCATCGTTATCGGTGGTGGCAATATTTTCCGTGGCGTAGCACCTGGTGCGCAAGGAATGGATCGTGCAACGGCGGACTATATGGGGATGCTGGCAACCGTTATGAACTCTTTGGCTTTGGCAGACGCCATGCGTCAAATTGGTATTACTGCACGCGTGATGTCGGCGATTGCGATTGATCAGGTGGTTGAGCCGTATGTGCGTCCCAAAGCCCTGCAGTATCTTGAAGAAGGCAAGGTTGTGGTATTTGCTGCAGGTACAGGTAACCCATTCTTTACTACAGATACAGCCGCTGCCTTACGTGGATCTGAAATCGGTGCTGAAATCGTGTTGAAAGCGACGAAGGTAGATGGTGTGTACACTGCGGATCCGAAAAAAGATGCTAACGCAACCCGTTTCTCAACCATTTCTTTTGATGAAGCTATTTCTCGTCATTTGCAAGTGATGGACGCGACTGCATTCGCATTGTGCCGTGATCAGAAGTTGCCGATCAAAGTTTTCTCTATCGTTAAACCCGGTGCGTTGAAGAATGTCATTATGGGTGAAGACGAAGGCACACTTGTCCACGTATAATGCAGGATTTGTGATTTAATGATTTAATTTTGATAAGGGTCTTCATTTTTTAAATGGAGATCCTGCATTGATGTACAGGAGGACAGAATGGCAGTAGCAGACGTTAAAAAAAATAGCGAACAAAGAATGCAAAAGTCGATCGAGACTTTGAAATCCGATTTGGCCAAAGTGCGCACTGGTCGTGCCCACACTGGTATTCTGGATCACGTCATGGTTGATTACTATGGTTCGCCAACCAACATCACTCAGGTCGCGAATGTGACCTTGATTGACGCCCGCACTATCGGTGTTCAACCTTGGGAAAAGAAAATGCTGAACGCGATTGAAAAAGCGATTCGCGATTCCGATCTGGGTTTGAATCCATCGAGCCAAGGCGACATGATTCGTGTGCCAACACCACCGTTGACAGAAGAACGTCGTAAAGAAATGGTGAAGCTGGTAAAAACAGAAGGCGAAGGCGCAAAAATTGCGATCCGTAATATTCGTCGTGATGCCAATGAAACGCTGAAAAAAATTCTCAAAGATAAAGAGTGCTCTGAAGATGATGAACGTCGCGCGCAAGATGATGTTCAAAAATTGACTGATAAATTTGTCGCCGAAGTTGATAAATTATTGCTCGAAAAAGAAAAAGAAGTGTTGACGGTTTAAATCCGGCTTTTTACTCTTTATCTGGTATTTGATTGTGCCTGTAAGCACAAAAGAGCGCCCTATGAAAAACACACTTCCTTGTAGATTTGACTCTATTTTTTCTACAAGTTGTGTGTGTTTTTTATTTTCCGTGGGAGTGTCATTGGTGCGAACCGTATCTTTGACGTTCACGGTTATTCCTCTTGCGATTCGCAATTTCTTCTCTCTTATTTTCCTGCCAATTTTGATTTCGATGTTTAGTCAGCTTTTGAGTGATCTCGATGATTCATGTCTGGACGAGGGCAGTGAGAGCCATTTGACCATCAAGTTTAAAACGATGCGTGAATCATCTATCACGCTGACGATGCAAACGTCCTGATAGAAAGTCATTGATGTTAAAAACCCGTATTATTACCGCATTGGTTTTGTTGGCAATATTGTTGCCGATAATGTATCTCGGGAATTTCTGGGCCTTTTCAGCCGTTGTCGTGGCTTTTTTTGCCGCGGCAATTTGGGAGTGTCAGCGCTTATTTAAAAAACCCGGACCATTTTTGATGTCGGCAATCTGGACGGTGTTTTTTGGGTATTTGCTCTTTCATTTGAATAGCTTTTCTACACCTCTGCTATTTGCATTGTGCGTTGCCTTCTGGGTATTAAGACTAACGCCATTGTTGGCAAAGGGATTGCCTGGTTTTGGATTTTCAAATGGCTTGCTGAGTACTCTTTATGGGATTAGCATCTTCGGCTGTTTTATTGCTATCGCAGTGCTGTTTCAACGTTCCCCCTTGTACTTGCTGTCAGTCATGGTGATTGTTTGGGTGGCAGATGTTGGTGCTTATTTTGCTGGCAAGGCCTTTGGTAAGCATAAACTTGCACCAACGATCTCACCTGGAAAGTCCTGGGAAGGTGCTATTGGTGGTTGGTTAGCTGTGCTGGTTCTGGCTGGACTTTCAACATTGGTTCCACAATTGCAGGACACCTTTGCTGCACAATTGTTTGCGCGTAAGGGTTGGATGATTGCGGTCGCATTACTTAGTGTAATTTCTGCAGCAAGTGTGGTTGGTGATTTATTTGAGTCTATGCTGAAGCGTCGTGCGGGTATGAAAGATAGTAGCAATTTGTTGCCTGGCCATGGCGGTGTCCTGGACAGAATCGACGCGTTGATTCCTGTGTTGCCTTTAGCTGTACTTTTAGATTTATGGCGCTAGTATCATGAATAGTAAAAAAAATAAACAACAAGTCTGCATTCTGGGGGCGACTGGCTCCATTGGTGTTTCAACCTTGGATGTGATTGCCCGTCACTCTGATAAATATGATGTGTATGCCTTAACGGCACATACCCAGGTTGAAAAATTAGCTGCACAGTGCGCTCAATTTCATCCCAAAGTAGTGGTGGTCGGGTCTGCAACTGCAGCAGATGGTTTGCGTCAGTTACTTGTAGCGAGCGGCCAGGCTAATATTCAGATCGAATTTGGTGCCGCTGCACTGTGTGCAGTAGCCTCCGCACCAGAGTGCGATATTGTGATGGCGGCGATAGTTGGTGCTGCTGGTTTGCCAGCGTCTCTTGCAGCAGCAGAGGCTGGTAAGAAGGTGCTGCTGGCGAATAAAGAAGCGCTGGTCATGTCGGGCAATCTGTTCATGAATGCGATTAAAGCGCATGGCGCTTCTTTGTTGCCTATTGACAGCGAACATAACGCCATCTTCCAATGCTTGCCACGCTCGTTTGATGGACAACCTGATCAGCATGGTGTTCGCAAGATATTGCTGACGGCATCCGGTGGCCCCTTTTTATATCGTGACATCCAAACCTTAAGCTCTGTCACTCCCGAGCAAGCAGTTGCGCATCCGAACTGGGTGATGGGCAGAAAAATTTCTATCGACTCCGCCACAATGATGAACAAGGGCTTGGAAGTGATCGAGGCGCATTGGCTGTTCAATGTTCCTGCGGATCGTATCGATGTGGTGATTCACCCTCAAAGCGTGATTCACTCGATGGTTTCGTATAACGATGGTTCGGTGTTGGCGCAATTGGGTAATCCAGACATGCGTACGCCAATTGCCTATGGGTTGGCTTATCCGGAACGCATCGATTCTGGTGTTGATGCTTTGGATTTAATCAAAGTTGGGAAACTTAACTTTGAGGCGCCGGATTTCAATCGTTTCCCTTGTCTTGCTTTAGCTTATCAAGCGCTGCAGACAGGTGGTTCAGCACCGACAATTTTGAACGCGAGTAATGAAATTGCCGTTCAGGCTTTCCTGGATGGAAAGATAGGATTTACCATGATTCCTCAAGTCATTGAGCAAAGTCTGCAAAAGATTGTTGTAACCGAGATGACGGATCTTGAAAGTATTTTGGCGGCTGATGCGGAAGCGCGAAGCGTAGCTACTAAACTCGTTTCCCAATGAAGCTCATACAAACAATACTTGCATTTTTAGTCGCTTTAGGGGCCTTGGTCACTATTCATGAATTTGGCCACTATCTGGCGGCCAGATTGTGTGGCGTTAAAGTACTTCGCTTCTCTGTGGGTATGGGGAAAGTGATTTTTTCTCGCAAACTAGGAAAAGATCAGACCGAATGGGCAATTTCCATGTTGCCCTTGGGCGGCTACGTCAAAATGCTCGATATGCGTGAGCAGGGTGATATACCAATACCGCAAGAAGATTTGGCGCGTGAATTTTGCCGTCAATCTGTTTGGAAGCGCATTATTATTGTCGCTGCAGGGCCGGTTGCAAATTTTCTGTTGGCGATTGTTTTGTATGCGGGATTGTTTATACATGGTATTCCTGAACCAATTGCAAAAATCCGAGTCCCATCAAACAATTCTGTCGCCTACGAAGCAGGTTTGCGCCATGGGGACCGGATTTTAAGCATTAATGGTCTCGCGGTGCAAAGTTGGAGCGAAGTGCAGTGGAAATTGATGCAGCGTGCTTTGGCAAAAGGTGCTGCTGAACTTGTTGTTGAACGTCAGGCAAGCGGGGCGTCAAATGGAAAAGAAAGTCGCGTTGTTGATTTACCTTTGCAGCAGTTGAGCGCTAAAGACTTGGAAGGGGATTTCTTATCTAAGCTAGGATTCTCTCTTGCACGACCTGCGGCAATAATTGGCGAGATACTTCCTGGCGGCCCTGCTCAGTTGGCGGGATTGCAGCAAAATGATAGGGTGCTGGCGGTTAATGGAGTCGCGGTTCTTGATGGATTGTCGTTCACGGAGATGGTAAGTGCATCACCTGGCACCCCGTTGAAGCTACATATTCTCAGAAATCAGTCTGAATTTGATATAGTAGCAACCCCTGAGCCAGAGAGTAATGCTGGCACACGTGTCGGGCGCTTGAAAGTTAAGTTAATGCTGGCACCAGAAATGACCGTTGTCAGTGCTGGTCTCTTTGATTCGGTATTGAAGGCGGGTCAAAAGACTTGGGATACTAGTCTGATGAGCTTTAAGATGATCGGGAAAATGCTGGTTGGCGAAATTTCTTTAAAGAATGTGACTGGGCCATTAACTATTGCTGACTATGCGGGTCAGACATCAAGAACTGGTGTGATTAGCTACCTGAGTTTCATGGCATTAATCAGTATTAGCCTTGGTGTAATGAATTTGCTGCCCATACCAGTGTTAGATGGTGGGCATTTGTTGTATTATTCGCTGGAAGTTTTGACGGGGAAACCTGTTTCAGAACGCTTTGGCGAAATTGCCCAACGTGCAGGCTTAGCACTGTTGATGGCAATGATGGCGGTAGCTTTTTTTAATGACATAGTCAGACTAATGTCATAATAGTCGGCTTGATGATAAAAAACTCATTCCAGATAGCAATATTGAGAGTATTGAAAGAACTTTACACCCAATGAAATTACATATCGAGCATTTCACTTTGCCACATTTTCGTCGTCATACTGTAGCTTTGGCTGCGTTGGCTTTATGTTCCGGCAGCGCTTTTGCGATACAGCCATTTACAGTTAAAGATATTCGTGTTGAAGGTTTGCAAAGAACAGAGGCTGGTACCGTATTTAGCTATTTACCCGTAAAAGTGGGTGAAGTATTTGATGATGCTAAAAGTACGACTGCAATTAAGTCTTTATACGCCACAGGATTTTTCAAAGATATTCAGATTGAAGAACAAGACGGCGTTTTGGTTGTCTTACTGGAAGAACGTCCAACTATTGCTGGCGTAGACTTTACTGGTACCAAAGAATTTGAAAAAGATGCTTTGATTAAGGCGCTGAAAGATATCGGTATTGGCGAATCGAAAATTTTCGACAAAGCTACGGTTGATCGCGCTGAACAAGAATTGAAAAAACAATACTTGTCTAAAGGCCTGTATGGCATGCAAATTACAACAACCATCACCCCAGTAGAGCGTAACCGCGTCAAAGTTACGTTCGCAGTGGACGAAGGTGAAATTGCGAAAATTGCTCAAATCAAGATTATCGGCAATAAGGCGTTTTCTGATGGCGAATTGCGTGACGTAATGGCGTTGAACACGCCAACCTGGTTCTCTTGGTACACAAAAGCAGATCAATATTCTAAGCAGAAATTGTCGGGCGATATCGAGGCTATACGCTCGTTCTATCAAAATCGCGGCTATCTTGAGATGCAAATTCTCTCAAGCCAGATTGCGATTACAACTGACAAAAAAGAAATCTATATCACTATCAATCTGGTTGAGGGCGAGAAATACACGGTCTCCGACGTGAAGCTCGAAGGTGAAATGTTTGGTCGCGAGGACGAGTTGGCCTCATTGATGTTGTTGAAGAAAAATGACGTCTACAATGCTGCTCGTTTAACTGAAAGTACGAAGCGTATTTCTGAGCGTTTAGGTAATTTTGGGTACGCGTTTGCTAACGTGAGTGCAAATCCTATCTTAAACAAAGAAAAGAAAGAAGTTGCTTTCGCCGTCGCTGTTGATCCTGGCAAGCGTGTCTACGTTCGCCGCATTAATCTTGCGGGAAATACAAAGACGCGGGACGAAGTAATCCGCCGCGAATTCCGCCAATTTGAAGGTTCGTGGTACGACGGTGAAAAAATTAAAGCATCACGTGACCGTGTTGAGCGTCTGAGTTACTTTGGCGATGTCAAACTGGAAACGCCAGAGGTAGCGACCAGTGCTGATGAAGTTGATATTAGTCTGACAGTCACGGAAAAACCAACTGGTAATTTGACATTTGGTGCAGGTTATTCTAATGCGGAAAAATTAACGCTGACTGGCTCGATTTCACAAGCCAACGCATTTGGTAGTGGAGATACCATCGGCTTGGAAATGAATACCAGCCGCATGAACCGTACTATTGCTTTGTCACATTTTGACCCTTACTTTACTGATGACGGCATTAGTCGTAGCTTAGAAGGGTATTTACGTACGACACGACCAATTATCGGCAGTATTGGTGACTATAAAGTACAAACAACCGGTGGCAACATTCGTTTTGGTGTTCCTTTTTCTGAGGTCGATACTATCTTCTTTGGTATTGGTGTTGAACGAACCACAGTTGATGCCTATCTGAGCAGTCCTTCACGCTATTTGAAATATATAGCGACGTATGGCAAGAATGTTTCTAAAGATCCTACCGATCCACTCTATGGGGTAGGTTCAGCAACGACAAATGCCTTCCCGTTTACGGTCGCATGGCAAAGAGATAGTCGTGATAGCGTCATGACTCCATCTGTAGGACGTTATCAGCGTGCCAATCTGGAGGTGGCAGCTATTGGCGATATGAAATATTATCGTGCAATCTATAATGCCCAATATTTCAAGCCAGTTTACCGCTCCGTTGTGTTGGCATTAAATGGCGAATTTGATTACGGTCATGGCCTCAACGGCAATCCATATCCTATTTTCAAGAACTTTTATGCCGGTGGTATTGGCTCGGTTCGCGGCTATGAACCATCCAGTCTTGGTACTAAAGACCCTAATGGCGATTCGTTAGGTGGTGCAAGTAGAGTCATAGGTAATATAGAATTACAAGTTCCGTTTCCAGGTGCAGACAAATCCTTGCGTTGGTTTACATTCTTGGATGGCGGACAAGTTTTTGACGAAGGCCAAAAAATGCAATTCAAAGATTTGCGCTTTGGTACCGGTATTGGTATAAGTTGGATTTCTCCGGTTGGCCCGCTGAAGCTCAGTTTCGGGCGTGCGTTAAATGCTAAGCCGGAAGATAAAAAGCAAACCTTCCAGTTCCAAATGGGTACAGGTTTTTAATTGCGGCGCCGCAATTTTTGCGTGCTTTAGTTCGAGTTACGGAGATTATTTTGAGTCAACATCTTACCCCGTCCAAATTGTTTCGTCGTTTGATGGTTTGTGCGGCATGTTTTTTTAGCATTGCACAGGCGAATGCGCAAGATTCGAGAGTGGCTATTTTTGATTCTCAGCGCGTCATGCGTGAGTCAGCACCTGCGAAGGCAGCCGAAGCGAAAATTGAACAAGAGTTTTCCAAGAGAGGCAAAGAGTTGCAAGACCTGACTGCTAAGATTAAAGTGTTAGCAGAGAAGCTAGATAAGGATACACCTGTACTTTCAGAGTCAGATCGTATTAAGCGGCAGCGTGAATTAACCGATTTGGATCAGGACATTAAGCGTAAGCAGCGTGTGTTTAACGAAGATCTTAATCAACGTAAAAATGAAGAAATAGCAGCCTTGGTTGATCGCGCAGTGAAAGCTGTCAAAAAGATTGCAGAGGCGGAGAAGTATGACATCGTATTGCAAGATGCCGTTTACTCTCATCCCCGCGTCGATATTACCGATAAGGTTCTTAAAGAACTCTCTAAATAAACAATGACCACGACGAGCACTCGGCTGGGAGAATTGGTCGATCGCTTCGGTGGTCAATTAATTGGATCTCCTGATATAACAGTGACCGGCATTGCGCCTTTAAGCGATGCCGGAGACCTGAACATTACTTTCCTCTCCAATTCAAAATTACGTGCGCAAGCAGCTTCGACCAAAGCTGCAGCTTTAATCTTGACGGAGATGGATCACGCGCAAATTGCGGCTCAGTATTCGGGGGCGTGCATCATTGTGTCGAACCCTTATGTCTACTTTGCACGTGCGGCCCAATATTTTGCGGCGCTGAAGGCAATTCCTCCTGTCCTGGGTGTACATCCAAGCGCTTGGGTGAGCCCGCATGCAATTGTGCCAGCGTCGGCGAGTATTGGGCCGCATGTCAGTATTGATGCTGAGGCGGTGATCGGTGAAGGCGCCGTGATTAAGGCAGGAACGGTGATTGGGCGTGGCGTCACTATTGGCGACAATACTTTATTGCATGCTAATGTGACCGTTTATGACTATTGCGTGGTTGGGGCTGAATGCGTTATTCATTCTGGTGCGGTGATCGGTGCCGATGGTTTTGGATTTGCCAATGATCGGAGTCAATGGGTCAAGATTCCGCAAACCGGACGCGTAGTCATTGGCGATCGTGTCGAAATCGGCGCTAACACTAGTATAGATCGTGGTGCTTTGGCTGACACCATCATTGAAGATGGCGTGATACTCGATAACCAGATTCAGATTGGTCACAATTGTCATATTGGTCAAAATACTGCGATGGCAGGATGTGTGGGTGTTGCTGGTAGCGCCAAGATCGGAAAAAATTGCACGTTTGGTGGTGCGGCAATGGTGCTTGGACATTTGACGATTGTTGATAATGTCCACGTGTCTTCCGCAAGTATGGTGTCGAGATCCATTCTTGAGCCAGGCCAATACACTGGTTTTTATCCTCTCGCAAAAAATGCAGATTGGGAAAAATCCGCAGCCATCGTCAGAAATCTCTCGGGTATGCGTGAAAAAATTCGCCAATTAGAAAAAACAATCAAAACATTGACTGAAAAATCATCATGAAAAAAACACTCAACATTAACGAAATTAAAGAATATTTGCCCCATCGCTACCCAATGTTATTGGTGGATCGCGTGTTGGACTGGGAAGATGGTAAGACCATCACCGCCATCAAAAACGTTACGGCGAATGAAGAATTTTTTAACGGACATTTTCCGAACAAACCAGTGATGCCGGGCGTGCTGATGATCGAAGCTCTGGCACAAACAGCAGCGCTATTATCGTTTTTAACAATGGGGCAAAAGCCTGACGAGAAGACGATCGTGTATTTCCTGGGGATCGACGGTGCGCGTTTTAAACGCCCGGTTGAGCCAGGCGATCAATTGAAAATGGAAGTAGAAATTCTTAAAGTTGCTCGTGGTATTTGGAAATATAAAGCGAAAGGCACAGTAGATGGTCAACTTGCATTAGAAGGCGAGTTGATGTGTACTATGCGCACCACTGATGACAATGCGGAGAAATAATGCTGATCCATCCAAGCGCGCTGATCGATTCCAAGGCAAACCTTGATAGCTCGGTAGAAGTTGGCCCATATTCGATTATTGGCCCTCATGTCAGTATTGGAGCCGGGACCAAAATCGGCTCGCACGTTGTCATCAGCGGTCATACGACAATAGGCAAAGACAATGATTTCCATGCTTTTTCTTCGATTGGTGGCCCGCCACAGGATAAAAAGTATGGCGGTGAGGTTACCTATCTTGAAATCGGTGATCGCAACCTGGTCAGAGAATTTTGTACATTCAATTGTGGTACGGTACAAGATCGCGGCATTACGCGCATCGGTAGCGATAACTGGTTTTTAGCTTATGTTCATATTGCTCATGACTGCACGGTCGGCAACAACACGATCTTTTCCAATAATGCTGCGTTGGCTGGTCACGTGGAAATTGGTGATTGGGTGATCATGAGCGGATTTTCAGCGGTGCATCAATTCTGCAAGATTGGTGCACATGCATTTGTCGGGATGAATACCAGCCTGACCCAGGACGTGCCGCCTTTTGTTCTGCTTTCCGGCAATCCAGCGGTAGCACATGGTGTCAATCTGGAAGGATTAAAACGTCGTGGGTTTGATCGTGAACAATTAAATGCAATTCGCCAGGCCTACAAAGTAATCTATAAATCGGGATTGACATTGGATGAGGCCAAACTGGCACTTGATCAGCAAATCGCTGGCTTGTCTCAGGAGGTTGCGGTGCACGTAAAATCACTACGTGACTTCCTTGATACGTCTACGCGTGGCATTGTTCGCTAGTTGCCTATGTCGTCTACTCATCAGTCAAAGATAGCGATGGTCGCAGGGGAAACCTCCGGCGATATGCTGGCGGCACGTTTGTTATCAGGCTTGCGTCCACGCTTGCCAGATGCTCATATGCACGGTATTGGCGGGCCCCATATGGCGGAGTACGGTTTTGCCAGTGACTGGCCTATGGATAAGCTGTCAGTGCGCGGTTTATTCGAAGTACTGGTGCATTACCGTGAAATCAGTGGGATACGCAAGCAGTTGACGCAACAGTTGTTGATTGAAAAGCCTGACGTATTTATCGGTGTCGATGCGCCAGATTTCAATCTGGATATGGAAGTTAAGCTTAAGCAAGCCGGCATTCCAACTATGCATTACATCAGTCCCTCAATCTGGGCTTGGCGTGGTGGCAGGATTAAAAAAATCGCCGCAGCGGTTTCGCACATGTTGGTGATATTCCCATTCGAAGAACAGATTTACAAAGATGCAGGTATCCCTGCGACGTATGTCGGGCATCCCTTAGCGCAGGTGATTCCACTGGAAATTGATACCAATGCAGCGCGCGAAGAATTGGGACTTGATCCCAGATTTAAAGTGGTAGCGATATTACCCGGTAGTCGTATTTCTGAAATTAAATACAATACTGAAGCTTTCATACGTACCGCAAAGATTTTGCTGGAACGCGATCCGCACCTTCAAATCGTCGTCCCTATGGCTGGTAATAAGCAACGTAGCTATTACATTAAATTGGTCGTGGCGGCGAAGCTCGAAGGGGTTCCAGTCTTGTTGATCGATGGCAGGTCTCACACCGCTATCGCGGCGGCAGATGTTGTGCTAGTGGCATCAGGCACCGCTTCATTAGAGGTCGCACTGTTCAAAAAGCCTATGGTGATCGCATATAAGATGATGGAAGCATCGTGGCAGATCTTGAAGCATATGGGCTACCAGCCATGGATAGGTTTGCCCAATATTCTTGCACGTGATTTTGTGGTACCAGAATTTTTGCAATCTGCGGCAACACCATTAGCAATGGCCGATGCGCTTTGGGAGCAATTAAATAGTGATCAGTTGCAAAGTAGTCTGAAAGAACGATTTACAGAAATGCACCATACCTTGCTGCGCGATACTGCTAATATATCCGCACAGGCTGTTATTGATGTAATCGCTCAGCATCGCTAGTTATTTTTCTAAGTTTCATTGCACACGGGTCACTTTTTGATCTGAGCAATTGACCTTACTATCCTGGCAGCTACGGCTGCCATTTATTTTTTATCTGGTCTCATTATGTACGTAGATTCCCATTGTCATATTAATTTTCCGGAGTTAGCCGGACGCATGCCTGAAATTTTGCAAAAAATGGAAGACAACGGTGTGAGCCACGCATTATGCGTTTCTGTTGATTTACCGGATTTTCCACAAGTGTTAGCGTTGGCAGAGCAATATCCGCATATTTATGCCTCGGTCGGTGTCCATCCGGATTATGAGGAAACACCTGAGCCCAGCGCAGAACAATTGGTAGAGCTGGCGCAGCATCCGAAAATTATTGCCATCGGAGAAACTGGTCTGGATTATTTTCGACTAAAAGGTGATCTGGAATGGCAAAGAGAGCGCTTTCGTCAGCATATACGCGCTTCCAGAATCTGCCGGAAACCCCTGATCATTCACACGCGTGCAGCATCTGAAGATACGATTCGTATTATGCAGGAAGAAGGTGCAGGCGTAGAGCATGGCGGGGTGGCAGGAGTCATGCATTGTTTTACAGAATCTTTAGAGGTAGCGCAGGCTGCTGTTGCAATGGGCTTCTATATTTCATTTTCCGGCATATTGACTTTTAAGAGCGCGAAAGATTTGCAGGCGGTTGCAAAAGCCTTGCCATTGGACAGAATTTTGATCGAAACGGATTCTCCATATCTAGCACCAGCTCCGCATCGTGGCAAAATGAATGAGCCAGGTTTTGTACGTCATGTAGGAGAATTTTTAGCGGATATCAAAGGTATTTCAGTGAATGAAGTGCAGAAAATCACCACGGAAAATTTCTTTAATCTTTTTCAGTTTGCAGCTTAAATTCACAGGATATCTAATTGAAAACGATAGGGTGGTAAAGATGAAAATGATAGTTAACTTTATTGCGTTGAAACCGTTTGGCCGATTGCTTGCGAAAACGATCTGTGGCTTATTTCTTCTGATTGGCGTTCATCACGTAGTGTTAGCTGCGAGTAGTTCTTATGATGATTTTATCTTTGCTGTCAAATTTAATGATCCTGCAACAGTCAGTGGTTTGCTGCAGCGTGGCATGGATCCAAATTCGGTTGACGAGTTGCGCGGCGAATCAGCGTTAATGATTGCGATCAGAGAAAAATCAATGAAGGTGATTGATACTCTTTTGAGTGCGCGCGATATTAAACTTGAACAACATGCTCGCAATGGTGATACGGCGCTGATGTTGGCAAGCTTTTTCGGGAATGTAGAGGCAGTAAAAAAATTGGTTGCAGCTGGTGCTGAAGTGAATCAACCTGGCTGGGCTGCCGTGCATTACGCTGCGGCAAGCGGTAGCGTTGAAACACTGAATTTTTTATTGGAGCATGCCGCATATATTGATTCTGAGTCTCCAAATAAAACAACGCCACTGATGATGGCACTAAATTTTGGAAAGTACGACACAGCAAAAATTTTGATTGATAGCGGTGCGGACATAAGCCTTAAAAATGACGCTGGCATGACAGCGCTCGATTTTGCTAACAAAAGTGAGCGAAATGATCTAATTTTGTTGTTAAAAAATCGTATCTCTACCTCTCAGAAATAGTCTCTGTGACTTTGGTCATTTATTAATGATTTAGTGAATTTTAGAGGTTAAAAATATAAAGATTATTTTGCATCGCATCATATTGTGAACAGGTCTCTCCCTGTGTTAAAGTGCGGGCTTCTTCTCATTGGAATTCGTTCTGTGGATGGTTATAGTTGTCGATCAAACGTCGACCACAACACTGCAATGTAACCGCAGATGTCCTGCTGCTACCTTGCTAAAATGTGGGTAGTAGTTCTCCCGGCATGCGCTGGCTTTTCTACCTGATTCGTCGATATCGAACCGTCGTTTGGCGTGCAAATTTTTGCGTGATCATCCGGCAATAATTTATCCCGGAGTTACTGATGAAGCCTAAGTAACTGAGGAGGTAATTTGTTGCATATGAATGATGCTTTTTTGATGAAACGCTTGCTGCAAGGTGGTATGCATGTTTGAACTATTCAAGCTCCAGACGCGTGACGATGTGGTCGTCGATGATAAAGGTCCTAATCGTTGGGACTGGGCTTTACTACCTTTGATCCTGGCTTTACTCAGTATTTTCGCTTTTGCAGCAATGCAGATGAGCCGACCATTCTCAGTTGGTGAAGCATTGCAAGTTTCTCTCGATCCTTGGTACCTTCCTTACTATTTGCTCAGAACTATTTTGCGCATGTTTACTGCGCTGGGATTTTCTCTTTTATTCAGCTTCGTATTTGCTGCCATTGCGGTGAAGTACGCCGCTGCTGAAAAAATCATGATCCCAGCTTTAGATATTTTGCAGTCCGTACCAATTTTAGGTTTTCAGGCGATTACAATCGCTCCTTTTATTGCCTTATTTCCGGGAAATCTACTTGGTGTTGAGTGTGCAGCCATGTTTGCCATCTTTACTTCGCAAGCGTGGAATATGGCGTTCAGCCTCTATCAATCAATGCGGACGGTTCCTGCTGAACTGCAAGAAGCTGCGCATATTTTTAGATTATCTTCCTGGCAACGTTTCTGGCGACTTGAATTGCCGTTTGCGATGCCTGGCTTGCTTTGGAACATGATGATGTCGATGTCTGGTGGTTGGTTCTTACTGGTAGCGGCTGAAGCGATTTCTGTGGCTGGTCAGGACATCAAATTACCTGGTATTGGTTCGTATATAGCGGTCGCCATCGAAGCCAAGGATGGTTATGCAATTGCGTGGGCAATTGCTGCAATGTTGACGGGTATTCTTCTCTACGATCAATTATTTTTCCGTCCATTATTGGCATGGGCAGATAAATTCCGCTTTGAAGAATCGCAAGGCGAAACGGCGCAGCAATCGTGGTTACTGGATTGGATGCGTAATAGTAGTTGGGTGCGTTCGTGGACAGAGAGTTTCTGGGCATTTTTGAGCCGTGGTTTAGGGTGGTTTAGTGTTACTTACGATGGTACTTCTGAGCGCGCATTGAAAAAGCCGATGAGCCCTATGTGGTCCCGTATTTGGGATGGGCTACTGACTGTCGTCACCTTACTCGCAATTTTCCGTCTGATCAGTTTTATTCACAGTGACGTGGGGATGAGTGAAGTTATCCGCGTCTTCGGGCTTGCTACGATTACGCTGGTTCGCGTAATGCTGTTAATTGGCCTTGCTTCATTGGTATGGGTGCCGATTTCAGTCTGGATAGGCTTACGCCCCCAATATTCGCAAAAAGTCCAGGCTGTTGCACAATTCCTGGCCGCGTTCCCAGTTAATCTCATGTTCCCACTGGTCGTGTTTGTGATGGTGTCGTTAAATCTGACGCCAAACATCTGGCTAAGCCCCTTAATGGTATTTGGTACACAGTGGTATATCTTGTTTAACGTCGTTGCCGGTGCGGCTACGATTCCAAATGAATTGCGACTGGCTGCTGATAACCTGGGTTTGAAAGGTTGGCTGAAATGGAAACGGGTTTATTTGCCTGCGATCTTCCCTAGTTATATCACTGGTGCTATTACTGCCAGTGGTGGCTCATGGAATGCCAGTATTGTGGCGGAATATGTGACCTGGGGTAAAACTACGCTGGTCGCCGATGGTTTGGGTAGTTACATCAAACAAATGACCGAAACCGGTGATTTTCATCGCATTGCTTTGGGTATTGGTGTGATGTGTATTTTTGTTACCTTATTGAATCGTTTTTTCTGGCGTAAATTGTATTTGTTGGCGGAAGATCGTATTCGCTAATGATCATGATGTGGATCAATTTGTGATCACTATTTAATTGCTTAAAACCCTTTGCCGCTTACGTAGACGGAATGTCGTCCGAAAGAAATAAAGATGAATCAAAATTTATTGATAGACCTGCAGCAGGTCGCTAAGTCCTTCAAAGCAACAGACGGCAAGTCCCGTTTGATTCTGGATAAAGTAGATTTTCAATTGAAAGAAGGCGAAATCGTTGCCTTGCTTGGAAAATCGGGTTCGGGTAAGTCCACCTTGCTGCGCATTATGGCCGGCTTGATTCCCGCGGACAAAGGTAAGGTTGCTTATCGCGATAAGGCTATCTTCGGACCGGTCGCAGGGGTGGCGATGGTATTCCAGTCATTTGCTTTGTTTCCTTGGCTGACAGTGCAACAAAACGTTGAATTAGGGCTGGAGGCACAAGGTGTGCCAGCCGAAGAACGTGAGGAACGCGCCGATGCCGTGTTAGAACTGATCGGTCTTGCTGGTTTCGGTGGTGCGTTGCCACGCGAGTTGTCCGGTGGTATGAAGCAACGTGTTGGTATCGCCCGTGCACTGGTGACCAATCCTGATATTTTGTTGATGGATGAAGCTTTCTCGGCGCTCGACGTATTGACCGGTGAAACTCTGCGCAATGATATGTTGGAATTGTGGGATGAAGATAAGATATCGACGAAAGGTATTTTGATCGTTTCGCATAACATCGAAGAAGCGGTGGTGATGGCAGACCGCATTATCATTCTGTCCAGCGATCCGGGTACGATCCGCTGTGAAGTCAAAATTGATTTGCCGCGCCCACGTAATGTTGAGTCGGCGGAAGTACGGGCATTGATCGATGAGGTGTATGGTTTGATGACGATGCGCACGACGCACGAGGCCAGTTCCGAAGTACCAAGTTCTAAACATCTTGGCTATCGCTTGCCAGATACTGACGTTAGCCGTATCGAAGCGATTTTGGATATGGTCGCCGAGGCGCCTTACAATGGTCGTGCCGACTTGCCACAATTGGCGGAAGAAGCAGAATTATCAGATGAAGAACTGTTCCCTACGTATGAAGCCTTGAGTTTGTTAGGTTTTGCAGTTCTGGAAAAAGGCGACATTATTTTGACGCCACTCGGTCGAAAATATTTCGACGCCGAACAGGCAGAGAAACAAGAGTTGTTTGGAGAGCAGTTATTGATGCACGTCCCACTAGCGGCACATATTCGTCGCAAGTTGGAAATGGAAGTAAATGGCAGCTTATCTGAGCAGCCGCTGTTGGAGTTACTGGAAGAATTCCTCAAAGCTGATGAAGCTAAACGCGTGCTGGAAGTGGCGATTGAATGGGGTCGTTATGGTGAAGTCTATGAATACGATTACCACACTGGTCGATTGAAGATGCCAGAACAGGAAGACGAAGAGTAATTCGTTTTTTCTCGCATTCTTCATGTGAAAACGGCAACCTTAATGGGTTGCCATTTTTTATGGTGGACAATTTGATTTGATCCTTGACGCGACGGCTATATATTTCGTTGCATTAGAATCAAAAGTGCGTTGAAAATCATTTTTAAAATTTCCAATATCGCAGAATACGATGTTGTTAATATTACTTAAATTTTAATTTGATGATGTCATCTCGGAAGAGATCATACTCAACTATAATAAATTGCGTGACTTTCCAGAACTTTTCGCCATTCCTTCCTTGTGTTTTTGGTATTAACATGAACTTCACAGGTGCTTTTTTTAAGGCTTTACCCCGTTCGTTTTTTTCTGGCGTGGTTCTGATTTTATTTTTTCTCAATGTCTGTTGCTACGCACACGAATTGAGCGATCAGCAAATCGCAGCCATTGATGCCCACGTGCTGTCTGCTTCACCTGAAGTAGAGGCAGATCGTCAATTGCTGGTAGCCTATCTCACGCAAGGCTTGCATACTGACGCTGAAAAGCCCGTGCTATTTATCGTTGGATTACCGATCGCATCGTCTATGATGCGGATGCTTTTTTATCAGGTCGACTAGAGGATATGAGCGTTGAAGATGTGATGAAAAAGCGCAAGAGCGTTTGCTTTGGGTTTTCTAATCTATTTGAAAAAATGGCAAAAGATGCCGGTCTGGAAGTAATAAGTATTTCGGGTTATGCAAAAGCTTATGGCACTTCCCAAGGACAACATTTCGACAAACCGAACCACGCATGGAACGCAATCCGTATCAATGGGAGTTGGTATTTGGTCGATTCGACGTGGGGAGCAGGGTACATCAAGGACGGAAAATTTAAAAAAGAACTGTCTGAAGCGTTTTTTTTGACGCCGCCAGAGCAATTCGTTTTCAGTCATTTTCCGGTCGATGAGCAATGGCAGTTGCAGAGAACTTCTCATTTATCCCAGCGTGAGTTTGAGTCTTTGCCACAAGTAGAGCCAACCTTTTTTCACAGTAATATTTCACCGATAGAAGCTTGGGAGGCCACCAGAAGTCCTGAGTTTTCCGGAAGTTTTGTGCATACTTTTGAGTTGCCGTATCATCTGGTCTCGATACAAAAAGCACCTGTCATGTATCGGCTTAAGCTCAATCGTACGTACACATTTAAGATCAATGCCACGATTTTTGAAAAAATGGCCCTGGTACAAGCGGATCACTGGCAAGAGATGGAGAAAGACGGTGATTTTTTTACGTTCAACTATAACTCTGAATTGCAGGGACAAATGCTGGTTGTGGGTAAAAAATTTGACTCTGACCAATACACGGCGATATTGGCATATGAATTAAGTCCGTAAATTGAAATAAAAAGAACTTTCGTCAGCTTACTTCGGTGGCGTTATAGCTTCTATTAAAACAAGTCTGTTTTTCTAAGGATTGTATGAGTTTTATTAAATTATCAGTTATCGTTTGTGCTTTTATCTCATCGATAGCCATGGCTTCACCGGTCACGCCGCAGAAAGGCGTTGATTACCTTGGTTTGAGCTCGCCGCAGGAAGTAAAGACAGCGCCGGGCAAGGTAGAGGTGATTGAATTTTTTATGTATCACTGTCCTGCATGTAATGCGCTTGAGCCTGATCTGGCTGAGTGGATAAAGAGGCAGGGTGACAAGGTCACGTTCAGACGTATTCATTTGCCATACCATGGGCCTAAAGATGCAGAAGCGCATTTATTTCTGACTCTGGATGCACTCGGACTTGAGCAAAATTTGCATGCTAAAGTATTAGAAGCATGGCACCAGAATCATCAACCATTACGAACAGACGAAGATAATCTGGAATGGGCGATCAAAAATGGCATTGATAAAACAAAGTTTATTGATGCCTATAATTCCTTTTCGGTAACAACTTCATTAACGCGTTTGGCTAAGGTGGTAGAAAATTACGAAGTAAACAGTACGCCAACGTTTGTTGTTAATGGGCGTTACTTGACTAATAGTTCCATGCTTGCAGAAAGTAACCCGAAAATGAGTCGCGGCGAAGTCACGCAGGCAACGTTTCAGGTGATTGATGCTTTGGTAGCGAATGTGTTAAAAGAGCGAACAAAGTAAAAACCTGTTGGTTTCGTCCACGCATAGCGCTCATTTTCATGGGTGCTTTTTTGGGGACGTTTGTTGATGACGAATGGGATTTATTTTGGTAGTTCTCGATTGACTATCCATGCCAACGGTAACGTCAAACAAACAAATGCTGCAACACATTGCATCGCTAAGACGATATTGGTGTGATCGCCAAGCCAGCCAAAGCATATTGGGGATAGTGCACCTCCACCGATGGTGCCGGTATAGAAAAGAGCAAAGGCACGTGTGCGGTCACTGGCATCAACCAGCTCAGGCACGCTGCCATAGAGTACCGATGATGTACCATTGAGTGCCAGTCCGATAATCGGTAAAGTCATGAGGGCAATGGTGAGTGGCAGATTCAGGATACAAAGGATGACAATAGCAGTCAGTATTTCAGTAAACCAGACAGTCTTTAGCATGCCGATGCGACGTCCCAGATAGCCACAGACTAATTTTCCCGCAGCGCCACCAACAAACAGTAATGACAATGCCAGGCCGATCGTCGCGGTAGTTGCTCCCTTGTCCTTCAATACAAAGGGCAAAAAGGTTAGAAATCCCATACGTGTCGCTGTATCGACGACACCGGTGGCGAGTAAAGCGTGAAAGCCTGCGCTATAGGATGCGTAGGTTTTCACAGTGACGACTCGTTCGGGCTGTGATTCGACTTTCGATTCTATGCCTGTAGATGTCTGGCTATGAGGTTTTTCACGTATCGCCCAGACAAGCCAAAGTGCAACTGCGATTCCGAATAATCCAACAAATCCTGCACTCTGACGCCAGCTCCACCAGGTCAATGCCACACCCACAGCTGCGGGTAGTGCCATTTTTCCTATATCACCTGCAAAGTTATAGGTGGCCAGTGCGGATCTTGAGCGTAATTTATCTTCGTCGTATGCATCTGCTACCAGGGAAGAGGCAAGGGGATGTTGGGTGCTGGCACCAATACCTGCTAGTGCCAGTGCGGCAATGAGTCCAATTAAAGTGGCAGTTTGTCCTGCGATTATATAGGCGATCCCTGCTAGTGCCGTGCCACCGACTAACAAGGTTTTACGTCCGTATTTTTCTGAAAATTTGCTGGCCTGGATTTGAAAACCAGCCATACATCCGGCGTAGATACCGCGCATTAGGCCAGCAATTGCGTAGCTGATGCCAAATTGACTTTGCCAGATCGGCAGGAGGACATACACCAAATCTGTCATTCCATCGTGTACTGCGTGGGCGGTAGATGCAGCGATCAAACTTTGCTGTTGTTGTTTGCGATCCGATTTGCTAAGTACAGCAGCGTGCTGTTCTGTGGTGATGCTGGTTTTGGTATTCAAGGTCTACCTTTGATAGGAATCGCGCTTTTTTGGTGGTCTTTAGGAGTGGCATATATTTTAACAAAAATCTCTGCTGGCCACTTCTAACTGGCCTAACAAATGAGAGAGATCAACTAATCGTTTTGCTAATAAATGACACATTTCATTTTCACGTTGCCATATCCCATAAACACCCAGCAAGCTTGCCCCTAGCAGTTCGCGACGTTGCTGTTCCACCAGTGCTGGCCAAACTAAAACATTGACAGTGCCGGTTTCATCTTCAATGGTTAAAAACATCACACCCTTGGCGGTGCCTGGCCGCTGCCTGACAGTGACTATGCCACAACCTCTGGCAAATTGACCTTGCTGAAAGGTATTTAACATGCTGGCAGGTAAAAAACGCTTCGCCAGTAATTGTTGGCGCAACAAAGCCAGTGGATGACGCTGCAAACTAAAACCTGTTGTCTGATAATCGCTTGCGATCTCTTGTGCTTCACTAGGCACAGTCAAAGTGGGCTTATATTCTTCTATCGTCAGAGGACGCAATAAATCATTATCTGGCATCGCGCCGACCGCTGACCATAAGGCCTGACGGCGATGACCCACCAGGCTATGCAGGGCATTGCTGGCAGCTAGGACATGTAAATCATGACGATTGAGTTGCGCACGCCTTGCCAGATCAGCGACATCGGTAAAAGCGGCGGTTGTACGCGCTGCTTGTATTCTGAGTGCGGCTGCTTCGGACATGCCGCTCAGTAGCGACATGCCTAAACGCACTGCAGATTGGGTGGTTTGCGTGTAAGCGTTGAGCTTCTCCGGTAGATCGGTGGTTTCCAAAGAAGAGTCCCAATTGCTGTGCATTACATCAATCGGTCTGACCTGAATATCATGTCTTTTCGCATCCTGAATAAGTTGCGACGGGGAATAAAAACCCATTGGTTGCGAATTGAGCAGCGAGCATAAAAAGACAGCGGGTTCATGCCGTTTAATCCAACTACTAACGTAGGCCAGAATAGCAAAACTGGCGGCATGACTTTCAGGAAAACCATAGTCTCCAAAGCCTTTCATTTGCTCAAAAATTCCTTCTGCAAATTCAAGTGTGTAGTTATTTTTGACCATGGCATTGACGATGCGATCATGGTAGGCATCTAAACCACCTTTGCGTTTCCAGGCGGCCATCGCACGGCGTAATCCATCCGCTTCGCCAGCGGTAAAATCAGCAGCCAGCATCGCGATTTGCATCACTTGTTCCTGAAAAATAGGAATGCCCAGCGTACGTCCCAAGGCTTTTTGCATCGCCGGATTTTGATAGGTTTCAACGACTTCCAAACCCTGACGACGACGCAAATAAGGATGCACCATACCACCTTGTATCGGCCCCGGGCGTACAATCGCAACTTGCACAACTAAATCATAAAATTCACGTGGCCTCAGGCGTGGCAGCATGCTCATCTGCGCACGTGATTCAATTTGAAATACGCCGACTGTATCGGCTTTGCACAGCATAGCGTAGGTCGCTGGGTCTTCACGTGGAATGTCTTGCATACGTGTGGGCTTACCATGAAGAGTTTTCATTAATTCAAACGCCCGCCGAAGTGCTGACAACATACCGAGTGCCAGAATATCGACCTTTAATAACCCCAGCGATTCAAGATCATCCTTATCCCATTGAATGACGCGACGGTCTTTCATGGCGGCATTTTCTATCGGTACTAATCGGGATAATTTACCTCTGGCAATCACAAAACCACCGCTGTGCTGTGACAAATGGCGTGGAAAACGTAATAGCTGACTAGCCAGGCTGGCCCATTGTTGTGCTTGCATGGAGTTGGTGTCGAGCCCGCATTCTGTAAAGCGCGCCAATAAATCATGTTTGTCGTCAAACCAGTGATGCGATTTGGCTGCCATATCGATGAAGGCTTCATCGATGCCCAGTGCTTTACCTGTCTCACGTAAAGCACCACGCGGCCGGTAGGTATGCACGGCTGCTGCCAGCGCGGCGCGATTGCGACCATATTTTTGGTAAATGTACTGGATGACTTCTTCGCGCCGTTGATGCTCAAAATCAACATCAATATCGGGGGGCTCACCACGCTCTTTGGAAATAAAACGTTCAAACAGCAGGCTGTTGACTTCGGGATTGACCTCGGTAATGTAGAGGCAATAGCAGACTACGGAATTAGCCGCTGAGCCACGTCCCTGGCAGAGTATGCCTTGCTTGCGAGCGAATTTAACGATGTCATGCACGGTTAAAAAATAAGCTTCATAGGCTAGCTCATTAATTAAATGCAGTTCATGTTCTATGGTTTTTTTAAGACTTTCTGATACACCTTGCGGATAGCGCAATTGTGCCCCCAGATAGACTTCGCTACGTAAGTAAGCGGCAGGCGTCTGACCTTTAGGGATGACTTCTTCCGGATATTCATAGCGTAATTCATCCAATGAAAACCGGCATAAATTGGCGATTCGAATCGTCTCAGCGAGGGTGTCCGCCGGATAAATATTGGCTAGCCGGAATCTTGAGCGTAGGTGCTGCTCGGCATTGGATGCCAATGCATAGCCACATTCGGCGACGGGTTTTCCTAAACGTATTGAGGTCAAGGTATCCTGCAATGGCTTACGAGAACGCACGTGCATCAGTACGTGACCAAGCGCCACCACCGGTAGTACATATTCGTTGGCAATATGGGTGACTTGCTGTAGTTGATAACTATCGCCTGATTGCAATAATAAGTTTAAACCCATCCAAATTCTGTCACTGAAATATTGCGCGCACCACGTGGCTTGTGTCGCCAGAATACCCGGTTTGACTGGATAGTCCGGGACTAAAATGAGCAAACAATCGGGCAAGCCAGCTAAATGTTCATATCCTTCTGGCGGCGTATGTAAATCTTTGTGTGTCAGCAGGTAGCTGCCTTTCGTGCAACGGCTGCGTGCTAAGGTAATCAGTTCTGATAAATTTCCATATCCTTCGCGATTGCTTGCCAATGCGATGAGAGTTGTATCTGGTAGACCCGCATCCTGCTGACTGAGTTTGAAATATGTTCCAACGATGTACGGTAATTTTTGTATTTTTGCTTCATCATGTGCGCGGACGATACCAGCAAAGGAACATTCATCGGTGATCGCCAGCGCTTGATAAGCCAGTGTGGCTGCGCGTTTGACCAATTCTTCAGCATGAGACGCGCCTTCTAAAAAGCTAAAATTAGAAAGGCAGAATAATTCTGCATAGGCTGGCAGGATCGATGTCGATGCGCTGCTCACTGAGCTTGTGTTCATAAATTTCATGGTGCAATTTTGCGCAGGTCAGCCAAATATGCCGTGTAAAAACCAGCTTGGTTCTGCATTTTCAGCGTGCGAAGGCCGTTCGCGGTAAATCCAGTAGCGCACATGATTGCTATCTACTGCGACAAAATAATCGCGTACCTGGGTCTGATCTGACCACCAACCAGCTTCTATACGTTCAGCGGGGGAAATCAGGCTCAACTCAGAACCAAAGCTGGGCTTATGTCTGCGCACTTCAAGAGCAATCGCCTGGTTGAGCAACCAACTGGGTCTGAGTAATGGGGTGGACGCTACTTTTTTATCGGATAACTTATCGTTGTGCATCACCGATATCCATTGATTAGCGACCTCAGGCCGGTGATCTTCCTTGGGTAATGGGCGTAACACATGATTAGCTCCCAAGCGCGCTACCAGTAGCGCTAGTAGATGCTGATGTTCTTCTGGTCTGCTCAAGGTGTCTGGAAACAAAGAATCGCTAGGCACTTCCAGCCCTACCGTATGAGGAGCATGCAAGCTTAGAGCAATTACGGCTGCTGGTAAGTGGAGGTGTGCTAACTTTTCTTTAAATAGTGGCAGCAAGTGCGCTTCTTGCCAACTTGCTTCGGCGAGTTGAATATCGAGCATGCTGGACGGCACAGCCTGACGACCACGCTCATGCTGTAATTCCAGACGCATATGTTTGACCGCCAGGTGATGGGCATTGAGCCATCCTGATAATTGGCACAATAGATTGCGGCTGTAACTAAATAAGGCGTCGGTACTGTCCAGTCGATCTGGTAGTTCAAGTCTGGCATGAAATTCCGGATCGGCAACTACCCATATTTGTGGTGCTGAGTGCAAAGAATAGGCTTGATCCAGCTCCTCCAGCACAGTCTTTCCGCATCGACGTTGCAGACCCGGACGCGGCAGGGCACGTAAATCTGCCAGCCGATAACATGCTAGTCCATGTAAAAAATCCTGCCACGCAAGTGCGTTCATCAATAAGTGTATGGGCAACTGATCCAGTGCCTTGTGCAAACGTGATATCTGCAAACAAACATGCCCCTGACGTTGACGGTGTTGATGACGTGCAGCGTGAATGGCAAATAGCCATGCAGATTTGGCTGTCGGCGTACATCCTGTTGTCAGGCTATAGCCTAGAGTATTAACGGTGGATCGGATTTGCTGGCGCAAGGAGCGTAAGCCACCAAATAATCGAAGGCTGGCGCCGATGTCGAGCAAGATGCTCGCATTGTCGGCAATACTGACTTGTGGGGTGTAGCGCAGTAAAGCCAGTGCGATAGCCGATATCGCTGCAGCTTCTCTTTCATTATCTTGTGCAAAAAACTGTGCCTCCGGTAAGAGCATCTGCACGCCACCGCGCCGCATACCAGCTCGCACACCTGCCTTGCGTGCATCATCCGACATAGCGATCACGCGGTTTTTTTTTAAGACGACGCTTGCAGACTCACGTTCCACTTGCTGCCAAAGCGGAACAAATACTTCCAGCTGCAGTGCCGGTAAATGCACTGCAATCCACAATGTCTCGCTATGCAGTGCAGGTTTGTTGATCGGTGCTTTTCTGGTGAAGCGTATGGCGTCAGGCATAGCGGTAACTCATTTAACGCCGGCAGAACTGTGTAGATCTTTTACTGCCTCTTTTGATAATTCATTTTTCAAATTACTGAGAAAATCAACGTCTTTACCAAACCTGTTGATCTTGTCGGGCTGCGTATACTCAGTAGATCTCAGAGTCAGGTAAGGGTGATTGTTCAGATATAAAAACAAAGGTGTATCGCTGACAGCGCCACGCCGCTTGAGTATATCAACTTGTATTCCCGATGCCTGAGGCTTGAGCGCCAGTCGCAACACCGCGGGAGATGGCGATTGTGCAGTTTGCAAGGGGCGTATAACAATAAACAGAGTTTGCGATTTTTGAGCGATCAGATGCAATCGTCGCAAGGCTTCCGTTTTAATTTGTGTTTGCCAGAACAATAAGGCACCACAGCTACCATTTTTAAGAATTTGCTCTGCAGCCCACAAACTGTCGATGTGTTTAGCGCTGGCTATCCATAGTAAAGGAATGTTCATGCTCGTTTCTGTCTGGTAAGCACAGGCCAGCGGGATATGTGGTGGTGCGAGTAGCGCAACGGGACGGTTCCCTAAGTTTCTTAAAGCAGGTAATAGCAGTTTGATTTCTGTCGTTGCAGCCTGCGCGACCAGAATCTCAATGAGTTGCCCCAAAGGCCAGCCACCATTTGGTAATTCTTCATTCAACGCCACATAGCCGCTGCTCAACGTAGCATGGTTATCTTGGGCTAATTGTGATGCGCGCCAAATATCAGGGTGAAGACTCTCCATTCCACCCGGCAAATGAGTGCGACTGATTGGCAATGGAGGTTGAGTAAGCATAAGATAAGACAATATACTGATTAAATATACAGTATATTGTCTTATCCACGAAACTTCAAAAGATTTTTTAAAAATCAATGGAAATGCCCGCTAAGCCAATACCAGCAAGCACGTCAGATATTTTGAAGAGAATTTTACATGTCAGAGATAAGCAACAATAAAACAAATACTGATTGCATATACAGTATTTTATGTTAAAGTACTTTCCATGGACAAAAGACGAGCGCAGTGATTATAAAAAGTTTCGAAGATGTCCTTCATGATATTTTTGTATTATCTACCGACACGGAGATTCACCATGGCATACATACAACAAGCTTTCGATACACGATTCAGTTTGCAATTGGCACCAACTTCTTTTTTGATGCGTTTGGGGCGCCGTGAGATTTTTGTATGTCGTGATTACAGACAGCGCGCTTATCATGTAAACCCTGTATTTGATTGCTCTAGCGGTGTGCAAGCAGGTCATTTAGAAATTTTATTTTGCAAAAAATGGCTGATTATTTTGTCTAAGGCAAAATGGTGATGCTCTGCAAATGAAAGTGGAGCAGACCAAAGAGGCGATGCTAAACTTTATATTTGGGATGAGGTAGTAGTGATGGTACTCGCCAAGCACCTTAAGTTTGAAATGTTTGAGCTGTCTCGCTGATTAAAACTTAGTGCATAGTCAACAGAGCGAGGCTGGCAACATAAGTCTCCGGAACTTGGAGCGAAAATAATTCAGTGTCCGCAAACAGATGACGATTTGCGGCACTGATTTGGTTCTCGTGTTCTGTCAAAGTCATTCCGTTGGATTTGAGTTTGGCTTCAAGTTGCGTCCAATATTTTGTAAATAATCTAAATTGATTTAGGACAGGAGCAGCAAGAATCTCTGAAGTTTTTTGCTCCCCAAGGTACAAACGAGCAAGATCTTGCCATTCTATTTCTGGTGTTAATCGAAGAATATCGATGCCAAGCTGATTTTTGGCGCTGATAGCGGCAATGGCAATCCCCGCCTCATAACTCATAGAAATAAATAATTCTTGTTCTGCAACAAGCGCAAAGTTCCCTTTAGCAATGATGCTTATTATGCGTATCTGCTGCGCAGGGCAATCGAATGCGGAAACCAGCATTTCTGTTAAGGCCAGGCGCAGAGATTGTCTGGCCGCATCGCGTTCAATATTTTCTGGAACGGTGATATAAATGACGACAACATCTTTAGCAATAAAATACTCCAGCGCTGTGTGTGACTGGAGTGGCCATAAAAAAGCAGGCAAATGCTGTTCCATCAGAAGCCCTAAGGAGGGAATTAAGTCATCATTGCAGCAGGACAGCCGCGCCAGCTTGAATTTGCCGGAATAAATTCACCTTTCATTACCAGCGTTAAAGCTCCCAAACTAGCCCCATTACCCACTTCTGCGCCGTATAACACCGAGCTGCGTGCGCCCATATAAACCCGCTCACCAATCGTGACATGATCAATTTTCATCACACGGTCTTCAAACAAGTGAGTCTGAGGACAAGCCAGTGCATTGATTTCAGTATAATCGCCGATGCGAACGCAATCAAACTCAGTGATATCAGTCGTATCTAAATATACCCCTTTGCCGATGTTGCATCCCAATAAATTAAAGGCGATCGGCAGCCATGGGGTGCCGCGCAGATAGCGCATAAAATTGGGGATCGCTACCCCTTCATACAAATTGGTAATGCCTTCAGATAGCCAGACAAATGGAGTCCACATCGGAACACTGGCTTTCTTATAACGATAAATCAGCAGCCACTTAAACACCAACACAAAACCAAAGCTACCAACACCATAAAGCAAACCAGCAACCAATAACGACAAAAACACTTCCATCCAACGATCATCACCTGCCAGCGGCATTAAATTCAGCACTACTGTATAACCGACCGCAATCACAATGGCATGCGGCGCGATGATCCGAAAGGCCTCGACCAAACCTCGTCCTATACGCCGGAAAAATGATGGTTTAAATGTCAGGCTTTCAGGAAAGCCTTTCGTTTCTTCACGTGCCGGCAAATGTATTGGAGGAGATCCTAACCATGTGTCGCCGTCCTTCATTAAGGCATTATCCGGAGCGCAACTATGAACCCCAATCAATACATTCTCAGGCAAGATGGTGCCATCTGGAATATACGCGCCGTTACCGACGAAGCTCCGTCTTGAGATGACAGTGGGTTGCATGCGCATCCAACCCACATCAATTTCTTCATCGCCAAGCAAAACCGCATCGGCGATAAATGTCTCATCACCTAAAGTCAGCATATCTGGCACCACCCCCAAAGCGGTAGAAATCTCAGCACCTTTGCCCACTTTTGCACCCAATAAGCGGTACCAGAATGGGGCAAATACTGTCGCATAGATCCCGTGTAAGACATGTAAGCTCGATTCTTGAATTTGATTCACCAACCATTTTTGGCAATAGGTATTCCCGTGAACTTTATAGATGCCAGGCTTTAATTTAGGCAAAATAAACCAACGGATACCGGCCGAAAGCAGGGCAGTACATAAAATCAAGATTGCCGTAGCAGGGAAGGCCAGGACAAAATATTTGGTTAATTGAAATGGTATCGAGTTACCCTGCAACCACGGAAACGCATCGGCATTATCAAACCAGTCAATAATCACGAAGCTAGGAAATACTGGCACAAAGAACAGCGCGCCAATCAGTAATGCGCCAGTGACAAAAAATATGAATTCGCCGAATGCGCGTTTGTGTGATAACAGCGGACGGGCCTGTGTACTGTCTTGATCAAACGCTGCATAGTCTTTTGCGGGTGAACCTTTCCACACCCGATATGCCGGAATTACGTTGCCATCTGCCAAGGCAGATTGGCCGTCCAGATGTGCACCATTTTCTAAACAGACATTTCCTTCCAGTACAGAATATGAACCAACATACGCGTCTTTTTTCAAGGTGATAGGACCAAGAATCAGCTCACCATGTTGTACCCGTGCATTTTCCAGATTGACGGCGCTACCTATGCTGACGCCATCTCCGATATCTAACAAGTCCGGTGAGCGTAAGGTAATCGAGCCAATCGTGACATCTTTACCGATCTTTGCCCCCAATGCACGCAACCATAAGGGATACAAAGAAGATCCACTCAGCATATAAGTCGGTGCTGCTTCAACCAGACGATCCGCAAGCCACCATCGGAAATATGCGATACCCCATAAAGGATAGCGTCCAGCTTTTAAGCGGCCGACAATCAACCATTTACCGAGGATCGCAATTCCAAACTCCGCCAGTGTCAATAGTAAAAACGTTGCGACAGAAAACAAAATTGCCCGGGTATTGGAATCGTCAGGGTCACCAGTCAAAAAGTGATATGTGAAGAACGGTGCCAACCATTGCACCATACGTATCGCTACCAGCCAAGGAATAACCAATGCCTGAGCCGCGCCGCATATCCATCGCTTCCAGCCAGACGGTGGTGTCCAGTCGGTTTGCTCGTCGCTCATCACATCCTGAGCCGCACCCGCGACTTCCAATAATTCAGCGATTTTTCCTATGCTTCGTTGCTGATAAATGTCTGCGATTTTGAAATACGCAAAACGACTATGTTTGCGCAGCAACGAAACAAGACGCGCTGCCATCAATGAGTGCCCACCGAGATCAACAAAAAAATCAGCAGTACGACGAATAGCCTGTCCAGGGAAAAGGGTGTTTAAGGTCGCAAATAAAATCTCTTCAGTTTTATTATCTGGTGTATCGGATTCGCCCGAGCTGAGCGCCACCGCCAGCTCCATTTTTTTCAGCGTATTTCTGTCGATCTTGCCAGACGTCAGACGTGGCATTTCCGATAAAAATTCAAACCTGGACGGCACCATGTAGGGCGGCAAAAGCTGGCTTAAGTGGGCTCGTAAGATCGTTTTGAATTCAGCTTCAGAAAGCTCATTCTCGCCATGATTACAAGGCAAGTCATCACGAACCATAAACGCCATGATCTGGTCAATGCCTTGGTCTTGCCTTAGGATAACCGCGACCGTACCCACGCCGTGTTGTTGTGCAAGGAGGGCTTCAATTTCACCGAGCTCAACCCGGAAACCGCGAATTTTGATCTGATCATCAGCACGGCCAAGACATTGAATACTACCGTCAGATTGAATGCAAGCGAGGTCACCCGTACGATATAAACGCCGTTCGTTTTCGACCGTCGCCCATGGGTTATTCAAAAATTTTTCAGCAGTAAGTTCAGGACGACCAAGATAACCAATTGCGACACCGGGTCCGGATATACACAACTCACCAGTTTCGCCAAGAGGCAATAAGCGCAAACCATTTTCTATGTCAGTAGCAATGACCATCATAGAATAATTGGGTAAAGGCGTGCCAATCGTCACTGGTTGATCCGCATGCAATACAGCCAAACTTGCAGATACCGTTGCCTCAGTAGGGCCATACGTATTGAACATTTGGCGGCCTGGGCGGCTGAAACGCTTGACCAATGATTCAGGGCACATTTCACCGCCTAGATTGACCAGCCGCAGACTATCGACATCCTGTGAAAACAAGGCCAACAGAGTAGGTACAGCGTGTAACACCGTAATCTGATTTACTTCCAAAGCCTGAGGCAAGGCATCAGGGTCAGCGGTAATTTCTTTCGGCGCAAGCCACAAACTCGCGCCCACCAAATAGCTAATCCAGATTTCTTCAAATGACATGTCGAATGCCACTGAAAAACCTTGATATACCTTATCTGATTCTTCAATACCTAAAACCGCGTTTTCACTACGCAAAAAATGACAAATACTGGCGTGATTGACCAATATGCCTTTCGGTTTTCCAGTTGATCCAGATGTATAGATGACATAAGCAGGAAACTCAGGTGAAGCCGCTTCGCGCCGTAGCAGATTGCTTTGTGGTAGAGAGACTAGTGCTTCGGCGGTCCAAAGTTTGCAACATAAGCCATTGCATACATCAGCAAAGTCGTTGCAACTCAACAGACCAATTGCTTGTGCATCGGCAAGACAAATAGCGATGCGATCGATAGGCGTATCCGCGTCGAAAGGCAGCCACGCAGCGCCAGTTTTAGCAATACCTGCCTGCATCACCAGTAAGTCTATGCCTCGCGGCAACCACAAACCTACGATATGTCCAGGGCGCACACCTTCCCGGATCAGCACAGACGCAACGACGTCCGCACGTGAATCGAGCTCGGCATAAGTTATTTGCTGCTGCTGAAATTCCAGCGCGATTTTTTCTGGAATTCGACGTGCGGTATTTTCCAACAGATCTGCGAGAGTCTCTTGGCGGATCAGGCTCGCATTGGATTCGCCATACAAAATCTGAGTGTTCAACTGAGTGCTACTTAACAAAGACATAAAAGCGATAAGGGAATTTGTAATATTGTTAGTGAATTCGTTCACTGTCTTACTGCTAATGCAGCAAAAATGAACGAAAAATATTCTTTTTATTCTTTTAAATCCAGAAAAATTGATTCATTCCCTGAAACAGAGCAACGTTTTTTCTTGTAAAAGTTAAAAATAGCTTTAAATCCCATTGGTATTGGTAAGTGGATTTAATAAAAATTTTGCGCTCATTTTACTAAAGCGAATAAAATATTTTTTTATTATCACATAGATTGCGCCGAATATTCTTGTTGAACAGGCTCGAATGTCGACTTATTTACATTGCAAACACTCCTGCTGAGAAATTTTAAGCAAGCAATCAAAAAGTAATGCACGCAATGCGGCAAACGTATGATTTTGAATACGTATCGGTGTAATTTGCCTGATCGTCAATAAAGCACGGTATATACTAATTCGCTCGTTGCGATGGATGCTGGCCTGCGATTGCAGCAGACGCGATGCAACATCAAAGCCACCTCGAAATAATTTCTGCCGCTGATGCAATTACATCACTGCGAGCCTTCGCATCTTTCTCAGGTAAACGCGTGTAAATCGCCACCACAACTGGTTCACGTCCTGGCGGCCAGATAACACCAAGGTCGTGCGCAGTGCCGAAATCACCAGTCCCAGTCTTGTCTCCAACCTGCCAATCGGCCGGAACACCTGCCCGGATTCTGGTCGCACCGGTTGTATTGCCCATTAACCAGACCTTTAGTTGTTTGCGTTGTTCGACACTGAGTACATCTCCCAGCAAGAGTCGATTTAGACTTCGCCCCATAGCTTGTGGTGTTGAAGTATCGCGTAAATCGCCAGCTAAAGCGGTATTTAACTCTGTCTCCCAGCGATCTAAGCGAAACTCTTTATCACCGATCGATCGCGCAAAAGCAGTCACAACACCAGGACCACCCAGCATTTTCATCAACAAATTAGCGGAACTGTTATCACTATATTGAATCGCCGCCGCACAGAGCTCGGCCACTGTCATCCCATCGTTAATGTGTTTTTCAGAAACAGGCGAATAATTGACGAGATCACTTTGCTTATAAAAAATCCTCTGCTGTAAAAGCCCAGTTACCTGCGAACTATGTGCCAAAATAGCAGACACAAGTAGCACCTTAAACGTGCTACAAACCGGAAAGCGCACATCCGCCCGATAAGCTAACTGAGCCGAATTGGCAGTGTTAAGCGCAAATACACCCAAAACACCGCCAAGGTCATTTTCGAGCTTAGCCAGTTCAGATAATGCGACTTCAATGGGGTATTTGTCTTTTTCCTCAGTTCTTATCTGCGCATGGATGGGAAGGGTGGTAAAAAACGGTACTAATGTCCCGAGTAATATCATTGCCCGACGATTCGAAAAATGTTTTGTATTCATGATTATCCAGAAAAATATTTATGTAAGCGACAGTTCTGCAATTTTTCAGCATTGCTGGAAAATTGATGAGTGTCAGCGATCGGCATATTGCCGCCATCGATACTGGAAAACTGTAATTTGAAAATCCATCAATAGCAACTTTTTTGCATGGGTAATTCAAATAGACAATTGCAAAATCATCATGCGGGCATTTACTTTATCTACAACCTTAAAGGCAAATTAGACTTCGAAAGTCATGTTTGTAGCGTACTCCCTTTAATGGCCTGACTTTTTAGGCCAGGCCTTAAAATTCTAAATAGGGTATCCTATCAATCAACTCAGAGGCGCTAATGCGCCCCAATTATTAACAACGTTGACGGCACCTTCTCCTATGAGTGTACGACTGGTCTGGTTCAAGCGTGACCTCCGAGCGCATGACCACGAGGCGCTGGCGAAAGCCGCGCAGTTGGGTTCAATATTGTGCGTGTATATTATTGAACCGTCTGTATGGCTTAGTCCCGACAGTTCTCAGCGTCAATTTGTGTTTTTACGCGAATGCCTGCGCGACCTTTACAGGCAATTGCAATTGCTGGGCGCACGATTGCATGTGGTCACGGGCGAGGTCGTCGATGTGCTGAATCGGCTGCACCAATCGCTGCCCCTGGCAGAAATTTACTCGCATCAGGAGACCGGGAATGCGTTGACCTATGCCCGCGATTTGAAGGTGGAAAAATGGTGTCACGCTAATAGAATTGCCTGGCATGAATTTCGTCAACATGGTGTAATCCGGCGCCTGTCAAAACGTGATCAATGGAATAGCCAATGGGCGACCTTGATGAACAGTCCTCAGGAAGCTTTGCTCTCCATAGATACTGTTGACTTGCCTTGGACTACTGAATCCTGGCCTGCGTGGGAAAACTGGCAACGCGCTGAAGACCAGCCTGCCCAGATGCAAATGGGTGGCAGAGCCCACGGGCTGGCATTGCTTGAGTCCTTCCTGAATGAGCGGAGGGCGACCTATAGAGGTGGCATATCTTCGCCCCTAAGTGCACCGAGTGCCTGCTCCAGACTGTCACCCTATTTGAGCTGGGGCTGCTTGAGCATGCGCGAAGTGGTGCAGGCATCAGCCGAGAAGCTGGAGCAATTGCCCCCTGATTCGCGTGCAGCTAAGGGGGTGGCAGGATTTATGAGCCGTCTTCATTGGCATTGTCATTTTATTCAAAAGCTTGAGACCGAACCTGAAATAGAATGGTGCAATATGCATCGTGGCTATGATGGTTTGCGCGAGGCCGAGTGGAACCAGGAACATTTTTTAGCATTGACTCAGAATCGCACCGGCTGGCCTCTGGTAGATGCCTGCATTGTCATGCTCAGAGAAACTGGTTGGCTAAATTTTCGGATGCGCGCCATGCTAGTTTCGGTGGCGGCCTATCCGCTGTGGCTGCACTGGAAGCGGGTAGGGGATTGGCTGGCAACGCAGTTTGTTGATTACGAACCAGGTATCCACTGGAGCCAGATGCAAATGCAGTCTGGCACCACAGGCATTAACACCACTCGCGTTTACAATCCGATCAAACAAGCTCGAGATCACGATCCGGAGGGGCGGTTCGTCCGCCGGTGGTTGCCACTATTGCGCAAGGTACCCGACAGTTGGTTATTTGAGCCCTGGAAAATGCCGCCTGAAGTTCAACGATATTGTGGTGTTACAGTGGGAGATCCAGGTTCTGGAGAACAATTCTGGCCTATCCCACCAGTTGATCTCGAAGAAGCTACCCGTATCGCAAAAAATCGCCTGCACGCTCGCCGCGTTCAGCCCGAGGTTCGAGCTGCAAAAAATGAGATTCTCGAACGCCACGGCTCCCGCGCTAACTCTCGCATTAGAACAGAGGGCCGGAAATCCGCCAGGGTCAATACGCAGACCAGTTTTGATTTTTAGGAAAAGCACGGTTCGTGTCGAACGAGGCACAGATAAGCAGTCAGCTCTGATCACCGCGATTGCTCAGGATGAGCAGATTTATCATGCACTACATTATCAAAATGGATTGCTCAATATCAAGAGTGAATGTATAAAATATAGATCATTAAAAGGCACCTTGCCGCCCCTCAAACTTTAGACCCATTCAATATTGATTTGCTAACTGTGTTGTGCCATGATGCGTGACCCACTTTACTTTCATAGGCTGGGCTGCGCTACCTCATGCATAAGGTGCTCGTATGACTTCATCCACTACTGTCCGTCTACCATGGATCGACAATCTTCGTACTTTGCTGATTGTCTTGGTCGTCAATCTCCATGTCTGCGTGACTTATAGCCATGTTGGTGATTGGTACTTTATGAGTGCACAAGAACCCACACTGGCCGAGAAGGTTCCGTTCATCATTTGGCAGGCTCATCTCCAGTCATTTTTCATGGGCCTGTTATTCTTTATTTCTGCTTATTTTGCTTACAGCTCAATCGCCCGTCATGGAGTACGCGCATTCGTCCGCGAGCGACTACTTCGTCTAGGACTTCCGGCATTGCTTTACATGCTGCTGATTCATCCATTCATTCTGCTGGGATTGAATCCGTGGGACTTTAATTTCGGCCCTCCGGTAGAGTTTTATGTTAATTATCTTCGTACGGGAAAATTCATCGGCTCCACGGGACCGCTTTGGTTCGCCGTTGCGTTGCTACTTTTCAGTCTGGCGTTTGCGGCTTGGCGTTTGGCACGCCCCCGGTCCAACGATCTACAGCCAGTTACCGTACCAACTGGCACGTTCATCTTGTTGTTCTCGCTCGCTCTTGGTTTAGGTTCCTTCACTATGCGCATCGTGCAGCCCATCGGGACTAGTGTATTAAATATGCAGCTGTGTTTCTTTGTGCAATACATTGCGTTCTTTCTCGCAGGCTTGTGTACAGCACGTAACGGTTGGTTGCTACCAATGGCTTCGTCCTCGTACGCTCGCATCGGCGGCAAGTTAGCCCTATTCTGTGGCCCGCCCCTGTTGCTTACGATTATTATCATTGGTGCGAAAACAGCGGCACCAGAAGCATTCTTTGGAGGGTGGCACTGGCAGTCTTTCTGCTACGCTGTTTGGGAGCAACTCGTTGGCGTCGGTCTCTCGCTCGGCTTGCTTATGTTTTTCTCACGCAAATGCAATGCCGAAAACAAAAAACTGCGTTGGCTCTCTGACCGTTCCTTCGGCGTCTACGTTTTGCATGCGCCGGTCATCATTGCCTTGGCAATGCTCTTTCGGACTTTTCCGCTGAATATTTATGCTCACGTTACCCTTCTTACGTTGACGGGGCTTGTCGCCAGCTACGCTGTGACTGACATCGGCCGCCGCCTACCTGGTTTGCGGAACATCTTGTAAGTTCCATAAACTAGTTTCAACACTTTGAAATTCAATGATTCAAGCGCACAGACTCATCCTTTAGCGACACGCTTTGTTGAGTGCGAATGGTAAACAGTAGCTAATGAGTAACGCTTAGGGTCGGATTGAAAACACAACTGATGAATAAAGTTATTCTTCGAAAGAAAAGTGTTGGCACGTAACTACCTGTGAAGCTTTAGTCCAATTGTTGTTTAGAATTGGCAGAATAAATTTCCACATAAAATCACCTAAATTTATTGGATTAATTATGCTGCTCTCCATGAATCGACTCATACTCTATGTACGTGATGTTTCGTTGTTGAAACGCTTCTACCAAAAACACTTTTCCTTTGACCTTGTCGAGGAGATTTCGGATGAGTGGGTTGTACTTAACACTGGCCGAATAGAGCTTGCCTTTCACCGGGTAGGTATGCCCTGGCGTGACCTACCATTAAGTCGTTCAAGTTCAAACGTCAAAATGGTTTTTACTGTTAAATCAGGACTGCCTGAGCTACGTGCATCATTATTAAGTGCAGGCGTAGTCATGGGTGGTCTCAAGCGTTATGATGGATTTTCTCAATTGATGTGCGATGGCGAAGACCCTGAGGGAAACATCTTCCAACTTTCTCAACCTGATTGAAGCTGCATATGATTGAGAACTACCTGCACATAGCGGTCGAATTTAAGTAAAACGAAATTAAACAATAGAGAAATGTGAGCTGACGTGTCTAATCCGTTAAATTTGTTTAGGTTTCACCCGCTACTGCTCTTTAGCGCCGTTTTTTTTATCGTAGTCGTGGTCAGCTTATTTCAGGGCAGAGTTACACGTCGCTTTGCTACACCAGTCTATCGTGCTGACGATCCTACTTCATTTTGGAATTACATAGCTCTGTATGCCGTATTGGGTACCGTTAGTTTGTTCTTCACCGTAAAAAACTGGAGCACAAAATTTGATCCGCCGGAGTATTCCTGGTACATCGCGACGGCTAAGCCGGAGCAGTCCTTGGAGATGGTATTGCAAGCCGCGTCAAACATTCATCCAAACGGCGGCACTGCCTATGGCCTGACAGATTGGTATGTCAATTGGCATTTTCATTGGTCGCAAGAAAAGCATGGAAATGGATGTTGGATTAGCAGCGTCTACACGACTTTGAATTCCAGAATCATATTACCCAAACTGGTCAATGCGACGTCCGCTCAGCAGGAGAAATTCAACATATTTTTCGATGCCCTACGATTACATCAACTGGCTCATTATGAATTTGGAAAAAGTGCTGCCCTGGAAATAGAAAGGAAAATTTCAGACCTTCCGAAAATGCAGGATTGCATGGTTCTTGAAGCGACTGCAAATGCATTAGGTGAGAAGATTATAAAAGATTACCAAACCAAGGGGCGAGCGTATGATATATCAAACACCTTTCTACAGTCACAGCATGCAATGCTTGAATAGCACATAGAAAAGGTGCCGCACCTGGCGATATAGCCTCTTTGGTTCTATTGGTTCACATTTAACTTTTTTGCTAATGTGAGCTTACCCGAAATTTAGTTCCCCAAAAGTGACGTAAAACAAACGTAACTTTGGAAAGGCAAATGATGAACAGGCGATCCGTATGAATTCAAGGAAATTTAGTACGGATGACGAGGTTTCAAGGTACCACATCTATCTGCCTAAATCTACTTACCGATATTAGCTGGTTTCAGAATATTCGACATAGGTTATGAATAGAAATTTGGAATCAAAGATTTTTCTTTACCAAACCTTTTACCAAATCCCTGAAAAAAAAGACTTACAAATATGAAATTTGTAAGTCTTTGATTTTATTGGTCGGGACGGCAAGATTCGAACTTGCTACCCCGTGCACCCCATGTAGGTATATTATTGTCTACACGAATCTATAGTTGTGTTATAACCTTTAATAGTCAAAGAGTTAAATTACATCATTGTCTATAGTTATCTTTCCAGATATACTAAAATCTACGATAAATTAGTGCAGGAAAAGTGCATGGCAGATTTGACAGTAATGCAGATTGAGAAGTTAAAGCCTTCATCCGAGTATCAAAAAATAAGGGTAAGTAAAGGCTTATTTATTGGCGTATCCACTAATGGCGAGAAGACTTTTTTTGTTAGGTACACCGTTAAGTGCAAGCAGCGGGACTTTAGAATTTCCAAAACGTTTGGAAGATCGAGTAGCGAGTCCAGCATATCTCTAGTGGATGCAAAGGCAAAGGCAGCAGAAATACAAGCGCTAGCAAAAGATGGAATTGACTATCAAGAAAAACAAATTCTCGAAGCCGAGTTAGCTATAGCTCGTAAGGATGAAAATTTGACGGTATATGATTTATATCAAGCATGGTTTGCCACTTTAAATAGGAAAGATGGCGGGGAAAGCATTGATCGCAATTTTAAAAAAAGTGTGCTGCCAGCAATAGGTTCAAAAAGGTTGAAAGACATAGTGGAGTCAGATGTTAAGACAGTTTTACAAGATATTTCTAAGGATGGAAAAAACAGAACAGCTGAAATGCTCTTGAGCTTACTAAAACAGATGTTTAAATGGGGAAATGGGCGCAAGCCTTACAAAACTCACTTAGATAATCCAGTTTTAAACTTGAGAAAATCAGACGCAACACAAAAGGGCTATAAAACTGTGGAGCGTGATAGGTACTTATCTGACTTAGAAATAATTGAACTTTCTCAGAAAATTCCAGACGCTGGCTTAATTAAATCAACACAAACTTTGATCTGGCTTTGCTTATCATGTTGCACTCGTGTTGGTGAAACACTTATGGCGCGATGGGAGGATATTGATTTAATCAATCGTGTTTGGCACATACCAGAGGCGAACACAAAGGGTAGGGCTGGCAATCACAAAATTTACCTCTCTGACTTTAGCTTTAGGCAATTTGAAGCGTTAAAAGTAAATCAGGAATCGGCAATCTGGTGTTTCCCCAACAAAGAAAATACTAGCCATGTTTGCCTGAAGTCCGCAACAAAACAAATCGGAGATAGACAACTAAATTCGAAGGGAAGGGCGATACTGGTTGGTCGTTCTAAATTAAGAGATTCGCTTGAGTTGAGCGGTGGAGCTTGGACTCCTCATGACTTACGAAGAACTGGAGCAACCCTTATGCAATCATTGGATGTTGACCAGCACATTATTGAGAGGGTGTTAAATCATACAGAACAAAACAGGATGATGAGAACCTACCAACAGTATGATTACAGCCCGAAACTTAAGGATGCTTGGGGCAAACTAGGAAGTCACTTTGATAACCTTTTGACTTCGTTAAAAACTTAGACACTCACCACGTTCAAACCAGTATGCACACAAACGAAATCCCCCAGCGGTTTCCGTAGCTTTCACTGAATGTCATCACTCATTCAAAAAGCCTCTACCACGCCAGCCAAGCATCTCAGAGCCTTTCAGTGCCTAATCGCTGCATTTAAGCAACAAAATAAGCCCTTTTATTGTACTAAAAACAACACAAATATGATGTCAATTTGCCTGTTTTGGGATTGGCTACATCTGACATGCCTCTGGTCTATTAATTTAAACCCTCAGTAGACTACTAATTAATGCACCATTTCCAATTAATACACCATGATTAGTAGACTTTAAATAGTAGATCAAATATAATAGACCTTATCAACAAACAAGGGGCGCAAACATGACTATCAATACACGCATCTATTTAAGAGCTTCTACATCAGATCAAGACGCTTCACGCGCTGAAGCATCACTGAATGAATTTGCTACTACTCACAAACTTAACGTAGTGCACACATTCACAGAAAACGAGTCTGGAGCATCGTTAGATCGTCCTGAGCTGTTCAAACTTATAGCAGCAAGCAAAGAGGGTGACATTCTTTTGTGTGAGTCTACAGACCGTTTAACACGTCTTACACATGGTAAATGGGAAGTGTTGAAGCAAGCGATCAACGAGAAGGGCATCCGGTTGGTTATGTTAGACCTCCCCACCTCACACATGAATCTAAATATTGGTGATGATGTAACGTCATCAATTATGAAAGCTATTAATAATATGATAATAGACATTATGGCTGCTATGGCTCGTAAAGATTATGAGCAGAGGAGGGAACGCATCGCTCAGGGACGAGCTAAAGCTAAAGCACAAGGTAAGCTTGTTGGTCGTAAAGTGAATACAGTGACAAACGACAAGGCTGTAAAGTTGCTGCAAGGTGGCAATCATAGCTGGAACGAGATTGTAGAGCTATGCGGCATATCACGCGCTCAAGTTGCAAAGCTGGCTAAGAGTTTAAAAACTGAAGAATAGCCTTCTGGGGCAGTCCCTTGTGTAAATATTTTAAAAATATGGGGTTTTGGAACACTCCCCACCATTTCCTTGCTTGACCGCACTTGTGCCACAGATATTTTACTTGTAATTTTGAGCACTTGTGCTATATTAGAAGATGGAGAACTACAATCTAAAATTTACAATTCGTTACAATAATAGTGCCTAAATATCAAGAAAAACTATTGACAGAATCGGACACTTAGCGTACAATGAACACCTAAATTAGGAAATGTCAATAGTTATTTTCTAAAAAGTTTTACCCCTCAGTAGTACCCTCAGACCTCTCGGTCTTCAGCTTCACCTTCCCTCATTTTTAAAACAATCAATGCCAGCTTTACTCTCTGCTGGCTATAACCTATTCAGGAGATATTTTCTATGAACTTTAACATTTACAAACTTAATCATTTTGCAAGAATTATTGAATTTTTGCTTTATCAAAAAAATGAGAAATTAACTAATCCACAACTTGTCAGTCTGTTAAACAGCAACGGCATTTCAAGTCTATCAGGTAATACTTGGACAGAAGACGCGCTTAAACAGTTAAAGAAACGTTTGATGAATCCGTTTGAAAACGCAAAAACATCCGTTGTACAAATGGCATTATATTTAATTTCCACAGGAAAACTTTCTTTCGAGAATTACTTATTGCTTCAAAGTAAAAGATACGAAGACAAAATTGCTTTCCAACAACGCCAACTAAAAAAAGGAAATATTTGATTATGTCTAAAATTACAAATTCATACACTTCGAAGTCAGGAATGATTTATAACTTATATCAATTCGACACAACCAAAATTTATTCCCCCGCTGAGAAGCGTGAAATTGAAAATAACAACTTTGACTATTACGCAGCGATTCAAAATGATCGAGTGGATGAAAAAATTAAAGAACTCGCTTTAAAAACTAAAATTCCATCAAAAGAAGAGCAAGAAGAAATTTGGTATCAAGAAAAATTACAAGAGGACAAAGAGAAAAAACTAGCGTTCCTTCTTGTATCTCAGCAACAACAAGCATTTGAAAAGCAAAAACAAGACTACCTCAATGATAGTTCCCTACTAGAGATTGAAATCTGTGAACCAACTTTTTACGATTTTCTAAAAAAGTATGAAATTCGTCTGAAACAAAAGTATGTTGTTGATGGTAGTTCTTTGAGCGTGATGGGCGTTGGTCTGTTTCATTGTCGGATGCACAAAACACAAGCAGCGCCAGCAGCAAAATAAACATTTTCCCCAACACTGGGGATAAATACTCGCTCACCAATAAACGGTAGCAAATTTCAGGAGTCCTCTTTTACATCGTAGATGTTTAAGTCGGCTCCTTTTTTCATTTCAGAAAGGATTTTATGAGTAAGCACTTTACAAAAGTTGAAGGCACTAAACGGTTTGAGACTGTTAGAGGCGACAAGAAGCTTCAGATGGGACGATTGATGATGAGGTCAGATGTTTGGCTTTTCTGTGATGCTCAATCAGCTCTATTAGATTTCGCGTCACCTTCACATTACATTGAATTTTTAATTTCACAACTTATGGATAACCAAAATGAACCAACTTGAACGCCGTTACATGTACTTAACGGACAGCTTGTAAGTCCAATCTTGATATGGCAGTCTAAAAACAATCCTATCAAGTGGAGCATTACTTAATGCAACCATTCTGCACATCAAAGAAACTGAGTTTTGAGCAAGCAGGCACATTGCATCTGGCGAATTAAAAAATGGCTCTTTTCCTTTTCTCCAGACAAATGCGGTTGCTCCCGTTGGAATTGCTCCAATTGGTTGAATTGTATAAAAGCCGAAATTGAAAAAACCAAAAGTTAATATACTTAATGCGATCAGAATTGAGAGCCTGTAAATAAATTTGTGTAAATGTCCACGGTCTATTAACCTCTGAAGAGGAATTTACCGATGGACATTGTAATGGATAGAGAGAAACTTAAAGCGTTGGCAAAAGAGCTTGCCAAGGACATTA
>NZ_JACOFV010000010.1 GCF_014284255.1 Cognatundibacterium jejuense
CCATCCCGAACAGGACCGTGAAACGACTCTGCGCCAATGATAGTGCTGCAACCAGTGTGAAAGTAGGTTATCGTCAGGCTCCAAATTGCAACCCCTCTCTGTGAAAACAGCGAGGGGTTTTGCTTTTGTGATTCAGAAATTCTTCTACAATCACCAAGGTTATCAAATCCCATTCTCCGTTCACCGTTCTCAGTTCTTCGCCCCACAATGACTCGCTTTTATGCTCTACATCTGCCGTGCGGCTCAACACCCGATCTACACAAGAATTTGATTTTTCTGTGTGTTACGGGAGGGCTTGAGCGGAGAAAGTCAAGTTGTTTTAGTCGGACTCAATCCGGTGTCTGCTCCCCAATGACAAATCACTAAGACCATATCTACCCCTCTCGTCGTGACTACAAATATGTTTAAAGACCTTGCAGACTCTCATATTTCGTATAAAACTGAGTATAGTCCAGACTAATTCACGTTTTCCGGGGGAGAACAAGCCATGATGACCGTTCCTATCGTGATGGATATCGAAGCATCTGGCTTTGGTGCTGGCAGCTATCCAATTGAAGTCGGCTTTTCAAGGCGCCACGGTGAAGGGTGGTGTACCTTGATTCGCCCAGAGGAGGATTGGGAGCACTGGGACGAAAGCGCTGCGCAAGTGCATAAAATCCCTCGCGAAACTTTGGTTGAACGAGGTCGGCCTGTCGCAAATGTCGCTGTAACCTTGAATCTCATTTTAGCAGGGCACACCGTATATACCGACGGATGGGCACATGATTACGTCTGGCTTGCTCGCTTGTTTGATGCGGCTGACCTTCAACCTGGATTTCGTTTGGCGGATTTTAGAGAAATTATTTCTCCCAAGCAGGAAGAACTGTGGCATCAGACAAAAAGGCAGGTTGAAATTGACCTTAATGTTGGTCGACATAGAGCTAGTAACGATGCGCGTATTTTACAATTGACCTGGCTCCGTACTTACGACGCGTGCCGACTTTTGCATTAAGCAATCCTATTTATGCCAACGTGCTTTGTGATCTGGAGTTGTGTCAAATTTTTCTTTGATTACTTAATTTCTCGCTTATTTTGTATCTCTCCCCTTCCAGGGCTTTGCTCTTTTTTGCCACGAGCTTATTTGTAAGCATTTCCGGAGCCGTCGCACACATGTTCCCATGATTGCCCCCGCACTCATCTCGTCAATCTGCTTTTTTAGATTCAGTTTGTTACATTTTTTTCTAGCAATATTTTGTTTGCAGTTTAAATGTAATGAAAGAAATAAAGTCTTACATTATTCCTCCCAACCGATAACTACTTTTTTGTTTCCCTGCACCTATAATAAGTATCGTTAAGTAACGAACTTTATATTAATGTTGTATTGGGAGGGCAAATGTTACTCGGTGATGTCGACCACTTTTCCTTGTGCAAAGTCTTTATTTTTGGACTCGCCTTGTGCCCTAATCCTATACGCGCGAGTAGCGACGAGCATCGTTCTATTTCGCGGTCAAAACAGGGGAAACTTTATCCAACACTCCTTGCTAAGTTCCATGCGATAACACGAAAAATTTCCAGTAATGACACGTACACGAAATTAAAAAGCCGTGTTGGGCAGCCTGCAGTTATTCAATTATCCAATCCGCCTCGAGCAAGCCAATATAAGCTCATCAGCCTTCCCCGCAGTACTGCAAGCCTGATTGACAACGAACTGAAAGCCCCAGCTACAAAGTTCTCTAAAACATGTCAAAGAAGTATCTTAAAAAATAGTGGCGAGTCTGAACGTTTCTTTTGGTACATGAGATCAACGAGATACGGATTGCAATTAGTTCAAGGATTTGGCGAGCAAGGAAGAAAAAATCCGCTTCAGCGTTTTGTATGTCGATCATTACGTTGCACTTATCTTTCGCTTCATCCGCCTTAGCTACAGCGCATTCCATCAATAGATGAGACGACAAACTGGCAAAGCATAAGTCATTTGATCGTTCGATCTACGATTGCTATTTTTGAGAAGCGGCGACTTGCTCTGTTTCCCAGACTGGCTGCCGCCAGAATGCCAATAGTTTATGGAGAAATATGATATGTCTAAAATTGCATTACTAGGAATGGGTGCAATGGGATCGCGCATGGCGAAAGCATTGATTGAAGCTAAGCATACCCTCCACATTTACAACGTTGTCGGCAATGCCTGTGAACCTATAGTTGCGTTGGGCGCTAAAGCATTTGTTACGCCTCGCGAGGCTGCGGTGGGGGTTGATTTTGTTATTGCAATGGTCTGGGATGATGCCGCCTCAGCGTACGTGTGGCTTGATCCCGAAATTGGTGCAATGCAGTCACTTTCAAAAGGCGCTGTCGCAATTGAATGTGCAACCTTAACCGTTGAGCACGAAGCAAGGTTGATGAAAGCGGCGGAAGCGCAGGATGTGGAGTTTGTCTCTGCACCAATGTCAGGATCACTACCTGAAGCGGATGCCAAGACATTGATATTTACCACAGGTGCAAGCAAGCAAGCCTTTTCTAAAGTGGAGCCCATTCTCATGGCGATGGGACAAAAGATCAACCATGCAGGAGATCCACTTGATGGAATCTCCCTAAAATTGCTTATTAACAGCAAACTCGCTCTCGAATACGCAGCCATGGCAGAAATGATCGCATTTCTTTTGGCATCAGGTAAAGATGCCAAACGTTACTTAGAGATCGCTGCATCAACGGCTCCCTTCTCGGCACGCGGTGTAAGGGAGGCGCGCTATATGTTGGACGGCAACGAGACTTCACGAGTAAAAATCAATCAATTAATCAAAGACTCTGCCAATCATATTGCGCAATGCAAAACACATGGTGTCCCCTGCCATATGACTGAGGCTGCCAACTTAGTGTTCCGTAAAGCCAGTGCCGCAGGCTTTGGTGATCTCGATGCTGTTGCTCTGGCACGCATCTACCGGGAACAAACTGCGCAATACCAAGCTGCGTGAACGTGGGTGACAAGGCGCTTGCCTCTATGTGCCTCGCCAACAAACAACCAGTAATAACCAACTCGTAAGGGATTTTTATATGTTTAAAAGATTTTCACGCGCCTATCAAGCCCAACAAATTCAACATGATTGGGAGACCAATCCACGTTGGAAAAATGTCTTCCGCCCGTATTCCGCAGAAAAAGTCGTATCGTTGCGGGGGTCTTTGCAACTCGATCATACCTTGGCACGCCAGGGCGCCCAAAAATTATGGGACTTGCTTCATACCGAGCCATACGTCAACAGTTTGGGTGCGCTTACAGGTAACCAGGCAATGCAACAAGTAAAAGCGGGTCTCAAAGCAATCTACCTCTCTGGATGGCAAGTCGCAGGTGACGCCAATACTAATGGTGAAATGTACCCGGATCAGTCACTGTATTCAGTTGATTCTGTACCTAAGGTGGTTAAAAAAATCAATGCAACATTCAAACGTGCTGATGAAATTCAATGGAATGAAGGAAAAGAGGAGATTGATTATTTTGTGCCTATCGTTGCTGATGCTGAAGCCGGATTCGGCGGTGTGCTCAATGCATTTGAATTAATGAAATCCATGATCGAAGCCGGTGCTGCGGGTGTTCACTTTGAAGATCAGCTTGCTTCTGTCAAGAAATGTGGTCACATGGGAGGGAAAGTGTTGGTACCTACTCGCGAAGCCATCGCTAAATTAGTTGCAGCACGCCTAGCCGCGGATGTCATGGGTGTACCTACGCTTCTCATCGCAAGAACCGATGCCGAAGCGGCTGACCTGGTGACTTCAGATATTGATGAAAATGATCAACAGTTCCTTACAGGCGAACGCACCATAGAAGGTTTCTACCGCGCTCGTAACGGCATGGATCAAGCAGTTTCGCGTGCTTTAGCTTACTGTCCTTATGTGGACATGGTGTGGTGTGAAACTGGCAAACCTGATCTGGATTTTGCGGAGGAGTTCGCTCGTCGCATCCACGACAAGTTTCCAGGGAAGATGCTTGCTTATAACTGTTCTCCTTCCTTCAATTGGAAGAAAAATCTTGATGATGCAACCATTTCTAAGTTTCAAAACAGACTTGGCGCTCTTGGTTACAAATTTCAATTCATTACTTTAGCTGGGTTTCATAGTCTCAACCACGCTATGTTTGAATTGGCTTACGGTTATGCTCAACGGCAGATGAGCGCGTTCGTTGAGCTTCAGGTAAGGGAATTTGAATCTTCATACAAAGGATTCACCGCAGTAAAACATCAACGTGAAGTGGGCACTGGCTATTTTGACGCCGTCACTACAGCGATCGAAAGCAATGCATCAACTGCTGCACTTAAAGGGTCAACTGAAGAAGAGCAATTCTTAGAATGTGATTCTGCAGAATAAGCAGAATAAGCAGTAAAAGCGGGGTTGCGTTGCAGCCCCGTTTTTTATTCATCTACGTTTTACGTCTGATTTTTGCAAAACCTAAGATTCAAACGAGCCGCCTTTTTTTCGTTCTGTCCTCAACTTTTCACATACTGTCGCAAGCTAATCGCTTTTGCTACGTCTAGTCCTTATGCTCCCGTCAGGTGATCCATTTGCAATTCATCGAAGTTCTTATTCATCGGTTGCAATGACGCGCTTCGAGCATATTCAATGTATATCTGCAGAAACTGCCGAAGGCACTATTTTGGATTTGCGTTGGTGTTTGTTAAGGAGTCAATGATGAAAAATTTTTTATCCGGCCGTATCTTTCGTCTTTTCATTTATATCGGCTTGTGCACGATATTAGAAACGGTACTGGTAGCAGATGCCCAAGCTGTTTCTGAAGTGCGCGGTGGACATGCAAGAGAGCGCAGATCTATCGATGCCCGCGTCACGAATGTGGTGATGAGTGGACCAATTCAGTTTATTTTAAAACCGTCCATAGTTCCCGATTTATATGTCACCGGTGACCCATCCCTAGTAACCAAAGTCACCACGATAATTGACGGTAATACTTTATATATAGCAACCAAAGGTATTTTTATTGCAGCGGGAAAAACGCAGAAAACCATCGTGGAAATACATTTACCAAAGATAGAGAAACTGCAGTGCTCTGCGAATGGTGATAGCTCCGTCATCGGTTTTAAAGGCGATAACCTAGATCTCGACCTGCGTGGTAGCGGCAATTTCATCTTAGATGCCGATTATGTTAATTTGAAAATAAGGTCGACAGGAAGTGGAACAGTACAACTGCGGTTACAAAACATGCAAACTATCTCAATAAATTCACAAGGAAAGGGACCAATCTTGCTCAATGGTCAAACAAAAAATTTTGATGCACAAGTGTCTGGCGCCGGTGGACTCAACGCTACCGCAATGCGAGCACAACAAGGCACTCTCAATCTGACCGGCTCTGCGGATGTGGCAGTGTATGTGAATACTGAAATCTCAGCATTTGCATTGGGAAGTGGCAATTTACGAATTTTAGGTAATCCAATAAGACGCCATGTGGAGCATCGCGGTTCTGGCCAGATTATCTGGCAGTAAATTCATGGTTAAACCTGTTAATCATATCGATTGTCCGCGTTTTTTAGTTTGGCAAATATATCTACCACCAATTAATTGTTGTAAATTACTCTTGTGCAATAAACATCTTATTGTGAATGGAAAAATATTTAATGAATTTTAAAAACATTATCCATTTTTTATATTGATAATTTATTGTTTTTATAAATAAAATTTTATCGATTTGTCGTTGGTAGTGAAACTCTATTTGCATGGAAAAATTTCTGTAATAATCATCGCGCAGATGTAAGTATTTGTTTCAAAAATAAAATGTTTTACCTGCGCTCGACAACGCAGGTTCGCTACCAACCTGACCGATCTGGAACCATGATTACTATTCAAAGTAAGTGCCTGACAGCGTTGTTTATTGCGTTTTGTTTCATCTCGGGCGTCTATGCCCAAGAAAATCCTATGCAGTTTTTGAGTAGCGCGAATGCGAAAGTTGCCCGTGCTGAGGCTTTAAAAAATCGATGGGAAGGTCCGCTCGATGGCCCAAAAATTCAAAAGAAAAAGAAAATTATTTTTATTGCCGGCGATATGAGTGATGCCGGAATTTCGAGTGTTTTCAATGGTGTGCGCGAAGCAGGTACCGCAGGAGCGTGGGAAACGCTGTCGATTGATTGTCGGGGGCGCTGCAACCAAGGCGCAGCGATCATCGCGCAGGCATTAGATATGAAGGCAGACGGCATTATTTTGGCAGGTGTCGACGTTACAACGCAGGCAAAAGGCATGGCTGCCGCAGCTAAAGCTAAAGTTCCTGTTGTTGGTTGGCATGCATCGGTTAAGAGCGGTCCCGTCGATGGTTTATTTACGAATATCACCACCAACCCAAAAGAAGTCGCGCAATTGGCTGCTTTGTACACGGTGGTTGAATCAAATAATAAAGCTGGCATTGTTGTATTCACCGATTCGACTAATCCCTATATGTTGGCCAAATCCAGTGCGATTATTGAAACTATTAAACAATGCGAAGGCTGTCGTTTATTAAGTGTAGAAGACGTTGCTTTGAGTGATGCTTATCTGAAAATGAAATCGGTGGTTGACAACCTAGTGAAGCGCCATGGCAACAAATGGACACACGTGATTGCCGTTAACGACTATTATTTTGACCTCCTCAATGCATCGTCGATTGCTCCTTTGGTCGCGGCAAATAAATTGGTGGGGGTATCAGCGGGAGACGGTTCACCGACAGCCTACAAACGTATCCGCGCTAATGATGTACAAACTGGAACCGTTCCAGAGCCGCTGGTGATGCATGCGTGGCAACTCGTCGACGAATTGAATCGTGCCATGACTGGTCAGGCTCCAAGCGGCTACGTGACGCCGGTACATTTGGTAACCGCCCAAAATATTGCCTACGACGGCGGCGCAAAAAATTTATTTGATCCGGCAAATGATTATCGCAATCACTATCAACAAAGCTGGCTTAAATAAAATGCTTTCTGGTTCTCTGAGCCAATGACGTGCGGCTAACTTATGTGATTGTTATTGCAACATTTTCATAAGCTAGCCAAAATTGTTTTCGTTTGCATCGATTCCCATCGTCGTTTTCGACTGAAACCCCATCTCACTGTCGCCTGACAATCACAGGCTTCGCAGGAAGGCGTATCATTACGCCCCTGAGTGTATTTTCTATACTGCGTTGGCTCGTCAACTACAGCCGTTAGTTATCTTTTATTTTATTCATGCAAACAACGAACCAAGACATCCATACTGCATCCGCGCGCCATGTCATTGTGATTGGCGGTGGTCCCGCAGGATTGATGGCCGCTGACGTACTTTCAGCAAAAGGAATACGGGTTGATTTGTATGATGCAATGCCAACAGTGGGACGAAAATTTTTGTTGGCCGGTAAGGGCGGCATGAACCTGACGCATTCTGAGGAATTTAGTACGTTTTTGTCCCGTTATGGTAACCGCGCCGCAAATCTTCAGAAAATGCTGCAAAATTTTGATGGTAAGGCTGTGCGTGAATGGGCGCAGGGGTTGGGTATAGAGACTTTTATCGGCAGTTCAGGACGGGTTTTTCCGGTGGATATGAAAGCAGCCCCTTTGCTACGCGCATGGTTGCATCGCTTACGTGAACAAGGGGTGCAATTTCATATGCGTCATCGTTGGTTAGGATGGACTGATGATGCGCAATCCTTACGTTTTGATAGCCCCGCTGGTGCATCGCTCGTCAAGTCGGACGCAGTGATACTCGCTCTTGGCGGGGGCAGCTGGGCGCGCCTTGGGTCAGATGGCAAATGGGTAGCACTACTGCAGCAGCAAGGTATTGATGTCGCGCCGCTCCAGGCGGCGAATTGTGGTTTTGATGTTGCATGGACAGATTTTTTTAAAAATAAATTTGCCGGAGAACCATTACTCACTGTTGCGGCGCAGCTTCGTGGCAATCATAGGGGTATGCGTAAGGGGCAATTTGTCATCACTGCAGGAGGTGTTGAAGGTAGCCTGATTTATGCTTTATCATCTTCTTTACGTGAAGAAATTAATTGTGCTGGAGAAGCAATACTGGAGCTGGATTTATTGCCCGATAAAAGTATGGAGCGTGTGCTTAAAGAACTTGGCAGCGGACCGGGTGCGCGTTCTTTTGCGAGCTATCTGAAGACTAAATTGGGATTAGATAGTCTCAAGATTGCCTTAATACATGAAGTATTGAGTAAAGAACAAATGCAGTCGCTGAATGCACTTGCTGGTACTATAAAAAAATGTCCGATTCGTTTGCTGTCCGCCCGTCCAATCGACGAAGCGATTAGTAGCGCAGGTGGCGTCAAATTTGATGCCTTAGATCAGTACGGTATGTTGCTCGCGCGTCAGGGTGTATATTGCGCAGGTGAAATGCTCGATTGGGAAGCGCCCACTGGCGGTTACTTGCTCACCGCTTGCCTCGCCAGTGGCAAGCACAGCGCACAGTCTGTACTTGGTTATTTAAAGAGTATTTAAAGAGTACTTAAAGAGTACGTAATGCTTACTTGATCAAGAAGTAATAAGCAAAATAAGAGATGAAAAAATCGATGTTTTCCTGATTCAACCATCAAGTTTCGCTTATAAGTTGTTACAATCTCGGGCTTGCTTCATGGCTTATATTTTCACACTGTTGTTCAGAACGTCTTACTTATGAGTGATTCTCGAAATTCACCACGTCTTTCGGTTGCCTGGCGCGCCGCTATTCAAGTAGCGGTGGGCAGAATTGTGCCAGCAAAAATAATTAATTTTTCCGCTTCAGGCATACAGCTACAAACCAGTGTGATGCTCAAAGAAAAACAGATCTACCAGATGATGATGGAAGTACCAAGTCACAAAGATGCCTCATCGCGTACGCAGGTCGTTTGCAAAGCAACTTGTCTCTACACTATCTTGAGCGGCAATGAATACCGTGCCGGAATGAAGTGCTCTGATTTCCCACCGCAACACCGCGAGCTATTAGAAAGCTGGGGCGGTTAAGCGCTTCGGCCTGCAAGGCTTACCAAAGCAAAGTTTTTTCCCCCGTGTTATAAATGGCAATCTGATGGGGTGGGTACAGCCCGCCAAAAACACGTTCCTTTAGGGATACGTGATCAGTCCTCAGCTTGGTCCGGAGTGAACTTTCAATATCGCGAATATGAATACCATCCTTACTGAACAAAAATTACCTGATTCTTCTTTGCGAGTTGCTGCTCTATTATCTGAAATTGGCCACGATCAGCCGATCGTCGTACTGCCTGCTTCTGGAAAAACGGCAGCTGAAGCGGCAGTAGGATTGGGCTGTAGTGTTGCAGAAATTGCTAAATCTATCGTGTTCCGTCGACTTTCTGACAATGCTGCCGTCATGGTGGTTGCTAGCGGAAGCAATCGGGTCGATGTGGACAAAGTTGCGGCAATGGTTGGTGCCTTGGGCAAGGCTGATGCCCAATTTGTTCGTGAAAAAATTGGTTATGCGATTGGTGGCGTATGTCCTATCGGTCATGTCGAAAAAAGCGTCATGCTGATCGATCAGGATTTGTTGCAATATCCTCAAGTCTGGGTCGCAGCTGGTCATCCGCATGCTGTATTTGCCCTGACACCACAACAATTAATTGCAATGACCAATGCCCCTGTAGCGGACATTGCCTTACTTTCTTGAATTGAATAAGTATTATGAGTATTTTGTACGACTTTGATCCCGAAACCGCAGTAGCGACTGAACCAGTTCCCTCACCGTGTGTCGGCGTATGCAAAATGGATGAGAAGGCAGGTTGGTGCGCGGGTTGTTTTCGTACCATTGACGAATTGACTGCTTGGAGCACTGCCAGCAATCAGAGCAAATTGCAGGTCTGGCGTTTAGTAAAACACCGGATGTTTTGAGATGATTTTATAGCCCGGCAGATTGATCTTTGCCGGGTTTTTGTTTCTTTTTTACGGCATTTTTTGAAAGTGACTTCATGGATGACGAAACGCTGAAGCTCCCGCATGGTATGCAGATATTTCAGCGTGGCTGGTTGTCATCCAATAATATTCTTTTCATCTGCGATACCCAAACAGCTTTAGTTGATTCTGGTTATGTCAGCCACGCTGCACAGACGTTGGCTTTGGTGCAGCACGCTTTGCAAGGTCGTCAACTTGATTTACTGATCAATACGCATCTGCATTCTGACCATTGTGGCGCGAATGCTTTGTTGCAGCACACTTATGGCTGTCAGACTTTGATTCCGGAAGCTGACGTACATGCTGTAACAAATTGGGATGAAGAGCAATTATCGTTTACCGCCACGGGACAGGAATGTCCACGTTTTCGCTTTGACCACGTGCTTAAAGCGGGTGATCAATTGCTACTGGCGAATTTGTCCTGGCAAGTCTTAGCGGCTCCCGGCCATGATCCGCATTCGGTCATCTTGTATTGTGCCCAAGAAGGCATATTAATTTCGGCCGATGCGTTGTGGGAAAACGGCTTTGGCGTAATTTTTCCTGAGCTCGAAGGTGAGTCCGGCTTTGCCGAGCAAGCTGCGACTTTGCAATTGATTGAAGAATTAGATGTTCGTTTAGTGATTCCTGGTCACGGTGCGGCATTTACGGATAAGCAAGCTGCCGTGGGCAGAGCGCGTAGTCGCCTCGACTATCTGTCCGCCGATCCAAAAAGAAATGCCCGAAACGCGATCAAAGTATTGATGGCTTTTATGTTGTTAGACAGACGCGAAATGACGCTGACTCAGTTGTCTGCTTGCCTGAATCAGGTTCGCATGATGCGTATCGCTGCGGCGCATTTGGCGCTACCCATTGAACATTTATTGCCACAGCTGATACAGGAGCTCATCAAAGCAGGCGCCGCCCGTCTTGAGGGGGAGCACCTGTTGAGTTGTTAGCAATATCTGGCTTATTTCAGCTGATAGGGTGCATCGCTAAATGCTTGCACTGGTGCGAGATCAGGATAGTTGGTTGGGCGATTTTGTTGTTTCGCCATAAATGCTTCCATCAGATTGGCGCTCTGCCAGATACCTGATTGCAACCAACCCATTTGTTGCAATGCATCCTGCGTGCTATGGTCGCGCGCGTAGTGTATCGCTTGCTTACTGCCCCAGATCGCGACTGGTGGTTTTTCGCTAATTTCTTTGGCCATCTGCAACGCGGCTTCTATCATCGCTTCTGGCGTTTCAAATACGTCATTGACCAGACCGCAGTTGAGTGCACGCTGGGCATTCAGACGACGACCAGTATAGGCCATTTCATGCACTATCCCTTCCGGTATCAGCTTAGGTAAGCGTTGCAAGGTGCCCAGATCGGCGGTCATGCCAATGTTAATTTCTTGTATGCAGAAAAAGGTATTGGTCGTTGCCAAACGGATATCCGCTGCACATACCATATCAACGCCGCCGCCAATGCAACCACCCTGAACAGCCGCTATGACTGGCATGCGTAATTGTTCAATGAGGTTAAATGAATGGTGCATATCTTTCAGTATCAACGCAATATTTGCCCGTCCAATGGCACTGTTATCGTCCAGCGCAATGCCGCCACCTGCAAAGACATCCAAGGCCATCCCAGCAGTGAAATGTTTGCCGGTGGATGAAATCACCAGCACCCGGGCGGAGGCCTGATTTTGCAATTGCTGCAGGATTTCGACCAATTCTCTGAAGAATACCGGCTGCATGGTGTTGAGGCTATCGGGCCGGTTAAAACGCAAATGGGCGATTTTATTGTCGATACTGAAGTCAAAACACTGGTAAGTCATAAGGATTCCTTGGCTGCGTGTTGGAGTGAAATGAAGATGGTTCGCACGGGGATGTTATTGTGTCAGCCCCACGGTAAATAACTATGTTTTTTCTGATAACATGATATCAGTCGGCTTCATAAAATTCTTACAAATCCCATTCAGTCCCAACAAATACCTACACGTATCGAGATAGATCTATGTCCAGTAACGCGCATCTGCCCCAAATTTTGCAAAACCTCGTTTTACCCGTGATCGCCTCTCCTTTGTTTATCGCCAGCGGCCCTAGGCTGGTTGCGGCGCAATGCAAAGCCGGAATTGTTGGTTCGTTTCCGGCACTCAATGCGCGTCCTGCTGAGCTGCTTGATACCTGGCTGACCGATTTAACAGCGGAGCTCGCTCAATTTCAGGCTGACAACCCAGATGCCAAAGTTGGTCCTATCGCAGTCAATCAAATTGTCCACCAGTCAAACGACAGGCTGGCACATGATGTAGCGGTCTGCGTCAAGCATCAGGTGCCTATCATCATTTCGTCGCTGCGCGCACCGCCAAAAGAGATGCTGGACGCGATTCATAGTTATGGTGGCATCGTTTTGCATGACGTGATTTCAATTCGTCATGCTCAAAAAGCATTAGAGGCCGGTGTTGATGGCTTGATTCTGGTTGCCGCTGGCGCCGGTGGCCATGCTGGTGGTTTGTCACCGTTTGCCTTAGTTGGCGAAGTGCGCAAGTTCTTTAAGGGACCGATTGCATTGTCAGGCTCGATTGCGACGGGTGATGCGGTGCTCGCAGCGCAGGCAATGGGTGCCGATTTTGCGTATATTGGTTCGCGTTGGCTGGCAACGCCAGAATCCAATGTGGACGATGCGTATCGTCAGGCCATTCTGGAATCCACCGCTGCTGACATTGTGTACACTAATTTGTTCACCGGTGTGCATGGCAATTACCTGAAAAAATCAATTATCGCGGCGGGGCTTGATCCTGACAATTTACCGGTCGCTGATAAGACGAAGATGGATTTTGGTACGGGTGGCAATAAAGCCAAAGCCTGGCGCGATATCTGGGGCGCTGGTCAAGGCGTTGGTCTGATGGATGACGCTCCTACCGTTGCCGAGATTGTCAAACGTTTGCAAGACGAATACCAGGCTGCAAAAGCCCGCGTATTGGCAGCCTGAGTTTCACATCTGATGCAACACAATGATGCAAATTGGCTTAATGGCAGGTTGCAAGCCATTTGCATCTCCTTGAATAATCGTAGTGTGTCCTGAACGCATCAAAAAGATTCAAGTTTAAAGACAGAGTTGCCGTAACCGGACTATCCCATCCAACTTCTGTCGATTATGCGCCGCTACTCCGTATTACTGCTTTCCTTGTTGTTGGCGATATCCGCTTCGGCGAACGAAAGTTCGTCGCCTTCGTCGTCACCGCCTTCCAAACCGATAAAGCAGTCGTCGACGAAGGAAAAAGACAAGGAAAAAGAGAAAGAAGAAGCACCCCCTGCCAAAGAAAAAGAAGGACGCAAATCGTCCAAAGAAGGCAAGGAAGGGAAAGAAAGTAAAGACGCTGCAAAAGAATCTGCGAAGGAAGCACTCGCTGCCGATGAATTGGCAGCAAAAATCGCCGAGCGACTGGCTGTTTTACGCAAAGAAAAAGAAGAGGTTAATTCCCGCGCCTCGGCACGTTCAGTAATGCGTCCAGTCTATACTCCACGGCGCGCCGAACCAGTGAAACCAAAAGCTGAGATGGTGGCGTCAGCATCGGCAATGTCAGATCACGGCGCTGCCGCAATTGCTGCGGCAATGGATGCCCACGGCGCTGGCGCTTGGGGTTATCAAGGCGAGACGGGTCCTCTGAGTTGGGGGAAATTAAGTCCGGCTAATAGCAAATGCGATATCGGAGATCGTCAATCACCGATTGATATTCGCGACGGTATTCGCGTCGATCTGGACCCTATCGTATTCGATTACCGCATTTCTGGCTTTAATGTCATCGACAATGGCCACACGGTACAGGTCAATGTTGGTGCCGGCAATTACATTACGGTAATGGGGCGTAATTATGAATTGGTGCAATTCCACTTTCATAAACCCTCGGAAGAACGTATTAACGGCAAAAGTTTCGAAATGGTTGTGCATCTGGTGCACAAAGATGCAGATGGAAAATATGCCGTGATTGCCGTTTTGATCGAACGTGGCAAGCCACATAGCGCAATCCAGCAAGTCTGGAATAATCTGCCTCTTGAAAAGACTATTCCTCAGGAAGCCTTGATGCCGCTTGATCTGAATAAGGTTTTGCCACAGAAACGCGAATACTATACCTATATGGGATCGCTGACGACACCACCATGCACAGAGGGCGTGTTGTGGATGGTCATGAAAGAACCGATAGAGTTGTCGCCGGAACAGATCGGGATTTTCAATCGTTTGTATTCCATGAATGCCCGCCCTATCCAAAAAAGTAGCGGACGTCTGATTAAAGAATCAAATTAATCGTCAAAGCAGCGTGAAGATACTCCCCTAGTTTTTTTTCAAAATGCTTTTGCAGATCAATATTCGCAATGACATTTAAAAATACTCCATGGGTGTATTTTTTTGCTTGCGTTTTTTACGGCTGACGTTGTAAAAAGTGCCAGCCAGTTTTTACGTTACATTTGTTGTATCCCTTGCTACATACGCATACATAAAGTCGGTCAACCAAAGTGACGGCCAAACGCTTAACGACATATCGGTAATCAATCCTTGGTTACCCCTAATTAAGCGTTAAAGGAGCCCATCATGCGTGTCCCCACTTTCTCTGGCATCACTTTATTAGCAATCATTGCAGCGTCTGCCATGACCAGCGGCTGCGCCGTGTACGCGACTCCGCCACGCGCCTATGTTGTCGCTCCCACCCCAGTTGTCGTTGCACCTGGCTGGGGTTATGGTTACCGCCGTTGGTAATTTGTTCGCAAGAAAGTTTCGCACATCCTGATCTAAACAGGCTGCAATTTGAACCGGCTGACAACTTGTGATAAGTTGTTCGCCTGATCTAATAGAGATTCCGCAGCTGCAGCAGCTTCTTCTACCATGGCCGTATTTTGTTGCGTCGCTTTATCCATGTTCTTGACGGATAAATTAACATCCTCAATATTTGCGCTTTGTTGCTGACTGGCGCTGGTAATTTCCGTCATGATTTCGGTCACATGCTTGATACTGGTCACAATATCATTCATCGTCGCACCTGCTTCATCAACTAATTTTGATCCTGCATCAACGCTATTTACAGACGATGTAATCAGATGTTTGATTTCTTTTGCTGCGTTGGCAGAGCGTTGCGCCAGATTGCGTACCTCGGAGGCAACGACGGCAAACCCACGTCCTTGCTCGCCTGCACGCGCAGCTTCTACCGCAGCATTTAAAGCCAGAATATTTGTTTGAAAAGCGATCTCATCAATGACGCCGATAATATCGGCAATCTTTTTGGATGAGGCATGAATCGAGCTCATCGTGTTCACCACATGACTGAAAACCAGCCCGCCTTTTTCTGCGACACCAGCCGCATTCAGTGCCAGCGTATTGGCGGCAACGGCATTTTCCGTATTGAGTTTCACCGCTTTGGTGAGTGTTTCCATTGATAGGGACGTTTGTTCCAGGCTTTGGGCTTGTTGCTCAGTTCGGGACGATAAGTCGATATTTCCAGACGCAATTTCGCGTGATGCAGCCGTGATCAGGTCAGTGCCTTGACTGACTTCTCTGACGATGTCAGCAATGCTATCGCGCATTTTATTAATGGCATGTAGCATGCTGCTTTGATCTCCCGCTTTGATATCAATTCGCGTAAATAAATCCCCTTCTGCGATATGATCGGCAATTGAAATTGCCTCGCTTGGTTCGCCACCTAGCTGGTTTTTGATACTATTGGTGATCAGGGTGCTGACTACCATCCCCACCAAAATGGAGAGAGCTCCTAATACTGCTAGTACGAGTCGGGATGTTGAGGAATCGGCGCTAGTAATTGTGGATAATTGAGCAATGCTGGCATTCTGGTAAGCGGAAAGTTTTTTAATGCTATCGACGTAGTTATTTAAGGCTGGTTCCAGTTTACTTTGCAATAACTGCGTTATGTTTTCCGGATGGGATTTTTTCTCTTGAAAAATATCGTTGCGGACTGCCAGATAAATTTTTCTTTGTTCACCTACTGCAGCAATGAGTTGCCCTTCTTCCGGTGATTTAGTATATGTTTCCAGTGTCTTTTGTATTTCGCTGATGTGGCTGCTGGTTTCTTTGATCAGGGCTTCAAAGTGTTTTTGGCGTTCTGGATCGTTAGACTCTGCGACCACCATAGTTCTGGCGCCATTCAGGTTGGTGCTGGCTGACCATTCTGAGAATAAGCGTTCTTTTTGCATCACCTCATTGACCATCATTTTCATGTCCTGATCAATTTTGTGTAAACGCCAGATGCCCTGCAATGTGATCATCAACAATAGACAAAGGACAATAAAGAATCCTGCGATCAGTCGAGTGTTAACTTTTAAGTTAGATATTTTCATATGGGTGCCTAAACGCGATTGAGCAATGAAAAATTCTCTGAGGCAAATTATTTGCAAATCTGCATTATCAAATTAATATATGTAAGGGTATAACAGAACGTAGATATGTGGCGCAATAAACAAGAAAAATGCTTGCTTTGATCACGCTTACGTGGCGATGTTTGATCCCGGATAAGATGGGTGCCTGGCTTCGCACTAATGTCGTTTGCGTACTATTGTTGTAGAAACAAATATCATGATGAAAAAATTAACGATTATTGGTGCAGGTAAGGTAGGAAAAGTATTCGGTCGTCGCTTTCAACAACGTGGCGTTTTCAGCGTTGTACAGATTTTGAATCGTCATCTTCAAAGTGCCTTAAATGCCTGTGAATTTATTGGTATAGACAACGTTGCTGCGTTAGCCGATCGCAAGCAGTTACAGGAGGCAGACATCTGGATGTTGGCCGTTAATGATGATCAGATCATTCCCGCTTGCCAAATGTTGCAAGAGCAAGGGGTGTTGAATGTCGACAGTATTGTTTTTCATTGTAGTGGTTCTAAGGCATCGACGGAGTTGGTGGCAGCGATGGAAACAGGTGCCGCTGTGGCCAGTATTCATCCAGTCGCTAGTTTTGCGAACCTGCAACACGTGGTGGAAAATTTTCCCGGCACGATCTGCAGTATTGAAGGAGATCAGCGAGCGCTTGCCGTGTTGTTGCCAGCAATACAGGCGATTGGTGCACAAGTTGTGCAAATCAGTGCCGAAACTAAATTGCTGTATCACGCCGGGTCGGTGTTTGCCAGTAACTATCTGGTGACATTGTTGGATACAGCATTACGCGCTTACCAGGCCGCGGGAATACCATCAGAGTTGGCGCTGGCAATGGCAGCACCTTTGGCGCGGCAGTCGATGGAAAACGTATTTGCATTGGGCGCTGCCGAGGCCTTAACTGGCCCGATTGCACGCGGTGATATGCAGACAGTTGCGCGTCAACAAGCTGTTGTAAGTAGTTGGGATGCGAAGGCCGGGGACTTGTATCAGGCATTTACGCCGCCAACGCAAGCGCTGGCGGCACGTAAAAATTATTCAGAAAAATAAACGCTGTTGCGGCCGTTCTCTTTGGCTTGCGCCAATGCCTGATCGGCACGTTCAAAGACGCTATCTTCAGTTTCACTATCGCGGCATTCAGCCACACCCATACTGACTGTAATGCTTAAGCGCGTGCGCGTCAGGTCGGTGGTGCGTGAAAAATCGTTATTAGCGATCGTGGCACGCAAATTTTCAGCAATCGACGTCGCTTTTTCGAGAGTGCAATTTTTCAATAAAATTAAAAATTCTTCACCTCCCCAACGGCAAATTACATCGCTCTCGCGCAGTGATCGCTTAGCAATCGCTGCTATTTCTTTGAGTACGTGATCGCCGACTTGATGCCCTTGCTTATCATTGATTTTCTTAAAAAAATCGATATCCAGTAACACTGCGCACATCGGTTGGCGAGAGCGTTCAGCATCGAGTAATGCTTGTTGGAAAATAAAATCAAACGCGTGGCGGTTTAAGAGATTTGTCAGGGTATCGGTGGTCGCTGATTTTTCCAGCTTGTTCTGATATTTTTTGATGGTGAAGAATGCCAGCACCATCAGTGTCAGTGTCATGACGCCACCCACAGCCAAATTAACTAGCAGGACATTGACCAGTGGTTTGAGCTCGTCATCGAGATTTTTATCGATGACAAGTTGCCAGCCTAAATCCGGTATGTTTCTGATGCTGACAAGGTGTGAAATTCCATCAGCGTTATATTCTAAAGACGTGGCAGTATTTTTTTGATTCGCCACAATTTGTGCTGAAATATTTTTGATGCCGTTGACGCCGCTGATATTGTCATGGCGATCATTACCTTTCGCAGTGGAAAATACAATGTCGCCCTGCTTATTGAGAAAATAAATGTTGCTGTGGAAATTTTGCTGGTAAGCGTCAATGGTGCCTTTTAAGTTATCGAGATTGAGCTTAATGCCGAACAAGCCAACAATACCGATTAACTTTCCATTTGTGTCAGCTACTTTATAGTTGACGGAGAAACTGGTTGGATCATGGGTGAGAGGATCTGAATCAAAGTTAATTTCATACGGCGCTTTCAGATTTCTGAGTTGAAAGTACCAATTGTCGATTGGATCAGCACTATTCATTGTTTTGGCGATACCAACGCCGTTATACAAATGACGCGTCTGATCTGAAATTAAATAACTTGTCAGAGCATTATTCTTATTTTTGAGGTCTTTCAAATATTGATTAATTTGCTCTGGTTCTTCTTCACCATTAAGCAGCCAATCGCGGGCAACTGTGCTACTCGCTATTTGACCTGAGATGAAGTTTGGTCGGAGCATTAATCTTTGAGTTTCTGCATAGATACTGTCATTGAGCACAGGTAAACTCTGCTCATTGAGTGTATTCGTCAGTGTTGTTTTGGAAATAAAAAAACTGGCGAGGGAAGTGCCAGTGAATCCAATAACAAGAATAACAAATAGCCAAATCAGCCAGCCGTATTTTTTTAACATGTTTTTCATGAGCTGTAGACGGAAGATGTGCGTGAAGTTTGCTGCAAGATCATACTATAAACCTGCACACTTTCTGCTCAATATAGTGTTCGTTTAAACTTGTTTTACGGCAATATTTGTGAAAAATGCCGCAAAGGGCGGCATTTTTTTATTTAATTAACTAATTTTCCAGCATTCCGGCTTTAAGGAATTGGTGTAATGGACACTCTCAGACGCACGCGTGAACCTGGATCGTATGGCATGACGGACGTATAGCTGCGACCATTGTATTCATACGTGACCGCATAACCGTTAGTGCGTGATTGCCAGTTATCAACATTGCGACATTGACGAACCGGACGAGTGGTATAGCCTGGCTGTGCGTTATTGTTGTTGTCGACACGATCACCAACAATGGCGCCGGTAATCGCACCAGCAGCGGCAGCGGCAATACGACCGTTACCATTGCCAACCTGGCTGCCCAACAAACCGCCTGCAATCCCGCCGATGATGCCACCGGTATTGCTGCGTTCTTGTGGTTGTTGAACATTTTCATATACCGTCTGACATTCTTGGCGAGGAACGTTCATTTGTTCAACTTGAGGAACGACGTTGACGATACGTGCATATTCTTCAAAATCTGCGGCATGAACTACAGGCATTGCGAATGCCATACCTAGCAGAGATGAAGAAATCGTAAGTTGCTTCAGTGTCAGTTTCATTTTTTACTCCGGTACATTTGTCATCATTTAGTCAGTATTTAACGCGCGAAGTTCCCAAAAAGAAGACAAATAACAAAAAAAAGTTTCCGATCGTCATCGCGATAATAGTTTCATTGTACAAAATATCGCTGCTGACATGATGTCCTAATGTATATCTTACCTATATTAAATCGCTGGCCGAGTGCAACTGTTACTGCCTGAGCAGGTTGTCGAATCAGGCTGTTTGTCGGTTTAGCTTGTGATCGGTTGGCTTATTTCAATACTTGCTCAAATCATCAGCCAGCTATTTCTATTCATTCCGTAAAACAAATTTCTTGCAAGTATTTCAATCATCCACATATGAGTAGCGATGTTAGGTTAAGATCGTGACCACACTGATCAATCTAATTTCCAATGGAGCTATCATGCAAATTTTATGGACGTCCTGGCTAACACTCGTTGTTTTAGCGATGTATTTCTGGAACGTAGTTACCGTCGGAAAAGCGCGCGGAAAATATGGCGTAAAGGCACCTTCGGTTGAAGGTCCGGAAGATTTTCAGCGTGCTTTGCGCGTACAGGCTAACACCGTGGAACAAATGGTGTTCTTTTTTCCTGCATTGTGGTTATGTGCGCTCTGGTTTAGTGATAAGACTGCGGCAATTGCAGGTGTTGTGTGGGTGGTAGGTCGTATTTTGTATGCTCTGGCTTATTTAAAAGATCCTTCAAAACGCGGCGCCGGATTTGCGGTTGCTACGCTAGCTTCCCTCGCTTTGTGGCTTGGTGCCATTGTCGGATTAACTGGTTTGGTTCATTAAATAAGGATGCAACGATGACTGTCAGCACCAAAAATAATGTTTCTGTCATTGCTTCATATGTTCTGATTGGGATCGGCCTGCTTATCGTTTTGAAAGCTGGCTTATTAGTGGCTCTGTTTTCCGGTCTGTTGATGTATTCACTAATCCACTTGATGGCCCCTGCTATCGCCCGCACTTTCAATCAGCGTCGGCCACGTGCAATTGCGGTAGGTTTGTTGGCTGCCGTGCTGATCATCAGCGTGATGTTGGCAGCTTGGGGTATGCATTTGTTTTTACGTAGCGACGGTGGAAATTTGCATAGTTTGCTACAAAAACTGGCGGATATTATCGAGGCATCACGTAGTCAAATGCCTGACTGGGTGAGTACTAACTTTCCAGAAGATGTCGGTGCTTTGCAAGAAATGATTACGCAATGGCTGCGTGAACACGCAGGAGAAGCAAAGTTACTGGTGCCGGAAGCAGGTCATCTTATCGTACATTTGTTGCTAGGCATGATCATCGGTTGCATGGTCGCTTTGCGCGAAACCATCGACGATTCAGATCTCAGACCGTTTGCCGCCGCCCTGCAGCAAAGGATCGGTACCTTAGGACGGATTTTCGAAAAAATCGTATTCGCACAAGTACAAATTTCCTTCATTAACACGGTTCTGGCAGCGATTTATCTCTTGGTCATTTTACCCTTATCTGGTGTACATTTGCCATTAACCAAAACGATGATAGCGGTGACCTTTCTTGCGGGTCTGATTCCGGTGGCTGGTAATATATTTTCAAACACAGTACTCGTGATCGTTGCTTTATCGCACTCTCTCAATATCGCAATCGCTTCACTCGTGTTCATGGTCTTGGTACATAAAGGCGAATACTTTCTGAATGCCCGCATCATCGGTGCCCAGATCAATGCCAGAGCGTGGGAGCTGCTGACGGCTATTCTGGTGATGGAAACTTTATTTGGTGTACCAGGCTTGGTCGCTGCGCCTGTGTTTTATGCATATTTGAAAAAAGAACTGAGTGATCAGGGTTTGGTCTGACTTTGGCCTGACTTTCAGCTGATTTTGACCTATTTGGTGCCATAATTCAGGTGGGCTGAAGTGATGTGACCTTAGCGTCCTGATGAGGCATTGCTGTAACGACTAATTTAAACACTTAACTTGCACACTTAACTTGCACACTTAACAAGAGCTAAAAATGATACTCGAAATTGCTGATATTCGTATTCATCCCGGACAACAAGCTGAATTTGATGCTGCGATACAACGTGGTATTAATGAAGTGATATGTCATGCAAAAGGATTTAGCGGCTTTAAAATTAACCACGGTATCGAGTCGCCAGAGCGTTACGTGCTGATGATTTACTGGGAAACTTTAGAAAATCACACGGTCGATTTTCGTGAGTCCCCGGCATTTTTGCAATGGCGTGCAATAGTAGGCCCATTTTTTGCACAGGCACCTGTGGTCGAACATTTCAATTTATTGGCAAAATCAGCCTGATGACTGTAGGGATTATCGGCAGTTAATCCTTGATTCCTGTCGTTTCACCCCAAGCTAGGAAAGTCATCAAGACATCGGTAGTCTGCTACGTATATTTTGCTCAAGCTGCCGATCAAACAGGCAGCTCATCAAAAGGTCAATATGGTTCCGCATCTCGTCACGGCTCTGAATGGGCCTTTGCTCGATTTAGAAAAGAAAATCCTCGAAGCAACGCCTGCAATCGAGCGTTGGTTTCGTATGGAATGGCAAGAGCATACGCCCCCATTTTATTGCTCAGTAGACTTACGCAATGCAGGCTTTAAGCTGGCGCCGGTTGATACGAATTTATTTCCTGGCGGGTTTAATAACCTTGCTAATGAGATGTTGCCTCTCGCCGTGCAAGCTGCGATGGCAGCCATAGAAAAATATTGTCCGGATGCAAAAAATTTGTTGTTGATTCCGGAAAGCCACACCCGTAATACTTTTTATCTGCAAAACGTGGCACGGATGATGCAGATTTTCCGTCAGACCGGTCTGAATGTGCGTCTTGGTTCTTTGTCTGCTGATATCAAAGAACCCACCCCGATCGATTTGCCCGATGGCACGCAACTGATTTTAGAACCTTTGGAACGTTCAGCAAATGGACGTCGCCTGGGTCTGAAGAACTTTGATCCTTGTACTATTTTGCTCAACAATGATTTGTCGGCAGGTATTCCGGCGATTTTAGAAGACATCAACGAGCAAACCTTGTTGCCCCCTTTGCATGCTGGCTGGGCTTTGCGTCGTAAGAGCAATCATTTCTCTGCTTATGATGAAGTGGTGAAAAAATTCGCCAAGATGGTCGATATTGATCCTTGGATGCTCAATCCGTTTTTTACCAAAGTCAAAAACGTTGATTTTAATGAGCGCACGGGTGAAGAAGCGTTGGCGGCCGCGGTTGATACTATCCTGGCAAAAATCCGTAAAAAATACAAAGAATACGGTATTAAAGAAAAACCTTTCGTGATCGTGAAAGCGGATGCTGGTACCTATGGCATGGGCATTATGACGGTCCACAATTCCGATGAAGTACGCGATCTGAACCGCAAGCAACGTAACAAGATGTCAGTGGTCAAAGACGGCATGGAAGTGCGCGACGTCATTGTGCAAGAAGGCGTATATACTTTTGAGCAGATTCAGGAATCCGTCGCCGAACCGGTCGTGTACATGATAGATCGCTATGTGGTGGGTGGTTTTTATCGCTTCCATGAAGAACGTGGCGTCGATGAAAATCTCAATACACCGGGCATGCATTTTGTGCCACTGGCGTTTGCGCAACAACACGCCGTGCCGGATATGCGTGCTAAGCCTGGCACTGCGGCGCCAAATCGCTTTTACATGTATGGCGTGGTCGCGCGATTAGCCTTATTGGCGGCGTCTTTAGAGATGGAAAAAACTGATCCAAACCCCGAAATTTATTAAACTGCCGGCAGCCCCGGCTTGTGGAACTTTGCTATGAAAATCGCTTTCCTGACTGACCCGTTATCGCAGTTCAAGACTTACAAAGACTCCACCTTCGCGATGATGCGCGAAGCCCATCGCCGTGGCTACGAGATTTATGCATTTGGCCCTGAGGATATGGCGCTGGAAGGCGGTCAGGTGATTGCGAATATCAGCAAAATCACGCTGACTGGTGATAGTGAAGACTGGTATCGTGCTGAAGCAGCGGTTTCTATGCCCCTCAGCAGCTTTGATGCTGTCTTACAGCGCAAAGATCCGCCGTTCGACATGGAATACATCTATGCCACATACTTGCTGGAAATGGCAGAGCAGCAGGGTGCGCGGGTCTTTAACAAACCAGCAGCGATCCGTAATCACAACGAAAAATTGAGTATTGCTCAGTTTAGCCAATTTACAACACCGACTCTGGTCACGCGCGATGAGCAACGCATACGCGCATTCCACCGTGCCCACCAGGACATTATCCTCAAGCCGCTCGATGGTATGGGTGGCGCTGGGATTTTCCGTATTCGTGAAGATGGCATGAATCTCGGTTCAGTGATTGAAACACTGACACTGAACAGTACTCGTACCATCATGGTGCAGCGCTATATTCCAGAAATCGTACATGGCGATAAGCGGATTCTATTGATCGGCGGTAAAGTAGTGCCTTACGCTTTGGCGCGGATTCCGCAGAATGGCGAAGTGCGCGGAAATCTGGCAGCAGGTGGTGTGGGTGTAGCACAAGATTTGTCGGAGCGCGATCTTGAGATTGCGCAGACTTTAGCACCACAGCTATATGAAAGAGGTCTGTTGCTGGTAGGATTAGATGTGATCGGTAATTGTCTGACCGAAGTGAATGTCACCAGCCCGACATGTTTTCAAGAAATTACGCAGCAAAAAGGTTTTGATGTTGCTGCGATGTTCACTGATGCACTCGAAGTAGCCGTCACAAGTCCTTACAAAAAAACAAGTGTTTGACACACATTTTACACATGCATTTAATATACTCCTGTCGAGTATTTTAATTGCCTTGATGAAATAACTGAGTATGCGGCTATTTTTTTCGCATACTCCCAGGGTAAAGAAATTATGGTCGGAATACTCTTGATGACACATGCTCCCTTGGGTTCTGCTTTTATACAAGCAGCGGCGCATGTTTTTCGTGGCAAGCCTGAACGGATCGAAGCGATCGACGTGATCGCTGATCAGAATACGGAAGAAGTCAATCAGTTAGCGCATGCTGCTGTAGAACGACTCAACGATGGTTCGGGTGTGTTGGTGATGACCGATATTATGGGCGGTACACCATCCAATTGCTGTCGCCAACTCGGTGAACCTGATCAGGTGGCAATCATTGCCGGTATTAGTCTGCCTATGTTGCTCAGAGCAATCACCTATCGCCAGGACGACCTTGATGTCGTCGTTGAAATGGCCTTGGCAGGTGGGCAAAATGGTGCTGTTCGTATCGATAATCGGGTTCGGCTGTCCCCCAATTAAGTGGAAAGTAAAAAATGATTCAACAAGAAATCGAAATCGTGAATAAACTGGGTTTGCATGCCCGTGCATCGGCAAAATTCACCCAGCTCGCCAGTAAGTTCAAAAGCGAAGTCTGGGTCACCCGCAATAATCGTCGTGTGAATGGTAAATCCATCATGGGCGTAATGATGTTGGCAGCAGGTAAAGGCAGCAAAATTTTGTTGGAAACCGACGGCGGTGATGAGCAAGAATGCTTTACCGCTATGCAAGCATTAATCAATGATAAATTCGGTGAAGGCGAGTAAATTACGACATCAGGAATTCTGAAAGTTCTTGATAGCAGCACAAAAGTCCGTCACATATAGATGGATCTGAATAAATAGCAGATTGGGGACAAAGCATGGCGTCATTTACTTTGCAAGGCATCCCAGTTTCTCGCGGTATTGCGATAGGCAGGGCACATCTCTTACGTCCTGCTGCATTGGATGTTGAACATTACCTCGTTGCCCAGGAACAGGTTGAGGCAGAAGTATTACGTTTGCAGGCTGCCATTGCGCAGGTGCATAAAGAATTGCAATCGATCTGGGCAGATCTGCCCCAAGATGCACCGACAGAGCTTGGTGCATTTATTGACGTTCATGTCCTCATTTTGTCTGACCCTATGGTGTCGGAAGCACCGCTCGATATCATCCGCTCGCGTCATTACAATGCTGAATGGGCGCTGGTTACCCAGGTAGACGAACTATCTGCACAGTTTGATGAAATTGAAGATGAATATTTGCGTGAACGTAAGGCTGATATTCAACAAGTTGCTGAACGTATTTTGAAGGTGCTGACTGGTAGCGCCAATTCTGTTCCACGTTCTGATGGCATCGATGAGCGCAGCGCCAATATGATCGTCGTCGCCAGAGATATATCTCCGGCGGATATGATGCAATTTCGTGATGTCGCGTTTGCCGGTTTTGTGACCGACGAAGGTGGTCAGAATTCGCATACCGCGATTGTTTCGCGTAGCCTCGGCATTCCAGCCGTGGTCGGTATGGGCAATGCTTCACATCTGATTGAGCAAGACGATTGGTTGATTATCGATAGCGATGCCGGTGTGGTGATTGTGGCGCCGACCTCTTTGGTGTTGGAACAATATCGCGAACGTCAGGTTCTTCTGCAAAAGCAGAGAAAAAAATTAGGCAAGCTGAAAAAAACGCCAGCGATAACCCAGGATGGCGTAGAAGTGACCTTGCTTGCTAATATTGAATTGCCCGAAGATGCAGCGCATGCGCTGGACGCAGGAGCGAGCGGTGTGGGTTTGTTCCGTTCCGAATTTTTGTTTATGGAACGCAGTGGGCAAGAGCACAAACTGCCAAGCGAAGAAGAGCAATTTGAAGCATATCGCGCTGCCGTATTAGGCATGAAAGGCCGTCCCGTCACAATACGTACGCTTGACGTTGGCGCTGACAAACCGCTCGATACGACAGAACACAATATTCTAAATCCTGCACTTGGATTACGTGCAATCCGTTATTGCCTGACCGAGCCACAATTATTTTTGACGCAATTACGCGCGATTTTGCGTGCCTCTGCTTTTGGCCCAGTCAAGATTTTGATACCGATGATGGCGCATAGTTTTGAAATCGACCAGACCTTGAACCTGATTGCTCAGGCCAAAAAAGAATTACAGGCTGAATCAAAAGAGTTCGATGCCAACGTACCAGTCGGAGCGATGATAGAAATTCCTGCCGCAGCATTGGCTTTGCCTATGTTTGTCAAAAAACTCGATTTCCTGTCGATAGGTACCAATGATTTGATTCAATATACGCTGGCGATTGATCGTGCCGATCACGAAGTGGCGCATCTGTATGACGATTTGCACCCCGCTATTTTGCAGCTCTTGCATACCATCGTTACGACTGCGGAGAAAGCTGAAATTCCAGTCTCGATTTGTGGCGGCATGGCGGGTGATGTGCGCCTGACCCGCTTGCTGACAGGCATGGGTTTTCGCGAATTATCGATGCCAGCGGCACTATTGCCAGAAATTAAACAGGCAATTTTGAACACCCATCTGGAAAACGTACAGCCGTATGTAAAAAAGATCTTACGCAGTTACGAACCCGTCGTGATACGTGAGACGCTGGCTGCGATGGAAATGCTTGGGCAGACCGTACATTGATCAATAGGGTGATCGCCAAGGACGTTGTACGCTTGCAGATTGAGGTTTGACGTCAGCGGTAGACTTGGTTATGCTTAGCAACTAAGAATTTGAAAACGTTGCATAAAATTTAGGAATAATCCGCTGACTGGTTTTTGTCAGCGATGCAATGCAGGTTCTTTATAACAAATTTGATGTAAAAAAGTGCGCCGATTTGAAAATCAGCTTGCGGGCGCGGTCTGGACGTTTCAGACAATAAATACGGCTAAAGCGAGCTTGAATGCAGCTTTTCTCTCTTCCACATTCAGCCCACCTTTTAGCCTTCCTTGATTTTTTTTGAACGAGAAATTTCTCGATGGAAGTGTGTATGTCAGTTTCACCTCAATCTATTGGTGCTGTTACACCACAAGCGTTTTTTTTCGAGCAGGCGTTGCCACTACAAAGTGGTGCCAGTATCGCTGAATATACCTTGATGGTAGAAACGTATGGCAGCCTGAATGCCGATAAATCGAATGCCGTTTTGATTTGCCACGCCCTAAATGCATCGCACCATGTGGCCGGTTATTATGCCGACGACCCTAAGAATATTGGTTGGTGGGACAATATGGTCGGCCCCGGAAAGCCAGTCGATACCAATCGTTTTTTTGTGATCGGCATCAATAATTTAGGTTCCTGTTTTGGCTCTACTGGCCCTATGCATAACAATCCGAATACTGGTAAGCCGTATGGGGCAGATTTTCCGGTAGTGACGGTCGAAGATTGGGTCAATGCTCAGGCGCGGGTTGCCGATCAATTGGGGATCCAGCAGTTTGCCGCGGTGATGGGTGGTTCATTGGGAGGTATGCAGGCCTTGGCCTGGAGTATTCTGTACCCGGATCGCCTCCAACATTGTGTGGTGATTGCCTCCACACCCAAGTTGTCGGCGCAAAATATTGCCTTCAATGATGTCGCACGACAGGCGATATTGACCGATCCGGATTTTCACGGCGGCGATTTTTATGCGCATGGTGTGGTGCCCCGCAACGGCTTACGAGTCGCTCGGATGATAGGTCACATCACCTACCTGTCCGATGACGATATGGCGGAAAAATTTGGCCGTGATCTCAAGTCTGGTGACTATCAATTTGGTTATGGCGTTGATTTTGAAATCGAATCGTATTTGCGTTATCAGGGCGATAAATTCTCTGATTATTTTGATGCTAATACGTATTTGCTGATCACCAAAGCACTCGATTATTTTGATCCGGCACGCCATACAAATGGTGACTTAAGTAAGGCACTGGGGAATACAAAAGCACAGTTCTTATTGGCATCGTTCACGACGGATTGGCGTTTCTCTCCAGAACGTAGCCGTGAAATTGTGCGTGCTTTAATCACAAATAAACGTACAGTCAGCTATGCGGAAATTGATGCTCCACATGGTCACGATGCTTTCCTGCTTGATGATGCGCGCTATCTGAATTTAATCGCAGCGTACTTCGATCGCATCGACGCACAATTGCAAGGAACATCCGTATGAATTTTTCAGAATTAAATCAACTACGCCCCGATCTTGCATTTATTGCCGACTGGATTAAACCTGATACGCATGTACTTGACGTTGGTTGTGGCGACGGCGTGATGCTCGATTATCTGCAATCGGATAAGCATTGCATTGGTTATGGGATTGAGATCGCTGACGACAAAGTGTTGGCGTGTACGAAGCGACATATCAATGTGATTCAGCAAGACATGGAAAACGGCCTGAGCATGTTTGATGATAATGCTTTTGATACCGTGTTATGTCTGAATTCTTTGCAGATGATGAAACATGTGGAAGCCTTGCTGCGCGATATTGCACGGGTTGGTAGAGACGCGATCGTCTCGTTCCCCAACTTTGGTTATTGGCCGCACCGCACCGCGTTATTCATGGGAAAAATGCCGGTTTCCAAATCTTTACCTTACCAATGGTATGACACCCCAAACGTGCGCTGTGCAACGATTTATGACTTCGCAGAGTTAGCCAACGAAGTCGGACTAGAAGTCCTGGAGTGCGTGGCTTTGCATGAAGGAAAACCAGTGCATGTATTGCCGAACTGGCGCGGTAGTCTGGCGGTATTTCGTTTGCGCAAACGAAGTGCCTAAGTGGCTTTCGTTGAGGCTGAGGTTGCCCTTTGGTGTAATGATTCTGCTACCATCTTAGTATCAATTATTTACGGTGCTTGGTCATGAAATTTGTTTCACCATCAATGTCGTCATGGGTTTTGCTTGGCCTGTTCGTGTGTAGTGTTGTCAGTGCTCCATTTTCCGTAGCACAAGATGCACCACGTGACGACGGCGTGAAGGTGGGGGGGATGTCATGGGCACGCAATTTTGTGCCAAAAGGCGCTCTCGAACAACAAGCGGCTATGCAATACGCGCAGGTCATCCAACAGGCGCAGCAAGCACGTGCGCTTGGCCCGGATGACTTCCCGCAAGTGGTTCGTTTGCGTACCATCGCCAATAAATTAATTCCATACACTTTGAGCTGGAATGCCCGTTCCAAGAACTGGAAATGGGAAGTCAATTTACTCGCCTCTAAACAAGTCAATGCCTACTGCATGCCGGGTGGAAAAATTGCGTTTTATTCTGGCATCCTCGATACACTGAAACTAACTGACGATGAAGTCGCTATTGTAATAGGGCATGAGATTGCCCATGCCTTGCGTGAGCATGGTGCTGAACGTGAAGGCAAAGCGAGGATTGCAAACTTTGGCGTACAGTTGGCGGAGATTTTTGCCGGTTTGAAAGGTTACGATACGCGTGTTGCTGGTGCCGCGGCAGGAACTCTCGCAAAGGTTGGTATGTTGGCTTTCTCGCGGCAAGACGAAACCGAAGCAGATATTGTCGGCCTTGATATCGCCGCACGTGCTGGTTACGATCCGCGCGCCGGTATTGTGCTGTGGCAAAAAATGGGCATGATTAATAAATCTGCACCACCGCAATGGTTATCGACGCATCCTGCAGGAAATAACCGGATTGCTGAAATTCAAAAACACTTGCCGGAAGTCATGCCTCTATATGCTAAGGCCCATGGTTTTAATGTCAATCAGCTTGCACCATATCGTCCGAACGTAAAGGGCATCGAACCAGTGACTTATCCCTGAACAGGACAATCATGATTATGACAGCGTATATTTCCAAAAAGAAATACTGTCAAATATCGTAATGTTTCATGGTGCTACTAGTTGTTACCTATTTTCATCTCCTTAAGGTAAAAACTTGGTCAAAAATTACTTTTGTGGCTTGTTTGTGACACTTTTTAGTCAATTTCCTAGTTCTGTCATCATCCTTTCATAATTGGATGTAACACTCTGCAAGATTCAGAAAACTTCTGTGATAGACTTTTTCGTATATCGATATATCTAATTCGTAAGAATTTGTAATTTTATAAATTCTTTTTAATAGTGAATATCGCACAAAATAGACGAATTTATACCTTCGTCTGTTTTTTTTACCAAATAAGCAATCGTTTGCGCAATATCGACGGAACAATCCACAATCATTGTAGCAATCGTTTGCGCGTTGAAACGACGATCTCAGTAATAGGCGATATCACGGTCCGCGAATAGTTGTATTAAGGCAATAAAACTAATAGATCTGGCAAACATGTGTGGTGAAGGAAATGTGATCAAGCTAGCTCTATTGCTTGAAACCACATACCAGGTTTGATGCAAATTTAAAATTAATTATTATTTATCTAAAATCTGATCAGGGAGCAGTCAATGAAACAAACCGCTAAATCGTCAGCGTTGATGCCACGCATGTCGATGGTCGCTATTGCATGCCAATTGGTATGTATGAGTATGTCTTCTGCCTATGCTGCAGAAGCGACACAAACAAACAATGATCCAATTGATTCCAAACAAGTGACTATTACTGGCAAAAAAGTCGGTATGGGCTTGATGGTGCAAGAAAACGCGCCAAAAGCCCGTAGCACGATTACTGCCGAAGAAATCTCAAAACAACGCCCGACAGGCAATGCCTATGAAGCGCTGGAATTGATGCCTGCGGTTAATAGCTACAACTACGATGCGACTGGTTTGTTCGGCGGTGGTTTGACACTGCGCGGCTTCAACAGCGATCAAATTGGTGCCACGATTAACGGCGTACCAGTGAATGATTCAGGTAACTTCGCGGTATATCCACAAGAATTCATCGATCCGGAAAATACGTGCACACAATTCGTGACACAAGGCTCTACTGACGTTGACTCACCACAAATCGGTGCAACTGGTGGTAACTTCGGTATCACAACTTGTGACCCATCCAAAGAACGACGTTTCCACGTTGCGCAAACGATCGGTGAACTGAATATGTACAAAACCTACATGCGCTATGACACAGGCTTGTGGGAAGATGGTAAATCTCGTTTCTTTATCTCTGCGTCTCAAGCTCACACTGACAAGTGGAAAGGTCTCGGACAAGCAAACCGTGATCACGTAGATATGGGCTATCGTACTGACATGGATCGCTTTAATTCTATCAGCGCTACAGTGTTGATGAATCGTGCAAAAAATAACAACATTTACAATCCGACGTTACCGGAATTGAATGCTAAGGGTTACACCTACGATTACGCAACGACATTCCCAGGTCATGCAACTCCAACACCAGGTAAAGACGTTGATCCTGCAACCCCTCCAGGCGCGGCTGCATACTACCAACTGTCACAAAATCCGTTCCAGAATGTGATTGCTTCCGCAACTGCAAAATTCCGTGTCGGTGAAGATACAGATATCAAGATCGTACCTTACTACTGGTATGGTTTTGGCAATGGCGGCACGCAACAAAAAACCAAGACAGAGGCAGGTTCATTCCTTCCAGCCGTGGTCGATCCTAAAACCGGTAAGACAACTTTGGTGGGTAATGTAGATTTGAATGGCGATGGCGACGTAAAAGACACCGTTATTGTTGCGACCGGTAGCGTGACACGTACGAATCGTCCTGGTGTTACTGCTTCTGTTACACACAATTTTGACAACCACCAAGTATTGGCTGGTTTCTGGTTCGAACGTGCTGCACACGAGCAATTCGGTCCAATGAGTCTGGTCAGTAATGACGGCACAGCTAAAGACATTTGGTTCACAAATGGTCGCGTTTTACGCCAAGATGGTACGCCTTACCAATCACGCGACGTAAAAACGATCAGTACTGCATATCAGTTCTTTGCTCAAGATACAATCAACCTGATGAACGACAAGTTGTCTGTGAATCTTGGTTTGCGTGCACCAACAATGAAGCGTGATTTCACTAACTACGCAAATGAGGCAGCACCAATTGGCTATACATTGAGCCGCAAGTACTCTGAGTTGTTGCCACAGTTGGGCGCTAGATATCAAATCGATAACGACAATCAAGTATTTGCCAGCTTGGCAAAGAACATGAAAGCACCGCCAAATTTTGTGTATCAAAACTTGCCAGTGGTGAACGGTAGCCCAGTTTTAGCGAATAACGTCAAAACTGAAACTTCCTGGGATCTGGACGTTGGTTACCGCTTGCAAAGCGATAAATTGACAGCGCAATTGACAGCGTATCAGATCAATTTCCGTGATCGTCAAGCAACAGCCTATGATCCAAATACACTGGTTGCTAGCTACACTAATATCGGCACGGTAAAAACGCACGGCTTTGAAGCTGAATTGGGTAATACACCAATCAATGGCTGGTCCTTCTACGGATCTTTTGGTTACGCGAAGAGTGAAATCCAAAGTGATTTGGTTGTGAGCGCCACAGCTACTTTGCCAACTGCTGGTAAAAACATGACCTTGGTTCCTGAGCGCAAAGCTGGCTTAAGCGTTCAATATGAAACAGGCGTTTGGTATACACGTTTGAAAGCCAAATACACTAGCAGCCAATGGGCAACAATGGTTAACGATGAGTTAGTGCCTGCTTACACGTTATTGGGTCTGGATGCTGGTTATCAATTCCCAAATTATGGCTGGATGAAAAAACCAACCTTGCGTTTGAATGTCAGCAACTTGACGAACAAGCAATATCGTAACCCATCTAGTTTCAACGTAACAAATGCGGTAGCTACGCCAACTTACGCAAAACAAAATGTTAACTACTATGTTGGTGCACCACGCTTTACTTCAGTCACGTTCTCTGTTGATTACTAATCTGAAGACATGCATTTTGCTGTGACATAAACACAGCAAACTGTCTGACACTAGAAGGTCTGCGACAATGACATGTTGCAGACCTTTTTCTTTAGCGAATGCTTTTTTACTTATCAGAAAATGACATTGAAAAAAATTAAATCCATGAACGCTATTCAACGTATTTCGGCCTTGATGATCCTCGCTGGCTTGTCAGCTTGTGCCACTAGCAATTTCAGCCAGGGCACCAGATATGAAGACATTACAATCTTCAGCATCAATGATTTTCATGGCAATTTACAGGCTGATCAGCCAGTTCCATACCTTGCCAGCAAACCAGATGTCCAACACCCAGGTCAATTCATCAAAGTTCCTGCTGGTGGTTATGCTTATTTAGCGAGTAAGCTTAAAGAGCGTCGGGCGGCAGTGCACGCCAGTATTTTGGTTGGCGCTGGTGATTTGATGGGCGCTTCGCCGATGGGATCAGCATTACTTCAAGATGAACCGGTGATCGAAGCCTTGAATCAAATTAATCTCTCAGTGACCGCCGTCGGTAACCATGAATTTGATCGTGGCCCTGACGAATTGATGCGCAAAATTCAAGGTACTTGCCCAACTAGTGGCTGCTCCTATATGGGTTTTCATGGTGCGAATTATGACTATCTTGGCGCAAATGTATATCAAGTGGGAAGCAACGCATCATGGCTGAAATCCTATGTGATTCGCCAGGTCGGTGATGTAAAGGTCGGCTTTATTGGTGCCGTGACTTCCGACGTGCCCAATCTGGTTGCAGGCGATGCGGTCAAGCAGTTACGTTTTGAAGATGAAGCAAGCGCCATCAATCGTTATGTGCCCGAGTTACAAAAACAAGGCGTGAATGCCATCGTCGTGTTGATCCATGAAGGAGCGATGTACAAAGGAAACGAGAATGATCCTAGCTATCGCTGCGAAGGCTTGCAGGGGCCGATTATTGACATCAGTAAAAAATTAGACAAAGCAATTAACCTGGTGGTTTCGGCACATTCACATCAAGGTTATACCTGCAAAATTGACGGTCGTTTAGTGGTACAAGGGCGTAGCTACGGCGCATTTTTGACAGAATCAACTTTAACAATAGACAAACAAACTCATCAAGTCGTGAACGTCGTTGCAGTCAATCATCTGATCGATCAGCAGCAAATTACGGCCGATCCCATTGCACAAAAATTAGTCAATCAAGTGACAACACAAACGGCAGCAATGCGTTTGCGGCCAGTGGTGACACTCAACAAACCGTTGCTACGAACAAGCGATGCTCAACATTTCGATAGTCCTTTGGGTGATGTCATTGCCGATGCACATTTGTATTTCGCGAGCCAACTTGGGAATGTAGATATCGCATTTATGAATCAAGGCGGTATTCGTAGCGATCTGCCCTCAGGCTCTCAAGCATCGCCGGTCAACATTACTTTCGGGGATATTTACGCCGTCCAGCCATTTGGAAATATGCTCATCAGGATGCAACTGAGTGGTGCACAAATTATGGAAATTTTGCAGCAGCAATGGAGCGATAAAACCGCAAATGAGCCCAAAAAATTGTTTGCATCAGACTCGCTTTCCTATTCATGGAAACGAGGAGATGCTTCTGACATCCAAATCAGCAACGTCACAATTAAAGGTCAGCCACTGAACTTAAACCAAGAATACACCGTCGTCGCCAATAATTTTTTAGCTGACGGTGGGGATGGTTTTAAAGTGTTTAAACAAGGTCGTAACCGTCAAATCATCGGGCGCGATCTCGATGCTTTGGAAGCCTACCTTGTTAGTCACGGCACAGCGATTGATCATGGTTTGAATTTGAACCGGGTCGAGCACAAACAATAATTTGATCGGTAGATAAGCCATTCCTGCTAAAAAAACGCAGGAATGGCAACCTTTATAGGGCGGTGGCAACCCGTGCTACAAAAAATTTCAACCGTAAGTAATGATTAACGGTGAATGGTCAGAAAAACGCTCTTCTTTGTAAATCGCCGCCGACTTCGCTTTACGCCCAATACCCGGTGTTGCGACATGGTAATCGATACGCCAACCAACATTATTTGCCCACGCTTGACCCCGATTACTCCACCACGTATAAGCTTCCGCAGTGGTGTCAGGGTGCAGATGACGATACACGTCAACCCAACCTAACTCATCAAACAAACGTGTCATCCATGCACGTTCTTCAGGCAAGAAGCCGGAATTTTTCTGATTGCTTTTCCAGTTTTTCAAATCAATTTCTTTATGCGCAATATTCCAGTCGCCGCAAATCACCAGCTCACGACCTTCAGCGATTAATTTTTCCAGATGTGGAAAAAATTCATCCATAAAGCGGAATTTAGCTTCCTGTCTTTCTTCGGAAGAAGAACCCGATGGACAGTAAACAGAGATCACCGATAAGTCACCAAAATCGCAGCGCACATAGCGGCCTTCAGGATCAAACTCCGCACTGCCAAAACCAATGTGTACGGCATCAGGCTTCTTCTTGCTATATACACCCGCACCGGAGTAACCCTTTTTCTCGGCATAATGAAAATGCCCGTGAAAGCCATGCGGTGCCAGAAAATCATCCGTCATATCCGGCGCTTGCGCTTTGAGCTCTTGCACACAAACAAAGTCAGGATCTTCTTTTCCCATCCACTCAAAAAAACCTTTTTTTGCAGCGGAGCGGATGCCGTTCAGGTTGGCGGAGATGATTTTTGTCATGGATGTAATTTAAAAACGTAGACTCTTGGGGGGGGGAATAAAAGAGTAAAAATGAGAACCCGTTGCAGAAAATTGCATTGAGTATAATTCAGCTTTTTACCTTTATACTAGGGCGTGTTGACATTTATTTTAACCAAAGCATCGAAGCTGCAATTGCCACAAATGAAGCAAATCGTTCAGCAAGTTTGTCGTATCGCGTGGCAAACCGCCTATATTGTTTGATGTGAGCAAAGAATCTTTCTACTAAATTCCGGCTTCTGTAATGGTAGCGGTCAAATTCTCTCTGCTCTTTTCGATTCTCTTTTGGTGGAATAACTGCCTTAGCTTTTTTCATGGCAATACACTCCAGTAGCGCATTGGTGTCGTACGCCTTATCGGCTAATACTGCTTGCGGCTCAATTTCTTTCAATAAAATCTCTGCCTGTGTTGAGTCATGCACATGCCCACCCGTCAGTACAAATCGTGCTAGTTGTCCAAATCCTTCAACGCAGGCATGGATTTTAGTGCCGAAGCCTCCTCGAGATCGACCAAGCGCTTGCTCACCGTTTTTTTTTCAGCACCAGCGGCATGCTGGTGCGCTCGGATCACCGTACTGTCTCTTGAGACTTCTTCAATATCTGCATCTTCACGCAATACAGCAAAAATATTTTGCCACACATTTTTATTCGACCAACGGGCAAACCGGATATAGATGCTATTCCATTTACCAAACTCGACTGGTAAATCTCACCAAGGGCTACCCGTACGTGCTATCCAAAATACTGCCTCAACAACCGACGGTTATCAAGCCGACCACGCCCTCTATCGCCTGCTTTTCCACGTAATAAAGGCGCAATTCGTTCCCATTGATCATCTCTTAACATCAGTCGCAGCATCGCTTCATTCTTTAAAATCCAGAACGTAAACATACTTCGGGAAAAGTTAACAGCTTTTTATATGTCATCATGTCCTGGTTAAACCGCCCCATACCTATCCCGATACGCCGCCACAGCTTGCTTGTACTGTGTTAATTGCGCATCGGCACCAGCTGCAGACAGGTAGTCAAACAAGTCATTCAAATTCCCAATAGAAACCACTGGCATGTTGTAGGTATTGCTCACTTCTTGCACTGCTGAGTGGGCAGATAAAGCGTCGTCTTTGCCTGAGCGTTCCATACGGTCGAGGGCGATTAGTACGGCGCAAGGGGTAGCACCTGCCGCACGTATCATTTCTACGGATTCGCGGACAGATGTGCCTGCAGAAATCACGTCGTCGATGATTACTACTTTGCCTTTGAGTTCTGCACCAACGATGGTGCCGCCTTCGCCGTGGTCTTTGGCTTCTTTACGGTTGTAGGCGAATGGCACATTGCGACCGCGTGCTGCCAGCGCTACCGCGGTGGCGGATGCAAGTGTGATGCCCTTGTATGCTGGGCCAAACAACATATCAAATTCAACGCCGGAATTGATCAGCGTGTCAGCATAAAAAGCCGCTAATTTGCCTAAATTAGCGCCATCGTTAAACAGACCCGCATTGAAAAAATAAGGTGAGTTACGACCTGCTTTGGTCACAAAATCACCAAAACGGATAACGCCAGCTTTGACGGAAAACTCGATAAATTCTTGTCTTAAATTGCTCATGATGTTCTTTCTTAATCGCTATAAATGTGCCGCATGTAGTACATGCAGCACTGGGATTAGCCTGCTAATTTCTTTTTGAGCAGTTCATTGACTTGTGCTGGATTGCCTTTGCCTTTGGTGGCTTTCATCGCTTGTCCAACCAGTGAGTTAAAGGCCTTTTCTTTGCCTGCACGATATTCGTCAACGGATTGCTGATTGGCTGCCATGACTTCATCGATGATTTTTTCGAGAGCGCCGACATCGGAGATTTGTTTCAAGCCTTTGGATTCAATCACCTGGTCTGCCAGATTCACATCAGCGGACGGTGCTTGCCACATTGCGGCAAAGACTTCTTTAGCGATCTTGTTGGAAATCGTGCCGTCAGCAATGCGCTGCAACAGGACTGCCAATTGAGCTGCGCTGACAGGAATCGCACTAATTTCTATGCCTTCACGATTCAAGGTAGATGCGACATCGCCCATCATCATGTTGGCAGCGGGTTTGGCTTGTGCTACACCAGCCGCATTGACGACTGCTTCAAAATAAGTAGCGATGCCTTTGGACTGCGTCAGGACAGTTGCGTCGTACTCAGGCAAACCAAATTGTTCTACAAAACGGCTACGCATCGCGCCTGGCAATTCAGGCATGGTGCAGCGTACTTTTTCTACCCACTCAGCACTGACTTTGAGTGGTGGTAAATCTGGGTCAGGGAAGTAGCGATAGTCTTGTGAATCTTCTTTGCTACGCATAGAGCGCGTTTCTTTTTTGTCCGGATCGTAAAGACGAGTTTCTTGCACAACGGTGCCACCATCTTCGATCAGTTCGATCTGGCGACGTACTTCGTGATTGATCGCTTCTTCCAGGAAACGGAAGGAGTTCAAATTTTTAATTTCAGCCCGGGTGCCAAATTCTTTTTGACCCACCGGACGCACAGAGACGTTGGCATCGCAACGGAACGAACCTTCTTGCATATTGCCGTCACAGATATCTAGCCACATTACTAATGAATGCAGGGCTTTGGCGTAAGCAACTGCTTCGGCGGCGCTACGCATGACTGGTTCAGTGACGATTTCCAGCAATGGAGTACCAGCGCGATTCAAATCGATACCGGTCATGCCTTGATAATCTTCGTGCAGCGATTTACCCGCGTCTTCTTCTAGATGTGCGCGTGTCAATTGGATGTTTTTGACTTCTGATTTGCCGTCTTTTTCAACCACGCAAGCGACGTAGCCGCCTTGAACTACCGGGATTTCAAACTGACTGATCTGATAGCCCTTTGGCAAATCAGGATAGAAGTAATTTTTACGTGCAAAAATCGATTCTGGCGCAATTGTCGCGCCGACTGCCAGACCAAACTGGATGGCTTTTTCTACGGCCGCTTTGTTCATCACTGGCAATACACCTGGCAACGCCAGATCAACCGGGCTGGCCTGCGTATTTGGCTCTGCGCCAAATTGTATCGATGAACCGCTAAAAATTTTTGAATTGGTTTTAAGTTGTACGTGTGTCTCAAAACCGATAACCACTTCCCATTGCATAGTAGTTCCTTCGTATTTAATCTTAATCTGTTTTAATCTGGCTTACATTGACTCAGTCTTGATACTCGCATTGACCGTTGCTGGTATTGATTTTGAGTTCAGTAAAATTCATTCTTGACCCACATAAAGCGGGGCAGGTCGGTCTGATATGTACCATCTCGCCCTCGCGTTCAACGCGGATGCTGCATTGGTAACCGCGATCAAAATCATAGCCACGCTGAGTTCGGGTGGCGATTGCATCTTTTAAACTGATACGCCAACCTTTTTCAGTCACTTCAGCTAGTAACTGATCATCTTTATCGATGCTGCATTCATGACCATGATCGGTGCGAAACAAAGATGATTCCCACTGAAAATCATCGATGGTATTGCCATGCAATTTTATATGTGCCTGATCGGCAAAAATCAGGCGCTCACCATTACCATCTTCAAGCTTGGTCTGCGTACACTGCACATGCAAATCCAGCGCTGGCTCTTGTGCTAACGTGGTTATGCTGGCTGTGCTAAACAGCAAAGCAGTCACTAAACTGAGCTTAAAGTGGCGTGTTTTCATACAGGTGAGCGTTGATGCCAGTCGGTCACTTGTTGGTACTGATGAGCTACATTTAATAAGCGTGCCTCATCAAAGTAGTTGCCGATTAATTGTAAGCCGACCGGACGCTTGGAATTTTTTTCACCTTGTCCAAAACCACAAGGTATCGACATGCCTGGCAAACCAGCGAGGCTGGTCGACAATGTGAAAATATCAGCCAGATAGTTAGCCACCGGATCATCAGACTGCGCGCCCAAATCCCACGCCACGGTTGGGGCAACTGGCCCCATAATGACGTCACATTTTTCAAAGGCTGCAGCAAAATCCTGCGCAATCAGGCGGCGAATTTTTTGTGCTTGCAGATAATATGCATCGTAGTAACCATGCGATAACACGTAAGCACCGACCAGAATACGGCGTTTGACTTCGTCGCCAAAACCTTCGGTACGCGACTGGCGATACATGTCGTTGAGGTCTTTGTAATCCGCTGCGCGATGGCCGTAACGTACGCCATCAAAGCGACTCAGATTGGATGAGGCTTCAGCTGGCGCAATCACATAATAAACAGGAATGGATAGTTCGGTTTTTGGTAAAGAAATATCCACCAAAGTCGCGCCGAGCTTGACGTATTCTGCCAGTGCAGCACGAACAGATTGTTCAACGTCTGCCGCCAGACCTTTGCTGAAAAACTCTTTCGGCACACCGATGCGCAAGCCTTGCAGAGATTTGTTCAAATCACGGTTAAAGTCTTCGGCTTTGCGTTCTACTGAGGTAGAATCTTTTTCATCAAAGCCCACCATGGCATTGAGCAGCATGCCGCAATCTTCAGCCGTTTGCGCAATCGGGCCACCTTGATCGAGTGAAGAAGCAAACGCAATCATACCGTAACGCGATACGCTACCGTAGGTTGGTTTGATACCCGTTACGCCACAAAAAGCGGCTGGTTGACGGATGGAGCCACCAGTGTCTGTACCGGTAGTAGCTGGCGTCAGACGCGCGGCGATTGCTGCGGCAGAACCACCGGAAGATCCACCTGGTACTGCGGTTTTATCCCAAGGATTTTTGACTGCTCCAAAAAATGAATTCTCATTCGCAGAACCCATCGCAAACTCATCACAATTGAGTTTGCCAAGTGTCACCATGCCAGCTTGCGCGAGTTTTTCAACAACAGTAGCGTCAAATGGACTGACGTAGTTTTCCAGCATGTGTGAACCGGCAGTCGAGCGCAGATCACGTGTCACAAATATATCTTTGTGTGCAATTGGAATGCCAGTCAGCGCAGTGGCTTTGCCACTCGCCAACAGCGCATCGGCAGCAGCTGCTTGTTTGAGGGTGAGTGCTGGATCGACATGCAAAAAGGCATTCAGATCACTAACAGCAATGCGATCTAAAAAATGTTGCGCGAGTTCAGTCGCAGAAACCTGTTTGCTGTGCAGCAGGTCAGATAATTGGGCAAGGGTTTTTGTATGCATTTGTTTGTTCCGAATTCTTTTCCGAAAATCTTATTCAATCACCTTAGGTACCAGGTATAAGCCATCCTGGGTTGCTGGCGCGCACTGTTGGTATTCCTCGCGGTGATTGCTTTCTGTGACCACATCTTCCCGCAAACGCAATGCCATCTCAGGCAATAAAGCAGCAATAGGATGACTCAGCGGTGCTACACCAGTGGTATCAATGGCTTTAAGTTGTTCCGCCAGGGCAAAAATCCCATTGAGTTTGTCGAGCGTCGAGTCTGCTTCCGTATCGGAAATTTTTAACTTTGCCAAATTGGCAATGCGAGTTACATCGTTAAGTGTCAGTGACATGATTTATGGGCGCTTAAGGCGCAAAAAAAGTCCAAAAGAGTGTCAAAAAAGAGTGATGGAATTGTTACAAAATTGCAGCACTGGCGAGTGAACTTATAAGCATTGAGTTGACTCTATTTAAAAAATAGAATTTTCTCTCGTTTAGTTACTTAATGTCACAAAGCGGTGTTAATTCCATGTAAATATTTATAAATCCCGATACTGCATTTTTAGGTGTTGGTATCAAGTAAATTTAAGAAGATTATAAGGTAGAATGATGGGTTAATGCCCTAAAGGTGTGCTAAATCCCTCAACTTAGTCTTAGCCTTGGATTTGTATAGCATTTTTAAGACGGTAGATAGGGTACAAAATTCGTGGTGTAGCGACTTAGGCATTGGTGTGATAATTGGTATAAATTTTATCGCGGCGATTTGCCTAAGATTCTGCACGCAACAATAGTTAAAGTAATAGTTAAAATACAGGACAATACATGTTTGGTTTCTTACGTAGTTATTTTTCAAATGATCTGGCGATCGATCTGGGTACAGCAAATACATTGATTTATGTTCGTAGTCAGGGCATCGTCCTTGATGAGCCGTCCGTTGTGGCAATTCGCCAGGAAGGCGGACCTAATGGTAAGAAGACGATCCAGGCTGTTGGTAAAGAAGCTAAGCAAATGTTGGGCAAAGTGCCGGGTAATATTGAAGCGATTCGCCCGATGAAAGACGGCGTGATTGCTGATTTTACGGTCACCGAGCAAATGCTCAAGCAGTTCATCCGTATGGTGCACGATACAAAATTCTTCAAACCGTCCCCACGTATCATCATTTGCGTTCCTTGTGGTTCTACCCAGGTTGAGCGTCGTGCAATTCGTGAATCAGCACTCGGCGCTGGCGCTTCTCAGGTTTATCTGATTGAAGAACCAATGGCAGCAGCGATTGGTGCTGGCTTGCCAGTATCTGACGCGACTGGTTCTATGGTGGTGGATATCGGTGGTGGTACTACGGAAGTCGGTATCATTTCTCTGGGCGGCATGGTCTACAAAGGCTCAGTGCGCGTCGGCGGCGACAAGTTCGACGAAGCGATCGTCAACTACATTCGCCGTAACTACGGCATGCTGATCGGTGAACAAACTGCTGAAGCGATCAAAAAAGCGATCGGTTCTGCGTTCCCAGGCTCCGAAGTGAAAGAAATGGAAGTCAAAGGACGCAATCTGTCAGAAGGCATTCCACGCTCATTCACTATTTCCAGCAATGAAATTCTGGAAGCCTTGACTGATCCTTTGAATAACATCGTTTCTGCAGTAAAAAACGCACTTGAACAAACCCCACCAGAACTCGGCGCAGATATTGCTGAAAAAGGCATGATGCTGACCGGTGGTGGTGCTTTGTTGCGTGATCTGGATCGCTTGCTCATGGAAGAAACAGGCTTGCCAGTGATCGTAGCTGAAGATCCTTTGACTTGCGTGGTACGTGGCTCGGGTATGGCTTTAGAGCGCATGGACAAACTCGGTTCTATCTTCTCCTACGAGTAATTAAAAAAATCGCGAAACTGTCGTTTCTGCATAAAGCTTATGGCCGTACTCATTGGAATAAATGTACGGCCTTACTCATATGTGCCGCAAACACAGTTGGCTTCAGTTGATAAGATTGAGAAGAGCGTCCGAATGGATAAGTGCAAGGCAAAATTGTGATTTTATTGATGTCTGCTGATCTGATCTGGATGTAAAAATATTGTTGCAGAGCCGGCTTACGATGTGTCGGCTTTTTGCTTTTAGAACGCTCGCAGGCTGACCCAGCACTGTGCTGCGAACAGGCAAACCTGTTTCTGATGATTGATATAGTATGGATTACAGTCCGCCACCTCTCTTCAAACAAGGCGCATCAGCCCGTGCCAGAGCGATTTTTTTCGCGATTCTTGCCATTTTTTTGCTGGTCGTTGATTCCCGTCTCAAATCTCTGACCTTAGTTCGCCAGATAATAGGTACCGTTCTCTATCCTGTGCAAATGGTGGCCGTGGTACCCAGCCTGACCTACAAAAACATTTCGCATTACTTTGTGTCTTTGAATGATCTGGAAAAAGAAAACACGCATCTCAAGCGTTTGCAGACATCAAATGCCGACGTACTACAACAAACTTCGCAATTGCAGTCAGAAAATAACCACCTGCGGCAATTGCTCAATGCCCGCGAACGCTTGCCTGTGAAATCAGTCCTGGCAGAAATCATCTACGATGCGCGCGACCCATCCACCAGCAAGGTGATTGTTGACCGCGGTATCAAAGATGGTATTGCTCTGGGACAGCCAGTGATCGACGATTTGGGTGTGGTCGGACAGGTGACCCGGGTTTTTCCTTTGACGGCAGAAGTAACCTTGTTGACGGATAAAAATCAGGCAATTCCGGTTCAAATCTTACGTAATGGCTTGCGCAGTGTCGCTTATGGACGCGGACAATCCGCTTATCTTGATATGCGCCTGACGTCGAACGCGGATATTCAAAATGGTGATCAATTGGTCACGTCGGGTATTGATGGTATCTACCCACCGGGCCTTGCCGTTGCAAAAGTCGCGCAGGTCGAGAGTAAGGCCGTGACCACACTGGAAAATATTTTATGCATACCTGCTGCTGGTATAGATCGTAATAAGCAACTATTGATTTTACAAGTCTCCACAGATAACTTGCCGCGACCAGATACCGAAGATGTGCGCGCGAAAAAAGAAAAAATCAATCGTAAAGTGACTCGTGATACGACACCACCACAAAGCGATATTAAACCGGTTGATCAGCAATCGCTGGCACAGACCGCCAGCAAAGATGCGGCAACGTTAGAGTCTAATCGGGTAGTATCGCCAAAAATCGACGTTAGCAAAACAGGTGCGTCCAAATCTGACGCTATAAGAATTGAACCTGCAAAAGTTGAACCCGCTAAAGCTGAGACAGTGAAGCCAGCGAATAAGGAAACCGCAAAATGACACAACCGCATTACATTTTGTTGCCGGTCAATCCATTGTTTATTGCGTTTAGTCTGGCATTGGCTTTTTTGCTTAATTTTTTACCTTGGGGTGGCTTTATTGCCGTGCCGGATTTTGTTGCACTGGTATTAGTATTCTGGAGTATCCATCAACCACGTAAGGTTGGGATTGGCGTCGCCTTTGCGATGGGTTTGTTGATGGATGTGCATGATGCCATACACCTTGGCGAAAACGCACTTGCCTACACCTTATTGACTTACTTTGCGATCACCATTCATCGCCGCGTTTTATGGTTTCATCCATTGACGCAGTCTTTGTATGTATTTCCTTTGTTTTTGTTTGTCCAATGTTTGCAAATTGCTGTGCGTCTTATCGTCGCGCCTGATGCGCATTTTCCTGGCTGGCTGTATTTTTCTGAAAGCGTCGTGACCACAGCATTATGGCCGATTGCAACGCTGATACTGCTTGCTCCACAACGTCGTGCGATCAACAAAGACGATACGCGTCCCATTTGACCATCATGTGTATTTCCTGTCGCAGCTGTAAGCAAACTAAACATCATGAATGAACTAAAGAACACGGAGCGCGAGCTCTATTATTTCCGTATGCGGCTGATTTTTATCGGCATCTTCGTGTTCGCCTGCTTTTCTGTCTTAATTTCGCGTTTTGTCTGGTTGCAGATAGTGAAGTATGACGACTATGTACTGCAGGCTGATGATAATCGGATTGACGTAGTACCGGTGGTGCCTAACCGCGGTCTGATTATGGACAGAAATGGCGTCATTCTGGCGCAGAATTATTCGGCCTATACCCTGGAAATTACGCCATCCAAAATTACCCAGGATATGGATTTACTGATTGATAACCTGTCGGCACTGGTTGATATCCAACCCAAGCATCGTAAGCGCTTTCGAAAGTTGCTGGATGAATCTAAAAATTTTGAAAGTCTGCCGATTCGTACCCGTTTGACCGACGATGAAGTCGCGCGTTTTACGGCACAACGTTTTCGTTTTCCCGGCGTTGATATTCAGGCGCGCTTATTCCGTCAATATCCGCAAGGCGACAGTGCTTCGCATGTGATTGGTTACATTGGTCGTATCAGTCCTAAGGATGCGGAAATTATTGACGATATGGAGGACAGTGCAAATTACAAAGGCACTGACTATATCGGCAAAGAAGGTTTGGAAAAAAGCTACGAAACGGCGCTTCATGGCACGACCGGTTTTGAACGTGTGGAAGTCTCAGCCAATGGGCGCGCCGTCCGCACACTGTCACGCACGCCACCGACGTCGGGACAAAATTTAATCCTTTCAGTGGATATCGAATTACAAAAGGTCATTGAAGAAGCGTTCGGTGATCGGCGTGGTGCCTTGGTTGCGATTGAACCCGAAACTGGTGACGTTCTTGCGTTTGTGTCTAAACCTTCGTACGACCCTAACTTATTTGTCGAGGGTATCGATCAACAAAGCTGGAACGAATTAAATACATCAGAAGACAGGCCGCTGTTGAATCGCCCATTGTCAGGTACCTATCCACCGGGTTCTACCTATAAACCGTATATGGCTTTAGCGGCACTGGAATTAGGCAAACGCACGCCTTCACAAGCGATTGCAGATACCGGCTTTTTCATGTTTGGTGGACATAGGTTTAATGACGATAAACCTGGCGGTCACGGCATTGTAGACATGTACCGTTCTATCGTCGTGTCATGTGATCCGTATTACTACATGCTCGCAAATGATCTCGGTGTAGATACCATTCATGATTTCATGAAGCCATTTGGTTTTGGTCAGAAAACCGGTATTGATCTGGAACATGAAAAGACGGGTTTGTTGCCGTCGACTGAATGGAAGCGGACTGCCTATAAAAAAGCTGCACAGCAAAAATGGTATGCCGGCGAGACAATCTCCTTGGGGATCGGGCAAGGGTATAACAATTTTACGCCACTGCAAATGGCGCACGCCATGGCAACTCTGGCCAACAATGGCATCGTCATGAAGCCGCATCTGGTCAAAATGACAGAAGACCCTAAGACGCGTCAGAAGACCTTGACCGTACCAAAAGAAAGTTATCGTATTCCTTTGAAGCAGGAAAATATTGATTTCATTAAACATGCGATGGTCGGTGTCACCACTGTGGCAGGTGGTACCGGTTACATGAAATTTCATGATGCTGAATATATCTCAGGTGGTAAAACCGGGACAGCGCAGGTAGTAGGTATCAAAAAAGGTGAAAAATATAATGCCAAAACGACGGCAGAACGGCAGCGTGACAATGCCCTATATATCGCCTTTGCGCCCGCTGATAAGCCGAGAATTGCGCTGGCCATGGTGGTAGAAAACGTTGGTTTTGGTTCTGAGTTTGCGGCCCCGATAGCACGTAAAGCCCTCGATTATTATCTGTTAGGAAAACGTCCTTCTGATAAGGATAAACCGCCTGTTGCCAAAACTGACGTCACATCTGCGTCACCAGCACAAGTTGACACAACAGCTGTTCCGGCGGCACAAGAAATAAGGGATTGACGATGCAACATTCACGCTTTAATTGGCAATCCATGCGCTCATACATTATGGTGTTTGATGCGCCGTTGGCAATTTTGCTGTTTCTGATTATGTCGACTGGAATTATTACGCTTTACTCAGCTGGCATCGATTTCCCGGGAAGGGTAGAGGATCAGTTGCGCAATATTCTGGTGTCGTTTGTCATTATGTGGATTTTCGCCAATATCCCGCCGCAGACATTGATGCGGTTTGCCATTCCGATTTACAGCTTTGGTGTCGCCTTGTTACTTGCGGTGGCAGCATTCGGGATGGTGAAGAAAGGCGCGCGCCGTTGGCTCAATGTTGGTACACCAATCCAACCATCCGAAATTATGAAAATTGCCACACCATTGATGTTGGCTTGGTATTTTCAAAAACGTGAGGGTGCTTTGCGTTTAAAAGATTTTGTCGTGGCAACAGTCATTTTATTAATTCCAACGGGGTTGATCGCAAAACAACCCGATCTCGGAACGGCGCTACTGGTGGTTGCTGCCGGATTTGCGGTCATCTTTTTGGCTGGATTGTCCTGGAAAATCTTAATTTCCTTGATCACCTTCGTTGCTATTGTGACGCCGACCGTGGTTTGGCCATATATGTTGCATGACTATCAGCGTGACCGTGTACTGACAATGCTAGACCCAACCCGTGATCCTTTAGGCAAAGGCTTTCATATTATTCAATCAACAATTGCCGTGGGTTCTGGTGGATTGCATGGCAAAGGCTGGTTGAAGGGGACACAGGCGCATCTGGAATTTATTCCGGAACGTACTACCGATTTTATTTTTGCAGTGTTTTCCGAAGAATTTGGTTTTATTGGCAATGTAATATTAGTTAGTTTGTACTTTTTATTAATATTGCGTTGTCTTATGATTGCAGCTAATGCTCCTACCCTGTTTGCCAGATTGATGGCGGGTTCAGTAACCATGATATTCTTCACGTATGCGTTTGTGAACATGGGGATGGTTAGCGGGATTTTGCCTGTGGTCGGTGTGCCTCTGCCTTTTCTTAGCTATGGCGGCACCGCATTGGTCACGCTGGGTATGGCGGCGGGTATTATGATGAGCGTTCAACGAAATCGTAAGCTGGTGCAGACATGAAGAAAATTTTTTCAAACAAGCAATTGCAACGATGTTATCTGATGGCGGCACCAGCAGTGCTGCTGGCAGCCTGCGGAACTGCACCAAAACAGCCGACTATCATTGCCGATACCAACCGTCCACAAACGAAAACGCCAACCATTAGCAGCCCCGCGCCGGTATTACCAAAAGCAGGTTCGGGCAAAGGTGGCTATTACAAAGATGATGGCCCGGGTGATAATCCACCACCAGGTTTGGAATTCACGATGGACCCGATTCCAGTCATGGAAGATTTTTCGCGCTCAGCGAATAAGCCCTACGCGGTATTTGGCAAAACTTACACACCTATAGTCGATAACTCTACGCCCTTCATTCAGCGTGGAATTGCCAGCTGGTATGGCAAAAAATTTCATGGGCAGAAGACTTCATCGGGTGAGTTGTACGACATGTACAAAATTACCGCTGCTCATCCAACCTTACCAATTCCTTCCTATGCCAGAGTTACTAATCTGAGTAATGGCAAGCAAATTATCGTTCGCATTAATGATCGTGGGCCTTTCCATTCGAACCGGATTATTGACCTTTCGTACACTGGCGCATTGAAGTTGGATTTGTTGGGGAAAGGAAGCAGTCAGATTGAGGTTGAACGCTTACTGCCAGCCGACATAGAGCGCATGGCAGAAAACCGAAAAAATCAACCTGACAATAATTCTCGTGCGATAGCGGCGAATGATATATCGCATAACCAGCCGGTGGCCAAGATACCAACGCCACAAGTGGTTCAGGCTCTGCCAGTGACTACCGCTGTCGTCGCCAGCAAACCAGTTCTTGCGTCCTCCGGCGCATCGGCACCGCAAGCTGACACGATAAGTATGGAAGATTTGTTGGCTTCCCAACAAACTAAAGAAGCTGCACAAGCCAGTAATACAGAACCAGTGAACAATGACAAGGTATCTGTACCAACGCAGACTGCAGGCAGTGGCGCGTATTATTTGCAATTTGGTGCATACGCGATTCGCTCGAACGCTGAATCTATCATGAGCCACTTAAAAAGCCGTGCCGAGAGTCGTCTGCCCGACTTTGATATTGTGCAGCAAGGTAGCCTGTACCGCTTGGTCAGCGGACCATTTCATAGTCGTTCAGAAGCTATGTCAGCATTAGCACAAGCCGGTAATCTGGGCGTAGGACGTCCAATGGTGGTGCAACGCTGAGCCTGAGGCTTCTCTGGGTAGCTACTGCGCACTACGCTTAATCAGACTCGGCTTGCTTCATTTCCAATGCTATTTGGTATAAAGCATTTTTTTTCAACCCGGTTAATTGTGCTGCCAGGTTGGCCGCCTGTTTGACGGAACATTCTTCGAGCAAAATACCTAGTACCCGGCGTGCTTCCAGATCATTTTCGCCTTCAGCCGCTTGGCTAGCGTCGAGCAAAATCACGTATTCGCCTTTTTCTCTGTGGGCATCTGCTGCCAGCCATGCTGGCGCTGCGCTCAACGGACAACGGTGAATTTCTTCAAATAACTTACTGACCTCACGAGCTAATACGATTTGATGATCATCACCAAATACGTCCAACATGGCATGCACGGTTTCTGTAATTCGATGCGGTGCCTCGTAAAAAATCAGGCTGGCGGGTACGTTGAGTAAGCTACGCAGTGTCGTTTCGCGCTGCCCTGCTTTGGCTGGTAAAAAACCAACAAAATAAAAACGATCGGCTAACAAACCACTTGCAGACAAAGCGCTGATCGCTGCCGATGCACCAGGTAATGGCGTCACAGGCACCCCGGCAGCCTTTAACACATCAACAATTTTTGCTCCCGGGTCAGACACGCCTGGCGTACCAGCGTCGGATACCAGCGCAATTCGTTCGCCCGCTTGCAAACGTTGCAGGATTTTTTCCGCCACTTCACGTTCATTATGCTGGTGGGCGGCAATTAAGGGCTTATGAATCCCATATCGCCCCAGCAGTTGTGCCGTATTGCGCGTATCTTCGCAGGCAATTGCATCTACTATTGTTAGCAGGTGTAAAGCACGTAAGGAAATGTCTGCAACATTCCCGATCGGCGTAGCGACTACATATAATGTTCCGGCCGGGTAATTTTGCCGAACCACCGCATCAATAATGGTTGGGCTGGTGAACATGATGGATTCTGCTGTGGATTCGGTAGTACTCATACCCGGTATTCCAATTTAATCAAAACCAGATTGTACGACAATGAGACGCGAACCCGTTCAAGAAAGTGCTCCCCATGACAAGAGAACCAGCCGCCGCCGTAGCGGAGATGATGGTGAATTGCACGCCTTGCAGTATCTGGAACAGAACGGCCTTAAGTTGATACAAAAAAATTTCCTTTGCAAGGGCGGTGAGCTTGATCTGATCATGCGTGATGGCAAAACCTTGGTGTTTGTGGAGGTAAGGAAACGTGCCTCTATGCAATTTGGTGGCGCTATCGCCAGCATAACTGCTGCAAAACAAAGAAAAATGCAGCATGCGGCACAGGTATTCTTACTTCAACTGAAACAACAACCACCATGCCGGTTTGACGTGATTGCCATCGAAGCGGGTACAATTCATTGGTTACAAAACGTAATTGTTGCTTAGCGACTATCGTATAATCTGACACACTATGACAAACCAACGTATCCTGGCGCACTTCAATGAAAGTGCCGAATTAAAAATCAAGGCCGCTGAAGAGCTGGCGCTTCCTATTTCTCAAGCAGTGGAACTTATGTTTCAGGCACTGTCTAACGGTAACAAGATTCTCGCTTGCGGGAATGGCGGGTCGGCGGCAGATTGCCAGCATTTTGCTGCGGAACTAGTTGGGCGCTTTGAGCGCGAACGTTTGCCGTTGCCTGCAATGGCATTGACGACCGATAGTTCGATTATGACGGCCATTGCCAACGACTATAGTTTTCAAGAAGTATTTTCCAAACAGGTGCAGGCGTTTGGACAGTCGGGCGATATTTTGCTGGCGATTTCTACATCGGGTAATTCGCCCGGCGTGATTAATGCTATCAATGCCGCGTTAGAACGCGATATGCGGGTTGTGGCCCTGACTGGTAAGGGTGGCGGCGAGGTAAAAAATTTATTAGGTGAAATGGATGTACATATCTGCGTTCCGCACGATAAAACGGCGCGTATTCAGGAGGTCCATCTGTTGACCATACATTGTATCTGCGACGGTATTGATACTGCGCTCTTTGGAGGTGATGTTGATGATTAAACAAAGTCTGGGTAAGTTTTCACGATCTTTGCTAGTAGCTGGTTTGTGTGGTTCTGCGCTTTTGAGTTTGCAGGGTTGCGTAGAACTCGTTGTTGGTAGTGCCGTCATGGGTACTTTCGCTGCCGCGGATCGTCGGACTTTGGGCGCGCAAACAGAGGATAAATCTATCGCTGTTAAAGGTGAGTTACGTCTTTCAAAAGCACTGGGCGATACCGCTCATGTGAATGTCAACTCGTTTAATCGTCACGTATTATTGACTGGTGAAGTCGCAGATCAACAAACCAAAGACAAGGCAGAAAACGAACTCAAGACGGTTGAAGGTGTTGTGACGGTGATGAATGAGATTCAAATTTCAGGCATTTCGAACTTCTCAGCGCGTTCCAACGATGCGTTGATCACGACCAAAATAAAGGCTGCATTTGTTGATACCAAAGACTTATACGCGAGTTCGTTTAAAGTTATTACTGAAGGAAGTGTTGTTTATCTGATGGGTCGCGTGACCCAGCGTGAAGGTAATCATGCAGCTGATGTTGCCAGTACAGTGAGCGGTGTACGTAAAGTGGTAAAAGTGTTTGAATACATCAGTGAAGAAGAACTGAAGGCGATGGTGGTTCAACCTGTAAAGACAGAAAAAACCGAAGCCAATAATTAAGTTAAAACCGTAGCCGATGACTTTTCATCGGTTTTCTTTTTTCTGGAGAGAAAATGATTACATTGATCGTATTTTTAGCTATTGTTGCCTTGATCGTGTTTTGGGTCATCGGCGTCTATAACCGTTTGGTCACTTTACGTAATCGCTTTAAAAATGCGTTTGCACAAATTGATGTGCAATTGAAGCGTCGTTACGACCTGATTCCGAATTTAGTGGAAGTCGCCAAAGGCTATATGAAGCACGAGCGTGAAACACTCGAAGCGGTGATCGCGGCACGTAATCAGGCGGTTTCCGCCAGCAGTAAAGCCGGTCTGGATCCAGCCGATGCTGCATCGGTGCAGCAATTGTCTGCGGCAGAAGGTACCTTGACCGCGTCGTTAGGAAAAATGTTCGCCTTATCAGAATCTTACCCAGATCTGAAAGCCAATGAGAACATGATACAGCTCACTGAAGAATTGACCAGCACGGAAAATAAAATTGCCTTTGCGCGTCAGGCGTATAACGACAGTGTCATGCAATACAACACAGGTATTGAGCAATTCCCAGGTTCTTTGATTGCTAATAATTTTGGCTTTAAAAACGCTGAATTATTGCAAGCAACGGAATCAGCAGAAGAACGTAAAGCCGTTAAAGTTTCCTTCTGAAATCTTGCCCTGGGCCTTGCATCGATATGGACTTTTTTGAACAGCAAGATCAGGCGCACCGCCAGAGTCGCAAGCTATTAATCCTGTTTGCCCTGGCGGTCATTGCGATTTTAGTCGCAGTGAATGTCAGCCTCGCGCTGATCTGGAAATGGGGTTTCGCGATGCGCACCCCAGGGCATCCTGGTTATCCCACCGGTTTTTTCTTCATCAATACTGCCGTTACTTTGTTATTTATCGTCGGCGGGACGATGTTTGAAACTTTCCGTTTGCGCGATGGTGGCGATGCCGTGGCCCAGATGGCTGGTGGACGACTGGTGATGCCAGACTCGACCGATGCCAAAGAGCGGCGTCTGTTAAATATCGTCGAAGAAATGGCGTTGGCTTCTGGTATCGCCTGCCCCCGTGTGTATGTACTCGATCGCGAAGATGCAATCAACGCATTTGCGGCTGGGTATCATCAAAACGAGGCAGTCGTCGCGGTAACTCAGGGTAGCCTGACCCGACTTACCAGAGACGAATTGCAAGGTGTGATCGGACATGAATTCAGCCACATCCTCAATGGCGATATGCGCATGAATATCAAGCTCATCGGTGTGCTGTTCGGGATACAGATGATTGCGGGCTTTGGTCAGGAGATGATGTATTGGGCATCCCGTTTTGGTAGCTCACGCGATCGCGACGAAAAAGGCCCACCAATACAATTAGTGATTGTTGTCTTTGGTGCAGCGCTGTTTGTGATCGGCTACGTCGGCATCTTTTTTGGGCGCCTGATCAAGTCGGCTGTTTCGAGGCAGCGCGAATTTTTGGCTGATGCCAGTGCCGTGCAATTTACGCGTGACCCGGAGACCATCGGTGGTGCGCTCAGAAAAATCGGCGGTCTTACCATGGTCAATCAATGTGGTTCGCGTATCAATAATCCTCGTGCAGAACAGATTTCGCACATGTTTTTAGGTGCGGCAAAGGTAAACCTAATGGATGGAATGTTTGCTACGCATCCACCGTTAAAAGAACGTTTGCAACGAGTATATGGGCACAACGTTGAGTTTCTCGATGCCAGTGAAATTGTCGATCCGGTGGACTTAGCAGCCATGCCGGAAGGTGTCTACGGATTTGGGGCTCGCAATGTGGAGGCAGCTCAACGTGCTCGTGCCGTTGAGAGAAGCTCTGATTTGAATGCTGAATTTGGTCAACATGCGATTCCTACCGCGAATACGATTCCTTTCAGCATGCCCTTAACGCCCGCAGCAACTGCTGTGCCGCAATCAACGTCAGCGCATGGTATTGATCCGTTCATCCTGACCGCCGCTCGCGACAGTACGACCGCGGACGCGTTGGTGTTCGCCTTGTTATCTGACCGCAGTGAGCCACAGGCGTATGCAATTCAACAAAGTCTGGTCGCCAGACTGGGAGCAGAAAAAGCAGCGTTAACAGAAAATTTGTTGAACCATCTGGAGAGCCTACAAGCAAGTCCGCGTTTGCCGATACTGGATTTAGCAATGCCAGCACTGAAGCAGTTATCGTCTGAAAATAAAGCGCAGTTATTGAGCGTTGCGTCCAAATTGATCGCTGCTGATCAGAAAATGAGTCAGTCGGAATTTGTGCTACAAACCGTGCTGGAACGACGCCTTGGACCACAAGCGGGACGTATGGTGAAGGTCAAGTTTAACGCCGTCACCGCCTTGAAGTCAGAAGTGCAATTGCTGTTGTCACTGGTCGCTCGTAGCCATAGCGACGATGCGCAAGCGGGTATCGCTTTTCAACGTGCTGCAGCCACCTTGCCTGAGTTAGCGTTTCAGAGTCGTGATTTGCTCCCGCCTGCAACCCTGGATTTCTTTGTCGTCCGGCAGGCATTAGAAAAACTGAATCAACTCGCCCCTTTGGCAAAACCGTTCTTGATTAAGGCAGTATTGGCTGCGGCAACACGCCCACAACAAGAACGCATGGATGCAGAGATGCTGGATCTGGTGCGCGGTATTTGTGCAGCGGTCGATGCACCGGTACCAGATGTGGTTGGAATGGGTGCGAATTTCTAAAATTCGGCAACGTGATTTTCTGTATTTTTTCTGTATTTGATAAAAAAACAGCCCAGTTTGCTCTGCGCATTCCGGGCTATTTTTTTATCTTAGACTTCGGCAGTTAAGCAATGGAAGTCTAATCAGGATCGACCGATAATTGATGCAGTAGCCATTAACTCATCGATCAACGCCAGCAACATTTTTCCGGGCATATCGTGTGGATTTAATACTGGCAGCGGCGAATACTTGAGCAACATTGATGGGTTGAGTTTGCTCATATTTACCTGACCCATGGTCCAACCGCCGTAACGGCGTTCAGTAATTTCTTCGTAATCGAGCAAAATTACATCGCGGTGGCGGGTGTCTTTCAAAATGTGGCTATACAACTGATTGACGGCGTCACGCCCACCTTCTAATACCTGCATAAAAACCGTATCGGTATGGCACAAAACGCCAGTGATACCGTTTTGTGGATTATGTGAACGTGACGTTAACATGATCGATTGCACGGTATCGCAAATATTCGTATCGATGGCACGGCTGGCATACAACAAACGAACTAGCATAGTAATTTCCTGTCTGGATTAACGTTTGATTAGCGCGTCATTAGCGTTTAATGAGCGACAAAAACTCGCGGCGTAGATTTGGATCTTTCAAAAAAGAACCATGCATTACGCTATTGATCATTTTTGCTTCGGTATCCTTAACACCACGCCAGTGCATACAAAAGTGGTCAGCTTCCATGACAACTGCCAGACCGTCCGGTTGCATTTTTTCTTGCAAAGCATCGGCCAGTTGTACCACTGCTTCTTCTTGAATTTGAGGGCGACTCATAATCCATTCAGCAATCCGCGCGTATTTAGACAAGCCAATCAGATTGGAATGCTCGTTAGGCATCACACCTATCCACACCTTACCCATAATCGGGCACAAATGATGTGAGCATGCACTGCGGACGGTGATTGGTCCGATAATCATCAACTCATTCAGATGCGAAGCGTTCGGAAATTCGGTAACCGACGGCATAGGTACATAACGACCGTGGAACACTTCGTTGATGAACATTTTTGCTACACGGCGTCCGGTATCCTGCGTGTTGTGATCGCTTTCGGTATCGATTACCAGGCTCTGAAGTACTGCACGTAATTTTTCTTCTACTTCCGCTTGCAGTTCTGCCAATTCACCTGGTTCAATAAACTTAGCAATATTGTCATTGGCGTGAAAGCGCGTTTTGCTTGCTTGCAAGCGCTCACGAATACGTTGAGAAGTGGGGATGTTGACCGCTTGGTAAGCGATGGGCTGATCGTTAGACATGCAAAATTCCTATAGGAAAGGCCTATTACCGGATTCACTATGGTAACTGAAATCTTTACACTTTGCTTTTTGCGTTGATAAGTTCAGATTTCCAGACTGGCAGACAGCGTGGACACAGGCAAGTCGCATCCGCCTTGATATTGGCATCTGGCAATAAAGACAAATCCATTGCAGGCACTACCATACACCAACAAGGCTGCTCTGATTTGTCTGCTACCGCACAAGTGAATTCTTGCTGACAGCGCTGGCAAATACTCATTGCTGCCTATCTTTCGCATCAGGTTTTGCTGTCGGATCAACGTCGTGTGATACTTTGTGCATTGCTTTGCGTAGCAATTGCATCTGACCATTAAAATTGGTACAGGCGTCGCAAATCGACAAATGCATTTTTAAACGGGCACGTTCACTCACCGACAAAGGCCGATCTAGTCCCTCAGAGACGATTCGGTGTGCTTGTTTGCAAGAGTATAAGAAAAATCGCATAAATTAGCTTCCTGTCTGGTTTCCTGTATCAATGATTGCCAAACCAATTCAGGTCTAAACATTCACGTAGCCGAAGGCGGGCGCGATACAAGACCACCCATAGATTAGACGTAGTTAAACCCAATTCCTTACAAATTTCTTCGGTATCAAGTTCCAGCCATTCGCGCATCATAAATACCCGTGCCGTTTTTTCAGGCAAATTTTCCAGACAAATTTCTAAAACCCGGAAAAAATCTTTTTGTTGCAGAGTTGATTCAGGCTCACCCCAGGCTGCTGGCATGTTAACAGTGTGACCGTTGGCTTTAAATAAACTATCAATCAAATCTGTCTCAGACTCGTCGTCCGAAGTGTCGAGCGCGACTTCTCTTTTCAAGCTGCGGATATGGTCGATAATTTTAAATTTTAATATTCCGGTCACATAAGTACGCAAACTTGATTGACCAGCAAAACTGTCGGGTTTTTCCAGCACAGCGAGCAAGGTTTCCTGTACGGCGTCTTCTGCCGCATTTTCATTTCGTAACTGTAGCAGCGCGAATCGCAGTAACGCGGGACGCATACCTTCCAGTTGTTGATGCAGGTCGATTAAAGATGTCATAAAATTCAAAAAATGAATTGGCGCGGAAAAGCTAGCATTATCCTGTAAAATTCAGGCCTATCGAATAAACCCTTCATGATACCTTCAGGATACCGTCATTATGAGCGATTTGAACGCAAACGCAGCAACACCAGTAGATAAATTAGCTGGCGTCGAACCCGTCATCAAAGCAGAGATCCTGGCAGAAGCGCTGCCGTATATCCGCAAATTCCACGGCAAAACCATCGTCGTTAAATACGGCGGCAATGCAATGACCGAAGAACGTCTGAAACACGGCTTCGCACGCGACGTGATTTTGTTGAAACTGGTGGGTATGAACCCAGTGGTCGTCCATGGCGGTGGCCCGCAAATTGATAATGCGCTCAAAAAAATGGGCAAGCAGGGTAATTTTATCCAGGGTATGCGCATCACCGACGAAGAAACCATGGAAGTTGTTGAATGGGTACTCGGCGGTGAAGTTCAACAAGATATCGTGATGTTGATTAATCACTATGGTGGTCAGGCGGTTGGTTTGACCGGCAAAGACGGTGGTTTGATCCGCGCCCGCAAAATGCTGATGCCAGACCGCGAAAATCCGGGCGAAATGCTGGATATTGGTTATGTTGGTGAAATTGATGCCATCAATCCAGCGGTGGTTAAGGCGCTGCAAGACGACGCGTTTATTCCTATCATCTCCCCTATCGGTTTTGGCGACGACGGTCAGGCATATAACATTAATGCCGATCTGGTTGCAGGCAAGATTGCGGAAATCCTGAAAGCCGAAAAATTGATCATGATGACCAATATTCCTGGCGTGTTAGATAAGCAAGGTAATCTCGTGACAGACTTGTCAGCACGTGAAATTGACGAGATGTTTGCTGATGGTACGATTTCCGGCGGTATGTTGCCGAAGATCTCGTCTGCGTTGGACGCAGCAAAATCTGGTGTAAACACAGTGCATATCATTGACGGCCGTATCGAGCATTCTTTGCTGTTGGAAGTGTTGACCGAGCAGGCGTTCGGTACCATGATCCGCAGTCATTAATTCGCACCGTTCATTTGCAAACTTTATCTCCTTTTACGTTTTTTGCGTCTCCAGGTCAAACACTCAGTAGCAGAGGTGTGCAATGAAAAAGCAATCCTCTCTGGTCTGGCTGTTTGATCTCGACAATACGTTGCATAATGCTTCGCATGCGATCTTTCCGGCGATCAACCGGAACATGAATGCGTATATTGCTGACGTTCTTGGCGATGGTACCAACCCAGCTGATGAAGCCACCGTGAACGCCGTGCGGCAAGATTATTATCAGCGCTACGGTGTCACGATGCTGGGTATGGTCAGGCATCATGGCGTCAAGGCCGAGGAGTTTCTGCAAGCCGCACATGCGTTTGATGATCTGCGTGCCATGATCCGGGCACAGCGTGGCCTGGTGCGTATTTTGCGCCGTCTTCCCGGTAAAAAAATATTATTTACGAATGCACCAAAAGACTATTCTCAGCGTGTGATGCGGCATTTGAAATTGCATCGACATTTTGATGCGCATATCTCAGTTGAACAAATGCGGGTGCATGGTAAATTGCAACCCAAGCCATCACGACCGTTTTTGCATAAATTATTAGCAATGAATCGTCTGAGCGCCAAGCAATGCGTGTTAGTTGAAGACAGTCTCGATAATCTGCGTGCCGCTAAAAGTGTAGGACTCCGCACGGTCTTAATTAAAGGCTACACGCCAGTACATTTACACCAACGTCCGGCAGCGTGCGTTGATCTCAGCACAACATCGGTCTTAGGTCTGTCTCAGCGATATCGACAGTTTTTAGTATAAGTCGCGTGAAATAGACTAAGCTGATGAAATATGAACCGAAGTCAAGTTGAATATCTGACAGAATATTCTTTTTATCACTTCACATACATAGCCTGTTTCACATAAAATCTGGAGCCCGCATCCGTAGATGGTGCGGAAGGCGTAGTTGGTCGACACTTCTGCAATGAACTGCAAAGTTGTGACCCATCAGCTTCAAATTATTCAATTTATTTAGTTACTCAGAACAAAGAAAAATGGCAAGTACCAAACCTGGCGAGCGCAAATTACAGATACTTCAGACGCTGGCAAGCATGCTGGAAAACCCGAAAGGCGAAAAGATCACCACGGCTGCCTTAGCCGCGAAGGTCGAAGTGTCTGAGGCCGCCTTGTATCGTCATTTCGCCAGTAAGGCACAAATGTTTGAAGGCCTGATTGAGTTTATTGAGAGCTCGATTTTTGGCTTAATCAATCAGATCAGCGAACAACAAGAAGATGGTCTGCTACAGACGCAGGCGATTATCCAGATGTTGCTCAATTTCTCTGAACGTAATCCAGGCATGACCCGGGTGTTGATCGGTGACGTACTGGTCAATGAGGATGAGCGTCTGCAAGTACGTATGAATCAGTTGGCAGAACGCATTGAAATGGCATTCAGGCAATCTTTACGTTTAGCCGCATCGCAAGGTCACCTGCCAGAGTCGGAAGCAACGGTACGTGCTTCTTTACTGTGCAGCTTTGTGCTTGGACGCTGGATGCGTTTTGCTAAAACTGGCTTTAAACAATTACCTACCGAACAGGCAGCATTGCAAATTGCGATGCTGTTGCGCTGAGCCCGCAAAGCTCGCCATTTTTTCTGTTTCCGCAGTATGATGTGACGGCGGCGCAAAAAGCGCCGCACCTCTGACATTATAAAATTACACAGTAGTAAACTGTGACAGGAGACAGAAATGAAACTATCTGATAGCCATCTCGATGGCAACCAGGATGCACAAAACCGACGGCGACAAATCGATTTATTGCTGAGCAAATATGCCGAAAGCCATTTGCATCCGACCAATGAAATCATTCATTGCATTTGCGTACCCGCCATCGTGTTTTCATTTTTAGGCATGATCTGGTCAGCACATCCTTTAGCAGCTTGCGCTGCAGTCATGACTAGCCTGATTTACTATTTCTTTTTATCCGTTCGTTTTGCAATTGGCATGCTAGTCATGTCGGCAGCGATGCTGGTGATTTTGCAGCTATTGCCGCAAGCGCATATCTGGAAGCTGTCGTTGCTGATTTTTGTTATTGCGTGGATAGGGCAGTTTATTGGGCACAAAATTGAAGGAAAGAAACCTTCATTCTTTGAGGATCTGCGTTTTTTATTGATTGGCCCTTTATTCGTCCTTGGGTTTCTATACCGTCGCTTGAATATCAAGTATTGAAATTCTGTTGAAAGACGATTGCTACCAGCATTGCACGTGCTGGTAGCATGCAGATAATTTAGAGTATCAAGTCCGCTTCGCCCATACTATTCGAGTCATAGAGGCACCAGGTATTTCTACCAGCTTGCTTGGCTGCTTTGAGTGCCACATCGGCCAGATGTAAAAACAAGCGTTGGTCAACAGCATGTAAAGGGCAACATGCAATGCCTATGCTGCCGGTTACAATAAAATGTTTGCCATCGAGCGTCAGCGGTTTTTGCATCGCGGCGACCAAACGTTCTGCGAGGCTTTTTACGGTGTCGAGTTTTTCTACCCGCGGCAATATTGCCGCAAATTCATCGGCATCGACCCGGCATAACGTATCCGTACTGCGTAACACTTCCGACAAACGTTGCGCCATAATGGTCAGAATTTGATCACAGGCGTCGTATCCGTAGGTGTCGCTAATGCTTTTAAAATGATCCAGATCGATAAACATCAATGCCATCATTTCGTGATTGGCAACGGAATCTTCGAGATTATTTGTCAGCAATCTGTGGAAGAAATGGCGGTTTGGTAGCTTGGTCAGGCTATCGTGGTTTTCTAAAATGCTCAAGCGGCTTTCTGCTTCGCGTCGCTCATGCGCTTCGCTATGCATATCCGCTTCCCATGCTTCCATCCGCGCAAGCATCAGGTTGAAGTACATACTTAAATTACTCAGATCGCCTGTCGTTTCTACCGATGCACGAATACTATAGTCCCCCGTGCTTGCAACTTTTTCTGCAACATCAGCAAGACTCAATGCTGGTTGCAATAAACGCATTTGCTTCTTGGTTAGTATATAGGCTGTCACGATGGTAATCGCGATGAAACCGACCAGGAAACAAATGAAAAGTTGAATGATCTGACGATACAAAGGCATTGTCCGGCTTTGTACAACCAATTGTCCATGTATGCCGCTATTGTCAGCAATCGGTGTGCTGATCAAAATATTGCCAGGATAAAAAACGAAACTAGAAGTCTGTTGAGGAACAATATCCGGATAATTATCAGTGTTAACTAAGCTACCATTGCCTGACGACAAAATAGGATGTCCTTTATTGTCATACAGGGTGATCGTCAATATTTCGTGATCACCCGCAGTGTTCAACACCAGATTTTGCATGCCACGAGTATCACCCGCAATGAGTCGATCGGAAAGGTTATTTCCCAGCATGACTGATTTAAGCAGCAATTCGCTGTGCATTTGCTTATAGACTTCAAAGCCTGCAATAAAGGTACTTAACAGCAGCGCAGCACCCATTGCCAGACTCAATGCGAGCAAGTGTTGTCTGAAAATAGACGGTGCGATCGGAGCGTGTAAGTGATTATTTTCCATCTGATTGTCTAATTTTTAGGCATCAATACCATAAAGGTGAAGTATTTACGTGTTTGCTTTGCAAAAGCGACGTTTCTGGAGACTTCGTTATACTAATTCTTGTCGGTATCTTAACTGCTTGGAATAGTTTTGCGTAAGTTTTCACTGAGAGCAAGAAGAATTCCAATTCTTAATCGGCGCAACAAGCATTTGTCGTATCTACACACTTTATAGGTGCCAGGTTGTTTTTTAAATGGGAAATTTGTCGTGATGCCATATCGTACTTAAAAATTTGTCATCTGATGCAAAGCTGCTCATCTGCGAGTAAACTTCGACACAAGTCCATGTTTAAGAAAAATCGTGTCTTCAATTTTTGATAGTTTGATGGTTGCCACGCAATTGCAGAAGGCAAACCAGGCATTTGTACTGCTCGACGACGCTCTTGCTGAGTCGGCACAGTCGCGGCTCTATGTTGATTTGCAACAGGTATTACTATGTGCAGAGAAAACGCAATGGCCTACGTTGATAGAAGGTCTCGAACAGGCATTGCAACAAGGCTACTATGCGGTGAGCTTGTTGTCGTATGAAACTGGCGCGCAGTTACAGAACATTCAAGAACGTGAGACGCCTGCTATTTCAAAAATTCTGCTGTTTAAAACCTGCTATCAATTAAATCAAGATGAGGTAGTAGCGTTTCTCACGCATATGGCTGACGGTGAGCAAGATCAGCATCATGCAACTGCGGGTATCGCGCATATTCGAGCTAACGTCAATGAAGCTCAATTTGATGCAGGGATTGCGAAAGTGCAGGCGTATATCGCCGCCGGGGACACGTATCAGGTGAATTACACCTATCGATTACATTTTGATGCGTATGGCAGCCCTTTACACTTGTATCGTCGCTTACGTGAGCGCCAGCCAGTGCCCTATGGCGCTTTGATTGTGTTGCCGGATGGCGAGGCGGTGGTTTCTATGTCGCCAGAATTATTTGTACGTCACAGCAAGGGGCAATTACAAGCTCGCCCCATGAAGGGTACAGCCGCAGCGACTGGTGACGCAGTACAGGATCAGTCAATCGCCGCAGAATTGGCAGCCGATATGAAGAACCGTGCTGAGAATCTGATGATCGTTGATTTGCTACGCAACGATCTTGGGCGTATCGCGGAAACCGGCACTGTCAGCGTTCCTAAACTGTTTGAAGTCACACGCTTTTCCAGCGTCTTGCAAATGACATCAACTGTGAATGCGCAATTACGCAAAGACTTAACACTGGTGGATATTTTGACTGCGTTATTTCCGTGTGGTTCGATTACCGGTGCACCCAAGCATCGTACGATGGAAATCATACGTGAAATCGAATCTGCACCGCGTGATTTATATACCGGTGCGATAGGTTGGTTTGATCCACCGGCGAAAGAACTGCGCATGCAACAAATACCCGGCGATTTTTGTTTGTCAGTACCAATCCGTACTTTGCAATTACAAGCGCCTGATACAGCGCATGCGCTTCAAATCCGACATGGTGTCATGGGTGTAGGTGCAGGCATTGTCTACGATAGTGTCGCCAGTGATGAGTTTGCGGAGTGCCAGCTCAAAGCACGTTTTCTGACTGGTTTGCAAGCATCGTTTGAATTATTCGAAACCATGTACGCAACGCATGAAGATGGCTGTCGTCGCCGTTATCAACACTTACAACGCTTACGGCACTCCGCTGAATATTTTGGCTTTAAATGGGACGAAACTGAAATCACACACCAGCTGCAACAAGCCTGTGACGAACTGCTCCCCCAAACGCCGTATCGTCTACGTTTAAGCATCAATCCGAACGGGCAGGTCTCGGTCAACACTGGCGTATTAACACCTTTTGATTCGCGGCCTCAGGTTTTAATGGCAGAAACCATGACCCGTAGCCGGAATTTATTTCTGCAACACAAAACCAGCCTGAGACAGCAATACGATGCTGCCTGGAAAACCGCCGAACAACGCGGTGCGTTTGATATGCTGTTTTTCAACGAGCACGGTTGTCTGACAGAAGGCGGGCGCAGCAACGTGCTATTGCAGATTAATGGACGTTGGTACACACCACCCTTATCCGATGGCGTATTGCCAGGCATTATGCGTGGTGAACTATTGAATGATCCTCGCTATCGCTTATCTGAAAAATCGTTAACACGGGATGATTTACAACATGCTCAACAAATCATGCTCTGCAATTCACTCAGGGGAGTGTTTAGTGTGGACTTCGTGTCTGGCTAGTTACACGAGTAATGTGAAATAAGCTGATATAGCGCAATCCTGTTTCAAAAAGCACAGTCTGGGTGAGTCCCCGTTTGTGCTTTTTTCACGTCGGGGGTACACTCGAAAATCAGGGCAGGAACATGCCCACATCATTCATTACCTCCGGAGACCTACCCATGAAGAAACGTTTTGTTCTGGCGGCGCTGCCTGCCTTAATGTCTTTGCTTTTAAGTACTCCAGCGTGGTCACAGATCAAGGTGGGGGTCAACGTATCAGCGACCGGTGCTGGCGCCTCGTTGGGTATTCCTGAAAAAAATACTTTTGCATTATTGCCCAAAGAAATTGCGGGAAGAAAAGTCGAGTACATCATTCTCGATGATGCCTCTGACACCACGACAGCAGTCAAAAACGCACGCAAATTAATTTCCGAAGACAAGGTCGATTTGTTGATAGGCTCGACGATTGCACCTCCATCATTAGCGATGATAGATGTGGCTGCAGAGAGCGAAACACCGATGATCTCTATGGCAGCATCGGCCTCCATCATTGCACCTATGGATGCCAAACGTTCATGGGTGTTTAAAACGCCACAAAATGATTCGCATATGTCGACCGCGATTATCAGTCACATGGCTGACACAGGTATAAAAACGGTGGCGTTTATTGGATTTAATGATGCTTATGGCGAAGGTTGGTATAAAGAATTTTCAAAACTCGCTGAACTCAAAAAAATTAAAATCCTTGCCAATGAACGCTTTGCCAGACCGGATACTTCGGTCACTGGTCAGGTATTGAAAATCATGGCGAGCAACCCGGATGCCGTTTTGATTGCCGGTGCAGGTACACCTGCTGCATTACCGCAAAAAACCTTGAAAGAACGTGGCTACAAAGGAAAAATTTACCAGACACATGGCGTCGCTAATAATGATTTTTTACGCGTTTGTGGCAAGGACTGCGAAGGTACCTTCTTGCCAGCCGGACCTTTATTAGTCGCTACCCAATTAGCCGCAGACAATCCAGTGAAAGCCTCTGCTTTGAGATATACCGCAGCATATGAAAAAGCCTATGGTGCTGGCAGCGTTTCTACCTTCGGTGGACATGCGTGGGACGCCGGTATGTTACTCGACAATGCGGTGCCAATGGCGCTCAAAAAAGCCCAACCTGGTAGTAAAGAATTCCGTGCCGCTTTACGCACTGCGATCGAAAACACCAGCAACCTTGCGGTATCGCACGGCATTATCAATATGAATGCCAACGATCATGTGGGTTTTGATCAGCGTTCACGTGTGATGGTGCAAATTGTTGGCGGTAAATGGAAACTGGTTAGCACAGGATATTAATTTTTTCGCTGCGTATGATGGTTATTTTATGCTGATCAGGCGCAGTTCTATTCAGAAAGTTAGCTTTCCATGGATTTATCAATTGCCGCCATTCTGGTGCAAGATGGCATTACCAGCGGGGCGGTGTATGCCTTGCTGGCACTCGCTTTGGTATTGGTGTTTTCCGTTACCCGGATTATTTTTATCCCGCAAGGTGAATTTGTCGCCTATGGCGCCTTAACGCTGGCGGCTATACAAAACGGTAAAGCACCCCAAACGGCGAGTCTATTGTTGGTACTTGGTGCCCTTTGCTGGTTGAAACAAACCTTCGTTGTTTTACGTATGCAATCGGTACAGACACACGCCGATACCGTCTGGAGAGGCATTCTGTTATCAGGGTTGACGCTGATCGCACTGCCATTGATGTTGTGCTTGAGTGCACGTCACTTTGCTTTACAAGACTGGCCTTTGTTTGCACAGGTCGTGTTGGCGCTGGCAATGGTGGTTCCCATGGGACCAATGATTTACCGCCTCGCATATCAACCCCTGGCCCAGGCAAGTACGCTGGTATTGTTGATTGTGTCGGTTGGGGTACATTTTGCGCTGACAGGATTAGGTCTGGTCATGTTTGGCGCTGAAGGCTCACGCACTACGGCATTTAGTGATGCGCATTTCGAGATTGGTGCTTTGATGATATCCGGCCAAAGTCTGGTGGTGATTGCAGTCTCTGTATTGTTCATCGGTGGTCTTTATTTTTATTTCGAACGCAGCTTATCAGGTAAGGCATTGCGCGCCACTGCGGTGAACCGGCTTGGCGCCCAGCTGGTGGGGATAGGGACTCAACAAGCGGGGCGTCTTGCATTCACGTTGGCAGCTGCCATCGGCGCTCTATGTGGCGTGCTTATTGCACCGATGACCACGGTGTATTACGACGGTGGCTTTCTGATCGGTCTCAAAGGTTTTGTCGGTGCTATTGTTGGCGGTCTGGTGAGTTATCCGCTCGCGGCAGCTGGTGCGATTCTGGTTGGTTTGCTGGAATCGTATTCTTCATTTTGGGCCAGTGCCTATAAAGAAGTCATCGTATTTACTTTGATTATTCCGGTCTTGTTATGGCGTTCATTAACAACAAAAACACATGATGAGGATGAAGAAGCATGAAAAAAATCCTCGCTCACGGCCAGTTTATTTTACTCGCCGCCCTGTTGTTGATTCCTGCATTGCCGGTGCCAGAATTCTGGATAACGCTTGGCAATTACATCGGTTTATATGCCATTGTCGCGCTTGGCCTGGTGTTGTTAACCGGTATCGGAGGTCTGACATCATTCGGGCAAGCTGCCTTTGTTGGTATCGGCGCTTACACCAGTGCGTATTTGAGTACGACCCTGGCTTATTCACCGTGGCTGGGTTTAATTGCTGGTTTGTGCATCACGATTATCGCCGCCTTAGCGATTGGCATGATTACCATGCGTTTGTCTGGTCATTATCTGCCGTTGGGTACCATCGCCTGGGGACTATCGCTGTTTTATTTATTCGGAAATGCTGAATTTTTGGGTAAGTATGATGGGCTCAATGGCATACCCGCTATCCATTTTTTTGGCTTTGTTCTCAACAGTGGACGTAGTATGTTTGTGTTGATCTGGCTGATCTTAATACTCTGCATGATTGCAATCCAGCATCTATTGCAGTCGCGACCCGGACGCGCTATTCGCGCACTCAAAGGCGGCGTTGTGATGGCGGAAGCCATGGGCGTGAACACCTTTACAGTCAAATTGTTGATCTTTGTCATAGCGGCGATGCTGGCAAGTATCTCAGGCTGGCTGTACGCGCATTTGCAACGGGCGGTCAATCCGACACCATTTGGTTTAAATGCGGGTATCGAATATCTATTCATGACCGTTGTTGGTGGTGCAGGACAGGTTTGGGGTGCGCTACTTGGTTCTGCATTACTGACAATCCTCAAAGATAAATTACAAACCATCTTGCCTGCTTTATTGGGTACGGAAGGTAATTTTGAAATTATCGTTTTTGGCGTGTTATTGGTGCTGCTGTTGCAATATGCACGCGATGGCGTCTTCCCACCGCTGGCGCGTTTTTGTCGTTTTTTTTTTAAAAACTGGCTACCTGAAAAACAAACCCTCATCGTCAACCGACAAGCCGCCGCATTACCAAAACGTGACAAACCAGCCGCAAACATCTTGATATTAGAAGTCGATCAGGCATGCAAACAATTTGGTGGTTTGCTTGCGGTGAACGCTGTTCAATTCAATGTTCACGCAGGACAAATCCTGGGTTTGATCGGCCCGAATGGCGCTGGCAAATCAACGATGTTCAATCTGATCTCTGGTGTCTTGCCGCTGACTGGTGGTGCGATACGCTTTTATTCTGATCATGGCTTACAGAATATCGCTGGATTACCTTCGCGTGACATTGTCCAAAGAGGGATTGCAAGAAGTTTTCAACACGTGCGACTACTGAGCGCCATGAGTGTGCTCGAAAACGTCGCCATCGGTGCCCATTTGCGTAATAAAGGTAATGAAGTCGTCGACGTGATTAACAGTATCATTCGACGTGACCGAAAGATAGAAGCTAGCTTGTTAGCAGAAGCGAGCAGTCAGCTTGAGCGCGTCGGACTCGCGCATCTGATGCATGAAGAGGCCGGTAGTCTGGCGTTGGGACAACAGCGCATTTTAGAAATTGCACGAGCTTTATGTTGCGATCCAATTCTGCTCTTGCTCGACGAGCCAGCAGCCGGTTTGCGTTATCAGGAAAAACAAGAGCTGGCAGCGCTGTTAAAAAAATTACGTGCCGAAGGAATGAGCATTTTATTAGTAGAGCACGATATGGATTTTGTCATGAATCTCACCGACCATTTAGTCGTGATGGAGTTTGGCACCAAGATTGCTGAAGGCGAACCACAGATGATACAGCAGCATCCTGCCGTGTTAGAAGCTTACCTTGGCGGGGTGGAATGATGAGCTTATCAACCATGAATTTACTGCACGTCAGCAATCTTGAAGTGTTTTATGGAAAGGTGCAAGCCTTGCAGCCTGCGGCCATTGCCGTCGATGCCGGACAAATCGTTACCGTCATTGGCCCGAATGGTGCGGGCAAATCGACGATGCTCAATGCGATTGCTGGCGCACTTCCGGCGAACGGTACGCAAGCTGGACAAATATTGTTTGGCGAAAAAAATCTGACTGGTATCGCAATAGAAAAACGGGTGGCACTGGGTATGTCGCTGGTGCCGGAAAAACGTGAGCTATTCGCCAGCATGAAGGTGGAAGACAATTTGCTTCTCGGCAGTTACCGACGTTATCAGGCAGGCGAGAAAGATTACGCGGATCAAATGCGCGTTGTTTATGATTTATTTCCCCGTTTAAAAGAACGACGCTCGCAGCAAGCGGGGACCTTGTCCGGTGGTGAGCGCCAGATGCTGGCACTCGGCAGAGCTTTAATGGCAAAGCCACGTTTATTGATGTTGGATGAACCTAGCCTGGGCTTGGCACCGTTGATCGTTAAAGAGATTTTTCAGATCATCCAACGCTTAAAGCAAACTGGCGTTGCGATTCTTTTAGTGGAGCAAAATGCACGTGCAGCTTTGCAAGTCGCAGATTATGCGTATGTACTCGAAACCGGAGCAATCGCGCTCGAAGGAAACGCCGCTGATCTGGCAGAAGATCAGCGCGTGGTGGAAACGTATCTGGGATTGGCTAAGAAATAAATTACGCGTCCTACAATGCTTTGTAGGCAGGCAAAAACGCCGCCAGTCTGCTTGCCATTGCTTGCCCGAGTACCTGCAAAGCACTCATGGGTCTGACCATTACTTCAAATTCGACGATCTTGCCTTCTTCGTCAAAACGAATAATGTCCACACCCTTGAGTTGCTTGTCCTGAACATTGGCGCTGAATTCCAGAATCACGCTGAGACCGTCATCAGTAGCGAATTCACGGTGGTATTGAAAATCACTAAAAACATGGGAGACGGTCGTCAAAATCAAATTGACGGCAATCGCACTCGTGTAGGGCTTGTGCGCCATAGGTGAGCGGAAAATGGCATCCGGATGCAGGATATCAATTAAACCTGAGAGATCATGTGTGGCGACCATTTGATGCCACTGTGCGAGGCTTGCGGCCACCTTTGGTTGTAGTGTTTGCATTTTCGTCTCCTTTTCGTTTCCCAATTTTTAGATATCATTTTTAGTGGTACAAGCCATGGCAAATTAATGCTGAAACGACGGTTTTTTGTAGGGACGGGTTGCACCCGCCCTACCATTTTTAAATCGACGCGCCTAAACGTGTGCCCTGGTTGATCGCACGTTTAGCATCGAGTTCTGCTGCAACATCCGCACCTCCGATCAGATGCACAACTTTGCCAGCTGCTTCGAGTGCTGCTTGCAGGTCACGGCGTGGTTCTTGACCCGCACACAGAATCACATTGTCGACCGGCAGTGTTTTTTGCTGACCATCAACGGTCACATGCAAGCCTTCGTCATCGATTTTGTTGTACGTCACACCAGCAAACATATGCACGCCGTGGTTCTTCAAACCAGTGCGGTGAATCCAGCCCGTTGTTTTGCCAAGGCCGTCGCCTACTTTGGAAGTCTTACGTTGCAACAAATAAATCTGGCGTGGTGATTTTTCAATGTGCGCTTCGGTCAGACCGCCAACATGTTTGTAGTCGGTATCGACACCCCATTCAGCAAAGAATTTTTTAGGATCAAGGCTGGCGCTGGTGCCGGAGTGGCTCAGATATTCTGCAACGTCAAAGCCAATACCTCCTGCACCGATAATCGCAACAGTTTTTCCAACATGGGCTTTTTCCTTGATGACATCGAGATAATTCAGTACTTTAGGATTGTCTATGCCTTCGATATCAGGAGTGCGTGGTGTGATGCCGGTTGCCAGAACAACTTCGTCGAAATCAGTCAGCTCGTCCGGCTTCACAAATGTATTCAGACGTAATTGCACGCCAGTTAATTCGATTTGCTTTGCGAAATAACGCAAAGTTTCATAGAACTCTTCTTTGCCAGGCACCTGCTTTGCGATATTAAATTGCCCGCCGATTTCTGCTGCTGCATCAAACAACGTCACGCTGTGGCCGCGCTTAGCTGCGGTAGTGGCGAAGCTCAGACCAGCAGGGCCCGCGCCGACGACGGCAATTTTTTTGACTGTCGTTACTGGTTGATCGATGATTTCTGTTTCGTGGCAAGCGCGTGGATTGACGAGACACGATGTTAATTTGCCGCCAAAAGTGTGATCCAGACAAGCCTGGTTACAACCGATACAAGTATTAATCTCATCGGCCTTACCTTGTTCTGCTTTTCTGAAGAACAGTGGATCAGCCAATAAAGGACGCGCCATCGATACCATGTCGCAGAAATTATCTGCCAACAATTGTTCAGCGATTTCTGGCGTGTTGATGCGATTCGTTGCCACTAACGGAATGCTGACATGACCTTTGAGTTTTTGTGTGACCCAAGCGAACGCAGCGCGTGGGACTTTGGTGGCAATCGTTGGAATGCGCGCTTCGTGCCAGCCAATGCCGGTGTTGATGATGGTCGCGCCAGCAGCTTCAATCGCTTTTGCTAACTGAATCACCTCTTCTAACGTTGAACCGCCTTCCACCAGATCAAGCATCGATAAACGATAGATGATGATGAAATTTGTGCCGACTTTTTCACGAATGCGACGCACGATCTCTATCGGAAAACGAATCCGGTTTTCATACTCACCGCCCCATTCATCATCACGTTGATTTGTTCGGGCAGCAATGAATTCATTGATCAGGTAGCCTTCTGATCCCATGACCTCAACACCGTCGTAACCTGCGTACTGTGCCAGACTTGCGCAGCGGACGAAATCGGAAATGGTTTCTTCCACTTCTGCCGTCGTTAAAGCATGTGGTGTGAATGGATTGATCGGCGCTTTCAGTGCACTTGGTGCCACCAGCGTCGGCTGATACGAATAGCGACCAAAGTGCAATATCTGCATGGCAATTTTACCGCCTGCTTCATGCACGGCCTTGGTCACGATTTTGTGGTGCTCGGCCTCTGCTTCTGTTGTCAGCATCGCGCCGCCATGCATAGGACGCGCACGTTCGTTTGGTGCTATGCCGCCCGTCACCATCAAAGCCACACCACCGCGCGCACGCTCGGAATAGAACGCTGCCATGCGTTCAAAGCCGTTGTCGACTTCTTCCAGCCCAACGTGCATGGAACCCATCAAGAGACGATTTGGTAAGGTGGTAAATCCCAGATCTAATGGCTTTGTCAGGTGCGGATAAAAAGACATGGCGTTTCCTTCGTGAATGAGTTTGAGATGCAAACAAGCAACTTAAAATAGAAAATAGAACCTTAATGCGATGAGAATAACGAAACAACTTTGTTTATGCAACCAGTTGCATATAAAATTGACGCAAATCCGATTGAGCATGCCCTCTAACTATGTCTTTACAACACGCCTTATTAACTTCTATTGTCGAAAAACCTTGTTCTGGTTATGAGCTGGCACGTCGTTTTGATAAATCGATAGGCTATTTCTGGCACGCAACGCACCAGCAGATTTATCGCGAACTTGCCCGCATGGAAGAACAAGGCTGGGTCAGTTCCGTAGAGGTAGAAGGTGGGCGTGCAGGCAAGCGAAAATTTAAAGTTTTAGCGGCCGGCAAAAAAGAATTGCGCCGTTGGGCGAGCGAGCAAAGCGAACCTTTTCGTTTGCGCGATGAGATGATGGTCAAGCTACGCGCTGACGCAGCCGTCGGGCCTTTGGGGTTGGCAGAAGAATTTGAACGCCGCCTGCGTTTGCATGAGCAAGAATTGCAGACGTATCGGGAGATCGAGCTACGTGATTTCAGTGATCCCGACATGCCGCGTGAAACGCAAATTCATTACCTGATTCTGAAAGCCGGTATCGCATTTGAAGCGGGGCGCGTGCAGTGGACCAAGGAAGCACTCAAGATGTTGAGGCAAGAAGCAAGTACCTGACGTTGGCAACAACATCATCAAAGCCTGTTAAAACAAGCTTATTAACGTGATGGACGCATTTTCAATAGTCTAATAATTCCAACGTACGCCGCCACTCTGCTTCCCACGTCTCTAAAAAGTCGTGTGTCTGAAATACCTTACTCAGGCGTGACATTGGTACCCGATACAGATCATTGAATCCTAATGCCAACGTTACTGGGTTCCAGACGATTTTATTTTTGGCTTTTTTGGTACTGCTTTTGACTCTCGCACCTTCGTCACCAAACAGCGCCAGGCCGCTATCGAGTGCTTGCTCCAGATTGATTTTTGCCAGACCTGAAAAGGCGATCAGAACTTGCGCCTTATTGATGCCATCTTGTGATTCCGCTGCGCTGGCGACGACTTGGGGCGTAGCCGTTTCGGCTAATGCTTGCCGCTGTAATTGTTTGAGCAATTTTTGCAGATCTTTTTTCAAGAAACGTAGTTCATGCAAGCCCTTGCATATACCTGGTGCTGGTAAGCGGCTGACAATATTGTCTACGTCTTTGGTGATGGTGATGATTACGTCTTCGTAGCCATCAATTAAACGCTGTATATCGTCTTTAAAAAAAATCGGTGCCGGATAGCCACCGTTCGCATCACCAAACAATTCAGGCATTGCGGCGTCGTAATCAAGCCAGACGTAAGGTGTGAGGCCGTTTTCCAATAAGCGTGCCACATTCCATGTTTCTTCAGTATGTAGTGCTAGCCAGTTGCAAGCTTGCTCGCTGGTCGTGCGATAAGGCAGTTCGGTGATATTCATAGTGGCTTTCGTCTGCCGTTTGATTTCATCGCGGTACAACAGAAGAAAAATGGCTAGCTGGATTTACCTGGCTAGCCATGTTCGTTTTGTCATTACGTTTTAGTGCGTTTCATTGTGATTTGTTTTCACGATGCTGAAAACAAAGCAGGAAAAGCTTAGCGGTAAAACGCTTCGACTTTGCCTTTTAATTTAATCAACATAGGCTTACCTTTACGATCCAGGGTTTTACCTGCGGAGACTTTGATCCAGCCTTCGCTGATGCAGTATTCATCGACGTCCATGCGTTCTTTGTCGTTGAATTTGATGCCAACGTCGTGCTGGAACACATCACGGTTAAAAAATGGACTGCTTGGATCAATCGACAAGCGGTCTGGTAATGGGGGGAGTTGGGATATATCGTTCATGGCCGCAATTATCCACCAGAATCAGAGACAGGACAACTTCGGTTAATGACTGACCAATTTAACAATACACTTCAATTCAGGAGAACGGCTATTTCGGTTCGTTTTGGCGGGCAATGAGCGACAGCGCTGCGGAGGCGGTATTTCTAAAGTTCTGATTAAAACATGGCCCGGACGACGTGATTAATCACTGCTCCACCAAAAATCAAATACGCAAACATGATTCCAGCCAACAACAAAGGTTTAATACCAGCCTGACGTATTGCCTGGATATGTGTCGCCAGACCCAGACCTGCGGTTGCCATTGCCAAAACCCAGGTGTCAAGAGTGAGACCAAATTGACTGACGTTTGTTGGCAATATATTCAGAGAATTCACACCTGCAACGGCGATGAATAACAGGGCAAACCAAGGAATCGTGATAGGCGCTTTTACTGGTGCATGTCCAGCCTGTCCAGCGTGGGCATGTGCTTTTTTGCTATCCCACCACATCGACAAACAAACCAAAAATGGTGCCAACATCATAACGCGTAACATTTTTGTGATGACCGCTGAGGCAGCGGTGTTTTCATCCATTTGCATACCCGCCGCAACTACCTGACCGACATCATGCATGGTTGAACCAGTGAACATGCCAAAGCTTTGGGCATCGACTAAGTAACCCAGGTGGTGATTCAATTGAAACAGCATAGGATAAATAAACATCGCCAATGTGCCAAAGATGACCACCGTTGAAACCGCAACAGCGACTTTTGCGGCGTCGGCTTTGACTACGGTTTCGGTCGCCAGAATTGCCGATGAGCCACAAATTGCGCTACCAGCACCAATCAAAATGGAGGTTTTGCTATCAACCTTAAAAAAACGCGTACCAATGTAATAGGCCAGAAAGAAAGTTGAGCATAAAACGGTGGCATCAATCAACATGCCTGCCCAGCCAACCTGACCGATTTGTTGGAACGTGATTTTAAAACCGTAAAGGATAATTCCGAGCTGTAACAGGTTCTTTTTGGAAAAAACCACGCCTTCAGCGGTATGTGCCGCAATCCGTGGATAAATAGTGTTGCCAACCAACATGCCTAACAATAAAGCGATGGTCAACGCAGACGCATGGGTGTGATGCGCCAATTGGCTGCTACTCAGTCCTATAGCAATGGCGGCGATCGCAGCGGTTAAACCTAGACCCGCTAATTTATTGAGCTTATTCATGATGCGTATATGCTTATGCAAAAAACGTTTAAGTGAGGCCAGTGTAGTTTGCCTGCATAAATAGGTAAAACAGATTGTTTTTATATTCAATATCGGAAATATCGATATAATGAATATGACCATTTTCCCTGCCAAAGAAAGCCATTCCTGATGCATATCACGCTACGCCAACTAGAAGTCTTTGTGGCTATCGCCCGTGCCGGCACTGGCACTGCGGCGGCAAGTCAGCTCGCCCTATCGCAATCGGCAGCGAGCAGTGCTTTAAGTGATCTGGAATATCAATTAGGCGAACCATTATTCAATCGCGTAGGCAAGCGCTTGCAATTGAATGAAAACGGTCGATATTTGCTGCCCAAGGCCGAAGCCCTGTTAGAAGGCGCTAGCGAGATTGAGCAGAGCTTTAAAACGGGCGTTCCTGTTCGCCTGCGCCTGTATGCGAGTATGACGATAGGCAATGACGTATTGCCGGAACTGGCAGCGCAGTTCTTACGTCAGGAACCAGATAGCCGACTCGAAATCGCTATCGGTAATTCACAAGATGTTGTTGAAGCGATATTGAGTTTCAGAGCTGATTTTGGTCTGATCGAAGCGCCATGCCACGACAGCCGTCTGGTGGCAGAACCTTGGCTGCATGATCAGATGCAATTGTTTTGCCATGCCAGCCACCCGCTAGCGCGTACGACGCCGGACATCGCTCAATTGCAGCAGACGGCATGGGTACTACGAGAACCTGGCTCCGGCTCGCGCGAGGTCACTGAGGCCGCGTTCGCGCCACATTTAGGCGTTCTCAATAGCGTATTGGAATTAGGAAGTGCAGAAGCGATCGCGCGCGCTGTGGGTACCGGTTTGGGTATCGCATGCGTGTCAAACCGGGCAATCAGCGACAAACTTACCGATGGCGAATTTGCGCCCATCCATACGCCATGGGCACAACTTAATCGCCGCTTTTATCTGGTGTATCACCAGGAAAAAATTCTCTCTGGCGGTTTACAGCGTTTTCGGGAATTGTGTAGATTGAAGTTAATTGAGGAAATGGAGCAAGGGGCATGATGGATTCACAATGACGTGTTGCGTTGAATAGATACGCTTATCCAAAGCTAACTTGTCATTCGAGCTAAAAGCACGCACGACTGACGAAACGCCCTAGATACTGCTACCCACCCAAGCATATCCTAAGCCCTCCTTAATGCGTCACTTTTAATATATAAACGATAGCTCTTTGTGGAGCCAAGCCGCGTGTGGCCCGCGCTGACTTTTATTTGAATTCGAATGGGTTGCATCCGTCCACAAAAGCTATTTTTTTACAGGTTTTCCGGCAGTCTTCTTAGGAGTAGATGGCGGCTTGACGCTTGCTTTTATGACTGCGCTAGCTGCTGCCTTGCTGACAGGCTTCGCTTTGGCAGGAGCGGTTTTAGTTACTGATTTGGCGACTGTTTTTGTTGTGGCTTTCGGCTTTACTTTGGAAGCAGTGCCTGGTTTATTTCGTGCTTTTGTCGACGCTGCTGATTTTTTGTCGTTATTGGCATTGTTGGTCGTGGCGGCGACACTCTCCGTGACACCTGGTTCGCTTTCTAAAGCTTTGCTGACCGCTTGTTTAAACTGATCTTGCAACAATCCCCACCATGCGGCGGGTGTTGCGAATGGGGTGCTGGCATCTGGTGTGCTGGTGGTCTGTGATGGATTGTTTGCGCTGGATTCGCCGGTAGTGGCTTCGGCGCTTGTGCTTGCGGTGGTTTCAGTCTGTTCAGGAGGCATGTCGATGTCGTCATCCTCTTCATCTTCGACCGCAGGCTCCGGAATCTTGTGACTTCCGGCTGGCATCGGCCAATCAGCGTTGCTTGTATGGCTTTCTGGTTTTGTTGCTGGCGCAACTGGTGCAGTCGCTTGCTGTGCGTGTTGGGCAAAACTTTCACCCAATGATTGCAAAGCGGCGATGGTTGCACGTTGCACTTCTAGCGCTTGTATCGTACCGCGCAGCATATTCATATTGACGTTCAGCCAGGATTCTACCGTCTTCAAATCCTTGATTTTTTTATCCAGCTCGTCCAGAGACATAGGTGGTGCAACCATGCCTGGGATATTCAAACTACCCCACAGATTTTTTATAAAACCTAATGGATCGGACATGGAATTCAACCCGGATGTATCAGAACCAGAAAACGGATTACTCATCAAAATACTCCTGTGTTTGCGGCGGATTTGCGGAAGGCTTTATTAATTGTTCATCTTGCATGAGCTTGGCAATGCCGTCAATCTCGATTCAAAAAAAGCTTCGGTTTTAAATCCATAGCCACTGCCTTCATTATCAAAACGGGTACCGGCTTCGCCCTTTTTTTGCATCACCGAAACGTACAAAGGCTGTAATAATTGATGATCTTGCGCGCGCATTTGTGTTTGATGAAAGCCATTTGAATACGTCGTACCTTCAAGTGCTTTAGCAACTGCAACCGCTTGCGTGGTATGTGCTTTTTCTATGGCGCGACTCAACATTTCTATCATCACGTGCATACGCAAATGCAGGTAATCTTCTTGTGGATCAGGGTAGCGCAAACGGAAGGCCTGATAAAACGCGTCACTGGCTTGACCACCCACGTTTGGATGCCATTCGGCGACCGCTCTGACGTGGCCAACACCCGCTTCGCCAATCGCAGCGGGTGCCCCCAATGCGTTGGCATAAAAGGTATAAAACTTGAGATTCATTCCTGCATCCTTGGTTGCTTTGATGAGCAAAGTCAGATCGTTGCCCCAGTTGCCAGTGATGACGGTATCAGCGCCACTGGCTTTAATCTTAGCGGCATAGGGGGCGAAATCTTTGATTTTGCCAATCGGATGCAGATCTTCCCCAACAATGTGGATATCGGGACGTTTGCTGCTCAGCATGCTGCGTGCGCTCTTATTGACGCTACGTCCAAAGCTATAGTCTTGGCCAATCAGATACACATTTTTGGCATGGGTGTCGTTTTTGATGACCTCGGTGAGCACTTGCATGCGCATATCGGCATTGGCATCGAACCTAAAATGCCAAAAGCTGCATTTCTCATTCGTGAGAGCCGGATCGACTGCAGAGTAGTTTAAAAACAGTATCTGATTGTCTGGCGCACGTTGATTGTGTTTATTGATGGCATCAACCATCGCCAATGCAACAGCAGAGCTATTTCCTTGAATGACAAAAGGAATGTGCTGATCGGTGACCTGTCTGAGCGCATTGAGGGATTCTTCTACACCTTGTTTGTTATCGATGATGGTCAGTGCCAAATGATGCTTGCCCTCTGGCAAAGTCACACCGCCGCGCGCATTGATATTGTCGATTGCCATTTGTACAATGCGTTGTACTGCCTGGCCAGCATTGCTGAATGGGCCACTCATGCCTTCTATCATCGCGATACGGATTGGTGCCGGTGCAGCACACGCATGGTCTGTGCTGACCAATGAAATTTGCACACTGATTACAATTAAGCAGGTAAGGCGTTTTAAAAAGTGAAAGGGCATAAGTGAGGCGGAGTTTTATTAAATTGAATGGAAAACGAAGACATTGTCGCAAGTTTCGAAAAAAGCGCGAAAAAGTAATAAACGACAAAGCAGGTATTTTAACCGCATCAAAAAATCACAGATATCGCGTATCTTCGTGCAAGCGTTTACACTCACGCCTATGACATTGCCTAACTCTATTACTTTGCGCTCACGTTTTCGGTTTAGTTTGCTGGTGTTTGCCGCTTTGGCCTTGCTGCTCCATTATTTGCTATGGGGTGCGGTATCAGATATCGCCAAGCCCCCTACGTTCAGTCCGATAAGCGAAAAAATGGTGACCGTGCAATTAGCGGAGCCCGCAGATACCACGAAGGTAGTAGTGAAAACGGCACCGCCTGTGGCAAAGCCAGCCCCTAAAGCTCTCACTAAGGCAGTGCCAAAAGCGGTTACCGAAAAAACGACCGACGCAGATTCTGCGCCCACAACCGAGCCGTCCGTGGTGCAAGATAGTGCACCAACGGCTGAATCATTCAATGAACAGAATATGGCAGGCAGTGAAACGCATGTCAGTAAAGCATCTGACGATACTCCTGCTGCTCCGGACGCAACGAAGAACCTCAACGTTGACGATAAGCCAGTAATTGAAAATAAGCCGCCAGCAGATGACAGCCTTGATTTATCCGGCCTCAGTATCTTGCCGCCGCCGTCTGGGAAAATGAATTTGAAGGTAATTTACGTCGCCAAAAATATGAACCCAGTTTATGGTCTGGGTGAAATTCAATGGTCAATCAAAGATAGTAAATACCAAATGCAAATTGAAGCGTCGCTGGATCTTTTGATCACCACACTACGACTGTATAAGCTACAAAGTGATGGTGCTATCGGCGATCATGGCATTGCGCCACAAATGATGAGCGAAACCCGGCGTGGTCGTAGTGAAACCGCAACGCATTTTAATTACGACACGAACACGATTAGTTTTTCTGCGACCACGAATACCGTAGAGATGAGCAAAGGTGCGCAGGACAGGGCGACGGTGTTTATGCAATTAACAGGTTTGGGCATCGCCGCGCCAGAACAATTTGTCGCAGGAAAAAAGATAACGATACAAGTTGCCGAAAATCGCGAAGCGGATAAGTTTACTTTCGTTGTTTCCGGACAAGAAGAAATTCAAACTTCACTTGGAAAACTACAAACCTGGCACGTCACACGCCCACCGCGCCCGGGCTTATACAATTCGACATTAGAACTCTGGTTTGCTCCCGCGTATCATTGGTATCCGGTGCAAATCCGCAATACGGAACCGAATGGTGCCGTTACGACTCAAACAGCCAGCAAGATTCAATTTAATACCTCTACGGAAAAATAGTATGCGCCTCCAGTCTTTTGCTTTTCATCGCTTTTCAACGTTGTTATACAGTGCTGTATTGACACTTGGCATTATGACGCAGGCACATGCAAGTAATTCCGTTATAGCGAGTAAAACTGCATTTCAGTTACCACCGGCTGCTGAGCTGCAATACAGCATCAAAGCCAAACAAAGTGGTATCTCTTTGGGCGGATCAGCCAGCGTTAAATGGATGGTGAGCAACCACAATTATCAGATTCTGACTGAAACACGCGCCATGTTATTTGGCAAAATTCTCGACGCCAGCAGCGTTGGTAATATCGATGATTTTGGTCTGGCCCCCGAAAAATTTGTAGAAAAGCGTTTTGGAAAACCAGCGACCACGACTGGTTTTAATCGTGATAGCAAAACTATTTCATTCACCGCTTCTGCTGAAACCTACGTAATTAAAGGCGGCGAACAAGATCGTACCAGCGCAACATGGCAATTGGTTGCACAAGCGCGAGCAGCGGGCGAGAAATTCAAACCGGGCTCTGAGTGGAAAATGTTTGTTGCTGGTCGCCGTGATGCGGAAGAGTGGACTTTCAAGGTTGTTGCTAGCGAAAAAATCACTACCGCTATGGGTGAAATTAATACGGTGCATATCAGTAAAGCACCGCCGCCTGATTCCAAAGATCAGACACTGGATATCTGGCTATCACCCGAGATGGAATGGTATCCGGTCAGGTTGAAATTCAGTGACGCGAATGGCGAATACATCGATCAAACCTTGGAAAGTGTGACTAAGCTTTAGGCGCATGATGTCCTTTATCGATGATGGTTGTCAGGGTAGATGCGATCGGCTTGTCTTCAACGCTCATGTCTAAAAACATCATAATCGATATTTAATTATCGATAAACGATAAAAAATACTTGATATTTAATTTTATCAGCCTAGAATAAGCTTCATCATTTCCTGTTATGGAGCTTTGTTATGCCACCTTCTTCAAAATCACGCGTTGTTGCTATCGGTCAGGTCAGTTCTTATCTGATTTGGTTCACCGTGCTTTCTATGTTCGTTATTTTGGTGTGTGCTCTTGCTGCGTTAGGCATAACGTGGATGAGCCTTCCTTCCGGTGATCTTAATATCGTCAGGCTGATACTCCAAAGCATTAACCCTGGAGATGATTACTTTGATTGGATAAAGAGACGCGGTGTGACGTCTGAGGCGCGGATTTTTCTGATGTTTTGTATTGTGGCGCTGGCGGCAAGTCTGGAATACCTGATGCTGCAATTGAATCAATTGCTGACTTGCTTCTCGAGTGGAGAAATTTTCAATCGCAAAGCAATTGGTCATGCTCGTTATGCGTTTTATGTCGCATTCTTTAGTAGTTTATTTTATTACGCCGTGCAATTGCTGGTGCTGACTTGTAGTGTGATGTTCTGGCAGGATGGCAAGATCAGTTATTTTTTCAGGATCTTCGCTGATGCACTTGGCGATACGGTGTGGGTAGGAATTTCTTTGTTGATTATCTGGTCTCTGGAAATTGGCGCTGAACTCAATGACGAAGTAGAACTCACGATCTGATCATTATGCCTATTATTGTTAATCTCGATGTCGTGTTGGCACAGCGAAAAATGCGCCTGAATACCTTGTCAGCCATTGTCGGTATCACAGTGCAAAATTTATCTGTGTTGAAGACCGGAAAAGCCAAGGCAATCCGGTTTGATACCTTAGAAAAAATTTGTGCGATCTTGAACTGTCAGCCTGGTGATATTTTGGCCTATACACCTGATACTAATGGGGTTACACAGACGGATAACCATGATCTGGACAGCGCAACAATATCTGAGGCAGATGATCAGATTGATTCCTGACGAATAAATGGGCCTACGCACTCATGCAGATTTTCTTCAGAGCAGAGTAAAAATTGTGTGCCGTCTGGATGTAACAAGATATAGTTGATTGCAATGTCGCCAATCGGGGATTTGTCCCCCGTACAGTCAGCTTGGCCATTGTGTTTGACGATTTTATCAATCCATTTATAAAAACCACGCGCACTAGGATAGTCGGAAATACGGAAGACTGATTCACTCACCTCTCTGCCACTGATGGTGCGCTTAGTGCCATTTGCTCTCAGGTTATACACTTCGTAACAAGCGAATTCTGGTAGTTCGATTTTCCAGGCGCCAACTAAGGGATGATCGGCGCGCAAAGGCGTACGTCTGATTTCTTGGCTAAATGCGACGTTGGTGCAGAGTGTCATTAACGTTGCAATAAGCATAGCGCGTTTCATGATTTCTGCTCCTGTGGCCCGGTGAAAGTAATGTTGCGCGGAAACTGGATGATGTTTACACCATAAATTGTCTGCTGCGAGTAGGCAAGGTCTTTTTGTCGAACATATAAAAAATTTTGCTTACTTTTGAAGCTCAACCGACACTAGACAGCATTTGATCAAATTGTTCGTCATGGGCGGGGTCAGGCAGACTGGTCTTCGTGATCAGATGCTCGCTGAATGCAGCCTGTATTGCTTCCTCTTCGGGTAACAGTTTAACGTGCCAACGGATTAGTCTCAATTCGGCATCTTTACATGCTTTATTTTTTTTGGCATCCGCGTCCTGCTGGTAGAAATTATGTTGACTCGCGTCATCTAGCTCTATCGCGGCAACGACGCTGAAATCTCTATTGCAGACGACAAAGTCGAAGCTTAAGCGGTTGATACGATTATTCCACTCATGAAAATCTGCACTTGGCTTGATGTTGAGAACCCGCGCCATATTGACTTGGGCGAGGACGATGTAATCAGGCAAAGCCTTAATCAGTCGAAAATACAGCACTTGTTCGGCTGCTCCCATGGGGCGCTTGACATAATAAGGCCAAACTTGTTGGTTATTGGTTGGACGTTGTGTTTTTTTAAACAGACGACCAACGATCAGTGCTAAAACAAAAGCGATGAGAAAAATGATGACCGTTTTCACAGCGAACCTCTTTAAAAGTTAAAATATTGTCACTAAAATCTATCTTGAGACATTAATATAAAAAAGGCAATACTTTATTTGCTGTGGTATTGTTGTTTTTTGTATATTATTTTAAATTTTACATGTTGCTTCAGATGTCGGCAGCTGACGGCATACTCTTTTAATTGAGAAATTTTTAATTTAAATTCTCTTAAATTAAATTAATTTTGATCTAAAGTTAATAAAATTGATCTAAATATCAATAAAAGTCTCCCATTGGAAAAATATAAATTTAAACACATCTCGTCATTCGGCAATAATTTTCGCGATAGGTAATTTCATCCCATGGCTTGATATATCAAGTGGTATTGTTGCTAAATTTACACTATTAGCTATTGATGGAGCAATTTAATGACAGGGCGAGCGTAATATGTGTGCTCTGATAACCGTTGTCGAGGTGCCAGGCGGGAAACTTAGTTGGTGATAAAACTGCGCAATATGTTTGCCAGTTCTTGTGGTTTTTCGAGTGGTGACATGTGACCACACTGATCCAGAACTCGAAAAGTCGGATGTGGCAGCGCTGCTGCTATGTTTTCTGCCTCACTCAAAGACCGCATCTGATCCTGACGACTGGCGACGACAAGTGTCGAACAGAAAATTTTTTCAAAATCGGCATAGCCATCTTCACGGACGATGCTCAATTGCCGGATAAATACTTCTCGGCCCAACGCCAGAGACATGTTTTGCATTTGCGTCAGTAAGGTCGTGTTATCGGCATTGTCAGGATGTAAGGCACGTTTCAAGGCAGTGATGGTCTGACCTTTGTATGGAAAAATTTTCAGCATTTTTATTTGTTGCTGATTGCGCTCTATTTCTTCGGATGTCGTAGCGCGTGCCGAGGTATTAAGCAGGATCAGTTTGCTGATTTTTTCTGGTGCCATCAAGGCGACGCGGCGGGCGACATAACCACCCAAAGAAAAACCAATTAGTATGCAAGACGAAGGTAACTGAGAAATGATACGTGAGGCGATCGCATCAATGCTGTCGCCATGATTTAAATCGGAAAAATGAACAGACCCTAGTTCCTTTAGATCCGGAAGTATCATTTCCCACAAAAATGTATCGCACATAAAGCCAGGAATGAGCACGATATCCGTGCCATTGGCGAGAGGGTGTTGCGCATGTTTCTTCACTTCATGCTTTCCATCAACGGCTGCGTTGGGTGTTATTTCTTTTGACGCAAGCTCAGTAACAAGTTATCGACTTCGGCACTCAACGGAATTCCGAGTTGCCGCAATAATCGAATATGTAAAACCATATTTTCCAGCACCAGCTTAGCCGCTACTGCCAGTAGCGTAAGTTGCCTGTCTTCGACGCTGAAGCTATCTAGCTTTTCTGCCATTTCACACAAGTGGTCGGCAATCAACGTTCTTAACTGATCATCTTCAAAAGGAAGATCCGCGAAGTCGATAGGGTCTTCGGTTTCTACTTCCTTCATCAACAACGTGAGCTGTTCAGGTGTGATGGTCATAAATCGGAGTTCATGAATACTATATCAAAATAAAAAATGATTTAGTTCATTGTAGACAGTAGGCAGTATTCCACAAAGACCATGCAACTAAAATTAACATATAAGCGCACGATACAACGAGATAACTCGATTGTGACTTTGGCGCTAAATAAAATTATTTAATCACCAAAAGGATAACGCCGTAGTAAACGTAAATTTTCTCCAGGATGGGCTTCATGAAACAAAGCAATACTGCGTATGACAAGCGGTTCGCCGATATCAAAATGACGACCAGCTGCTTTCAGCATGGCATCGACAGAGTCAGTATTATTGAGACTATCTGTGATCGTCATATGAAACCGATATTCTTCTGCTGTATAAGGATATCCCCAGTGCTGCAACAACCTCAGTTGCCGCGCACTTAATTGTTGTTGCTGACGGCGCGCTAATTCTTCTGGCTTGAGTGCTGCACGCAAATGGTCAAATTGACTCACGCATTGCATCGCTAATTGATTCAATAAGCTGGTGTCGCCAACCGGGCGAATCGCCAGAAAGTCGCCCATCCATTCCAATTGTGGAGAGGGAACTTCTGTCGCTTGTTGCCGCCGACAAAAAGCCCGCAATGCCATCTCCAGATCTTCTACTTGATGTCCGGGAGCTAATCGAAATGGTGCTTTTAATGTCGCGTGGAAGCCATAACGCCGTGCGTCTTTAGTCAGATTTTGCAAAACATTGGGTAGCACGCTCGGGATGCGGATTTGTTCAATGCTATCTGATGTTTCAGGATCGCGCCCTAGCCACTGGCAGCCAGCATGCCACCACTTGCTGTCTTGTTCTGGTGCAAAATAAAGTGCGTAACGGCTCATATTTCTACTGTTTAGTTACCGACCTGATCGGTAGGGAAACGCAAAGAATCACGTAACAAAAATCCCATAGGCATATTCATATTCGAACCCTTTGGTGGAATGGGGCGCATGAACCAATGGTCGTAAATTTTATAAATCTCGCCGTCGTTGATGATACGTAGCATCTCGGTATCGACAATTTTTTTGAATCCGGGTTCATCTTTTCGCATCATGATCGAATAGGGCTCTACCGAAAGGGCATCGCCGACAATCGCAAAGTTGGCTGGATTTTTGGAATCTGCGCGCAAGCTGTATAGCAGCACGTCATCCATAGGGAAGGCATCAGCTTTGTTTTCTTCTACCATTTTGAACGAATCCTGGTCGGTGTTACCTTCGATGAGTTTGATATTGAGTGAGTTAATATCGTTGCGATCAGCCAGCAGTTTCACGGTAGTCGTGCTCTTGGTCGTAACGATGGTGCGGTTACGGAACTGATTCCAATTTTTTATGCCACTATCAGCCCTGACTAAAGCTTTGACGCTAGAGAAAAAATGCGGAACCGTAAAATCAAATTTTTTACGTCGCTCTGCGTTATTCGTGGTACTACCGCATTCCAGGTCAATCTTGTCTTCCAGCAATGCGCTAAAGCGGGTACTCGAGTCAACCGGAGTAAACTGTACTTTGAGATTTGGTAGCTTCAATTCTTTCTTGATCGCGTCAGCCACCTTCGAACATAAATCAATGGCGTAGCCCGCGCCCTGCCCATTTGCACCGATAAAAGCAAATGGAGGACTTTCTCTCACACCTATCGTCAGTGTTTGCGTTTTTCGGATTTTTGCCAGCGTGTCGGATGAAGAAGCATGCGCCGGAGTGAGCAGGCTGATCAGAACGGAAAAGTACAAAACGGCATAACGCATAATGTATTCCTGATAAAGTGGACAAACAGATGTCGATAAAAGAGAGGTATAAAAACTAAAAAATTCGATAGGTAAAAAAGTTAAAATAAAAAATGATTTACCTGATTCAATTTAACAGTCTATTCTCAATACAAAAGAGTGAATTCTGGCTTTTTTCTTGAATAAGATTTTGTGCTTGGAAAAGTGGTATCACGTGAAAGTTAATGATTTAAATGAATGTCATCAAAGCGATAGTTATTTTTTTTACAAAATTTCTTATCTTTCGCTTATGGTGTAAGTAATTTGCGCGGCAGGTATGGTAATGTGCTGCCCGTCGTGGTTTCTCTAAGGCAATTAGTTCATGAATTTTACGCAAGTCACTGAGTTTACTATTCGTAATGCTCGCATCGTTACCGCTGATCAGGCGTTTACTGGCAGTGTCAATGTAGGGCATGGCGAGTTCAGCGAACTGACCTCTGGCTGCCATGGTTTGGCTGGCGACGATTGGCATGGTGATTATTTATTGCCTGGTTTAGTTGAGTTGCATACCGATAATGTAGAAAAACACCTGTTGCCGCGCCCAAAAGTAGGTTGGCCTGTGCAATCGGCGATTTTGGCGCACGATGCGCAGGTGGTTGCAGCTGGTATAACGACAGTATTGGACGCTATTGCGGTCGGAGATCTGGAGCCGGATAGTTTCAGAACGCAGACGCTTCAAGCTTGCGTTAAAGGATTTGACGATGCGCGCGAAGCTGGATTATTACGTGCCGAGCATTATTTACATCTGCGCCTTGAACTAGGAGAGCAGGACTTATTGTCGCTGTTTGCACCCTTAGCCCGACATCCACGTTTAAAGTTGGTCTCTTTGATGGATCACACTCCCGGTCAACGACAGTGGACGGACTTAGACGCCTACCGTATTCAGGTCGCTGGCAGGCATGGATGGTGTGACGAAAAAGTCGATGCAATGCTGAAGATATTTTCGGATCGGCAACAGCGATTTGCAAGCCAGAATCGGGAAAAAATCAGGCATCTTTGTCATGACAATACGCAAGTGATTCCACTGGCAACGCACGACGATACGACGCCAGAACATGTGTTTGAGGGTGTGCGTGATGGTGTGAGTATTTCTGAATTTCCGACTACTTTGGTCGCAGCGCAATGCGCGCGCGAGAAGGGATTGGCGATAGTGATGGGTGCGCCGAATTGCGTCAGAGGCGGATCACATTCAGGCAATGTTGCAGCGGCTGAATTAGCGCGGCACGGTTTATTGGATATCTTGTCTTCGGATTACGTACCAGCGAGCTTGTTGCACGGGGCATTTTTATTGCAAGAGCATGGTTACTCTTTGCCGCAGGCTATTGCTACTGTCAGCAGGACTCCTGCTCAAAAAATAGGCATGAGCGACCGGGGCGAAATTGCTGTCGGGCTACGTGCAGATTTCTTGCGTGTCAGAATGTTTCAGGGAGTGCCAGCCGTGATCGGTGTATGGAAGCAAGGACGCCAAATCGCCTGAACGTCGGGTCTTATTCGCGCTACAGACGCGATCCCCCTTTGCTGTGATGCGCCTTCCATGCAAGATCTAATGCCGACAGGGCCTCAACGGCGCCCGCAGCCAGGCCCAGGTCTGCCTTGCCTGAGACTGTCGGTTCGCGCACATTGATACGGATGAGCCTGCCACCATACTGTTGCACAATCCTGTGACTGAAATGACGCACCGTTGGTATTGCCGTCCCGGCACCAATTTCGATCACGAGTGGTCTGGACACTGTTTGTAACCAACGTTCCTGCCGATCGGCTTGCTGTTCTTGATGCTGCTCCAGCCAATTCCAATCTTGAAACATCAGAATGTTCGGACGCGCCATGCCACCACAACGGGGGCATGTTGGCGCTGCATTTTCGAGCCGGCATTTGATGGTATCAATGACGGGCTCGAATTTGTGTGCAGACCAGATTGCCTCACTGCAAGGCAACATGCATTGCAGTCGGTGGATAGAACCATGACATTCATTGATGCGTTGAGGATCAAACCCCGCCAGCTGAAATTGGCCGTCCACATTGCTGGTAAAAATACTATAACCCGCTGCTTTCGTGGCGGCCCATTTAAGTAAAATGCGAAATCCCTCATGGGGTACGGTATTTCTGTATAGATTCAACCTGTGTCCATAAAATCCCCACGCCTGCTGAGGCCTTCGACGGAAAGCGGCTGGCGTCGCGATTTCATGAAATGCTATTTTTTGCGCTCCCAATGCTGGGTAAGCGTTCCAAAAGCCTTCGGTACCCCGAAAGTCAGGTAAGCCCGAATCAACGCCTATGCCTGCACCAGCAGCAATCATCAGTGCATCAGATTGTTCCAGTAGCCCAATGGCATGGTTTAACTGACTTTCGGTAAGCATGATGTGTTTGCCTGCGGTGTTTGTCCGTGTGAATTTACAACACTTTGCCATTAATAATTACGCAACACAATAGTAAAGCCTGTATTTGTTACTCAGCTTACTGCAGATCGCTTGCGCGTTATAACCCTCTTCACTTTCAAGGCAATCAGTGATGAGATTGTACTAATAAATTTAAATAATAATTTAATAAGACATTCGCGCTTGAATGTTTATTGCTCATTGACAACATTGTGGCTAAAGGTTAGCGTCTGTCTCCGATGAAAACCGGTATCCGATTTTAAAGTTTTCACGTCTTGGGTCTTATCGAAGATTATTCCGGCGGTGCATGGTGCTCAAGGCGTTACACTTGTACGCCCAGGTGCCAATCGCTGCTGGAGTATTTTTGCTTAAGTCATACCTAAAATCCTGGAGAAATAATGCGTATCAAATCTATTGTTATCTGTGCCTTACTCAGCGCGAGCGCAACTTCTGTGTGTTTTGCAGAACAGGCGCCAATCCGAATTGGCATTATCGGACCATTCAGCGCCAAGTCTTCGCTGGACATGGGTGAAAGTGTTCGTGGTGGTGCGCGTGTTTTTGAAAGCGATTTGAACCAGATCGGTGGTGTCCTTGGGCGAAAAATCGAACTAGTCGAACGCGATGATCAAGCCAAACCAGAAGTTGGTATGGCGATGGCGAAAGAATTAATCGAAAAAGAAAAAGTTGTTGCAGTCGTCGGTTTTGCCAATACTGGTGTTGCCTTGCAGGCAGCGACCGTTTTTCAAAATGCCAAAATTCCGCTCATTATCAGTGGTGCGACTGGTGCCAAAGTCACTCAGCAATTTATGCCGCCAGCAGTCCCGAATAGCTATATTTTCCGCGTTGCCGCAAGTGATAGCTTGCAACCCGTTTCCATGCTCACTGAAGTGATTGATAAACGCAAACTGAATCAGATTGCGATTTTGCACGATGACACCCCTTATGGTCAGTTTGGGAAAGATAGTCTGCTCGCCGAAATGAAGCGTCGCAACTTGACGCCGGTCGCCGTTGAAAGCTTTAAGATTGGCGATCTGGATATGACGAAACAAGTGCTGCGTGCAAAGCAAACCGGAGCACAGATTATTGTCACCTATTGTCTGGCCAATGAAGCAGCAGCGGTGGCTAATAGTATGGGCAAGGTGAAAGCCAACATTCCTTTAGTTGGTTCGTGGATTTTGTCGCATCATGGATTTATCGAACAAGCAGGGGCGAATGCTGAAGGTGCTCGTATGCCAGTGACCTTCATCGAAAACGAATCTACCCGTAGCGATGGTTTTGTGCTGTCGTATTTGCGTCTGAACAATACCAAACGTATTCCTTCAGCCGTTGCAGCGGCGCAGACCTATGATGCGCTGCGCATACTCAGTTTGGCCATTATGCAGGCTAATAGCACTGCACCTGATAAAATTAAAAACGCTTTAGAAGATATGAAATATGAGACGACATCAACCGTGGTGACGCGCTACAAAAAGCCATTTTCTAAAAACGATCATGAAGCGATTACTCAGAATATGTTATTCATGGGAGAAATTCGTCGCGGAAAAGTGATCTACGCTTATAAAGAAGATGAAAGAAGTTCGCTGATTGTACGTAAAAAATAAGTCAGAAAAAGCAGACCAGGTGGCGATGTCAGAAGCAGCTAGTGCGCTAAAACATGCTTAATAAATTGGTTTAATAAATGCCGTTTTATTTCTCGTTGTTCTTCACTACAGTCACCGTACAATCTGCTTCAGCGACCACTTGTGCTGAGACGCTACCCAGGTAGCGTCTCAATGCAGAACTCCCACGTGAACCGATGATGATGTGATCAACATCGTTGTTGCGAGCGTAATCAATGATCGCCATCGCCGGATCGGGTGACTCCAAAACGTGAAAAGTGATTTTATCGCTGTTAATATTCAAGGGGCGAGCCCAGTGTTTGAGTTCAACCAATTGTTTAACGTGAATGTTTTCACCTTGTTGTATCAAACTTTCATCCATACCGATGCGGCTGGTTTTGCGTATCGTCAGACATGCGAGTCTGGCGCCGGGTTCGGTTTGCAGCATACGGCGTGTGATTTGCCGCAGACTCTCTGCTAATTTTTCTGACCCATGGCTTAAATCGAGAGCCACCACAATAATGGGTGCTTTTGATAATTGCTCAGAAACGCTATGTTGCAACACCAAATCGGCGCCGACCGCTTTAAATCGGCGTTTCACAACCGCCAGATAACCATCTTGCTGATCTTTCTTTGCACGGGCTGTTAACGTCAGTTGCTCTGGATGTTGCAACAAAAAAGCCAGCTGCGCCGCCGTATCAAAACGTGCATTTGGATCGACTTCTAAACAACGCAAAATAATTTCTTGCAACCAGTCTGGCATATCTGCCCTGTGATTGCGTGGTGGAATCGGGTCGCGGTACAGACGCTTTTTTAAACCGGAAACGGAGGTTGGATGTCCAAATGGACGTTCACCTGTTACCAGATGATAGAGCAACACCCCCAGTGCAAACAAATCACTACGCGGTTCATTGCGAACCCCCATCACTTGTTCGGGCGATATATACGGGCCAGTGCCCAAAGGCAGACGAAATTCTTCGTCCAGCAGATCGGGTAAGCGGTCATGGCGCGACAAGCCAAAATCAATCAATACCGCCAGTCCATTTTGGAACATGATGTTGCTAGGCTTAATGTCGAGATGAATCACATGCTGACGATGCAAATCTTGCAGGGCATTGGCGATTTTGACGCCGACGCTGACGACTTCGTCAAGTGGTAATGGTGCTTTTTCAAAGCGACCGCGCAAGGATTCTCCGGCAATTTGTTCCATCACAATGTATGGTTGTGCATCAAAATCTCCGGCACCAAAGTACCGCGGCACGTGATCACCTTTGAGCTTAGGCATGATCATTTGTTCGACTTCGAATGCCACGATCGCAGTCGGGTCATCGCTGGAAAATAGCAACGGTACTTTCATGATCAGCGGCGGAACACCGTTTTCCAGACCGGGTTTGTTGAGATGGCGCTGGCGCAGATCGGTGACGCGCCACAAGGCCGCCATGCCGCCGGTATGTAATTTCTCCTCTAGCCGGTAACCATCAAATTCCATCCCGATCTGCAGGCTGCGCGTGCTCATTTTAATTTCCGGTCAATAAACGTGCCGCGAGAGATGCGGGAAGACCAGCCGCTAAAATTTTCTTTGCAGCGCTATCATGGTCATAAGGAACGCGAAAATAGGTGAGTTCCTGCGTATCCGTATCAAACGTTGCATAGCAGGCAGCAGGGTTACCGTCGCGTGGTTGACCGACGGAGCCCGGAATAACCAGCCAGCGACGCTGTTTGCTTAACGGAATACTACTCTCAGGGGTAGGCAAAAATTCTCCGGTTTTACCAGTCAGCGTCATGTGATACAAGGTCGGCATATGTACGTGGCCACAAAACGTAATCGCTGCTTTACACGCATGCATACTGCGCATGGCTTCCATCACGCCGTCAATGTATTCCCATTTATCTGGTGCCCAGGCATTGGCGTGCACCAGCAACATATCCTGTAATTCTATGCGGTAGGGTAACGCCCTGATAAACGCTATTTGCTCTGCACTCAGCTGGGCACGTGTCCATTCCACGGCCTGCCTTGCGACCGGGTTCATGTCGCCTTTGTCTTCTTGCAAGATACCGGCGTCATGGTTACCCATTAATACCAATGCGCCTTTAGCGACATAATCCATCACTTTTTGTAAGACCCATGCCGGGTCAGCGCCGTAACCGACAATATCGCCCAAAAAAGCGTAGTGCGTTACTTTTTGTTGCTCCGCGTGAGCCAGGCATGCTGAAAGTGCTTCGCGGTTCGCATGGAGGTCGGTCATCAGGGCTAGCAGCATAATATGTTCAGCGTCAGGTAAGTAAAAATAATGTTGAATGTCATTACGCGGCAGGCGCGCTACCAGAACAGATTGAGTGTATTCCTTTCTGAATATTAAGGCTTGATCCTAACTCTTAGCTTACAAATCACCCCATAAAGCTGATTACAAACTGCCTTTGTATTGTAGATAACCGCGAGCCCTTAATTCGCAAGCAGGGCAGGTACCGCAGCCATGGCCCCATTCATGCAACTCACCACGTTCACCAAGATAGCAGGTATGCGTGTCAGCGCGGATCAGATCCACCATGACGCTGCCACCTAAGTCTTCTGCCAGTTCCCAAGTTTGGGCTTTGTTGATCCACATGAGTGGCGTTTCTAGTTTCAGGCGTGTTGCCATGCCCAGATTGAGCGTGACTTGCAACGCTTTCATGGTGTCATCACGACAATCCGGATAACCGGAGAAATCCGTCTCGCACATGCCACCTACCAGGACATTGAGACCGCGGCGATATGCTAATGTTGCCGCTACCATCATAAACATCAGGTTGCGCCCGGGTACAAAGGTATTGGGTAAGCCGTTTTCCTGCATTTCGATGGCAATATCCTCAGTCATCGCGGTTTGCGACAATTGCGAAATTAATGACAAATCGATCATATGATCTTCACCCAGACGCGCTTGCCATTCGGGCGAGAATTGACGTATTTTTTTTAGCAAGTCTGGTCTGACTGTTAATTCGATGGCATGTCGCTGACCATAATCAAAACCTATCGTCTCGACATGCGCATAGCGTGACAAGGCCCACGCGAGGCAGGTAGTAGAATCTTGTCCGCCGCTAAACAGAACAAGGGCACGATCGTTTTCGAAGATTGGTTTCATATCGCAAAGTAAAAAGTTGAGGCTGAATTGTAAAATATGGAAACTCTTTTTACATCTAGCTACAGTGATGGTAAGGTTCGTCTGATACGAATGTTAACGCAAGCCCATGAGTTTTTCTAAAAAATTTCTTTCCTCTTCCTTGCTGTCCGTCATAGATCAAGGCATGTTGAGTGCCTTGAATTTGTTGGTCGGCGCCTTGTTGATACGCATGGTCGACAAGAATGATTACGGCTTATATGGACAATTGTACGCTGGCGGCCTGCTTGCTGGTCTGGTGGTCGATTCATGGATTGCGGGTCCGCTGACAACTGTTGCCAGTGCCGTACATGAGAATACACGCAAACTCTTATTGCGACGCTATTGGTTCCGACAGATTTTTTGCACCTTGTTGATGGGTGGATTAGCGTTTTTGATCGTGGAATTTGTTCCGGCAGCAACCCAGCATGCGAATAAGAGTTGGCTGTTGGGATCGGTGTTTGGTCTCTATGTCATCGGTAACGGCTTGCGCGAATATGGTCGTACTGTTGGTTTTATCCAATCTGACATCCAGAGTGTTCTAAGACAAGATTTTGTTTATGTACTTGCGGTCATTACCGGATTGGCCGCTTTAATGTTCTATCAACACATTGACCTGATTTCGGTATTTTCTGTGTTGATGGGCTCTTCATTGCTGTGCGCTTTGTTTGGACGGGAACGCCTGATAGCCCGAACCAATACCGATTCTAAAGAGATGGACCCAGGTGATCTGGAAGTGATTGTCGGACATCAGGATACAATTACTGGTCATGGGCGTTGGGCGGTGCTTGGTGTGGTGGTTGGCTGGTTGTCGAATTATAGTTACGTGTATTTGTCCGGCGCATGGTTGGGTCTGTCAGCGATTGCTGATTTGAATGCTTCTCGCTTATTGCTGATGCCAATTCCGCTGGCAGTTGCCGCCTGGTCACGTGTCGCACGGCCTGAGGCCGGGCGCCTGATCGCCAGCCAGAATTGGTCGCGCTTAAATAAGCTTACTTTGTTTTCGATTGCAGGGATAGAACTCGTTGTTTTAGCTTATGTTGGTTTCTTAATACTGACTCTGCCGTTATTAGAAACTTATGTCATCGGCAGCAAGTACCATGGACTTGATCCCTTGATTATGTTGTGGGGTATCTATTTTGCGGTGAATGCTGTGCGCTGGATAGGCACTTCCTGGCTGATGAGTGGTGGGGCGTTCCGTTCCATGTTTTTCTTAGGAACGGTAACGCTGATCCTGGTTGTCGGCATAACGTCTTTCTCGATTCCCTACTGGGGTTCGGCGGGCGCCATATTTGCACTGATCTTTGTTGAAATTTTTGAGACTGTCGTCGTCTGGAAATTTATTTTTCCACGTTTGCAGAAGCCGCTTGAAAGCGTTTCTGTAAATGTGTCGTAATCACCGAAATCACACGCTTTTGAGCCCAACGTGGCGTGAAAGTATGATCAGCACCTTTCAATATTTCCAGCCTGACACGCGGGCTTTTCCCTAGTAATACGCCGTGTCTGCCAAAGTTTTCGGTCATCAGATCGACGCTGCTGTCGCCCGCATCCATAATCATTAAAATTTCTGTACCACGCGCTTCCATTTGTCTGAACTGACGTGCCACTTTTCCCAAGAAATGGTGGCTTTCTATAAATTTAGTGATAAAGGCTTGCGACAAAATATGTAGCCGCTTAGTAACCCTTTGCGACAACCTAACAAAGATTTGCCGGAATTGAATCTCACCGCGCAAGACCCGCTTCCAGGTATGTAAATTGCGAATCGCTTTGACATAAAAATGGGTCGATTTGATCGATTCTTTTCGCCGCGCCTCCAGGCTATCACCTTCATTCCAGTGGTACACCAGCTGATTCATTAAAATGATACCTTTGACGCTCGCCTCTTCCATTGCGGTCAGATAGCAGAAATAGGCACCTGAGCACAATCCACCAATGACAAAAAGTTCGCTACCAAATGCAATGCGCATAAACTGCATCGCAGAGCGCATGTCATTTACGCCGCCATTCGCATACACGTCGTTTTCTTTACCTTCTGGGGTAGCTTTGCTGTATCCGATGCCAGCTTTATCGAAGCGTAAAACGGTAAACCCGTTGGCAGCAAGTTCACGCGCTAACTTTACGTACAACTGGTGATTACCGACCCGATGATTGGCGCCGATATTGGTGAGTAAAACGGTAGGGAGTGTCAGAGAAACAGAGTTAACGGGACGGCTGACAACGCCTACCATTTCTTCGAAGGAAACCAGATTTTCTGTGATGACTTGTGCGTCAATCTGCAGCGTAATAGCTGTCTCTAGATTGATCTTCTCGTTGATTGGTACGGGTTGAATATCGAACAGAGGTGCGAGCCACGCCGCAACTTCCAGCCATATTTCTTCTGGTACCTTGGTATCATGCGCATCGGGTTTCATCATGTCCGCATAGCCGGGGCTACTGCTCAGGTGCAAATGTGGATTACTTTGGTTCCAGCTATTTGCAAGTTTTTCTTCTTGTCCGGCGACATCGTCTCTGGACATAATCAATACAGGCATGTCTGGTGCGGGCATTTTCAACATGTCGAGCTTGCCGATACTGCTGCGCATTTCTGCACTAAACTCATAGCCGGTTATTTCGTCGTCGCTGATTTGCTGTTCCGGTTCAGTTTTTTCTGCTGGTGTGGATTGTTCAGCAGGTGCTGCAGCTGATGTGGAATGCAAGGAGCTCATGTTTCTCAAAACCTGCAATTCGCGGCAATAGGCGCGCCCAGAAACTGCTGGTGCTAACATCACTAACGCCGAGGCCTGGATGTCCGTGGCAACGCTGGCCGCCAACAAGGCACCCAGGCGCAGACCAAACAAGGCAATATGTTCGATGCCAGCAATCTGACGTAACTGCGTAGCCGCAGCACTGATATTGGATTGCCAGATTGCGACTCTATCGCCGTCAAGATTGGCAGAGTCACCGCTATTGTTGTAATCAAAAAACAGGACGTCAAAACCAGCTTTCGCCAGTGTATTTGCCAAGTGTTTGTACGACAAATACGAGACCATATATTCGTGGCCGAATGGCGGACACAACACTACGCCGCACTGACGACTACCACCAAGATCACGCTTACGGGCTGGATGATACCAACCCAACAGGGGCGCATGATTTTCGCCGAACCAAAAGGCCTGCGGTGTAAATAAAATGTCTTTACTAGGATAAAGTTGGGTTGCCACGGTCAGCCTGCGGAGGGATCGGGGGTGAGATGAATCTGACATTTGACGCTACTTTGCATATTCAGACCTTGTACGCTGACTTTAGGTGTGATCGGAAGTTGTTGTGCTCTGAGACGTATTGTTTTTTTGATGCCAGGACTCAGATGGAAGTAATTGTCGTCTGGCGTCATGCCGGGAGAATTGATGTAAATAGCCTGTGCCACGCGTTGCGTCTGCAAGGTCAGCAAAAAATCACCATTGGTCTCTTGTGTTATTTCGCCGCTTAAACCCAGATCGCGTTCTGTTGCCAGATCCTGACCGCTAGTGAAGTGGTAATCACTACACAGTGGTATTTCTGCACCAGTCGTATATAAATGCAATCCGGCGAGATGGTGTCCAGCGGGGCCAAAACGATAGGCGTAAGTCGTATCTAAAAAGTGCGGCAGAATGGCATCAGCTCTTAGCATGACGCTACTGTGGGCGGCAAGCGTGATGTGCTGACGAGCCCGCGCAACGCAGGTTTCACCACGCTTGTACAAACAAAGCTCCAGTTCGCCATCGAAGTTGTTCGGTGTATCGTTTACCACGTGCATCGCTAATCCGTTCAAACCTTCGTCTGTCAGAAAAACCGTCAGTGGTGCCATCGCACGTTTTAAAAAATAATACGCCGCTTTGGGATTGCCGTTCGCGTCAACAACACCCCAACCAGCACCCGCCCACAAATCACGCCAGAACCAGATCAATGCACCACGGCAGCTTGATCCGTGACGACGCCATTCTTGTATTGTTTGTGCCATCACTTCGCCAGTCGTGGTACGGGCTAACGCCAGATAGCGTTCACGTTCGGCATAACGCAGGCGCATGGGGTCGACGCGATACAACTCGGCCATATAGTGATCGCGCACATCTTCAAAATCCCAGCTGGTGCCATTGTCACGTGGTACGCGCCGTTTCCAGTCTGGATGCGGACCTGGCGTAACACCATTGTCAAGAATGCTATCGATCAGTGCATCGTCTGGCATATTCGAAAAACCCAGACATTCGGATGTAAAACGTACGCCGCTACGACGTGCATCGTCTAACGGGCGCAAATACGCTCCGACGCCAAAATAATGCGCGACTCCCGCATCGACCTGGAATGGCATCACGCCGCCTGTCGGGCTGGATGGCCAGTAAATTGCATCGGGTCTCAGGTTGTGGCAGAGTTGTGGCAAGGTCTCAGCAAAAAATGCATTGCGCCAAAGTTCTGGCGGTTGACCTAACATTGCTGCTTGTTGTTCGATTTCACTGTTGCCACACAAGACGGCAATACATGGCGACATCTGCGTGCGTTGTAAAAATTGTTCAGCTTCGTTTTGTATATTTAGTGCGAACGTCAAATCGCCGACCGGATAGTCCATGTTAGCGAACATAAAATCTTGCCACACCAGTATGCCCAACTCGTCACAGAGGCGATAAAAAATCGGATTCTCATACACCATGGTGCCAACGATGCGTAGCATATTCATACCGGCATCACGCGCCAATGTCAGCATTCTTCTTTGTGCTGATTCATCAGCATTGAGTGATAGCAGATCGGTTGGCGTCCAACAGGCGCCGCGACAAAAAACCGACACGCCGTTCACATGTAAATGAAAATCATCATTGCTTTGGAATACGTGGATATGACGGAAACCGAGTTCGCCTAAGGCAAAAAATTGAGAGACCGATTTGTCTTCTTGCTGGTAAATTACTTCGACAAACGCCGTGTATAAATGTGGTTTGCCGTGAGTGTGTGGCCACCACCATTGTGGATCGGTAAATACTAGCTCTCCGCTGGCGCGTGTTAATTTTTTTTCGGATTGCTCAAGTTTGAGTTCTTGTGCACGATCACCCACATGCAAGCGTACCTGGCTGATCGCAATGCCAGTTTCAAACTCTAAAACAGCGTCAACGATGCCGTCCGTGCCCATCAATCGGCTATGCATTTGTTGGTTGCACAAACGAAGCGGGTTACGCATTTCCAGACTGATGGCGCGATACGGGCCAACTGGCGCGACTGGTGGCGACCAGCCGGGCATACGTCCGATCAGACTGGTACGGAACCAGCGCAATTGCTGTTGTTCGACTAATTTGGTTTTCCAGCGCGGGCGTGGTCTGCGTTCTGCTAACAAGTTGTCGAGTGCAATGAAGCACAGACTGAGTGTTCCGATACCTTGGATTTGCAATGCCTGCAGATCCAGACTATGCCGCACAAACATATTCTCGCAACGTGTTAATAGTCTATCGTTCCAGAAAATATCTACTATCCCAGCGAGCCCATCAAAATGCAAAAACGCGGCATCAGAACTGATTTCTGCTTCGCAAAAAAACCAGATATCGAGCGTATCAAATTGATGCTCGCCATATTGAAATTGATTCGCTTCACGTAATACCGATGCGGCGGTGCAGGGAAGCTTTGCCGGTAAGCTTTGTCTGGCGTGAATTGCTAATTCTAAAGGCGAGGAAAATGCCGACGGCGCTGTCATCACCATACGCCAGTCAGCACTTAAGAGTGGATTGCTGCTGTCTGCTGAGTGATCTGATGGGTGACTAAATGCGTTGCTCATCATGCCTCAGCCTACCTTTTTCAGGCTATGCGTAAGTGCGGTCATACCCTGAGTCCAGTGGTGTGCCAATTGTTGTGTCAGAGGAGATAGGTCAACGGCTTTTTTTCCCATTACGGCACGTGCCGTTTTGAGTAATAAAGTTTTAGTCGTATCAGAAATACTGTCAAATTCTTGTGCCGCGATACGGAAGTCCCCTTGTCCATGTTGTTCCAGCCAACGCAAATATTGCGCTCCCAGACTAAAACCTGCGCCCAGTTGGCGCAAGGTGGCAAACGCATAAGCGTGATACGCCGCCATGCCCTGTTCTTTGAGATTTTCAACATCGCTCAAAAATACGGGGGCGAATGCGGTGACCGGATTGTGTTCAGGCCGACGTGCAATATGTTTATGCAGCAAACTGAGGGCAATCTTTGCAAGTGCTGCGTCATCGCGTCGTTGTAAGCGATCAAGTCTGACGAATTCGGCGAACAATGGCATAAACGTTGGATCATATGGTTTGCCGATACGGAAGGTTTCGACAAAATCTTCACCGTGTAATTCATGGTAGCTACTATTATGGAAATAGCCCATGCGTTGCGCATCGATATCGATTTCCTGAATCGCAATCGTGGTTTTGACATGATTGCTGCGGTAATCGGTACCCGATGTATCTGGCAGATAAAAAGAATCGGATTCAGTTAAGACCAGGCGGCCACGGCGTAATTGTTCGCAGGCATTAGGTAGTAAACCGCGCCAGACATTGAGCTCTTGTACGTCGATGCCATACAGTGCAAACAAGTCTTCATGTGGTGGCTTGTAAAAAGTCCACTGATCGCCATCAAAGTCATTCGCAAATACCATAGACAGGCAAGCCAGTGGATTAAGATCTTGCGCGTGCAAGACTTCTACCCAGACATCGATATAGCAATTGGTTTCCGCCCAGGCACGCTCAGCCCCGTGCAATGCATGGGGCTGGTAGCTGCTGACATCAATTTTCGGTAATGCGCACAGACTCATAAGCCAAGGATTTCGCGGGTTGCTGTTGGCCAGGTTGCGGTGTCCATGCCATGTGTTTTAAACAGTGCCATGACAATACGTTCCAGACCAAAACCCAGACATGCTGTGTGTGCGACTTCACCACTGGCTGTGTTAATTTCAAATAGTTTACCGAAGTGATCCTGATGGTAATTGAACGAACAGACAGCGGTTGGTTTTTCTTGGGAAATCACCGGAATCACGACTTCAAATTTCAACTGTTGTTCACGTTGGTTCGCAGCCAGCATACGGCCGCCACGACCAAAGAATGGGTCGGACGCCACTTCAGAATGTGCTGGCAAACCGAGTGATTGCAGAATATCGATACCACGTTGTAGCCAGGTATCACGCCATGCGACGACCATTTCTGGCGTACCCACGCGGACAAACTCGCGGACGCGGAACGACTGCATACGGGTCGGTTCAGGTGAGGGTTCATTACGGAACACCCAGTTCTGCATATCAACCAATTTGCCTTCAGCAGGCAAAGTACCGGTAAAACTAGGATAAACCGGATAACAAGCAGCAGGGGTCAGACAGACTGCGGTCATGGTTTGCAGATGCGTCCACGGACGACCTTCATGTACGTTTTCAATGAGCTCTTTGTGCTGTGCTTCGGTACCGGTAAAACTGAAAATAGTTCCTGCTAATTGCGGGAAAGAATCGAGGTATTCGCTGCGCTCTAATACCTTGCGATCGAGGCAGGGCGGGAACGACATTTTGGTGGCGTTATCATTCGCAGCAACACGTGACACGTAATCATCGAACAGGCGTAGTACCTTTTCAAATACCGGGCCACGACCAAAAATACCTTGTACTCCGACCGGAATAATATGACCAGCTTCGACCAGATCGTTGGTCAGAATTTCAGGAGAAAAATCGATAGACATGGGCTTCCTCTTAGGGTTTAGTCGTCTTTGAGTACTAATAACAGATTCGCATTGGTGGCTAAAATGCGGTCGTTTCCTACCATTAACATCGAGGACAACGCATCTCGTAAATGGCGGCTCATACTGAATTTATTATCGTTTTTGTAGGCCAGAATGCCGCAAATCGATAAGGCTTTAATGACGATCTGTGGCAAGGCCTGGGTTGCATCTACTTTGAGATTATTCATTTTGAGTGAATAGCCGATGGAGGACAAAACACCGTCGGCTGCGTCTTCAGCTGCGGCCAATTCTTCGTATTCTGTCAGGCAGGCTTTGACTGAGGTACGCAAGCTTTGCAACATGCTGACGAGTTCAGCTAAACGTAAAGCGGTCGGTGGCACTGTGCCCGGGTTGGCACGCGCCTGACCACGGACAAAAGCACGTGCTTTGTTGACGGCGGCGGCTGCGCAGCCAGTCCAGCATCCACCCCACAATAAGTGGGAAACTGGAACGACTGTTTGTGCTGACATATCGCCAAAATGGGCTTCCATGATTTGCGCAACATCGCCACTGGAAGTCATCAGGAATGGTGGGCTGCAAGTACCGCGCATACCCATGGTATCCCAATTGCCTTTTTGTGCGAGTGTGTAATCGGCTTTGCGTACGAGAATTAAAGACTGATCACTATTGGCCGCATCTGGTGCACGACGTGCAGTGACCAACAAATCATCTGCCTGCGCGCCGTAAGAAATGGTGGTCGCATCTTTGACCAATTTGAAGCGTGAGCCCTCAATTTCCACGGCGCATTGGCTACGGCGCATTTCACCACCAACGCCGACTTCTGAGGTGACAGAGGCGATCAGATATTGATGCTGAACCAGTTCCTGCAAATAATTGCGGTACCAGGGATGATTCACTGCATGTTTGACGATGGTAATGACCTGAATTTGGTGCATCGCGAAAATCATCGCAGTCGCTGCACATTGGCGCGCCAGAATATCGCAGATTTCCACCAACTCACTCAGGCTGGCACCTGCGCCGCCCAGCTCAACCGGGACATAGGCACTCAACAATTTTTCTTGCTTTAAAGCGTTTACCGCTTCGATTGGGAAACGTGCTGCTTTATCGACCGCGTCAGCATGTGGCGCGGCAAATTCCAGTGCGACCACACGTGCGGAAGTGAGTAGGGGGGAATCGGTTTTCATATCAGGCAGTCAGTTCTTCAATGGCAGCGTTGATCGCATTAATACTTTCAAAGACGCTACGTTTTAACATGCGATCTGGAAACTCCAGATCAAATGTATCTTCCAAAGCCAGCATGACATTCACACTTGCGTGGGAGGTCATGCCGGCTTCATACAAATCTGCGTCGTCAGCCAAACTGTCGATGTCGGTGGAAAATTTGCCATGTTCCTTTAATACCTGACGAATTTGTTCTTTGCTCATAAAAGTCTTTCGATTGCTATATGGAATTGGAGAAGTAAGGTTTTTGTGATGTTGTTTAGTTTCTGACAGAGATTCTGTTTGTTTTTTTGCCGCCAAATGTTGATGTTGCGATGACAGTTGCAATCGCATATTCATGTTCATGACTGAGGCTTAGCACGTAATCGTCAAGACCAGCAACGCGTGCCAATATCTGCGCCTCGCGATGTAGGCGTAAGCCCGGGCTGCCGTTGGTACGACGCACAACCTCGATTGAATTCCAAGAGAGCGCCGTATCTTTGTTCAGTCCTAATATTTTCATGGTTGCTTCTTTAGCAGCGACTCTTGCCGCCAGGCTGGGATAGTTTCGTTGCTGCGCAGAGTGACAGTCCTGCAATTCTTGTTCACTGAACATGCGGCGCAAATAGCGGTCACCGAATTGCAGTATAGAGCGCTCAATTTCAGGAATCCAGACCAAATCTGTTCCCAAACACATGAAGCTTCCTTTACGAGTTTTTTTTGCAAGATGCTGACGCATCTTAAAATGGGGAAACGCCGGGTTACACGTCATGAGCAGTAATATTTGCTTACAATTAAGTCCATTAGAATAGCCGAATGCCAACTTTTCGGCGTTAAAAAACGTTAAGTTTTTTGCTTATTTTAAGAATATTTTGTGAATACTTTATGAAAAATTTCCGAGTGGAAATTTCTTCTTCATAATTATCAGGAAATAATAGACAGTGCTGACGTGACGATTTTGATTTACGGCAATTTTTGGGGTTGAGTAACCTCGATGGAATTACTTTTGTCTGGTGGTTCTGACGGGTTGCAACCCGCCACCTTGATGGCCCGTATGTTCTCGATATATGCAACTGGATGCGATTAATCAGCCATCCACGCCTTCAAACCATTCACCCATTTGGCTGCTGGTAATTTCATGGAGAGTCTGATTTCTGTCGCGCGTTCGTAGAGCGCTTCAAAATCGACGGAGGGGGCTTGCTTAAAAGCGATGGCTACCGTGTTGGCATCATGTACCATCGGTAACCAGACCACGGCATCAAAGGCGGCTTCTAAGGCTTCAATATTGGCGTTGCAGTTGGCTTCGTAATTGTCAGGATTGCCGAACAAATTGACGGTGAGCATGCCATCGTCTTTCAGGCAATCGGCACAGGCTCGATAAAATGCCGGGCTGCTTAATGCTGGTGCTTCGGCGGCGGCATCGTATAAATCAACTTGTAAAATATCGAGCTGATGGTGGTTGTTGCTGTCGCAGACAAATTCCATGGCGTCCATTTCCAACACCTGCAAGCGCTCATCGTTGGGTGGTAGTTTGAAATGTTCGTGACAAGCTTTTATCACGTGGGGATTGAGTTCAATCGCCGTCACTTTGGCCTGTGAGAACTGACGGTAACAAAACTTGGTTAAGGACGCAGCGCCAAGCCCCAGTTGCGCGATATGTTGCGGATTTTTTTTAAACAGCAACCACATCATCATTTGCTGCACGTATTCGAGTTCGATCTGGTCTGGCATGGCCAGACGCATAGACCCCTGAATTGCGTCGGAAGATAAATGCAAATTACGCACCCCGATAAATTCTGAAATACTGACTTCAGGGTGCGTTTGCGTAGTTTGCAGGGCGCGATACATCTCTATCGGTTTCACTCCGGTTTCACCTCAGGCCAAGTGCTCAGTGCTTCGATAGCGTGCATTTTTTTCCAGCTAGGACGACTTGTAACCAGATGGGTCAGCTCGTTCAAGGCAGGCCATTCGGTGGCGGGTTTGGGCATATTGCGAGACCAGCGCATTAACATGGTCAGAAATAAATCAGCGGCAGAAAATTGTTCACCGAGCAGATATGGTCCATTCTTGTTCAGATGCGTTTCCAGATGTGACCAGATGGTTTCTATCTTATGTTGTAAGGCCAGACGCACAGGTTCCGGATGTTCGGTATAGCCAAGGTCACCAGGATAAAACCAGAAACGGAAAGTCGATTGTAAATCGTTGCTCAGATAGACTAGCCATTGCCGCCACAGGTCGTGTTCTGTACTGCCCGCAGCGGGGACGAGCCCGGCTTCAGGATGGCGTTCTGCTAACATCATCAACAACGCAGCTGATTCGATATACGCCTTGCCATCGATGACAAGGGTAGGAACTACCCCATTAGGGTTCAGCGCCAGATAAGCGGCATCTTTTTGCTGTCTGGTCTCAAAATCAACCAGTTTGAGTTCATGTTCAGCACCAATTTCTAACAAAGCCAGATGAACTACCATGCTGGCGGTACTGGGACAATAGTAAAGTGTGTACATTTAATGTGCCTGATGGGTTAAGTTAGGTGAACCACTGCAAACCGGACAAGCCGGATTTTTTTGAATTCCTATCGTTGTCCATTCCATGTGCATGGCGTCGAGCATGAGCAAACGTCCTTTGAGCGATTCGCCGATGTGCATGATCAGCTTCAGTGCTTCAGCGGCTTGCATGGTACCGATAATTCCAACCAATGGCGCAAAGACACCCATGCTGGAGCACAGCACTTCTTCAAATTGTGCTTTAGGGGGGAATAAACAGGCATAACATGGGGCATTGCGATCGCGTTGATCAAACACGCTGATCTGTCCATCAAAACCGATGGCTGCACCTGAAACTAAGGGCACTGCATACTTTACACATGCCGCATTGACCGCATGGCGCGTAACAAAATTGTCACAGCAATCGAGCACGATGTCGGCCGCGTGGACTAATTCTTCGAGCCTCTGATCTTGCGCCCGTTCTTGCAAGGGGATAACGATAATTTCCGGGTTGATCTGTTGCAGACTTTGTTGTCCCGAGATCACCTTAGCCAAACCGACGCGATCCGTCGTATGCAAAATTTGGCGTTGCAAATTGGTCAGATCGACCGTGTCATTATCAACCAGCGTCATGTGACCGACCCCGGCGCTCGCCAGATACAGTGCCGCTGGCGAGCCTAAACCACCGGCACCGATGATCAACACGCGGGCCGCATTGATTTTTTCTTGCCCCTCAATGCCGATCTGTTCTAGCAAAATGTGGCGGGAATAACGGAGAAGTTGATTATCGTTCATCAGGCTTAGCGGCAGAAAATATCAAGATTCAGTCAAAGTGTAGTTGAAGTTTGCACACTGATCATCGTAAAAAAAGGCCGCTGGTCGCGGCCTTTAGCAGGATCACTGATGCTTATTTTTTCTTGTCCGACTTATCTGCTTTGTCAGCCTTCTCAGCCTTCTCAGACTTATCGCCGCCTTCTTTATTTTCGTGAACGTCTTTTGGCTCTGTGACCTTGACTGGCAAGCCTTTCAGATGGTTCAGCGCTTGCGCTAACTGATAGTCATCTTTGCTACCGTATTCTAAAGGCTTACTTTTCTTCGCCAGGGCAATCAGGCGTTGCTCTTCTTCCAGTTCATCGACTTTTGGGCGAGTCGATTCAGCTTCTTTATCGTTGCTCAGATGCTTTTGCAAATCGGATTCACGGGTACGCAAACTATTGAAGCCATCGCCATCTGCTGTTTCTTCGACATTAAAATCAGGCACGATACCTTTCGCCTGAATGGAGCGACCGTTTGGCGTGTAGTAGCGTGCGGTGGTCAATTTAACTGCGGTATCAGCAGAAATTTGGCGGATAGTCTGTACTGAGCCCTTACCAAAGCTCTGTGTGCCAATGATTGTGGCACGTTTGTAATCTTGCAGAGCACCAGCAACAATTTCTGAAGCGGAGGCAGAACCGGTATTGACCAGCACTACCATTGGCACGTTTTTTACGGCTTCCGGCAATTTTGCTAAAGGATCGCCAGAGACTCGACCAGAATAAAATTCACGTTTGGCGTAGAACGTGGCTTTGGAATCAGGCAATTGACCATTGGTTGAAACAACAGGCACATCTTTTGGCAAAAATGCGGCAGCAACACCGACTGCGCCTGGTAACACGCCACCTGGATCGTTACGCAAATCCAGCACCAAGCCTTTGATAGAAGGATCCTGGGCGTACAACGTCTGGATTTTTTTCGCCATATCTTCAACGGTCGGCTCCTGGAATTGCGAAATACGCAACCATGCATAACCAGGTTCGACCATTTTTGCTTTAACGCTCTGTTGTTTGATCAACTCACGTGTGATCGTCACCACGATGGGTTTGTCTTCGTTTTTGCGGGCAATCGTCAGGGTGATCTTGGTGTTTGGCTCGCCGCGCATTTTTTTAACTGCGTCGTCGAGTGTCAAACCTTTGACGGGAACTGAATCAAGGCGGGTGATCAGATCGCCTGGTTTTAAACCAGCACGATAGGCAGGTGAATCTTCGATAGGAGAGATGATTTTAACGTAGCCATCTTCCATGCCGACTTCAATACCCAAGCCGACGAATTTGCCCTGCGTACCTTCTTTGAGTTCTTTGAAGGCTTTTTTATCAAGGTAGGCTGAATGAGGATCCAATGAGCCGACCATGCCTGAAATGGCTTCGGAAAGCAATTTGCTGTCATCGACAGGTTCTACGTAGTCTGATTTGATCAGACCGAACACGTCTGCCAACTGGCGCAGCTCTTCAACCGGGAGTGGGCTGGCAGCATTTTTTTGTGCCATTGCTGAAAATTGCATGGATGCTGCCACGCCAGCGACCATGCCCAGGCCGATTAAACTAAAATTCTTAAATTTGCTGCCCATGTTTCACCTAAAGCCTATTTAACGACGATCCAGTTTAGTGGATCAAATACCCGTCCCTGATGACGGATTTCAAAGTATAAACCTGATTGCTCATTACCGCCGCTGTTTCCGGCGCTGGCGATGATATCGCCAGTCTTTACCGTGTCGCCTACATGTTTCAACACGGCCTGATTATTACTATACAAACTCCAGTATTGGTCGCCATGGTCAACAATAACCATGTTGCCGTAACCTTTATACCAATCTGCAAAAATTACTTTGCCGCTGGCGATGGCCTTTATCTCTGTGCCTTCAGCAGCCTTGATAAACAAGCCTTTCCAGCTCGGCCCATCTCCGCGCTTAGTGCCAAAACGTGCGAGAATTTCACCTTTTACAGGCAAGTGCAATTGGCCTTTTAAACGATCAAACTCGCCGGAAGCCGTGGTTTCCACCCTGTTTTTCTTCGGTGGCTCATCCGCGTCGATCGCATTTGGATTGCTCGCATTATTACTTGCACTTTTGATCGGTGCCGGTTTTTTACCTGTTTTTTTATCGTTTGCAGCTTGTTCAGCTAACCTTGCCTTTTCTTTTTGTGCAGCTGCAATGCGTTCTTGCCTTTGTTTTTCTTCCTGTTCAGCGCGTGCTTTATCCGCTTTTGCCTGCTCTTCAATTAATTGATTCAAGCGTGAGACAAGATTACTCAGCCTTTGTTCATCTTTTTGCAGATTATCTGCCTGTTTTTTTTGTGCATATAGTTTGTCTGATAATTGACTGACTAACGCAGCATGTTTTTTCTTTTGTTTTTCTAAATCTTCTTTGTGTTGCTTTTGTTCTTCAGCAATATCATCCAGATCCGCTTTAGCATCTTGCGCTTCCTGGGTGTTTTTTTCTACAGCTTGCAAGCTACTACGCAAACTTTCTATCATTTTTGCTTGTGTTTGCGACACATAGCCCATGTATTGCAAGTCGCGATTGATGCGATTAGGGTTATCGCCCGAGAGCAACAATTTGATGCGATCGCTGTCACCACGCATATATTGGCTGCGCAGGAACGCTGAGAGCTGCGTTTTTTGCTTTTCTACCTGGGTTTTGAGCGCCAGTTGTTGCTCTAGCAATTGCTTGAGTTTGTCTTCAGTCTGAATTTGTTCGTCCTGCAAGTCGCGCAAAGAACGATCTGCCTCTGATATTGCTTGTTCCGATTCTGCCAGTGCATCGTTGGCGTGGTCTTTTGCATTTTCGGTTTTGTTGATATCGGTCTTGAGGGCTTTTAATTTTTGTTGTAATTCTGCACGTGCGGCTTCTGCCTGGGTCTTTTGCTGGGTGCGCGCATTACTAGCGGCAAGACTCAGGCAGGCTGTGCCGCCAAACGACAGGCACAGCAGGGCAGAACACAATAATCGGGTCGATTTTTGCATCAAGGTTTATTTAGCTTTGCCTTGGCTGGCAACTGCTTTCAACGCCGCATCAATGGCTGCCTGATCACCGAGATAGTAATGTTTGATCGGTTTTAGATCGGCATCGAGTTCATAGACCAATGGCTGACCATTCGGGATATTGAGGTTAACGATATCCTCGTCGCTGATGCCATCAAGCATTTTGATCAGGGCGCGCAGACTATTGCCGTGTGCCGACACCAATACACGTTTGCCAGAGCGTATTGCTGGTGCAATGCTGTCTTCCCATGCTGGCATAACGCGTGCAACGGTGTCTTTCAGACATTCTGTGACCGGGATTTGGGCGCGATCCAGACCTGCATAGCGTGGGTCTTTGTAAGAGGTGCGGTCATCGTCTTCTGCCAATGGGTTTGGCGGTGTGTCATAGCTACGGCGCCATACCAAAACCTGTTCATCACCGTATTTGGCGGCAGTTTCTGCTTTATTCAGGCCTTGCAGTGCGCCATAGTGACGTTCGTTTAAACGCCAGTCGTGTACTACTGGTAACCACATCAGATCCATCTCATCGAGGGTGCCCCAGATGGTACGGATCGCCCGTTTGAGTACCGAAGTGTAGGCAACATCAAAGCTAAAACCTGCTTCTTTGAGTAATTTTCCGGCTTGGGTGGCTTCAGCAACGCCTTTCGGGGTCAGATCAACATCGGTCCAGCCGGTGAAGCGGTTATCGAGGTTCCAGGTAGATTCGCCGTGGCGCATTAAAACGATTTTGTACATGATGGAGTAGTATTGTCGTGGTTAGTATTCGTTAAAAAAAGCCGTTCACATACTTGTATTTTTGCATTAAAGCTTTAAGTAATATGTGTCATCAGCATCTATTTTATAATGACGGGCTTCTTATAACCATTTTTACTACTGGAAACCTGTGAAATTCATTCTTGATAATATTTTTCTGATCGGTATTGCCCTGATTTCTGGTGGTGCTTTGCTGTTCCCGATGTTGCAACGTCGTGGCGCCAAAGTGTCGCAATTCCAGGCAACCCAATATATGAATCAGAGTAAAACCCTGGTGTTAGACGTGCGTAACGCGGAAGAATTTGCTGCAGGGCATTTGCCGAATGCAAAAAATATTCCGTTGGCAGACCTCAATAATCGTATAAAAGAAATCGAAAAGTCTAAAAATACGGTGGTGATTACGGTCTGTGCACAAGGTGTACGATCTGCGAATGCGGCTGCGCTGTTAAGCAAAGCCGGTTTTACCCAGGTGTTTAGCCTGGAAGGTGGCACAGAAGCCTGGAAAACCCAGGGCATGCCCATTGTTAAATAAGTAGGAGTAAAGAAATGACTGCACCCGTGAATCCCCAAGTCCTGATGTATAGCACCGCGGTTTGCCCATACTGCACCATGGCAGAACGCTTGCTGAAATCCAAAGGCGTCGAGGAAATTGAAAAGGTCAGAGTTGATCTGGATCCGGCCGTGCGTGAAGCAATGATGGCAAAAACTGGCCGCCGCACTGTGCCGCAGATTTATATTGGCGACACCCACGTTGGCGGTTTTGATGATTTATCAGCATTGGATCGTGCTGGTAAGCTCGATGAGTTGCTGCATCCGGAAGCGTAATTGCCCGCATCGTAGAACAACGTCAGCACCATAGCATCTCGCTGGAGAGTAGTTTGCTCAAATCCAGAGGTGATTTTCTGCGGTGTTGGCGTTTTTTTTCGCCTTTTTCAGAATTTTCCCCTGATTTTGTTCGGACTTGATCAGTAAATTGCTGTTTATCGGGTCTACTTGCTACAATATGACGGCGCGATCTTGAAATGGTCAAAAATGGCCTTATCTGTCAGTCTCGCTGTGTTTTGTCAGGGCATCCGCAAAATTGTCCTGGTGAGGGATGGCGGTGACAGTGTACGAGTGCGGCCAGGTGCCATAATACCGTTGGGGCGGTTTTGCGTAAGTCCTCATTATTTAATCTTTTAGAATTTTAGAAAGTCTCACATGTCTGACGAAAATCTGCAGCCCGTATTCCAAATTCAACGCGTATATCTGAAAGATTTGTCGCTTGAACAGCCAAATTCCCCAGCAATTTTCCTGGAACAACAGGCTCCTGGCATCGAAGTATCCGTGGATGTTGGCTCTGAAAAGCTGGCTGATGGTATTTTCGAATCGACAGTGACAGTCACTGTTACCGCAAAAATCGGCGACAAAGTTGCATTCCTGGTTGAAGGCAAACAAGCTGGTATTTTCGAGGCACGCAATATTCCTGAAGATCAACTCGACCCATTGCTGGGTATCGGTTGCCCTAACATCATTTATCCATACCTGCGTTCTAACGTAGCTGATGCGATCACTCGCGCAGGTTTCCCACCGATTCACCTGTCTGAAATCAATTTCGAAGCGTTCTACGCACAACGTTTGCAAATGGCTGCTGAACAAGCAAAATTGGCAACTGACGGCGCAAACACTGCAGCACCAGCAACTATCCAATAATTTTCAGTAACTGACTGGTTTGGCCGGCATGTCTGGCCACGCCAGTTTTGTTTGTGAAAGAAGTCCATGCGTCGTTTGATTGCTACCTGCTGCGTTAGCTTGCTGCCTATGTTGGCAAGCGTCTCTGCGCAAGCCATAGAATTCCGTTCGGTCGGTGCTTCTCCCGTCATCATGTACGATGCGCCTTCGCAAAAGGGCGGAAAATTGTATGTCGCGCCGCGAGGAATGCCAGTGGAAGTAGTATTTACTTCAGGTGCCTGGAGTAAAGTCCGGGATATGTCGGGTGACTTAAGCTGGATCGAATCCAAAGATTTGATTACCCGTCGTAATCTGATTGTGAGAGTAGCAAATGCCAAAGTACGCGAAACTGCCGACGACGCTTCGCCTTTGGTATTTAGTGCTGATAAAAGTGTCGTGCTGGAAATGGCTGAGCCTGCTACCAGTGGCTGGGTTAAGGTCAAACATCGCGATGGACAATTGGGCTATGTGAAGGTCAATGAAGTCTGGGGACTGTAATTTTCAGTCAGACATTGGCTTGTCGCTCACAAATAAAAAGGACAGCGTGCTGTCCTTTTTATTTGTATTAAATTCTAAATTTTAGTTCTGAATTTTAGTTCTGAATTTCAGTTACGAATAGGATGTTTTAAATATACTCCCCTACATAAAGTAAAATTTTAGCCAATTCTCAATGCCTTATCTGGCGATAAAAAATATACTAATAGGAGTATCTGAATTGTCGGTCATTCACGTCGATTCGGACAAGATTAATCATGCTGTTGAAATTTAACCATGGGGTATGACCATGAACATTAGCGTATTGGGTGCTGGCGCCTGGGGTACTGCGGTCGCAATAGCCCTGACTGCAAAAAATAACGTGTTGCTATGGGGTCGTAATGTTGCTGCTATGAATACCATGCAAACGCAGCGTGAGAACACCGTCTATTTGTCTGGTTTTCCTTTGCCGGTCAATCTTGAAGTGAGTGCCAACTTTGAGGCTGCCCTACAACACGCCAATGGTGAACATGATTTATTGGTCATCGCCACCTCCGTATCTGGTTTGCGCCCGACCTTATTGGCCTGCCAGTCTTTTCAACCCAAGAACGTCATCTGGTTGTGTAAAGGCTTTGAAGAACAAACGCAATTGCTTCCGCATCAGATTGCACAGGAGATTCTGGGGGCAGACGTACGTACCGGTGCGTTGCTTGGTCCTTCGTTTGCGCAAGAAGTTGCCAGGGGTTTGCCATGCGCATTGACGATTGCTTCTGCCTCTCCTGATCTATGCCAACTGGTCGTACAAGCGCTACATGTGAATGCGATGCGCGTCTATTCCAGCGATGACCTGGTTGGCGTCGAAGTCGGTGGAGCGGTCAAAAATATTCTGGCAATTGCCACTGGCGTCGCGGATGGCCTGGGATTGGGTTTGAATGCCCGCGCAGCCTTAATGACCCGTGGCCTGGCAGAAATCAGCCGGCTTGGTGTGGCTTTAGGCGGTAAAGCCGAAACTTTGATGGGTTTAACCGGCGTCGGCGATTTGATTTTGACATGTACCGGCGATCTGTCACGCAATCGCAAAGTGGGTCTGGCGCTGGCGCAGGGCAAAACCTTAGACGCGATTGTTCAGGATCTGGGGCACGTGGCCGAAGGTGTGCGATGTGCGCAGGCAGTACGGTCGCTGGCGCAGAAGCTGGGTATCGATATGCCGATTACCAATGCGGTTGCAGGCGTTTTGTTTGACGGAATTTCAGCGCCAGAAATGATCGCCCGTTTGCTGTCGCGGGACGCCAAACAGGAAGCGCACTAAGTACGAATTTGTCCAAGTGCTAGTAATGCCGCCTGAGTTCCGGGGTATATAAGACGCGCTGGATAACTGGTTCCGGAATCTCTTGATGCCTGAGAAAAGTCATGGCTCTGGCTTGCCCCAGCACATCTTGATAGTAAATACCAATATCGACTAAAAAGCGAGTGGTGATATCCCGACGCCGCAAAGGTCGGGCGTATTTGCGCATTGTTTTCCGGCGACGACATCCAGGCATGGTCTATTCCTTAGCGGATTGGATTAATCCAGTCTAGATGACCCGGTCAGGCTTTGCTAGTGTTGTTGCAAAGAAAAATGCCAGCGCAAAACTCTTTAGCAATTGCAGAGATCAATCACGGTGTGCCTGAAATAAAGTTGCTATTCTTAAAATTTTAAATTATCGCAAGTGTGGCTGCTATTTCATTTTGGAAATTGAGAAAACTGTACCCAAAAGTTTTTGAATTTTATTTCACCTCAAATAGCAAAAATGCTTACACAAAAAGAGTAAAAAATCAGAGAGTTCTTCAGCATATCAATTTTGGTCAATGGTACTTTTTTGCTCTATTGAATCCGGATTGATCATTTATACAGCAGAAAAGTTATACGACCGGACACTTTATAAAGTCACGCTATTTTTGCGACACATAATTTTATATTAAGATTGATTCGTAATTTATCTGCTAAAACTATTAATAGAAACGTCCGGTTTCTGATTAAACGTCTGCCTCCAATGGGCACTGACTTGTCACTGCCAGCCAGACATCACTGACGGCTAACCGAGTTTAGCGGTCATTCAGCATTACGCAACTCGCTAGACCTTGGCGTTGCGGTCTAAAATATTCTAAAAATTTCGTGGATCAGGGCTTATAAGCCCTCTCTCGGGTAATCTGGATGTAAGTGGTTTCTTAATCTGCTACGGAATTCAGCGAACTTACGGCCAGGTTTTGACATTTACCGCTTTCTTCAAGATGGCAATCGGTGAAATTTTTACGTTATTACCGTATCAACTTCTAGTCCTTCAAGATACATTCCTGTTTCCACGAATACCCGGATGAATATTTTTTCTTAATATCGTCGAAAAAATTATAGTCCTAACTTCCATGAATGATGGAAATCAAAAAACACAAAAGGAAACCACAATGAAAATGCTTCTAATATTAATTTTGCTTAGTAGCTTATTTTTGTCGGGCTGCACCAAAAATAAAATCGACGAAAAAAATCATATAGCAATGACAGAAGATACGTGCGTGCAATTTGGGGCGAAATACGATGAAGAGCAAGGAAGGAAACCCGGAACCTGGACAGTCGGCAATGACGGAAGTTGTGAAAGCAAGTCCACAACTCATGTAAAAAACACAGAGCAAGAATGTGTCAATTTTGGTGAAAAGCGTGACAAGGAAGAAGGGAGGGAATCCATGATCTGGACATCTGATGTCGATGGAAACTGTGTAGGCAGGTCAAAATAAGACAATGAATGTCTGCAAACCGTTGCTCATCGATTGTTATTCATTAATGAGGCGAAACATTCTTGGGACTGTAGCTCAATTGATCATACGCATTCAGATCAAATCTTAAGTCGGCTTTCCATTTTCGACGCCAATCAGTGGTTCATTGAAAAATGACTGGGCCTTTTTTTCGAAAAGGCAATCGGTGGATCATTTCATCTGAATTCGCGCCCTATTGATTTCCGTTAAATTGGTCGCAAAGACAAAACGATTGTTGAACCAAAAACAAAGAGGCCCGGATTTCTCGGAGCCTCTCAATTTGAAATAAAAAAAACTATGCCAGCCTGATCAAAAATAGTCCACATCTTCTTGTGAATGGCAAAGCGTGGAAGTTGGAATATCTTAAAAGTCTATAACCGCTGAAGTTGTTTAGGAAAAATCAGTGGCTTCTACAAATGCTGCCACCATCGCTTCCAGACCTTGCTGGTCTTCGGTGGAAAAACGGCGCAGGCGTGGGCTGTCGATGTCAAATACACCAAATAACACACCGTCCTTGATCACTGGAATGACGATTTCAGAATTTGATGCTGAATCGCAAGCGATATGACCAGGGAAAGCATGCACGTCTTCGACCAGGATAGTCTGGCGTTGTGCCGCGGAAGTACCGCACACACCGCGTTTGAAGGGAATACGTGCGCAAGCGACTTTGCCTTGGAATGGGCCAACCAACAAATCTTGTGGAAATTCAGCCGTTGGATTTTTCGCTGGCGTGCATAAATAAAATCCGGCCCAGTTCAGATCGCTGATGCTGTGATAAACCAAGGCCGAAAATTGCGCTGCATTCGCACTCAGATTGCGTTCACCTTCCAGAATACTGCTGACTTGACGTGACAGAAGAGCGTAGTCAGGTTTATCGCTTGCTGCGGTAGTTTCAAACATTGTCGTTCCCGTTGGGTTTGGTCGATGAAGCAGCACTGGTGTCAGAGTCTGACTTGGTTTGCCGTACCTCTTTCACCGGTTTTTGTCTCAGATAAGCTGGAATTGTACCCGCACCGCGCTGATTTTTCAGGCGGGCAGGCATTTGTGCGGGTTCCACCCGGAATTGCATTTTTTGACGTGTTGCTAATGCTTTATTCGCCATAGTGAAACTCGCAAATGTGTTACCCGAGATGCTTACAGTACGTAGCGCGACAAGTCTTCGTTCACAGACAAAGCTTGCAGGCGTTGATCAACATATTCAGCGTCGATGGTAATCGTCTTGCCACTGTTTTGATGGGCGTCGAAAGAAATTTCTTCCAACAGTTTTTCCATCACTGTGTACAAACGACGGGCACCGATGTTTTCCGTAGTTTCATTGACGGAATAGGCAATACCAGCCAAACGTTCCACCCCTGCAGGTGAAAACTCGATAGTCACATCTTCGGTCGCTAGTAAAGCCTGATATTGACGTGTCAGACAAGCGTCGGTACCCGTCAGAATACGTTCAAAATCAGCCACTGATAAGGATTCCAATTCGACGCGGATAGGGAAGCGCCCCTGCAATTCAGGAATCAGATCGGATGGCTTAGCCAGATGGAAAGCACCAGAAGCAATAAATAAAATATGGTCGGTTTTGATCATGCCGTATTTAGTATTGACGGTGGTACCTTCGACCAGCGGCAGCAAATCGCGTTGCACACCAGCGCGTGAGACTTCCGCGCCGCCGACATCCGAGCGTGACGCAATCTTGTCGATTTCATCCAAAAACACAATACCGTTTTGTTCCACATTGCGGATCGCTTCTTGTTTTAACTCTTCTTCATTGACCATCTTCCCCGCTTCTTCTTCGGCCAAGAGTTTTAATGCTTCTTTGATTTTCAGCTTACGGGACTTTTTCTTACCGTTACCCATACCAGAAAACATGGTTTTGATTTGCTCGGTCATTTCTTCCATGCCCGGTGGCGCCATGATTTCCATGTGGGTGACTGGCTCGGCGACTTCAATTTCGATTTCTTTGTCGTCCATTGCACCTTCGCGCAGGCGCTTACGGAAAGTCTGGCGGGTGGTGTTGTCCGCTGGCGCAGCTTCGGTATTTTCTGGGTGAATGCCAAAATCACGTGGTGGTGGCAGCAGGATATCGAGGATGCGATCTTCTGCCGCGTCTTCAGCACGCGCACGAACTTTACGCGTCGCTGCTTCACGTGTTTGTTTGATGCCGATATCAACCAGATCACGAATGATGGTGTCAACGTCGCGACCGACATAACCTACTTCTGTAAATTTGGTCGCTTCGATTTTGATGAAAGGCGCATAGGCGAGTTTTGCCAGACGACGTGCAATCTCGGTTTTACCGACGCCGGTTGGGCCTATCATCAGAATGTTTTTTGGGGTGATTTCGTGACGCAGGGGCTCTTGCACCTGCTGTCTGCGCCAGCGGTTACGCAGCGCAATGGCGACGGCACGTTTAGCTTTGGCTTGTCCAACCACATGTTTATCAAGTTCGGAAACAATTTCTTGCGGAGTCATGTTCATGATTATTCCTATCTGCTTCTTTGCACTTTCCGCGCTTTTTGTCGTGGCGGGCAGTGTTTTTTGCAAAATCTGGTGATTAAAGATCGCTATTAACGCGTTGTACGTTGGTACGTTCGCACTATTCCAGCGTTTCTATCGTGTGTGATAAGTTGGTATAAATACATAATTCACCCGCGATGGTCAGCGACTTCTTGACGATCTCAACGGGCGACAAATCGGTATTTTCAAACAGGGCGATGGCGGCTGATTGGGCAAATGTGCCACCGGAACCAATTGCACCAATACCTTGGTTAGGCTCTAAGACGTCACCATTGCCGGTGATCACTAAAGTGGTGTCTTTATCAGCGACCAGTAACATTGCTTCTAAACGGCGCAACATGCGGTCGGTACGCCAGTCTTTAGCTAACTCGACGGAGGCGCGCATCAGATGACCCTGATGCTTTTCTAATTTTGATTCGAAACGTTCGATGAGAGTAAAAGCATCAGCAGTGCCGCCTGCAAAACCGGCTAGTACTTTGTTGTGATACAGCTTGCGCACTTTGCGCGCTGTGCCCTTCATAACGATATTGCCCAGAGTAACCTGACCATCGCCGCCTAAGGCGACGACATTACCGCGTCGTACCGTCAAAATGGTGGTGCCGTGAAATTGTTCCATGTATTCCTCATGCAAATTTGAAACCTGCACTTGTTCGAATGAAAACAAATGCAAGGAGATTGCGCTCATTGCGCAAGCAGACTTCAAAGAAAATGGGGTGCTTCCGAAGAATTACAAGATGAGGGTAGCGAACGCGTTTTAATGTTTGCGCAGGGTAATGCTGGCGATATTTTTTAAGCCCATGGCATTAAAGAGCATCATGACAAGGTAATTCACTTCTCTGAATTCGATCGACATACCGCGTTTAGCGGCAATGGGGGCCAACCCATTGAGTAATTCCGCAGAGGCGCTAAATTCAACGCGCTCCAGCTTAGAACAATCAAGCACCAGAGGATTTAAATGTTCAGCTTTGTCTGAAATTTGGTTGATCAAAGGTTCAACCCGCCCTTCGATAGAAGCGGGCATCATGAATCGATCGGCGTATTCTTCCTCGGCTGATGCCTTGATCTCAGGGAAGGAGCTGGTGACATTCACTTTGGGGGCTTCAAATGAAGGTGGCGACACCTCAAACGTGATGCAGTAATCCATACTTGCTTCTTCGAACGCACGTTCAAAGTGAAGCAATTGCAGTATCTCAAGCAACAAAAGCCACGGGGCTTCAGTTTCGTCACGTCTGCCAACCTGCAATATCGAGCGAATTTTTTCCGCCAGATCTTGTGCGCTGACCAACATCAGATCGTGGCCGGTCTTTTTCAGGTTTTTCAGACTGCGTAATAACAAGCCACAACCGATAGGATCAACTTCTTTAATGCGGCTGAAATCTAAACGCAGAGATTGGCTCTTTGCACTTGTTTGCTGCATTTTTTCAAGTACTTTGACGATTCCGCTATCGAGTTTTGGCGGAAACATAATACTTGGCGTCACGCCATTTGCTTCGGAAAGGGTATCTGTATTCACGAACCCGTTGTTCTCTGGCCAAAGAGGCGGCGAGGTTTCAAATTTGTTCGCATAGTCCAGAGAGAGGCTCTCGAACTTGTGCTGGTTATTGGTAATGCGATACAAATCAAACAGCATTTGCCAGCCAATTTCGGTGGCTGAACTTAAATTCTGGTGGTGAACGGCAGCGTTGAGCATTTGCTCAGCGACATCATTTTGACCGCTGGCGAACAGGATCGCTGCTTCTTCGAGTACCGGTACGGATTCGCTATATGAAACCGCAGCGCCCGACATTTCTGAATGATGGCCGAGCAGATAGTCGGTTGGCATCGTCATCGGCAGGGTCGTTTGAAACTCTACCGCGGATGGTCTCACACCAAGTGGTTGCGTAGTTTCAGTGATGTCGTAACGACTATTTTCGCTTAATTTGCCGACTGCTTTTGGAATGTCTAATTTACTAACTGCCGGTGGACGAGTTTTAACGATGTCGCGCGACATTTCAAACTCAATCGCGTCAATCTTGCGTTCGGTGGCGCGCGCGATGTGACGTTGAGCGATGATGGAATTGGTAAAGATCTCGCTATCCTGGAAGCCGGTAATGACCGTGTTCGCAGATTTAGAACGAGTTTTCCTGGCAGAAGATTTCTCGGTGGAGTGATCTTCTTTCCTGCCACCTTTTTTACCAAAAAGAGAAAAAATCCCCACTGTATTCCCGAAAATAATTGACGCCAAAAAAACGGCAGTAAATTGACAAGGTTTAAGTATATTCTGATTTTAGTATCAATTGTAAGCGGCAGATACAAGCTTTAACCATTTTTATAAAAGGGAAAAGCGAAGGATTGCCTGAGAGTATTTAAAAATACTGTATTCGAAGAATTTCATCTGTATTTATAATGATTTTTCGAGAAAAACAAAAGATTCCTTTTTTTCGCGCCAATAGTGGGAAAATTCTAAGAAAACAGACCATTACAATTGGTAACATTATTTCCGTCGGAAAATATAACTTCTATAAGGTTTTTGGGTTTTTTCCAACATTTTTTTCGTTGGTTTGGTGGGTATTTACAGCGCATTGATGTAGCGGTTTAATGCGTAAATAAAAAAAAGCGCGACCTCAGTTGCGCTTTTTTTATTAAAACTGCCATCAATTTTGACGGCATAAAGATGCCTAAAATTAATCGCCGTACAGCTTTTGTTTCATTTCGCGTCGTTGCTGCGCTTCCAGTGACAGCGTTGCAGTTGGACGTGCGAGCAAGCGTGGAACACCGATAGGTTCGCCAGTTTCTTCGCACCAGCCGTAATCGCCTTCGTCAATGCTGGCGATCGCTTGTTGTACTTTTTTCAGAAGCTTGCGCTCACGGTCGCGCGTACGCAGTTCCAGAGCATGCTCTTCTTCTATCGTTGCGCGGTCGGCCGGGTCAGGCACCAGCACAGTTTCACGAAGATGCTCGGTTGTTTCATCGGCATTCTTCAATAAATCCTTTTCAAGCTGCTGCAAACGGGCCTTGAAAAATGCCAGTTGTGCAGCGTTCATATAATCCTTCTCTCCCATCGCGAGGATTTGTTCCTCGGTGAGCAGAGCTTCGGGGGCGCTGACTGTAGCAGTCGATTTAGGTGATTTAGTTGCCACTTCGCTTACTTTCGATACAACGGGTTAATACGTAGAAAAAATCTAAAATGGACATTCATCTTAGATAATTATCCTCCCCTTACTGACAATCGCAATGATATTGTAAAGATTGTCACTTGTCCAACAGACAATACCTATTATCAGTAGCCCGATAGTTTATACCAAACAATGCTCTAAACCTTGAATAAATATCTCTTTTGGCAGATTTTTCCCAATAAAGACGATTTTACTTTCTTTTATTTCATCATCGCCCCACTTCATACCGACATCTGTGCCCATAATTTGGTGAACTCCTTGGAAAATCACTTTTCTGTCAGCGTTTTGCATATACAACACACCTTTGTAGCGCAACATGCGGGGGCCGAACACCTGAACTAAGCCGCCGAGAAACTCGTCGAGTTGTCCGGTATTGAATGGGCGCGTACTTTTAAATACAAAAGCGGCGATGTCATCCGTGTGGTGCGAGTGATGGTGATTCTGATGGCTGTGATCCTCATGCGCATGGTGCTCATGTTGGCAGTCGGCATCGCAATGTTCGTGGTCGTGCTCATGATCATGCGCATGTTCTGCTTCTTCGGCGCGTAAAAAATCCGGATCCAGATCTAATTTGGCATTTAAATTGAAACCCTTCAGATCCAGCACTTCGGCAATTGCGATCTTACCGAAATCAACGGCTGCAATCGGTGCACGCGGGTTCATGCGCGTTAAGCGGCTGCGCAAGGTGGCGACCTCAGCAGCTTCTACCAGATCGGTTTTGGACAGTAGGATTTTGTCCGCAAAGCCAACCTGACGCTGTGCTTCTTCATGTGCGTCCAATTGTTGCATAGCATGACGCGCATCAACGACCGTGACCACCGCATCGAGCATGTAGTAGGTGCCGACTTCTTCATCAACAAAAAAAGTCTGCGCAACCGGACCAGGGTTCGCGAGTCCGGTGGTTTCAATGATCACGTGATCAAAATCAATTTTGCCTTCATTTTTTTGTTGTACCAGTTTGGACAAGGCGACGATCAGATCACCACGTACCGTGCAGCAAATACAGCCATTATTCATTTCGATAATTTGCTCATTGCTATCCTGGACCAGGATTTCATTGTCAATGTTTTCCTGGCCAAATTCATTCTCAATGACCGCAATTTTGAAGCCGTGATTTTCTTGCAGAATACGATTCAATAAAGTGGTTTTTCCTGCGCCTAAAAACCCCGTCAGGATGGTGGTTGGTATCAGTGCCATGGGTATCGTCTTTTTGGTGGTTGCATTATGTGAGAGCTATTGTGCGCAATCGGCGCACCAGCCTTTAATTGTCAGTTCTATTTCGTGACTTTGAAAACCAGCGCCCAGCGTAGTTTCTAGTGAACTTTCTAGCTTGGTTTGCCACGGTTCGGTCATGATGTTGTGGTGTGCGTCATCGTCGAGGCAAAACACGCGGCTACAGCGGGTGCATTTGAAATGTCCATGTGCATGTTGTGGGTTCGCCTGGTGTCCGTGCTTAGGCTGTTCTTTGCCGGTGTTGTAGCGAAAAACTCTGTCATCCCCGGAAATTTTATGTGCGATGCCAGCATCGGTCAGGCAATCGAGAGCGCGGTACAGCGTGACTCTGTCCATGGCTGGTAGTGCTGCTTGCACATCCAGATGAGACATGGCGCGGTTGCTGCCCAGTAATACTGCCAGAACCTGACGTCGAGCAAATGTTGCACGCACGCCGCTTGCTTCCAGCATGTTTGCGGCGGGAAGATCTTCGTTGGAAAGCGTCTGCTTAGGTTCGGTTTTCATTATGCATGTGCTTTTGGGTCAGGCGGATATTATGCATCAAAATGCAATTGAGTTGCAAAAGATGGCTATATTCGCCTCAACGTTTTGACTTAATCGCAGCGGCGAACCTGAGGCCAGTGTGCTGATATCGGGGTGTGGTATTGACGGGTGTTTAATATATACTAGGTAGGAGTATAAAAAAATGCCATTGCATTTACTGTGACAAATGGTATAAAAATAAAAAATGACGGGGGAGTATCTTATTTCTTTGCGCGTGGATGGGTGGCATCGTAGACCTTCGCCAGATGCTGAAAATCCAGCGATGTATAGACTTGCGTTGCGGCAATTGAGCTATGTCCGAGCATTTCTTGTACCGCGCGTAAGTCACCCGAGGATTGCAACACATGCGAAGCAAACGAATGACGCAACATGTGTGGATGCACATTGGCTGGGATGTCCAGACTTTGGGCATGTGCTTTAATGCGCAGTTGCACCAATCGTGCTGACATACGGGTACCACGTCCGGTTAAAAACAGTGGATGAGGATCTGCTTTGAGCAAGCTGCCACGGATCGCTATCCATTCCCGCAATGCCTGGATTGCTGGGCCACCCACAGGAACGATACGCGGTTTGTTGCCTTTACCTGTGACATGAACTTCGGCTTCTTCAAGATCGACCCAACCAGCGGAACTGTAGTTACCTTCGTGAATAAATTGAATATCTAAGCCAATTAATTCTGAGACCCGTAAGCCACTGGAGTACAAGAGTTCAAACATCGCCCGGTTAGCGAGCGGGGTTGCCTGATCAGAGCTAGCTTGCGAGACCAGACGTACGGCATCGTCTGCACCGAGTGCCTTGGGTAAGGGTTTGTTTTTTTTTGGTGCGCGTATGCCTTCAACCGGGTTACTGGCTAAGCCATGTTGTTCCATCAACCAATGGTAATAGCCACGCCAGCTCGACAGTTTGCGTGCAATGCTGCGCGGATTAAGCTCACGCGCATGCAATTGAGAGGTGAAACGGCGTATATGTTTGGTTTCGAGACTTACCAGCCCTTGTTTGCCAGCGAGCTGCTGTAATTCTTGCAAATCAAGCTGGTAGGCGCTAATTGAATGCGGTGAAAGTTGGCGCTGACTGCGCAAAACTTCCAGATAGTCGTTGATACAGGCATTATCCGCAAAATGTTCATCACACCCATCCCTTGTTATTTCAGAATGGGCGTTTTGGTGACTCATGAGCATGTGCCGCGTTGCGTTTATTGATCGATCAGGCAAGCTAATGCGGCACTGGTAGTATCCGCAATTTTGATCAGGAAATCAGTACCCATATCTTTGGTATAACGTGTCGGATCAGGTGAGCCTAATACCAATAAGCCAAAGGTTGGCGACGTTGCGGATAAACGTAAAGGCAACATGGCCAAAGACCGCACTGGTTCGCTGGCATCGATCCAGCTGGCTGCTTCAAAATCCTGATTAGCGCCGCAGAAAGGGGTTTTTAAACCTTTGGCAAACAGCATGGAATCTTCGCTGGCAGGTTCGGAAAACCAGGTATGGGTAAATTCAGGCGCTACGCCCCACAAGCGCAGCGTAGCGTGTGGTAAAGCAAAAATGTCCTGCAGACCTTGTGTCAAAATGAAAGGCAAATCAACATCATTGCGTGCCAGCAGGAGGGTGCGCGTCCACACCTGAAATTTTTTGGTAATGTCGAGATTCTCGTCAGCATGACGCATCAAATCGGCGAGTTTTAATTCTAATGCACGGTATTTTTCGCGTACCACTTCCATTTGCCGTTCTTGCAGCGAAATAGCGCGACCCATGACCGGGCTGGTGAGTTTAATAGAGCTCAGCAATTCTGCATGTTCTTCAAAAAAATGCGGATGCTGGATCAGATACGTTGCGATGTCAGTTGAATTCATTACTTTGATCAGAGATTAATTTCGCCTTCGAAGACCGTGACGGCCGGCCCACTTAGCATGACAGGTTTTCCTGCACCTTGCCATGCAATTAACAATTCACCGCCGTGCATAGTTACACGAACCGGGCTATCGAGCAAGCCACGACGTATGCCCGCCACCACGGCCGCACAGGCACCAGTGCCGCAAGCCAGTGTTTCGCCCGCGCCACGTTCGAATACGCGCAAGGAAATATGCTGACGGTCATTGATTTGCATAAAGCCAGCATTGACGCGACGTGGGAAGCGAACATGGTGTTCAATTTCTGGCCCTTCATTAGCGACTGGATAGCTGTCGAGGTGCTCAACCACTTGCACCGCGTGAGGATTGCCCATAGACACCACCGAAAACAAACAGGATTTTGCGTTGATTTCTATCGGCCACAAGATATCGTCTGCTAGCGCTACCCCATGGAGCCCGGTTGCATCAAACGGAACTTTGATCGGTTCCAATATCGGCGCACCCATATCGACCGTGATGCTACCATCCGCTTCCATGCGTGGTTCTATGATGCCGCTCATGGTTTCGACGCGAATGTTGCGCTTGTCCGTCAACTTTTTTTCAATCACAAAACGGACAAACGCGCGTGAGCCATTACCACATTGCTCAACTTCGCCACCATCGGCATTAAATATGCGGTAACGGAAATCGACGTCCGGCTGTTGTGGACGCTCGACCACCAGAATTTGATCCGCACCAATACCGAAGCGGCGGTCAGCAATCTGCTTCCATTGTTCCGGGGTGAACTGGATATCCTGATTAATGGCGTCGATCACGACAAAGTCGTTACCTGCGCCGTGCATTTTGGTGAATTTGAGTTTCATATTGACATTATATCGCGGGATACGTCGCCAGACGAAAGCCACTGAGGGAATTCGTCTGAGGGCGTTTGTACTGGCCTTTTCCAGGTTTGTCATTTGTTGTAAAACAACAAAATTGTTAAAAAATGTTTGATAAAGCCCTAGTTTAGATTGTACTATTCGACCTCGAATTTTTTATGTTAATTAATTGATAATTACAAGGTCTATGATGTTGAAAAAATTAAGCATTGCAGTTGCTATCGCCGCTCTGTCTATCTCCGCTCAAGCACAAACAGCAACACCTTTCTACGTTGGTGCTGATGTTGGTTCCACAACGATCGATAGTTTGTCCGGCGACAAAACTAGCTACGGTGCATTTGCTGGTTACAAATTCAATCAAAACTTCGCAGCTGAAGTTGGCTACCGTCACCTGTTTAAAGTAAACGTAGGCCCTGTTTCGGCTGACGTAACACAGGCTTCTATCTCTGCTTTGGGTATCATTCCTGTTTCTAAGGAATTCCAAGTGTTTGGTCGTTTGGGCTATAACAACAATAAAGTAAGTACTTCTGTTGCTGGATACAATATCTCAGCAAATGAATCTGGCGCATTGTATGGCGTTGGCGTTCAATACCAATTCACAGCAAACGTTGGCGCACGTCTGGAATTCCAAAAACCAGCTAGCGACACTAAAAACTACAGCGTTGGTGTTACTTACGCATTCTAAACGTCAGCCAATATAGTTGACGAATGAAAAAAAGGCTGCCACTTACTGGTAGCCTTTTTCTTTTTTGGGTGTGCTTTGTGCTTAGCTTTTGTAGATGCCGCAACCGATGACAAGATTCTCAGCAACCGCTTCAATATACGAGGTTTTGTGTTCCACTTTTTGGGAAACCGGGTTGGTGATTGAATAGTCCACCCAGCCTCCTTCAGCAGGTAAGGCGAAGGCATCCTGGACTAATTGACGACCGTCTAAGCCAGGTAGATTGAATAAATTGACTTTGAGCTTTTCGGCGTTGCCGCCAAAAGCCATATACTGACCCTCACGATTAAAAGCAAACACGTACATATCTTTGTCAGCATACAGATGCTGCGCGTTGGTCGTAATAGCGGCGAGTGCTCGCTGACCTACCTGTTGATACAAAGCAACAGCCTTTTGCACCAAGGCAAATGCTTCATCTGCGGTTCCCTGACGTAGCTTAAACGCAGCGACTGCGTTACTCAGCAGATTTGCACGTTCTTCCAGATTGATGGCAACATGCTTGGCATGATCAGCCATTTGACCATTGCTTTGGGTGATCTCGTCGAGATTTTTCAAGGCTTCAGAAATTTGACTCAGGCCATTGCTTTGTTCAACAGAAGCCATCGATATTTCATTAATGCTACCCGCCAAATCGCGTATGCCTTTGACGATATCGGTGAGTGTCTGGTTGACGTCATTGATTTGCTGAACGCCAGTTTTAACCTGATGCACTGATTCGTCAATGAGCAAGCGAATTTCCTTGGCCGACGATGCGCTGCGCTGCGCCAGATTGCGTACTTCGGACGCTACAACAGCAAAGCCGCGTCCTTGTTCACCTGCTCGGGCTGCTTCTACTGCCGCGTTGAGCGCCAAAATGTTAGTCTGAAACGCGATACCGTCAATGATGCTGATAATGTCTTGTACTTTTAGCGCACTAGTCTGTATCTGTTGCATTGACTTGACCGCCTGTTGCATGGTCTCGCCACCAGATTCAGCAATGAGGCTGACATTGGAGGCCATGCGGTCGACCTGTGCCGCGCTGTCGGCATTGTTTTTGACGGTATCAGCGAGATCTTCCACACTCGCCGACGTTTGCTCAAGGCTGGATGCTTGTTGTTCGGTGCGCGCGGAAAGGTCGCTGATATTGTGCGCTAAGCCTTGCCCGACTTGGGAAACCATATGGGCATTACTGCGCACGTTGGCGACCAGTGAAGATAAATTCAGATTCATTTCTTCCAGTAGCTTGCCAGTTAGGGCAAGTTCATCTTTACCAGCCAGATGGATTTGTCTGGTCAGATCACCGGCAGATACGGCCTTCGCAGACTCGCCCAGAGCGGCGACAGCATTGAGTAAGTTAGTATAAAACACCGAAAATAAACAAATGATCAACAACCCAAACACTGCAATCAATGTAAACATCAGATGTTTGATGAATCCAAGTCTGCCTTCACGTTGGCTCAACAGCGTGTGCAAGCGCGTGCTTAGGCCTTCCTGTAGTTGTAAGGCCTTATTAATCGTTGCTGTTCCCTGTTCAAAGAAGATATTGGCATCACCTATGATCTCCTCTCCCAGGAGGTTTTTTCTGGCGCTTGCTATCAAGTCCTGACTAGCTTGAATTGCAACTGCCTGTTCTTTCGGAAAAGCTTCACCGGATCTTTGCAAAGATCCACGCAGATTGTCCATGGCTTCCTGTGCCATGAGCAAGGTGTCTATGCGTGCCGCTACACGAGCTTTACCATCGGGAGGCATATTCTTTGATTTGATATACCCAGCACTTACACCGCGCAATTGCGCAATTTGCTCAATCCAGACTGGGAGCTTTTGAATCGAAGCATCCACTAAAAAATACGAATTGGCTGCTGGGTCACGTAATAAACCACTTTGTTCTGCCGTGAGTGATATGAGTTGTTGTAAGCGTTTGATCAGGGTCGTGTGCTGAAGCATATTGTCAGCACTGTTGGTAGCTATTTGCCCGGCAGCGAGGTGTTGGAGTTCGTCGTATATTGGCTGCCAATCAGATGAAAGTTGCCAGTGCGGTTCTGTCTTTATATCCAGGCTGACTTGATCACTTTCGGCTTTGATCAGTGTGCGTATCTTTTCCAACGCAGGATCAACATTTTCACCGGCCAACTTCAAATTAACCAGACCACGATGTTTTTGGATCTGAACCATCAGATCAATTTGGCGCTCGGTAAATGTAAGCCCACGTAGTTCAGATGTGGCAGTTTCAAAATCAGTGTTAACTCTTTGCAACACAAAGATGCTCGCACAGAAAATCGGGATGAGCATCATCGCAAATACAGCAAGCAACTTAGTCCGTAACGTGAAGGTACCCAAGAGATGACTGATTGCACTTTGAATAGAGCGAAAAAACGGCGGCATGACGTTTCCCAATCTGGATTGATTGCTGCATGACAGTTATGTTACATCAATTTATAAATTGCAAAATATCTTTTTAAAAAAACATTTATTGCTTCATTTATATGCAATATCGTCCAAAAACAGACATGATGACCAGTACACTTTCATAAAGTGTCAGTCATACTGTACTGGTGTTTTTGTGGTTCACTGTCCATTGGGACGGACAATACAGCATGTTAATGTGCGCCCACAATTTAAAGTATATGATGCACCCACAAGGTGATTCTGTTTTGTTGTGAACAACCATCGCAGCATGAAAATATAAAAGCACGGAGACCCCATGAACGCACCCCTCAAGCCCGAGCAGCAGGCGCTGATCGACACCTCTATTGGCCTGGACGACAAATACACATTGGAGCGCGGACGCGCTTTTATGACTGGCACACAGGCTTTAATTCGCCTGATGATGTTGCAACGTCAGGCCGATGAAAAAGCTGGCCTCAATACTGCTGGCTACATCAGCGGCTATCGCGGATCACCGCTCGGTAACGTCGATCTGACCGCTGGTAAAGCAAAAAAGCATTTATCCAAATACCACGTGAAATTTCATCCCGGTGTGAACGAGGATCTGGCCGCGACCTCTGTCTGGGGTACGCAACAGGTTAATATGTTCCCGGGTGCAAAATACGACGGCGTATTTGCGATGTGGTACGGCAAAGGCCCGGGTGTTGATCGTTGCGGTGACGTGTTCAAACATGCGAATCTGGCGGGTACCTCTAAACACGGTGGCGTACTGGTGGTTGCGGGTGACGATCATGCGGCTAAGTCTTCCACGGCGGCACATCAGAGTGAGCATATTCTGAAAGCCTGCGGCATTCCGGTCTTGTATCCATCCACAGTGCAAGAGTATCTGGACTACGGCTTACACGGCATCGCCTTGTCCCGCTACACTGGCTTATGGGTGTCAATGAAATGCGTCACTGACATCGTCGAATCTGGTGCGGTGGTCGATATTGATCCGGATCGCGTCAAGCCTGTGATCCCAACCGAATTTGTATTGCCTGCCGATGGTGTGAATATTCGCACACCCGACCCGGTACTCGCGCAAGAAACGCGCATGAACAACTACAAATGGTACGCCGCTTTAGCCTATGCGCGTGCCAACAAGCTAAACCAGATTATCTGGGATAGCCCAAGCGCCAAGATCGGTATTATCACTGCGGGTAAATCCTACCTCGATACCCGTCAGGCATTGGCCGACTTGGGTATTGACGAACAAGTTGCCAAAGACATCGGCATCCGTCTGTATAAGATCGGTATGACCTGGCCATTAGAATCTGAAGGTGTGCGCGAATTTGCGACTGGTCTGGAAGAAATTCTGGTGGTCGAAGAAAAACGTCAAATTCTCGAATACGCACTCAAAGAAGAACTGTACAACTGGGAAGACAAAGTCCGTCCCCGCGTCGTTGGTAAGTTCGATGATTCCGGCGAATGGAGTAATGTCCATGGTTCAGGTCATGGCGAATGGTTGTTGCCAGCGACGTACGAATTAAGCCCGGCACAAATTGCCCGTGCGATCGCTTCACGTATTACCCGCTACTTCGCCGGACATCCGGTAGAACAACGCGTCAAAGAACGTGTCGCTTATCTGGAAGCCAAAGAACAAATGCTCAACAGCGTTGGCAAGCCAGATGCCAACAAAGACCGCGTCCCGCATTTCTGTTCCGGTTGCCCGCACAATACGTCCACCAAAGTACCAGAAGGCAGCCGTGCCTTAGCTGGTATCGGTTGCCACTACATGGTGACCTGGATGGACCGCGAAACATCGACCTTTACCCATATGGGTGGCGAGGGTGTGACCTGGGTTGGCGCTGCTTCATTCACCAATGAAAAACACGTCTTCTGTAATCTCGGTGACGGTACCTATTACCACTCTGGATTGCTGGCGATCCGCGCTGCGGTTTCCGGTGACGTGAATATCACTTACAAAATTTTGTTTAACGATGCCGTCGCGATGACTGGTGGTCAGGAATTCGACGGCCCCTTAGATCCTGGTATGATTTCTCGCCAGATCGCTGCTGAGGGCGTCAATCCGATTATCGTCGTCACTGACGAGCCAGAAAAATATCCAGCCGGTTATCCATGGGCTGCTGGTGTGACTGTGCGCCATCGTTCCGAGCTCGATGCCGTACAACGCGAATTGCGTGAATGCAAAGGCGTGTCGGCAATGATTTACGATCAAACCTGCGCCTCAGAAAAACGCCGCCGCCGGAAAAAATTCGACAAAAACGGTAAGCCAGCTTTCCCTGACCCAGCCAAACGCGCTGTGATCAATGAAGCGGTGTGTGAAGGTTGCGGCGATTGTTCCGTGCAATCCAACTGCTTGTCTGTTGAACCCTTGGAAACCGAATTCGGTCGTAAGCGTCAGATCAATCAATCGTCATGCAACAAGGATTTCTCTTGCGTGACCGGTTTCTGCCCGAGTTTTGTGACGGTGGAAGGCGGCAAGCTGAAGAAGCCAGCGAAGACTAAAATCGAAGCAGGTAACGCTCTAGATGTGAATACCTTGCCGTATCCAACATTGCCAAAAACCGAAGTACCATTTGGTGTGTTGGTCACAGGTGTGGGTGGTACAGGTGTCATTACTATCGGTCAGATCATGGCGATGGCGGCGCATTTGCAAGGTAAAGCGTGTTCCGTTTTGGATATGACAGGTCTGGCACAAAAAGGTGGCGCGGTGATGTCACACGTGCGTCTGGCAGACAAGGCAGAAGACATCCAGTCAACGCGAGTTGGTACCGGTATGGCTGATCTGGTCATCGGTTGCGATTTGATCGTGACTGCGGGTAAAGATGCTCTGTCACGCATGGGTGAAGGCCGCACGTTTGCAGCAATCAACGCTAATGGCACGCCAACTTCGACGTTTATTAAAAACCCGAACTGGCAATTCCCTGGAGAAGCCGCAGAACAAGATATTGTAAAAGCCTGCGGCGAAGGCCGTGTCGATATGATCGACGCAGCATCGATCGCAACGGCGCTGATGGGTGACAATATTGCAACCAATATGTTCATTCTCGGTTATGCATGGCAAAAAGGCTGGGTGCCACTCGAAGGCGTGGCATTGATGCGTGCTATTGAACTCAATGCTGTATCGATTGATTTCAACAAACAAGCATTCAACTGGGGTCGTCTGGCAGCCCATGATCTGGCCGCTGTAAAACGTCTGGTGACGCCAGCGCAAGTAGTAGAGTTGAAACGTGCGCCAAGTCTGGAAGATACGATCAACAAACGTATCGCTTTCCTGACGGATTATCAAAACGTGTCGTATGCACAGCAATACGCTGACTTTGTCGCACAGGTGAAGGCGGCAGAAACGAAAGTGGCTGATGGCAAGCCTTTGCGTTTAACAGAAGCAGTTGCGAAATATCTGTTCAAACTGATGGCGTACAAAGACGAATACGAAGTCGCTCGTTTGTACACCGATGGCAAGTTCCAGAAAAAAATCGCCGATATGTTCGAAGGCGATTACGAAATCAACTTCCATCTGGCACCGCCATTGTTTGCCAAACGTGATGCACAAGGTCATCTGGTCAAGCAGCAATTTGGCCCATGGATGATGAAGGCATTTGGCTTACTTGCCAGCATGAAGTCGTTGCGTGGCGGTGCGTTGGATATCTTTGGCTACACCGAAGAACGCCGTATGGAACGCGCATTGCCAGTCGAATACAAACAAACCATCAGTAAATTGCTGCCGATGTTGAATGCAGATAATTTGGCAAAAGCGGTGGCAGTAGCAAGTATTCCAGAAGATATCCGTGGTTACGGTCACGTCAAAGAGCGTCATCTGGCGGCAGCCAAAACCAAGGAAGCGAATTTGATTGCGGAATTTAATACTGCAAAGGCACCACAAAAAGTGGCGTAATCAGGTCGTCAACTAATAAAAAATGACCAGCTTCGTCTGGTCATTTTTTTTGATAGTAGGCGTCAATATCCTGTGTCTCTCGCTTTTTCTCGATACGACAGAAGGTGGGAAAAGTAGAAGCATGTTTTGATTAATATTTCAGTTAACACAAAGATTTTTTTCCTCCCATGTTTGCCTGGAGATCACATAAATAACGCTTTCTGGTTCACCCGGTACGTCGTTCAAAGTTCCACATTTTTTCATGCCATTTTTTTCCAAAATTGACCGTGACGGCAAATTTTGTGGTCGGGTCAAGCCGAATACTGCTGGAACCTGCTTCTGCATGAATGCAAAAGTTAATGCTGCTTGCGTAAGTTCGCTGGCGAAGCCATTACCCCATGAAGATGGTGCAAAACGAAATCCTAAATTTAGCCGTTCAATATTGCCATATTGTTTATAAGATAAACCTCCGAACCCAATGATCTCATCGACCTTCGACTTTAGCGACACTGTCCATGGGCCTAACCCATAACTTTCCCAATGAGATAACAGGTTATCGAGTAGCTGCCTGGCAGCGGCCTCGTCGGCAAGAGGACCTGCCGGATTGAATTTGTTGGTAGCAGGATCACCAAATATACGAAATAGCGCACTCGCATCGTTCACCTCTGGACGCCTTAATAAGAGCTGCTTTGACAGGTGTCTGATTGGGAATGTCATTGTTTATCCTTTTCAGTTTTCTGATTTAAATGGTTTTCCAGCAGGTAGGTTGCGAACGCCCGTTCAAGTCCGTCGCAGGCACCTGGATTCACGATGATGGGATCTGTCCAGGTATTTTCACGTATAAGCTTTTGATGTAATTCGTCGGCAGCATCATTGTTGATTCTTTCATGAGGCATCAGTTTTTCAACCGCCACAAGCTCGAAGACTTCATTCATATTCCCTCCTTCTTTTTACTAATGAATAAAAAACAATCGGGGGTTAAGGCAAGCCCAGTTTGTAGAATGGAAAACTTCCTATTTCACTGTCTTTATCAAACAAGGTGCGTCACGATGAATGCTATTTGAACAGGCTTACTGCTGTTAGGAGCGTAAATGCCAGTGAGCAGACATCGTTCATCGTCGCGACACACGTGTGTGACTTTATGGATTACAGTGAGTTGTATTGTGTTGTTGAGACAAAGCGAAATCAAACGAAATTACATATTTTGCATTTTTGCTGATACTTGTTACAACTTAGTTGATGCCTCATTTCCCCTCATTTCACTTCCATTCTCTTTATTTAGAAACGAAAGGAGCAAATAGAGATCGAAAAATAGACATTTAAAAAATAGGTTTTTTTATAGAAATTATGGTTTTTGTTCGGTAATTTCTGATTTGTTTGAATCTTATTCGAGATCCCGCACCGCACTATACAAATACCACATCCTTAAGCAGGCTCTGTTTTACAATGCTCGCCACACAAACAGGAGTCAATTTTGTCCATTATTAAACAAAAATTATCAAGCGTGCCGGAAGGCTCCGCTGCCTTATTTTTTATCCAAATTTTTGCGACTTTAGGTTTTGCGATTTTGTATTCGACTTTGGTCTTATACGCGACCAAAAAACTCAACTTCAGCGTTAAAGAGGCGACCGCCATCATGGGCGTGTTTGGTGCCTTCAATTATGGTTTGCATTTATTTGGCGGCTATCTGGGTGGGCGGTTTATCAGTAACCGCAATCTGTTTGTCGGCGGGATGATTTTGCAAGTGCTTGGATGTGCCTGCATTTCAGGTGGTACCGTCATGCAAATGTACTGGGGGCTGGCTTTATTTTTGACCGGTAGTGGTTTGAACGTGACCTGCATCAACATGATGCTGACGCAACGATTTGCACCGGAAGATAATCGCCGTGAAGCTGCATTCTTGTGGAATTACGCTGGCATGAATCTCGGCTTTTTTATTGGATTCAGCGCCGCCGGTTATTACCAGTTACAAGAAGATTATTCCAGCCTGTTTATCTTTGCGACCATCGGCAACTTCATGTCAATTGTATTGGCCGCATTTAACTGGAAGACGTTAAAAGACCGCAATACAACATTGTCCGTGTCGACACCATCCGAATTTAAGAAAAAAATGGCAGTTGGTTTAGCTGTGTTGGTTGGTCTGGTTCCGGTTGTGTTTTATATGCTGCATCAGGCAGAATCGACGGCGCAGATTATTCTGGCTATCGGCGGCCTGGTTGCTGCAGTGTTGGTCTACCTGACTGTTGTTCATAAAGACGTGCGTGAACGTCGCAATATGTCAGCTTATTTGGTGTTCACTTTGGGCTCATTAGTGTTTTGGACACTGTACCAAATGGCACCAACCGGTTTGCAGCTGTTCACCGTCAGCAATGTTGATCGTATCGTAATGGGGGTAGAAATCGCACCGCAATGGATACAAAACATCAATACCTTTGTGATTGTGTTTGGAGGCCCTTTGATGGCATTGTGGTTTAAAGGCTTACGGGAAAAAGGCTGGAATATTGATGTGTCTATCCAGTTTGCTACGGCGCTGTTATTGATAGGTCTGGGTTTTTTGGTTCTGCCATTGGGTATCTTTTTGGCACCGGCAAGCGGTATGGTGGCATTTAAATGGATTTTCATCAGCTATATTTTCCAGAGTATTGGTGAGTTGCTGATTTCTCCAGTCGGCTACGCGATGATAGGTCGACTCGCACCAGCCAAATACCAAGGAGTAATGATGGGTACCTGGATGCTGGCAACCGGTATCGCGTCTATTTTGTCCAGCTATTTCTCAGGCATGGTGCCAGAAGCAGCAGATGGTACAGCCCTCACAACCAACCCTACTTATAGCCACGTCTTTGGAATCTTGGGTTGGGGTAGTGTTGCGGTGGGAGTCGTGTTATTTGTGTTGATTCCGTTTATGCGCAAATTGATTACGAATGGGCCAGCGAAAGAGGCAGAGTCGGAATCTAATCCAGAAACTGTGAGCGCATGAAGCAATCCACTTGCATCGTCCTTGCCGCTCTAAACATGCTGATTGCAGTGGGTGCCGGCGCCTTTGGCGCGCATGGACTTAAAGCTATCCTGAGTATAGATATGCTGGCGATATGGCAGACCGCAGTGCATTACCAGATGGTGCATGCGCTGGGTTTGTTTGGTATGGGAATATTGATGTCGCAGTGGACCGATGCGACATTATTAGGCCGTGCTGCGGTAACGATGCTAGTAGGGATTATTGTTTTTAGCGGCAGTCTTTATGCGCTGGCACTGAGCGGTATTTTGTGGCTGGGTGCGATCACACCAATAGGTGGTGTCGCATTTTTGGTGGCGTGGGGGATGCTGGCGTGGTGTGCTTACCGCCGCCAGTCATCGTCATCACATTAAAGCTAGTCTGACGTTATATTTTCAAATATAGCGAGTTAATCTTCTGAGAGATTACTCGCTATATTTTTGTACTGCGCGTTGGTAAGCTGGGCGCGCCTCGACCATCTCTACAAAACGCGTCAGATTAGGGAAGGCATGGCGCCCTGCATTGCGCACGCCAACTTGCGCCACAAACGACAATTGCACGTCGGCGGCAGTCAATTCAGTGCCGACGAAATAATCGCGACCTTCTAACTCTGTATTCAAATACCCCAAATGATTTGCGATCTCGCTATGAATGCGTGGATGCAATGGCGCGCCTGCGTCACCCAGTCGACCCACATACAGCTTCAACAATAAAGGTAACATGGCAGAGCCTTCGGCATAGTGCATGAATTGCAGATAGCGATAATAATCAGCGGTGCCACGTGCTGGCACAAATTGCCCGTTGCCATATTCAGCCACCAGATATTCCAGAATTGCACCTGATTCAATCAGGACCAGATCCTTATCTTTAATTACCGGTGCTTTACCCAAAGGATGAATCGCTTTCAGTTCTGGTGGTGCCAGACGGGTTGTCGCGTCGCGGTCATAGCTGATGACGGTGTAGTCTAAGGCTAACTCTTCCAGCATCCAGGTAATACGACGGGAGCGGGATTCTTTCAGGTGATGGACTTCTATCATGGTGGCCTCAATGGAGTAAGTGGTTGAACAAACAAGCCCCCCATTATGCCGAGATTTGTATAAGCCTGCTGTAATGTACCGCATAGAGCTGGACGGACGTGGTTTTTGTGGAATGCTTAGAAATGGCACAACACGCAATCTGGTTACAGGTCATTTTGGATTAACCTTCTGTTAACATGCTCCAATCAGGGCATCGACAAAACAAATACCCATCTTGAATAACTGGGTATCTCTACATATACTCTAAACAAGCGTTAATAAAAATTAATGCGGTAATGATCAAGCCGATCATGATTAAGATGTTTTGGCCCATGCAAATAGCATCTCCCACTCGCCTTTCTTCCAAATTGTTGCGAAAAATAATTTATATATTGCAATCACATCTAATCAATAGTGAAAGAACATGGACAACGTTCGTATATCCGAAAGAGCCTTGGAATACACGTTGAATGGTTCAGCGAGTTCTCTGAAAAAAACATTGAGGGGAATTCTTCTCCAATCTTTGCTGTTCATTGCGGGACTCGTATTCGGTAACCCAGTGGTCGCTGCAGAACAGCGACCGCTCACAGTTGTATTTGCCGAAGGCCTTGAACCGCTTTGCTGGGAAGAGGGCGGTAAGGCAATGGGTGAGCAACCTGAAATTGCGGAATATGTGTTAGCCAAGTTGGGCATTAAAGCGAAGTTTTTGTTTTTGCCATGGGCCAGGGCGCAGTGGATGATTAAAGAAGGTACGGCCGACCTGATGATGACCACTCCGACAAAAAACCGGTTTGATTACGCGGTGTTTGGGAAAGAAATGACGACGCCGAACTACTGGAACGTCTTTGTCAGGAAAGATGATTCTGAGTTAGTTAAAAAAGCTAAAAACTTTACTACCCTTGATGATCTTAAACCCTATCCTATATTGGATTTTTTTGGTAATGGATGGACGGAAGCGCATTTAAAGGAATCAGACGGGTTCAAGGTACACAAAGCAGCAAAGATGCAAGATATCGTGCGTTTGATGGGAATGGGGCAAGGCAGCTTAACGATCAATTCGTCAACCTCGATGAATTGGTTTTTGAATAAACTGCATATGACAGATGTGATTGAAGAGATAGCGCTGGAGACGCCGGAGACGAGATTCCAAATGGTGTTTCAAGTTTCAAGAAAGTCACCCTGGATGCAGAAAGGACTCGTCAAGAGTTTGGATGCTGAATTGCAGAAAATGAAGTTAAATGGAGAATGGTTAAAAGTGCTAAAGAAGTACAAGGATCCTTACGGTACAGGCGCCCCATTCAAAGCATATGCGCAGGCTGAAGAGTTCTATCAAGGTTATGATCGCTACCCGATTTTCAAACCTGATTTTTAGAATTTTTCATTGAATAACTTAGATGGTAAATGACTAGTGACTGGAGCCAATAAACGCAGTGCCCGCTTAGCCGCGGAAACTACTCCTTAGCGCTGGTGCAACTCGCGCCATCAATTATCCATTTTATCTTAAGCAAGACCAATACCCGTCTCGTCCATCTCTATGTCATCTTCTGCATTTCTCTGAGAAAAACCGGGTAGTCGGTTGTTGGTGGAAATACCTTGATGTTGTACAGAATATCTGCTGCATGGCATCGGTGGTAGGTCGTATGATTGATGACATGCAGCAAAATATCCGATCGTGCCATCGCTCCTTTACCGCCGCCGATAAATTCAAATTCAAGTATCTCGCCCAGTCGCTTGTCAGTCAGTGCATCGGTATAAGTTACATACAATTGATCAATGTGTTGCTGTTCGTTGTAAAGCTCAGCCATTGTTGGATGGGTTTCTGGATTTCTTGTAGTAAGCCCATGCGGCTTGCTCAGTAAATGCGATTGCCATACATAATCAATTAAAGATGAATGATGCAGTGTGAGAATAAGATTGCCAAAGATAATGCTGCGCGGCGCAGTGAGCTCCCTTTCGGAAAGTGCGATGACTGTGCGCAGGAATACCTCATCCGCCCATTTTTTTATCGCATCATTTTTTGAAAAGTGATTCATTAGTTTCCTTCTCGCTTTATTTGCACCGACAAAATTTCACAGGGCGGGTGCAACTCGCGCTGAAATAGCCGAATACATTATTGTTGGCGGGTTGCATCCACCCTGCACAAACTTCCCGAGCCACTCAAACCCCAAGCCGCTTTTCCATTGCCAGCACCTCTGGGCTGGAATCATCTTCACGCGCTTCAAACCCTAGTTGCTGATAAAGCTGATAAGCGGTATGGTTATCCCGATATACCCGCAGGCTGATGATAGGTGTTCCGGTCGCTTCGCTTGCAGCGGTGATCAGTTGTTCGCACAAAATTTTCCCTATCCCCAGACCACGCTGATCTGGATTGACGATGATGCGCCCCAGATGGGTACGTTGTTCGTCTCTGAGCCAATATTGCGCAAATCCAAGTGGTTTATCCTGTTCGTTGCTCAGCACCAGGCTGACCGCGCCTGGTTTCTGTAACAGGCTAGGCAAATCTTTATTGACGAATGGAAAGCACTCCTTAAGACCAGACCAGCGCGTACAGGCTTGTTGATCCTTGATCCAATCCGAAATTTGTTCAAAATCAATGTCGCGTGCAGGCTGCAATGTCATCTTCATGTAAGGTCTGAGGATAATGATGAAGAGCTAAGTCTACAGGTACCATGTAAGGCTCGCAATACCAGTAGGATTGCCCTTGCTGTCGTTTATTCAGCGTTCAATGCGTAATTTTTGTGGTCGTGGTAATTGAATTATGTGCAAAATATAAACTTCACCTGTAGCAGCCGGAGACTCATTACATAAAAGAATTCATGTCGATCGCAACACGGTTTGCAGTGTGTGGCTTTGCTGGATTCTACATAAATAAGAAAGCGTGGTTAGACATGTTATTTCAGGATTTATATCAGCAAAAATTGTGTTCTTCAGAAGATGCACTGGCAGTTCTAAAAAACGGTGACACTATCATCGTTCCTACCGGTGTTGGCGAACCTCCTGCTTTATTGACCGCCTTATCTGAACACCGACGCCGGTTTCATAACATTACAGTCGCACAAATTCTGGCGGTAAAAAAATACGGCTATTTTGATCCGACGACGACCGAACATGTACGCCATGTCGCCTTCTTTTTTGGTGCCGCTTCACGCGCCGGAGGTCAGGCTGGTACCATCGATTTTATTCCAAGCTATTTCTCAGAAATGCCGATGTTGATTGAACGTGGGTATATCCGTTCTGACGTGGTATTTTCTATTGCATCACCAATGGATGAAGATGGCTATTTCTCCTTAAGTCTGGCGACCGATTACACGATGGCGGCAATCGCTAAAGCGCGCGCAGTGGTGCTCGAAGTGAATCCGAACGTTCCGTATGCGCATGGCAATTGCCGCGTTCATGTTTCTCAGGTCAGTGCCATCACGGAAAGTGCTGACGCAGTGACAGAAGTGGGTCTGCCAAAAATCGGTCCTGTACAAGAAGCAATCGGTAAATATGTCGCTGACATGATCGATGATGGTTCAACATTACAAATTGGTTATGGCGGCATTCCTGATGCGGTGGTCATGCAGCTGACTAGTAAGCATGACCTTGGTATTCATACAGAAATGATCGGCGATGGTATTTTGACTTTAGTTGAAAGTGGTGCCGTTACGAATCGCAAGAAGAATTATCTACCCGGAAAAATGGTAGCAACCTTTGCCTTGGGATCTAACAAGCTATATCAGTTTCTGCATCGAAATCCCATGATGGAAATGCATCCGGTTGACTTTACCAATGATCCGTATCTGGCTGCCAAGAATGACAAATTGGTCGCCATTAATGCGACCTTGCAGATCGATTTGTTGGGTCAGTGTGGCTCAGAAAGTCTGGCACATATTCCTTACTCTGGCACAGGCGGTCAGGTCGATTTTGTCCGCGCAGCAAACCGTTCTAAAGAGGGTAAGGCGTTCATCGTTTTACCTTCCACTGCGAAAGAAAATGCCATCACCCGTATCGTGCCGACCTTGAGTGCTGGTACGCATGTCACGACTGGGAAAAACGACATTAACTTTGTCGTGACAGAATTTGGTGTTGCGCAGCTGCGTGGAAAATCCGCTAAACAACGAGCAAAAGAAATGATATCGATTGCGCATCCTGATTTCAGGGCAGAATTGACGGCACAGGCGAAGCTTATAAATTTAATGTAGGTCTTGGTCGGTAACCGAGGCCATGTTTCACGTAGGCGGTCTCTGTTTCATATGACTCGTCTCTGCCGTATGCTATGATTTCAGTATTATGCATCCCTTTGAAACCTGCCTGATTGAGGTAGCTTGACAGCAGAGTGCATCGTATTGCCGCAGAACCTGAGAAAGCAGAGAACATCGTGATAAAGAAAATCAGCAAGGCCTGTATATTGTTATTGTTAGTTCCTACTTTTGCATTTGCTCAAACGTCGGTGTTTAAGTGCGTTGAAAACGGTCACACAGTCTGGTCTGAGTATCCTTGCAAAGCTCAAGGTAAGGCAGTGAAAGTGAAGCCTTTAACTAACGGAAAGCAAAAAAATGCGCAAGGTGTGGATACATTAAAGTCAAATGATAAAGGCGTGGGTAAATAAAACCTCCCTTACTGAGTAAGTGTTAAGGAAGCATAAAAAATGGAGCGCCAGGCTCCATTTTTTATGATCAAATACCGCCGAAAAAATATGGCATAGCATTTTTCGAGTTAGCGCTCATGTTCTTTTTCACGTGCTTTTGCATCTTTTTCCCGTTCGGCATTTCTTGGTTCGACATGTTGAACTGGCACCGCTCTTCTTTCCATTTCTTCTCGTGTCCGCATGTCATTCGCAGGATTATGTTGGATTGGTCTGATTTCCTGGTAATGAGGAAAACTCTCTGGATGTGGAGTGGGTGCCACTGGATGACTTTGTTCTTCCATATGTTGAAACCGTGCTTGATTTGGCGTTTCGATTGTAGTGCGCTGCACTGGTGCTATGAAGTTATGTTCCTGCGGCAGATAACGTTCTTGTGACGCAGGCATGGTCTGATGCTGCGGTTGAGCCATATTGACGGGCTGTGGCGCAGTTTGTATGTGTTGCTGTAGGCTTTGAGCGCGTTGCTGTGGTTCTGCCAACTGCTGTGGAGCAGTCGGCATGTGTTGTGGCTGGCCAGGAACTGGTGTTGCCTGATTATTGAAATGCACCATTTGCGAAGGTGGCAAAGCAACTGGTCCATGCGCATTGGAATAACTTGGTATCGGCTTGGTCGAAACTGGTTCTGGCGCCATCGCTTTGACCACTGGCGTCATTTGAGCCGCCAGATGCGCTTGTGCCGGAACTGCTCTATTGAATGCCTGACCATTGGCTGTTGAACCTGGTGGTGCAACGATAGTGACGTTATTGACGATGGTCGTATTGTTATTAATGACGGTAGCGTTATGGCTGTTGTTCTCAATGTGAACCCGCATACCTTCACGAATAATAGGTGGGGCACTGGTTACGACCGCTGGCGAAGTACCAATCGGTGCGGGCACGATCAGACCACGCGCGGAACCTGGAGGCGCAGGAATAAATACACCTTGAGGACCGATAGGGCGTACACCTGCAATAACGCCGTCATTGACAGCTGCAAAATTCAAATGGAGTTGCAAAGAGGGCTGAATAAAATGGACGCCAGGTGCTGCCCAGAAGCCGTTCACAAATACCACGGCACCGCCGCGATTCTCATAATATGGATGCATCCAGCAATAACCAAATTGCGGTGGCGCTGCCCAACGGCCATGCGCCCAGATCCAATCACCATGCCATACCCAATAACCACCAGTCCACACCGCAGTTATATACGGTTGTGGAGGTGGAACCTCAACCAGCATCGGCGGCGGTGCCCATTGCACCAGAATTGGTTCAGGCTGAACTGTTGGTGGTTCAACGTAGGCACTGACGACTTGTTCTTGCTGTGGTTGCGGCGCTGTATCTTGATAATATGTTGGTGCAGCCGGCGCTGGTTGATACACCACGCGCGGTGGTTGTTGTACGTAGACAGTGCGTGGCGGCGCTTGAACTACGCAACCACTCAAACCGATCAGACTCACCATGGCTAATTTTTTCATACTTGTTCCAAAGAAGGTGTGGACTAATGCCTACCGAAAAGAACGCTGCAGGATGAACGGTGCGCATTTTTTTATAGTTGATGGGTAATCAACGTCAGACTTACAAGTTTGGATGACCTCACGTTTAGCGGGTATGTAACGCAATGTAGAGTAGCCTATGATCTCATTAGTAAACTTATCAGTATGCCAGTTTGTCAGTTTGCAATCGTGGTGATGCAAAAAACAGCAGAAGCCAGATGGCTTCTGCTTTTACTAACATTTAAAAATTTAAAATTACGCTTTTGACGTCCGACGCTTTTCTATCGCGGCTCTGACACCTTGGCCATACGCCGGATCAGCCTGATCAAAGTGGGTAAGTTGGCGTTGCAAAATTTCTTCGCTGACTTGCGACAATGGACCTGCCAGATTATCAAATAAATTTTGCTTTTCTTGTGCTGGCAACAAACGGAAAAGATTGCCAGCCTGGGTGTAATCATCTTCCGTGCCACGACTATCATAGCGTCCAGCCACTCCAGATAATGCCCAGCCTTTATCACCATGGCCAAAGCCAGATGGATTGCTGCCTTGTGCTGTAACCGCTTCGTAATTCACCTCAGCACCACCATTGTGGATTGCCATGCTGCCGTCACGTTGCTGGTTATGAAAAGGGCAGCGTGGTGCATTCACAGGCAAGTGTTGGTGATTCGTACCCACACGGTACAACTGCGCATCGTGGTAACCAAACAAACGACCTTGCAACATCTTGTCTGGCGAATACCCCATGCCAGGTACCAGATTGGCTGGCGAAAATGCAGCTTGCTCTACTTCCGCATGGTAGTTTGCAGGGTTGCGATTGAGCTCCATAATGCCGACCGGAATTAAAGGAAAATCTGAATGCGGCCAGATCTTCGTTAAGTCATACGGATTCCAACCAGTGCGGGCTTCCCATTCTTGTAATTGCTGTTCAGTCGCAACCTGAATGCGTACTTCCCAACGCGGGAACTCTTTATTGGCAATGGCAGTAAACAAATCACGCTGCGCGTAATCCGGATCAGTTCCGGCCAGACGCGCAGCATCAGCAGCGGATAAATTTTTGATACCTTGTTGTGTACGTAAATGCCATTTGACGAATACACGTTCACCATCCGCATTGATCAGACTGTACGTGTGACTACCAAAGCCATCCATATGGCGATAGCCATCGGGAGTACCGCGATCAGAAAACAGCATGGTAACCTGATGCAAACTCTCTGGTGCCTTGCTCCAGAAATCAAACATCATGTTTGGAGATTTCAAGTTCGTTTGTGGATCACGCTTTTGGGTATGAACAAAGTCCGGAAACTTGATCGGATCTTTGATGAAGAACATTGGCGTATTATTGCCGACCAGATCCCAGTTGCCTTCCTCGGTATAAAACTTCATTGCAAAACCACGTGGGTCACGCTCAGTGTCGGCGCTACCGCGTTCGCCGCCGACCGTCGAGAAGCGAACAAACATTTCAGTTTGTTTGCCGATCTGATTAAATAATTTCGCCTTGGTGTATCGGCTAATGTCGTGGGTTACAGTGAAGGTACCGTAAGCGCCGGAACCTTTCGCATGCACAACGCGTTCAGGGATACGCTCACGATTGAAATGCTGCAACTTTTCAATCAGATGAAAATCTTGCAGCAACAAAGGCCCGCGAGGTCCTGCGCTCAGTGAGTTTTGGTTGTCTACAACATGAATGCCGGAAGCAGTGGTCAGTGTTGGTTTCATCGTTTTTTTCCTTTACCGTTATGTCATGGAGGAACTGCGCTTGGTATGGAAAAAAGTATAGGTTATGGGTGTGATTTATAAAAGCTAATTAATTTTATTCAATCAATAGTTAAAAACTAATCTGAAACAGCTTGAGGATAAACGAAGTCTATTTCAAGCTATCTGAATCAAGCTATCTGAAGCTGTTTCAGATTGACCATGGAAAAAAAAAGCAGAATCAATTACGCTTTTATAGCAATGTATATATCCGTCAATAACTCGGATGGTGGTGTTTCACGCGGGTTATTCAGATAATCTTCGTAAGGAGGCGCGTCGGCGATCTCGTAGCCGGAAGCAGGAAACCAGATACCGCAGAACCATTGATAGACGGGTTGCATTTCGGAATACGGCCCCTTATAGCGCAGAACCGCATATGTCCCACCTGCCAATTGTTTGCGAATAAGAGGTGACTCTACACTTTGTTCAGTCGGTACTTCTGGTGCGGTAATGCAGGCAAAAGAGCGTAATCGCGTTTCTTCGACAGCAGCCGGATCATCCATAAAAATACCTATCCAGCGGGTAGTAGGCGTGTACAGTTGACGCGAAGTGATACACGCATTGAGTGTATCAAACGCCTTGCTGATGCCCATATAAGAGCCCGTATGCGGTACGCAAATGAGCGATAGTTCGGTGGCGTTGCGGATTTCAACGGGAAACATTAAATCACTCCTTGTAGGTTGAAAAGATAGCGAGGGAGAGTAACGTCCCTCTTTGCGAAAGCGTGCCGGTGGAATTCCATAGACCGCTGAAAAAATCCGTGTAAAGGATTGCAGATTCGGATAGCCGGACAATGCGCCAATTTCTTCTATTGGCGTGGTGGTACGCGCCAACAGTGTCGCTGCACGTTGCAAGCGCAGGCGCTTTACCGTTGCCACGACACTTTCACCAAATACGCCTTGATATACTCGATGCCAATGATAGGGCGACATGCAGGCAATTTCTGCCAGCTTGTTTAAATCCAGCTCTTCGTCCAGATGTTCATGCACATAGTTGGTGACACGTAACAACCGACGTTCATAACTTAAATAATCAGACATCTCGCTATCCGTAAAAAGTTCTGCGCATAAGTTCTTGCAATATCAGCACAATAACATGCAGTGATTTGACAAATCTTGCGGACTTTTAAGCACCTATCAACCATGATTTGCGCAAATATCCAGTCAGCAGTTGCCATGCATTCTATAATCATGACTTCGATTTGATGAAGTGAAGTTCATGTCTACCGCCGCCAAACCACGCAGTTTGAAAAAGAAACTGATTATTGTTCTCTTAATTATCTTGTCATGCCTGATTGCTAGTGCCGTGATCGGCTTAGCACTGAGCTGGGCGCCGGATAAAACTGCAGACGAGTTAAGCGAACAATGGGCGCCAAGACCGTCGCAGTTTATCGATGTGAAAGGCTTATTCGTGCATGTGCGCGATGAGGGCTGGATTGAAGATCCTACACCAATTATATTGATACACGGCACGTCATCGAGCTTGCATACATGGGAAGGTTGGGCGAAAGAACTCAAAAAGCAGCACCGCGTGATCACCATGGATTTGCCGGGTTTTGGATTGACTGGTCCAAATCAGAGCAATGACTATAGCAACGCCACTTACACGCAATTCATTCTTGATCTCATGGATGCGCTACACGTCCAACGTGCTATTTTGGGCGGAAATTCTTTGGGGGGCGAAATTGCCTGGGAAGTCGCCGTTGCAGCTCCAAATCGTGTCGAAAAATTGATACTCGTTGATGCTGCTGGCTATGCGTTCACACCGAAATCGATTCCCCTCGGTTTTCAGCTTGCCCGCATTCCTGAGATGTCCTGGCTAATGAATCATTGTCTGCCGCGTTCTATGATGGAAGAAAGTGTTAAAAACGTCTACGGTAACCCTGAAAAAGTTACGCCTGCTTTAGTTGATCGCTATGAAGCAATGACCCGTCGGGCAGGCAACCGTGAGGCTCTACGCCTTCGTTTAACGCAATTGAATGCGGGTAAAGATGCTGATCTGATTAAAACTATTCACGTACCAACCCTGATTTTATGGGGTGGTAAAGATCAATTAATTCCTCCAGAGAATGCAAGCTGGTTTCAGCGCGATATCGCGGGCAGTAAGTTGATTATGTTTGATGATCTGGGGCATGTACCACAAGAAGAAAACCCCGTTGTTACGCTGGCTGCAGTAAATATATTTTTGCAGTAAATAATTGTTGAGAAATAGGATGAGAGAAATAGGATGAGAGAAATAGGAGTAGTGATGAAAAATTTGCAGAAAATTTCTTTATATTTTTTCGCTTTGTCGCTAAGTATTCCGTTCGGCAGTCATCTCGCTCACGCACAAAGCGTGGACGAACAAGGGAAGAAATTATTCACACAAAAAGCCGTGCCAGCTTGTGCTTACTGCCATAGCCTTAAGCATGCCGATTCGATGGCAGAAAGTGGTCCTGACCTCGATAGTTTAAAGCCAGATGCGGCAACAATAGAAAACGCTATCCGCCACGGCAAAGGTGAAATGCCAACGATCACAGGTTTGAGTGATGAAGAGATTAAAGTGTTGGTGAAGTATTTGCAGAACGTTGCAGGTCAAGCGGACAAGAAATAAAAAAGCCCACCAAAAACTTGGTGGGCGATACATTCATTGCAACGACTCGTCAACAACCCATGCTATCTGCGTGGTGCCATCAACTAGAGCAATGCCCGTGCTATCTGCGCGGTGCTTGCGGGGTGAGTCGCCTATTCCTGTCTGTGTCAGCTTTATGCAGATGACAGAGTTAAAACGAATGTGAACTTTCACAAATCCTTCAGAGCAAAACCTCGTTGAATTCTATGCAGCGAATGCCGCAATGGATTTCAATAGTCTTTGATGAAAGGATGCATGATGAAACATCTGACATCCATTACACCATTTTCCAACAACCCATGCTATCTGCGTGGTGCCACTGGCCGGTGAGAATGGATGATGCATCAGTAATCCGCGTGAGAGCGTTTTAGTGACATGTGAAAGTTTGTCGCAAAGATGAAGATTGTTCACCAGATACCTATGCTATCTGCATAGTGCACCAGGCCGGTATTTCAGAACAATCAGAGCATCGATACGACGAAAACGGTACAGCGAACAACGAATTTCAATTTCAACAAATTAAGGCGGAAAATTCAGCCAGTTGAAAAAATAAAATTACGCGATCACTTGGATGTTACTTGCTTTGTCGCCTTTAGGACCAGAAGTGCGTTCGAAAGATACGCGCTGGTTTTCGCTCAGGCTTTTGAAGCCGTTGGATTGAATGTCCTGAAAGTGCGCGAACAAATCTGCACCACCTGCGTCTGGAGCGATAAAGCCGAAGCCTTTAGCATCATTGAACCATTTAACGATTCCTGTTTGAGTACTCATATTATTTTCCTTTTTATTATCTGGCTCAGACGAAATTGTCCGAATGCCTGTGGGCACTTGAAACCAAGGAATAAAACCGGAGGAGAAAAAACAGAACAGCCAGAGGATACAGCTATGCGGAATTGGGACCAACAATATAACGACTTGATGCAAGTACAGCCCGAAATATACACACAAATTCTGTATGTGCCAAGCTTTAATTTGCTTAAAAAGTCAGCATGTGTCTTTTTGTCCGCGTAATCGACGTTTTTAAAAACATCGATTTTCATAGCTAAAAACAGCGATTTTTTTGAGGCGAAATAGAGAATAAAAAATTTTTAAGAAGATTAAAAAATATCCATCGTATATCCATTCCATTAGCAAACCAACTGAAAAGCCAACTGAAAAACCAAGTGCAAATCAATCCAGATTTTTTTCACGTCCGCGATGTTGAGTACCGATACCCGACGTAATAAAAAGCAATGTCGTCGGAACATCAATATCAGCGGTATGCCAGACTAAAGGCGGATTAACGAGATATTCTCCTGTACGCAAGATCACTTGTTTGACTTCACCGTCCGGAAATTCCTGGTAAAAGGTAACCTGTCCCGCTGTACACAGCACCATTTCGTTGCCTTGGGGATGCATTTCCCATGAGTCCCAGGAACGATCCGAGGTATGCATGGAAACCAGTCTGCCTTCCGCACCGTCAGCCAGATGGCGATTCACGTAAGCTTCATACCATTGCATATTTCCTGTGAATGCAGGTTCGATTTCTACGTTAGCACCTAAACCTAAATGTGCGGGAAATTGCGATAGGGGTGTACCGTTCATCATTCCTCCGATGCAGTTTTTATGCAAATCCTAATAGTTCGGGAACCGCTGACAAAATAGAATTAACTGTCGCCGCCACCGCATTGTTGGCATCAGCAAAGCCGATACCTTCATAACCAATCAGCACATTTTGCAATGCTGCTTTTTGTTGTGCGACTAAATGACTGACTTCATCAGCACTCATGCTGTTTTGGTTTTCTTGTACATATTCCGCAATCCCAACCAGTGCCGAAATTTGCGCAGTTGCACCGGAACTTGCAGTAGCCCAAGCCGAACCTAAAGCCTCCTTACCAGCTACTACAGCAGCATCACGTACCGTGTTCCAATCTGTTGCCATTTTTTATCTCCAATTGAATCAAAAAGCGCCCAGCCTCTTTGTAGCTTATTTGTATCTTATTTTGCTTTGCTCGCCGCACTATTTTTTAACGATAGCTCATAGGTCGTCAATACGCTGAGTTGTATATTGATGAGTAAACGCTCTGCATGGCAATACCCAGCGTCTAAAGCGTGCTCCTGATGGAATTTTCTTTCGTTCTCAAGCTGTTGCATCAGATTTTGAAATAGCTGTGTCAGTTTTGCTGACGATGCATCTTGTGATGCGGTCATACGCATTTCCAGTGTGGCCAGACTCGCTTCCACTGCATCATAAAATTTTGCGTCATAGACGACTGGCCCATTGCTTTTCGCCTGACTTTCCCAACTCAGATACTGTAAATTAATTTGTTGTGTCAATGCTGTGATTTGTTGATCCGCTTGTGGGTCATAATTGATTGTCGCGCATGCAGTTAGCCAACAGAGCGAACTCCACAAGGCAATATTTAGCAAAAAACGAAAACGAAAACGAAAACGAAAACGAAAACGAAATGGTCGCATATTTTTTCTCAAATGGATTCAGTGACGATTGATAAACAGTGGATGAAACTAGTGAAGCACAATAAAAAAACGAGCTTCGTTTAGTGTTTTCTTTGCATATCAATCACAGGCATCGATATGGTCAAATTTTTCGGCGCGTGTCCAGCCCATTGCACCTTTACTGTTCCGTACTAACTTCCACCAATTCATCACATTTTCTTGTGCATCATCGCGCGGCATAGTTCGCAGACTTTCACCGCTTATATAAGCTTTACCTTGATACCAAAATAAAAAATAACCTTCACCCAAAGGTGTCAGCAGGTAAACGACATCGCCTGCATGTAGCTTAAGTTGCGGGGCATGACTACCTTTAATAAAGCCATCATCAACAGTTCTATTTATCTTTAACACACCAGGCTTTTCGGTGACCACGACACCAGTTAAACCTTCCACTTGTTCGCCCCGTTGGACGCTAAAGGTAACGGGTGATTTGTCATCGCGTTGTGAATGAACAGGTACCTCATCATTTGCTGTCCAGTCGCGATATGTGCAGCATTCAAACGGACATACGCCCCAATTTTCGTAATTTGCTGGTGGTTTTTCCTGCGCGCTTACTGTCATCGTCAGCAGCGTTAAAAACATGACTGAAAATAGTTTTTGCATGATTTTTTATTGAGGTTGAATAAGCAATACCACACCTTAAAATGCTTTCAAATTAATGGCAATATGTAAATTTATCGGGAATTATAGTATGGCGCGACCACGCCTTGTATGACGGGTGAAATCCGTGTGGTGATTGAGTCTGCTGAGATGAGGCGGACTGTATCCGCCCGAGGTGGTTTGCTAACCAAGACTGATCGTGAACTTAATGAACGACGTTTTCTTCCGTATTTTCTTCTGATACCGGGACAAATGGCCCTTGCATTTGCATTTTTCGGTAGCGTTCACCATTTTTTCCGCCATAGGCTTTGATATGCAAAAAAACACCTATGACGACGGAGGATACAAAAATGATTAATGCTGTTGTGCTGGATAGGTAGTCCATCTTCGTCTCACAAAATTATCGTTGTAGAAATTGAGAATAGGCTTTTTTTCTTAAAAATGCTAGTTTTGTATATTTTGTATAATGAGAGAAGCGCACACAGTGATTGTGCTTGCTGAGAATTGGGCGGACATCCGCACAACTCTCTTAATGCTTAAACCTAATAATCACACGCCCTATTTATTCGCCATCCTCTTTAACATACGCATCAGGCTCCCGAGTACCGGCAATTTTTCATATAATTCTTCAGCTGCATCCCAATAATCTCTGTGCATTTGTACTCTGCCATCGGCCGCAAAACGGATGTGAGTCGCACCGCGTATGCATTGCTCGTCTGGATTAAATTTTTTCATGTAGAAATAAAAATCCCAGCACAAAAATGCCGTATCACCTTGCAACACTGTGGAAGTAATTTTAAAGCGTGGTTTTTCAACTTGTACAAACATGTGTTGAAAAATGTGCGTCACCGCTGGTAAGCCACGCACCTCATTGAACGGATCTTTGAAATACGCATCGTCCGTATAAACACCAGATAAATCCTGACTTTGCGCCAACGTCAGTGTTTCAAAAAAGCGTACCAGATTATGTAAGCTGGTTTGGTGATCCATCTTGAACAACTCCTTATAAGCCAGTGACTTTGTGAACGAGTGAGAAGTAAAGTTGGTACGGTAGTAAGCGTGCCAGTCTTAACCAATTCGTGAAGCGTTTGGGGAAATGAATATGAAAGTCGCCGTCTTCTATACCTTTGACCAGCGCAACTGCGGCATCGGGAGCACTCATCAGCGCGGGCATCTCAAAATCATTTTTGGCAGTGAGCGGTGTTTCTACGAAGCCTGGGTTAATCAGGTATACGGCGATATTACGGGGGCGTAAATCGATATACAAAGATTCACATAAATTGATAATCGCTGCTTTGCTCGGACCATATACCAAAGCCTTAGGCAAGCCAGATAAACCAGCAACCGAGGCGACGATGCCGATGCCGCCATTACCTTGTTTGAGCAGCGTCGGTAAGACCACATCGAGACAATGATAAACACCGCGCACATTGATGTCTAACAGGCGATTAGCGGCGGTCATATCAAAGCTATCAGCGCGCATTTCGTTGTAGGTGCCAGCAACGACCAGCACTAAATCTATACTTTGCCATTGGACGATGATACGTGCATGTGCGTTTTGTAAACTGGTCAGATCGGTGATGTCTAAAGGTTCAATTAAGGCTTGCTGAAATCCCTTCGCTGTTTCTTGCAGGCTCGTCAGATGTCGTGCAGATAATGCGACCCGGGCACCTTGATTTAATAGCAAACGCGCGGTTTCAGCACCGATGCCTGTGGAGGCACCGATGACCCAGACTTTCTTGTCTTTCCAATTCTGGATAGGCGGGTTCATTTGATCATGCCATCGCGTTTGGTAAATGAAAGCGTCACGCTACCAAGTTCTACCCCGAACTTGCGCATGATGGCGCGGTTGAGCATGACCTTGTCGTCCATGAGTACCATCAGGTCATCGAAATCGACGTGATAGATACTGTCATCCACCGGTAAGGCCAATACATAATTCCAGTGCAAGGTATTGCCGGACACAACGCCTTCAGCGTTGCCAACCACGTCGGCAGCGGTGCCGGTGAAACGGTCAGGCGCTGTTTGCTTTAGCGTCCAAACCCGTCGTTGCTTTGTGCCATCCGAGTACGAAAAAGCCTCATCCAGCGTGCCTGTATCACCTTCCCATTTGCATTGCATAACAACGGTGAAGCGCTTGACGATTTTGCCGGAGCGATCTTGAAACATACCCCAGGCATCGACCGTCCCATTGAAATATTGGCGTAAATCCAAGCTTGGCTTTTCCTGGCGATAGATCGCAGTATCAACCTTACTGGCGCAGGAAGCCAACAATACCAGGCTTAGAATAGCAAGATACCGCGTTACGATTGTTAGTTTCATATTGCATCCTTAGTTTGGTAGATTGGTAGCGACATCGTTTTTCTTAGCTATGTCCAAGAAGTTTTTTTCTTAAATCTGGTGCTGAAGTCTGAGGATCGAGCCATATAGCAAAAAAAGCACGCGCAAACTCTGCATCGCGAATTTCGCCCAGCCATTTTCCGTCTAGATAAAAACGTGCTGACTCATTGGGTATGTAAATGCCTGTGATGTGTGTCCCCTCTTTCACATCGGGAAACAGCGTCGTCATTTGTTGCAACCATTTTTGGCGTTGGCTGGCACTACCTTGATGTAACTTTTCCATCTCCTGTACGCTGGCATCGGCAATTTTTCGTCCAACTAAATTTCTGGCGTAACGTAAATCGAGTGCAACTTTATTCTTCTGCAGATCGTTCCAACCCTCAGGCCCGGTCCACAATGTAGCGTCATAAATTCGCAATCCAAACCAGCGATAAGTGCCTTGCCCTTGCATTACTGCTTTTGGCAATTCTGTTTGAATATGTACCGGCACGGCCTCACTGACTGGCGTTTCTGCTAGTGCAGCAGGCGTACCGATGCTGATTATCCAAGTCAGAAAAATGGCAACACATTGCCAGCGTCGCGGGTTCATGTTTTGACCAGGGTAAATTGCGCGACATCGATATTGCCAGCGCGGAAGCCGGCCTCGCAATACGCCAGATAAAATTCCCAGGTACGGATAAATTCATCATCAAATCCCTGCGCTTTGACTTCATTGAGTTTCTCCATGAAAGTCTGACGCCATTCCAATAAAGTGCGGGCATAGTCGAGGCCAAATGTGAACGTATCTATTACTTCTAAGCCGTGTTCCCGTGCTAATTTCTGGAAGATTTCTATCGATGGCAACATGCCGCCCGGGAAAATATACTGCTGAATGAAGTCAGTCCCTTTGCGATAACGGTCGAACAGCTCGTCAGCGATAACGATGCTTTGCACGCAAGCACGCCCACCACGTTTGAGATTACGCTGCAAGCAAGCGAAATAGCCTGGCCAGTAATCTTCACCAACGGCTTCAAACATTTCTATCGAGGCAATCGCATCGTAATCGCCGTGGGCATCGCGATAGTCCTGTATCTGCAAATCACTACGCGCCCGCAAACCCGCACGCTGCAAACGTTCACGGGCAAAGTGTAATTGTTCGGTCGACAGCGTGAGGCCAGTCACGTGTGCTTGTGCATCACGTGTTGCCATTTCCGCAAATCCACCCCAGCCACAACCGATTTCCAGCACTTTCGCATCTGGTTTCAGATTCAGTTGTTGCAGGATGCGGCGGTATTTGGTCTGCTGTGCGTCATGTAAATTGTCGACCTGGTCGCCAGAGAACAAGGCACTGGAATACGTCATTGATGGATCTAACCATAGTCGATAAAAATCATTGCCGATATCGTAATGAGCGTGGATATTTTTCTTGCTTCCGGCTTTGGAATTACGATTTAAAAAATGCTTGATGCGGTAAAGTAAATTGCCCCACCAGGTCCCGTAGATCACATCTTCGAGTTGCGAGCGATTACGTGTAATGAGCTCGATCAGCCCTGCCAGACTACTGCTCGTCCAATGTCCGGCAATATAACTTTCAGCAAAGCCAATATCACCTGATTTCAACACTGCACGATAAATTTGCCAGTTCTTCAGATTTAAAGTGACGTGGCGATTGCCATCATCTGCGCGCCCAAATTGGGCAATTTGACCATCAGGAAATTGCACCGTCAGCGTGCCGTGTTCAAGCTTGTGTAGCAAACTAACGACAAAGCGTGCTTCGGCTGGGAAATGTCCTGTGTCCAATTGACGCTCATGGGTGTGTGCGGGCGTAACAGTGGGGTGTATAGTGCTCATCGACTCACCTCTTTGGATGGTGGGAGTGGTTTTGAAAAGAAGGGAACGCGCTTGATAAAAAGTCGCAGAGCCTGTATGTGAATTTTCAGCACGATGCCTATCGTCATCATGGGATAGCTAAACATCAGGGCTAGAATTTTTCTGTCGCTTAGCGCACACTCGGTGCCTGCAATGCTGGTGAGCAGCAGCGGACCTGAGGCGTCGTCATAATCAATCCTGGCAATATGTTTGTGTGTGGTGACGCCATTGTCAGAACTGGTTTTCTGTATAAAGCGAAAACGGTACTGACCCTCTATCGGACAAAACGGTGATACATGGAAGATTTTTTTTGCATGGTGCTCTTCGCCATTTTTAAGCTCAGTGCCATGTTCCAGCAGATAGATATGCTTTTCACCAAAGGTATTCCTTACCTCGCATACGATCGCACGCAAGCTTCCATTTGTGCGATGACAAAACCAAAACGATACCGGATTGAAGACATAGCCAAGCACGCGCGGAAAGCATTGCAGCCAGATTTCACCTTTGGCATCGTGGATATGTTCAGCGTGTAGGAGTTGATCTATCCATGCTGTCGCTGTTGATTTTCCATCGCCGTGGTCTTTGTCGAAAAAAGACAATAAATTAAAACGATTATGCGAAAACCAGCGACAGTGGTTGAGATCGATATCGGTATTCATCGCCCGCACAGGGAGGCGCAAAAAAAACACGCCGTATTTGAATGTGTTTTTGGCCGGACGCAGACGCATATGCGTGACCTCACCTACACACAGCCGAACGGCTGGCAAACTAGTGAGTGTGTCAGGAGAGATCATCTTATGCTGCTCTGTGTTGGTGATGTTGTTTTTGCTCATGTCCGTGGTTATTTTCACGAGCGATGATGGCAGCAGCAACGTTGATACCGGATTTCAAACCATCTTCATGAAAACCATAGTTAGTCCACGCACCAGCAAACCAGATACCGCGTTGCCCCTGAATTGCAGGTAATTGCTGCTGGGCTCGGATAGCCGCTTTGTCGAATACAGGATGCGCATAATCGAAGCTATCAATCACAAGCTCTGCACGTGGCTCTTCGATGGGATTAAGGCTCACGATGACTGGTGTCTTAAACGGTAAGGGTTGTAATTGGTTTAGCAAATAATGGACGCAAACACGACTTTCATCACCGGTCATCGCCTGGTAATTCCAGGCAGACCAGGTTTTTTTGTTGGCAGGTAAAAAGCGGCTATCGGTATGCAATACGGCGCGATTGTCCTGATATTGAACTGCCGACAAAATTTGTTTTTCACGTTCGTTCGCATCCGTCAGCAATCGCAAGCTCTGGTCACTGTGCGTCGCCAACACCACCTCATCAAATTCTTGCAAACCATTTTTTGCATGAACGATGATTTTAGACTGTGGGTTGGCATACACCGCTTTGACCGGTGTATTCAGATGGCGATGCGCGATGTGCGGCAGCATTTTTTCGACATAGTGTCGCGCGCCACCGCGCACGGTGTACCACTGCGGCCGGTCAGTGATCTGGAGTAAGCCGTGGTTGTGGCAGAAATTCACAAACGAAGCGACTGGAAAAGCCATCATCGTCGCGGTGGGACAAGACCAGATACAGGCTGCCATGGGCAATAAATACCAGCGACGGAACTCCTGGCTGTAATTGTGTTGATCGAGAAATGTTCCCAGCGGAGTTTGAAATTCTTGCGCGTCTTTATTGAGCGCCAAGTCTGTGGTTTGGCGATTGAATCGGACGATGTCACGCAACATGCGCAAAAAGCCGGGATTGAGCAGGTTGCGTTTTTGCGCAAACACGGTGCTCAGATTGGCACCACCCCATTCCAATGTTCTGGAACCCAAGGGCATTTTGACTGAAAACGACATGTCGGTTGCCGCTGTGTCTATCTCCAGCTCGGCAAACAGTCGGACTAAATTGGGATAAGTCTTGTGATTAAACACAAGAAAACCCGTATCGACACCAAAGCTTTCTCCGTCCAGTGTCACATCAACGGTATGCGTGTGACCGCCAAAATAGTCATTCGCTTCAAACAAGCTGACTTCATGGCCAGCTTTGCTGAGCTCGTAGGCACTCGAGAGACCGGAGATACCTGAGCCTATCACTGCGATTTTCGTCATGTGACTGTCTCGTTGTGAAATTAATATAATTGCTGAAAAAACAAATCAGCGGTGAAAAATCGGTTAAAAATCACGCATTTGATCAAGTTTTACCACGCTTCATTACTGCTTGGAGTAAAATGTGACTTATAAAATCATTTCGTGACTCATTGGTCACAAAATATACTACAAAGTTTTATTTTGTGCAGAAAAAATTATGCAAATAAAAATTCCCTTTAAAAAACAACAGTTTGACGCACGCGAAGAAGCGATCATCGATGCCGTCAACCGTCTTTTGTCAGAAAAAGGCTATGACCTGATGACCATGGACGATGTCGCCGATGCGGTGGGAATTGCAAAAGGCAGCCTCTACAAGCACTTTTCTTCCAAAGAGCGTTTAGCTGCGGCTGCGCTGACACGTTTGTTAAAAGCGACAGTGGAAGAGCTCGACAGCCTGTCAGAAGACAGACCTGCCATCGAAAAAATCAAGCATATCCTGGCGTGGTCTCTGCGCTTACGTTTGCAAGGGGGCGTGCCGCATTTGCCATCAACTAGTCTGACCTTGCAACGTAGTCTGATGTTGAATCTGGATTACGTGATGGTGGCGTTAAAGGTGCATAAGCGATTTCATGCCATGGTGGCTGCTGCGCGTGAGCAGGGCGCATTGACGCCGTTGGTGCCGGATGATGTGCTGGTCTATACCTTGTACTCGCGCGCCTGTGATCCGACGATGGAGTTTTTATTGCGTGATAAAAAACTCAGTCACGAGCAAATTGTGGATGCGATGGTGCATGCGACGATTGGTGGGTTTTTGTCTGAAAAGGCGAGGGTGGTAGGTTAAACAAATAGCTTGTGCAGGGTGGGTTCGACCCGCCCTGCAAGATAATATTGTTTCATCGAAACGCTTATTTACTGCGCCAATGCCTTCTCAATGTCAGCCACAAGCTTCTTATCATCTGGAGTTGTGATACTTGAATAAGCCTCAACGACATTCCCTTTACGGTCGATCAGGTACTTGTAGAAATTCCACTTTGGCGTAGTGCCTGTCGCTTTGATCAACTCAGCGTGTAAAGGATTCACCTGATCGCCGCGGACGGAGGATTTGGCGAACATAGGAAATTTCACACCATAGGTATTAAAGCAAAAATCAGCAATCTCTTTACTGCTTCCTGGTTCTTGCTTGCCAAAATCATTCGATGGGAAGCCCAATACTACTAAGCCTTTGTCGGCATATTTGGCGTACATCTTTTCCAAACCTTCATACTGACTGGTAAAGCCGCAATAGCTGGCGGTATTGACAACCAGTGCAACTTTTCCTTTGTATTGACACAAATTTTGCGGGCTATCGTCTTGCAGGCGGTTAAACGTATGTTGCAAGATCGCCGGGCACGCTTCGGTGCTATCGGCGAAAGCGCTGCCGGAAAAACCGGTCATTAAAACTAAACTGGCAAGACCAAGGATCAATTTGCTGTTCATGTCGGACTCCTGATTGAGAGGATCACATAGTAGCTGAGACCTGAGAATTCTGCTGATGATGCTCTTTATATGGAATTTGAATATAGATTAACGAAAAACTTCGTTTTAAAACATAAGGCGAGCATTTATTCTGAGATCCGGATTTAATTTTCATTACATCGGATTTCTCATGTTGATCGCAAAAAATATCAAAAGTAGTAGCAAAAACCGTTTTTCCCGCTTGGTGACGACCTTGGTTTTAGGTGCAGCCAGTCTGCTCCCGCTGACCAGCCATAGCGCCGACATTACGCTGCTCAATGTCTCTTACGATCCTACGCGTGAATTATTTCTCGATGTAAATCAGGCTTTTGCCAAACAATGGCAAGCAAAAACTGGTGATAAAGTCACGATCAAACAATCGCATGGCGGCTCAGGCAAGCAAGCGCGTTCGGTGATTGACGGACTGGATGCAGACGTCGTAACTTTGGCATTGGCTTACGATACGGACGCCATTGCTGAGCGCGGTCTGATTGCAAAGAATTGGCAGCAACGTTTGCCACATCGTGCTACGCCGTATACCTCGACCATTGTCTTTTTGGTACGCAAAGGTAATCCTAAGGCAGTGAAGGACTGGGCTGATCTGATTAAGCCTGGGGTGTCTGTCATTACCGCTAACCCTAAGACATCGGGCGGCGCACGTTGGGCGTATCTGGCAGCATGGGGCTACGCGCAAAAAGCGTCGGGTGGTACGCCTGCTACCGCTAAAGATTATGTATCCAAACTCTACAAAAATGTTCCGGTATTGGATTCCGGCGCGCGTGGTGCCACGGTGACGTTCACTGAACGTGGTATTGGTGACGTCCTGCTGTCGTGGGAAAACGAAGCGCACCTGGCACTGAAAGAGTTTGGTGCTGACAAATTTGAAATCATCACCCCATCAATCAGTGTGTTGGCGGAACCATCCGTCGCGGTGGTCGATAAAGTCGTCGACAAACATGGCACCCGCAAAGTGGCAGAAGCCTATTTGAATTACCTTTATACCGACGCTGCACAAGACATCATTGGTAATAATTTCTATCGTCCAAGTGACGAACGTGCTGCGAAGAAATTCGCCAGCAAATTCCCTGACATCAAATTATTCACTGTTGACGACACCTTTGGAGGTTGGACTAAAGCACAAAAAGACCATTTTGCCGACGGCGGCGTTTTTGATCAGATTTATTTGAACGGAAAAAAATAATTTTGCGGCGCGTCTGACTACTAAGCATGCAGACGCTCGATTTGATTGCATAGCGAGTGAAAGAAAAATTATGTCTATCCTTTTATTATCTGGTAGCCCTTCGACGCCATCGCGCTCGGGTCGTTTGCTGCATGAAATTGGGCGTCGTCTGAACGCTCTTGGGAAGCAAACGGTTAGTATCCACGTTCGCGATTTGCCGCCACAAGCCTTGATGCATGCGGATTTCAGTGATCCTGAACTACAAGCGGCACAACAATTAATCAAACAAGCCGACGCGGTTGTCGTAGCTACGCCAATTTATAAAGCCGCCTACAGTGGCTTATTAAAAACTTTCCTCGATATTTTGCCGCAAGAAGGTCTGGCAGAAAAAATCGTGTTACCGCTTGCTGTCGGTGGTGGCCAATCTCACATGCTGGCGCTGGATTATGGTCTGCGCCCTATTTTACAAGCCTTGGGAGCTCAGCAAGTATTGAACAGTATTTATGCTACTGAAGCGCAAGTCGTCTGGAATGAGGCCAGTGGTCTGCAGATTGCCTCAGAAATCGAAGGTCGCGTGCAGCAAGGCGTTGAGAGTCTGATCGACAGCCTGCAATGCAAAGCGGCAAAGCGTGCTAACCGTCAAGCAGAACAAGAGGCCGAAGTGCGAACGCTGGCGCTGTTTGAGGCTTGATGTAATAAAGCATATTCAAGCCATAAAAACTTAACAGAATAAATTTCAATGTCGTATTTAAACATGCAGTTTAACGCTGCAGGGCGTCGCTTTATCTCCAACTTTATGAATCTTTCGCAGCAGAAGAAAAGGAATAGCAAAAATGGATCAACATCAAAAAAATCGCCGCCAAACCATCGCCATGCTATCTGCCATGTTAGCGAGCGGAATGACCAGCGTGGCTATTCCTGGCTTTGCAGAAAATAAAGTGAGCAGCACGTTACGTATCGGATACCAAAAATACGGCCCGCTGACAATTTTAAAAGGCACTGGCGCATTAGAAAAGCGTCTGGCACCGCTTGGCGTAGAAGTGAAGTGGACTGAATTTCCAGCCGGACCGCAATTGCTGGAAGGATTAAATGTCGGCAGCATCGATTTTGGTACCACGGGCGAAGCACCGCCGATTTTCGCACAAGCAGCGGGCGCGGATCTGGTCTATGTTGCCAATGAACCGGCAGCACCAAGTGGCGAGGCTATTGTCGTTCCAAAAAATTCCACACTGAAATCGGTTGCCGAATTGAAAGGCAAAAAAATTGTCTTGAATAAAGGCTCGAATGTCCATTACTTGTTAGTCAAAGTGTTAGAAAAAGCCGGTATTGCGTATCACGATGTACAGACAATTTTCTTACCACCCGCCGATGCCCGTGCCGCATTTGAACGCGGCAGTGTCGATGCGTGGGCAATTTGGGATCCGTTTCTGGCGGCTGCCGAAAAGCAATTGGGCGCTCGTGTATTGATCGATGGTAAAGGGGCGGTCAGCAATCATCAGTTTTATCTGGCAGCACGCCCGTATGCGCAAAAACGTCCTGACGTACTGCAAGCACTGCTGGATGAGTTGGGTCGCACTGATGAATGGGTATTGCAAAACGCCAAGCAAACCACAACAGTTTTTTCCGCGCAGACTGGTTTGCCAGCGGATGTGGTTGAACTTTCTAACTCTCGTTTTAGCTTTCATGTGCAGGCTATTAGTGAGCAAGTGATACGTGAACAACAAGGTATTGCCGACACGTTCGCTGATCTCAAATTGATCCCGAAAAAAATACAAATTAAAGACGCTGTTTTCGATCTCAAACTCAGCATCAAATAGTCAGCATTAAATAAGGAACATGGTATGAGTCTCAATATATTCTGGTTTATTCCGACGCATGGTGACAGCCGCTATCTGGGCACAACCAAGGGCGCGCGTGAAATCAATTACGATTACTTACGACAAATTGCAGTGGCGGCCGATACCCAAGGGTTTGACGGAGTATTGTTGCCTACCGGACGCTCTTGCGAAGATGCGTGGGTAGTTGCTTCCAGCCTCATGAGCGCGACCCGCAAATTAAAATTTCTGGTGGCATTACGGCCTGGCTTAACGACGCCAGGTTTGGCGGTGCGCATGGCTTCTACCTTTGATCGTTTGTCGAATGGTCGCTTGCTTATCAATATTGTCACTGGCGGTGATCAGGGTGAATTAGAAGCCGATGGCTTGTACGCTGATCATGCGAAGCGTTATGAAATCACCGATGAATTTTTACGTATCTGGCGTGCATCATTAGCAGGTGAAGGTGGCGAGGCTGGTTACGATTTCGAAGGTAAACATCTGACGGTCAAAGGCGCTAAAACCTTGTACCCACCAGTGCAAACACCGCATCCACCTTTATATTTTGGTGGTTCTTCAGAACCAGCGCATGAACTCGCGGCGGAGCAAGTCGATGTGTATCTGACCTGGGGTGAACCACCTGCCGCTGTCGCAGAAAAAATTGCCGATATGCGCGCTCGCGCAGCCAGGCATGGCCGCACTTTGCGTTTTGGCATACGTCTGCATGTCATCGTGCGTGAAACCAATGAAGAAGCCTGGGCCGCGGCTGACGATTTGATTCGTTATGTCGATGATGATGTGATCGCCCGCGCTCAAAAAGCCTTCGCCAAAATGGATTCCGTCGGACAGCAAAGAATGGTGGCACTGCATGGCGGCAAGCGCGACAAATTAGAAGTATCGCCAAATCTATGGGCAGGCGTTGGTCTGGTGCGCGGTGGCGCGGGGACTGCGTTGGTGGGTGATCCGGAAACGGTTGCAGCGAGGATCAAAGAATACGCCGATCTGGGTATCGATACGTTTATTTTTTCTGGCTACCCGCATCTGGAAGAATCGTATCGTTTTTCGGAATTGGTCTTCCCATTGATAGGCAAAACCTTACCAAGAGTGACGAGTTCTGTGACGGGACCATTTGGCGAGATCATGGCCAATGGCATTACGCCCAAAGTCTCGCAAAGTTAGTCGCCAACTTCGGGAGTCAAAAATGGGACCGTTCATCACTGACATATCTCCGGAACGCAGCAATGCGGAAGTTCCGCAGGCAGGCTTTAGCGCACAACCGAATCAGGTACTCAGTGCTGATTTGCACGCATTAGTTGCGCACGCTGGCAGATTTGTCCGGCATCTGAAGCCATGGTTGCTACCGTGGCTGGTGCCAATCATCTTGCTGGTGACATGGCAACTGGCGGCGCAGTTTGGCTATTTATCGAGCCGGATATTGCCGGAGCCGCTGGCAGTATTAAAAGCCTTCTGGAGTCTCATTATTTCTGGCGAGATTTTTATTCATGTCAAAACCAGTTTATGGCGTGCGATCTCGGGCTTTTTAGTTGGTGGTGGTTTGGGTCTGCTACTCGGTTTGTTCACCGGTACGTTTAAATTTGCAGAAACTTTGCTTGATTCCAGCCTGCAGATGATACGCAATATCCCGGCATTAGCTTTGATGCCTTTGGTGATTTTGTGGTTTGGTATTGATGAGACAGCAAAATTATTTTTGGTCTCGGTTGGTGTCTTTTTTCCGGTGTATCTGAATACCTTTCACGGCATACGTTCAGTAGATAAAGGCCTGATAGAAATGGCACGTAGCTATGGCTTGTCAGGGTGGGCTTTATATCGTGATGTGATTCTACCGGGAGCTTTGCCTTCCATCTTGGTTGGCGTACGCTTTGCGCTGGGTCTGGTCTGGGTACTGCTGATTGTTGCAGAGACGATTTCATCACAATCTGGTATCGGTTACATGACGATGAATGCGCGTGAATTTTTACAGACGGATGTGGTGCTGGTTGGCATTTTGCTCTACGCCTTGCTGGGAAAACTAGCGGATAGTTTGTCACGTGCAGTAGAACATTACACCTTGCGCTGGCATCCCGGCTATCAAAGGAAAAATCAACATGGCTGAAATATTTGGATATCCATCAATGACAGCGGCACGTATTGCCGCTCTGCGTTTTGAACTGGATGATGATTATCCTGTCATCGAGCGCACCGTGTCTGAACCAAAGCCCCAGCGTGGCACGGCAATCCATTTGCATGGCGTACGAAAGTCGTATGCCAGTCGCCAGGTTTTAAATGCACTTGATCTGGATATTGCACCGGGCGAATTCGTGGCGGTGATTGGTCGTAGTGGCTGCGGTAAAAGCACCTTATTGCGTCTGTTAGCAGGTCTGGAAAAAGCGGACGCCGGTGTGCTGGAGACCGGTGCCAAAGCGAAGATAGCGAGCATTCGTGAGCAAGATGGCGGTACCCGTGTGATGTTTCAGGATGCACGCCTGTTGCCTTGGAAAACCGTGCTCGACAACGTGCGCTTAGGTTTGCCGGGCGATACAAGCAGTAACAAGAAGCTTGCCCTCGGTGCATTAGAAAAAGTTGCACTTGCCGATCGTGCCAATGAATGGCCGGCGGTGTTATCTGGTGGTCAGCGGCAACGTGTTGCATTGGCACGTGCAATGGTGCATCAACCATCGTTATTATTACTTGATGAGCCGCTCGGAGCACTAGATGCATTGACCCGTATAGAAATGCAAAGCCTGATTGAACAATTATGGCAAGAGCAGGGTTTCACTGGATTGCTGGTCACGCACGATGTGCAAGAAGCGATTGCGTTGGCTGATCGCGTAATTTTGATTGAAGACGGACAAGTGAGTCTGGATTTGAAAGTCAATTTGCCACGTCCACGATCACGTGGTGATGCCTTGTTTGCTGAGTTGGAAGAACATGTATTGGCACGAATTTTACAGCGGCCTGACAGCACCATTAACAACCAGACTGAAATAACGCCGTTGGCGACGTTTAATCCCCTAGCCTGGGCAATCTGACTTATTTTTTATATTTACCCCGAGCATATTTGCTCTTCAAATGAAAGAAAGCACACCATGACGATTCAAGCAATCAATGTACGAAATCAATTTCGCGGCAAAATCAAAGCCATTAATGAAGGTTCAGTTGTCTCTGAAGTCGATGTAGAAACACCTGCCGGTATCGTGACTTCCGTTATTACAACGCGCTCAATCAGAGATTTGAATTTGGTTGTCGGGAGTGAGGTGGTGACCTTAGTCAAGGCGACTGACGTTTCTATCGCCAAACTATAAATCTAGATCAGCCATCACTGAAAAACAGTCAGTGATTTGAAAGGAAAAATAATGCGCCATGTGACTTTGCAAAATTATCTGAGTCGTCTGCAGAGCTCGCTCGCCAGCAGCAATTTGTGGATCGATGGTCAGGGTAGAGCGCGCGGTCGCTATTTCAATGCCAGTCTGACAAGCGCTTTTCAGGCGATACGGTCTGGCAATGATTTGCGTGCTATCGCTTTTGAAGGTTATGCGCGTAGCTATGATCCGAATGATCAGGGTCTTAACATCTGGCGTCTGCTCGATTACGTTGCCAATGATGAAGAATCGGTAGAATTAGATCGTTTGTGCCGCTTACTGCATACGATTAATTTTTATCGCCAGCAGACAACACAGGAATTGGACTTATTTTTAAGTGTGCATAGCCGCTTGTTAGCTGCGGTTGAAGGTAACCACGGTGCGGCTTTTCGACGCATTTTAGACGTGTTGGAGTTGCCGCATCAGCAAATCGTTTTACAACTGCCGCAAATCACGCCCAGCCAACGCTGGGTGCTGACCCATGTCGCAGAAAATTATCGCCGCAATGGTTTCAGAATCGGTGTGAACGCCGCCAATCTGGAGCAAGCCAGCGATTTACTCGCGCGGGTCAGGCCAGACACCTTGAAAATCGATGTCAATGCGGCCAATAATCCGGCGGCACAGATTGTTTTACTAGAACAAGCCGATCGCGGACAGTGCCAAGTGATTTTCAGAAAAATAGAAAATGAACGGCAGCTCAAACAATTGCAAACGGGTAATAACACTGTGAGCCCTTATGCCGTGCAAGGTTTTCTATTTGACACGCCTAAGGCCAGCTTGTATCCAGAAGAAGAGCAAACCCTGATCACAGAGGCACCGCTGCAGCTCGATCATGTCTGCGTTTGATGGCATCTACTATCGAACACAATGATAGCTAACAAATTAGCGCACAAAAACACGTCGATATACCTTAAACGTCTAAAGACATAACAAAAAATTCGTTTTTCATATATGGAAAACCTGCCAATATGCAAGCTCTTTAGTTGAATCCGTAATAAGGACTGACACAAGAGCGCCCCGGCAGCGTGACGATTTGTGCGCTTTTTCCTGGCTTTACCAATAAAACCAGGAAAACTCGCTTCTCCACCATCCCTTGCCGGAACGTTCTATGTCAATTCTGTAAAAGGGCTAGGTATGGCATTGGCAGCGTTACATTCTTCAGGCGGGGCGACGCGCAAGCGTGTGATTCCCGGCTTTCACCTTTCGCTAGGTTTTACCCTGTTTTATCTGGGGTTGATCGTGCTCATCCCGTTGTCAGCGGTGTTTCTCAAGACGTTCACCATGACCTGGCCAGCGTTTTGGGAAACCATCACTTCAGACCGCGTGATGGCGTCCTATCGCCTGAGTTTTGGCGCTTCAGCCTTGGCGGCGTTGGTAAACGTGATTTTTGGCGGCATCGTTGCCTGGGTTTTGGTGCGCTACAAGTTTCCTGGCAAACGTATTATTGACGCGATGGTCGATTTGCCATTCGCATTGCCGACCGCTGTCGCAGGTATCACCTTAGCGACGCTGTATGCCCCAAATGGCTGGATAGGTCAATTGTTAGCACCACTGGGTATCAAAGTGGCTTTCACACCGCTTGGTGTGCTGGTGGCATTAACCTTTATCGGTTTGCCCTTCGTGGTACGCACCGTGCAACCAGTACTCGAAGAGGCTGAAAAAGAATTAGAAGAAGCCGCGTTAAGCCTCGGCGCAAATCACTGGCAAACCTTTACCCGTGTGACTTTGCCGACGATTCTGCCAGCCTTGATGACCGGCTTTGCCCTCGCATTTGCACGCGCGACGGGCGAGTATGGTTCCGTTATTTTTATCGCTGGCAATATGCCTATGGTGTCTGAAATTACCCCTTTATTCATGATTACTAAACTTGAACAATACGACTACGCCGGTGCGACAGCCATTGCGGTCGTGATGTTGGTGTTGTCGTTCAGCATGCTGTTGACGATCAATGCCTTGCAAGCCTGGATGCGTCGTCGCCAATCTGCGGGGAGAGCACTATGAGCGCGATTTCTACGCCAACATTGCCGCCATTGCCAACACCGCGTCGCATTGAGCCACCGTTAAGTCTGGCAGCAACCACAGAGCCACGCTGGGTACGGTATGCCTTAATGGTTGCAGCATTTGGCTTTCTGACGCTGTTTTTGTTTGTACCTTTGGTCGCTGTGTTTGCAGAAGCATTTAAAAAAGGTTGGCATGTCTATCTGGAATCGATTTCAGAACCGGATGCGCTGTCAGCGATACGTCTGACCTTGATCGCAGCGGGTATTGCTGTGCCTTTGAATTTAGTTTTTGGTGTGGCAGCGGCATGGACCATCGCCAAATTTGAATTTCGCGGCAAGAGCATTTTGCTGACATTGATCGATTTGCCGTTTTCAGTTTCGCCTGTGATTTCTGGTTTGATTTACGTACTGTTGTTCGGCGCGCAAGGTTGGTTTGGTGAGTGGTTGCGTGACCACGATATCAAGATATTGTTTGCCGTACCGGGCATTGTTTTAGCGACGGTTTTTGTGACTTTTCCTTTTGTGGCGCGTGAGTTGATACCGTTGATGCAAGCGCAAGGCAGCGAAGAAGAAGAGGCCGCGTTGGTATTAGGTGCATCGGGCTGGCAAACCTTTTGGTACGTGACTTTGCCAAATATTAAGTGGGGTTTGCTGTATGGCGTGATCTTGTGTAACGCGCGGGCCATGGGTGAGTTTGGTGCTGTGTCGGTAGTATCCGGTCATATTCGTGGTGAGACCAATACCATGCCGCTGCAAGTAGAAATTTTATATAACGAGTACAACTTTGCGGCCGCTTTTGCTGTCGCCTCATTGTTGACTTTACTGGCCTTGCTGACCCTGGCCTTAAAAGCACTGGTCGAATGGCGCACTGCTGAAAACAGCGCGTCACTGACTGAAGCTAATTAAGTATTTGCCGGAGAAATTATGAGTATCGCAGTTAAACAATTACAAAAACGTTTTGGTCAATTTACCGCGCTCGATAACGTGTCGCTGGATTTTCCGGATGGTGAACTGACCGCTTTATTAGGCCCATCTGGTTGCGGTAAAACGACCTTGTTACGCATTATTGCTGGTCTTGAATATGCCGATCAGGGACAGATTTTGCTCGATGGTCAGGATGCTTCGCAACAGCACGTACGCGAACGTCAGGTTGGATTTGTGTTTCAGCATTATGCCTTGTTCAAACACATGACAATTTTCGAAAACATTGCATTTGGCCTGCGTGTTAAGCCACGCAATCAACGCCCGAATGAAGCGCAGATCAAAGAAAAAGTCACCAAATTGTTGGAGTTGGTACAGCTCGATTGGCTCGCAGATCGTTATCCTCCACAGTTATCAGGAGGCCAGCGGCAACGTATCGCATTGGCACGCGCACTGGCTGTCGAGCCGCGTGTGTTGTTGCTGGATGAACCGTTTGGGGCATTAGACGCCAAGGTACGTAAAGAATTGCGTCGCTGGTTGCGTCGACTGCATGATGACTTACATGTCACCAGTATTTTTGTCACGCATGATCAGGAAGAAGCATTGGAAGTTGCCGATAAAATTGTCTTGATGAATCACGGTAAAGTTGAGCAAGTCGGCGCTCCGGCAGAAGTTTATCAACATCCGGCGACGCCTTTTGTGTATGGATTTTTGGGCAATGTGAACCTGTTCCGTGGGCGTGTGCATGAAGGTGTTCTGGATGCCGATGGCGTGCCGTTTTCCGCGCCAGCTCATGCAGAAACCAAAGACGCATTCGGTACTGGTTATGTGCGTCCGCATGAGTTTGAAATTGATCGCTATTCGCCTGGTGCGGAAGGTTTGATCGCACAACTGCGTCGCATTCATAGCATAGGCCCGTTGGCGCAACTGGAACTGGAACGCGAAGATAACGGCGATGTGCTCGAAGTGATGATTTCCAGCGAGCGTTATCAGCAATTAAAACTCAAAGTCGGTGAAGTGCTGGTTGTGAAGCCTAAACGCTTACACGTCTTTGTCGATACGCATTAGTCAATATTAATCACAATATTAATCACTGAGTCAGTGCCCCAGAATCTCATTACCATATCGAGAGCCTATTATGAATTTTCAACAACTAAGATCCATCCGCGAAGCATCCCGCCGCGGTTTTAATTTGACCGAAGTCGCCAATGTTCTGTTCACTTCGCAACCGGGCGTCAGTCGCCAGATCCGAGAGTTGGAAGAAGAATTAGGCGTCGATATTTTTGAACGTAATGGCAAACGCCTGACTGGTCTGACAGAGCCAGGCAAAGGCATTTTGCCTATCGTCGAACGCTTATTGCTGGAAGCGGAGAATCTGCAACAGGCTGGCAATGAATACTCTGACCAGACCAAGGGCACATTGACGATCGCTACCACCCACACGCAAGCACGTTATGTTTTGCCTAAAGTTGTGCAGCAATTCCGTCAGGCTTTTCCAGATGTCAGAATTGCCTTGCAACAAAGTTCCCCTGACCATATCGCAGAATGGGTGTTGTCTGGTAAAGCCGATATTGGGATCGCGACTGAAGGCTTATCGCAATTTAAAGATCTGGTGTCATTTGCCTGCTACAGTTGGAATCATGTATTAGTGGTTCCTGAAGGTCATGCGTTGTTGAAAAAAGAACAGGTGAGTCTGGAAGATATTTCTAACTATCCGCTGATTACCTATGACGTAGGCTTTACTGGTCGTGGGCACATTGATGCTGCATTTCAGCAAGCAGAATTGCGCACTGATATCGTCCTGACAGCAATGGATTCAGACGTGATTCAGCAATATGTGGCGCTGGGTCTGGGGGTCGGTATTGTGGCGTCGATGGCAATTGAAGCCAATCGCGGTAACAATTTAAGGACGATTGCTGTTGATCACTTATTTACTCCGAATGTCACACGTTTAGCAGTACGGCGCGGCGCTTATTTGCGTACTTATACCTATGATTTTATCCGCCAGTTTGCACCTGATTTGAGCAAAGAAGAGATCATCAAGGCCGTTGGTGAAGCCGATGCCAGTCAGGCTGATTGATGTAAATTTGCTACGTAAGCTGAGGTGCTACGAGCAGGTCTGGCAGGTGTCGTGAAACTGTCATAGGTCTCTGCTAGAATGGATGGTGAACTTATTGTTGCCGTCTATTTTTTTCGAGGCTCATCATGCTATATCCGGAATTGTTCAAATCCTTAGAGCAAGTGCGTTGGAATATGGATACCGATATTCCATGGGATCAATACGATGCGTCAAAATTAACACCGGAGCAGGCACAAACTATCAAAATGAACGCCATTACCGAATGGTCGGCCTTGCCTGCTACCGAGATGTTTTTGCGCGACAACCGCGACGATAGTGATTTTTCTGCATTTATGTCGATCTGGTTTTTTGAAGAGCAAAAGCATTCTTTGGTGTTGATGGAATATCTGCGCCGTTTTCATCCAGAATTGGTGCCCACCGAGGCGGAACTGGATAATGTGCGCTTTGAGTTTGATCCAGCCCCCCGTCTGGAAACCCTGATGCTGCATTTCTGCGGCGAAATCCGCTTAAACCATTGGTACCGCTGCGCATCTGAATGGCATACCGAGCCAGTGATTAAACACATCTACAAAATCATCAGCCAGGACGAAGCCCGTCACGGCGGCGCTTACTTACGCTACATGAAAAAATCATTGGCAGAAGTCGGCGATGTCGCACGCGCTGCGTTTGCCAAGATTGGCGTCTTGATGGCATCAGCACGTCGTACTGAAAAACCGTTGCATCCAACCAATCTCCACGTGAATCAGGCACTATTTCCACAAGATACGATTCAAAGCCGCTTGCCAGATCCTGACTGGCTTGAGCGTTGGCTGGATGGTCAGATCAAATTCGATGGTATATGGGAAAAGAAAGTAGTCGATAGGATTTTGCACAACATGTCTTTGCTCTTTGAACGCAGTTTTGACACTGTGCAAGACTTGAATCGCTACCGCAAAGAAATTTCTCAGCGTCTGGTGGTTCCCGCCGTTTGAGTGACAATAGCACGAGCGCATCTCGTTGCGTGAACGAAGCTGCCGTGTACAATAGCCGCTGCCCAGCGGCTTTTTTGTGTCCGCTTCATTTTATTGCCAAGTGTTAAGTGATTTATGCCTGATTTTGAACAAAAAATAGCTTCTCGCACCGATTTAGCTGCCCGTATTGCTGCTTTGCCTAAGCCAGTGGTGTTGACCAATGGTGTGTTTGATATTTTGCATCGTGGTCACGTAACCTATCTTGCCCAGGCACGTGCACTGGGGGCATCACTCGTTGTCGCGGTCAATACCGATGCGTCGGTTAAACGTCTGGGTAAGGGCGATGATCGTCCTATCAATTTGTGTGAAGATCGTCTGGCAGTATTGGCTGCATTGGAAGCCGTGAGTCTGGTCGTGCCGTTTGACGAAAATACCGCCTTAGAAGTGGTTCAGCAGGCGCAGCCTGATATTTACGTCAAAGGCGGTGACTACCAGATGGATGCAATCCCAGAAGGTCAGGCCGTATTGGCCTATGGTGGTCGCGTGCAGGCGATTGCGTTTGAACACGAACGTTCGACCACCCGTTTATTAGAAAAAGTTCGCGCCGCCAGCTAATCGTGATTTGCGTCTGGAAGGAGAAAACGCCATGTCAGAGACCAGCGAAAGCAATGTCAACCCAGCAGCATTTCCTTTCTGGCCGCATCACGTACGTTTCTGGCAAGCCAATACGCAAGATGATGTAGGCAGGCCGTTGTGGATAGGTGCAGCGACTTACGATGCTGGTGTGGGAATCAGCTATACCACCGGCCAAATTACGCATCATATTGCTGCCGAAGTCGACAAAGAACGCGATAAGCTGATTGCCGATTTACAGCAAACTGGTGCGCTGGTGATACAGTGGATTGATTCTTTTCAACCAACGCACGAAGGGCGCAATGGCGGCGGTGACCGCTTTGTGACGGATGGCAAGCTAGGTGTGATTGAAGAACGTTGAACACACAACCCGAGACAGCGGGCGCGTATCATTCGCCTCAATAGGTTTTTTCTGCGGGGCTGTTGATGGTGGGGATCTGTGTTATAAACCGGCCCCGCCTTTATCACTCATCAAAGCTTTGTACACAAGGACGCTTCTCAAATTCTGCCTGCAAACCGTCCAGAAAAACTCTGGTTCTGGCAGGCATTAAGCGGCGTCCCGGAAATACGGCCCAGACATCGATGGTGGGTAATTGCCAGTCGGATAGTACAGGTACTAAGGCACCACTTTCCAGATAAGTTTGGAGGAAGGTGTCCGACAGCATCAAAATACCGTCACCATTTAATGCCAGACGTGTCAGCAATTCCGGTGAGTTCGCAGTTGCCCGTCCTGGTGGGATACCTTCCCATTGTTCATTTTGGCGGCTTAATTTCCACATTGCGGGTTCGCCATTACGACCTAGCAAACGCAAGGCGTCGTGTTCCATTAATGCTTCCGGTTCTGTTGGCATGCCGCGTCGTTGTAGATACGATGGCGCTGCGTATAGGCCGGGTTTGAATACCGTCAGTCGTCTTGCCGCCAATGAGGCATCATCAGGTAAATCACCAACCCGGATCGCCACATCGAAATTCTCGCCAATCAAATCAACACGCCTTGGCGACAGATCCAGCTCCAAAGAAATTGCCGGATATTGCTGAATCAACGAGGACAAAAACTGGCTCATTTGTCGATTCGCAAAATCGTTTGGCATCGATATCCGCAATCGACCTGAAGGCTGCGCTTGTCGATGCTGGGTCAAGGCCAAGGTTGCCTCCACCTCGTCTTGCACCTGTTGCGCGTGTTGCAGCACGCTTAGTCCAAAATCGGTGATGGTTAGTTGACGTGTCGTTCGTAATAACAGGCGCTCACCTAACTGCGTTTCCAGCGCCGAGATACGACGGGACAGGCTGGATTTTGGCATCGCCAAGCGATCAGCCGCCTTACTAAAACTGCCTTCTTCCACCACGCGGGCGAAGAGCAAGAGGTCATTAGCTTCGAGTTGCATCGTCTATTTTGCCAAATATGGAACAATAATATCCATTTTATGCTCTTCCGGATCAAAATTGGAACATATAAAGTAGCTACATCGCCATTCATTTTCTGAACAACATGAAGACAGAGATTGAATCGCAGATTTTAGATTGTCTAATTGACTACAGAGGATTATATGAATATTTTACAAATTAACTCCAGCGTTCGTGCATCAGCATCTCATTCCAAACATTTGAATCAGGTGATCGTTGAGCGTGTCCTTTCAGCACATCCGGAAGCGAATATCGTTTCACGTGATCTGGCACAGACACCACAACCGGTGCTCGATGAACAGGCATTACAGGCATTATTTACTCCAGCTGATCAACGCAATGCAGAGCAACAAGCGAGAGTCGCATTGGATGATGCCTTGATTGCTGAAATTCAGGCAGCAAACGTCATCGTCATTGGTGCCCCTATGTACAACTTTGGCGTATCTGCACAATTGAAAAATTGGGTCGATGCGATTGCAAGAGCGGGCGTGACTTTCCGCTATGGTCAGAATGGTCCAGAAGGCTTATTGACTGGTAAAAAAGTGTATGTGGTGCTGACGCGTGGTGGCATGTATCGCAATACGCCGAATGATTCGCAAATGCCGTACCTGAAAAGCGTTTTTGGCTTCTTAGGCATGACTGATATCAGTTTCATATATGCCGAAGGTTTGGCAATGGGGCCAGATGCAGAAGCCGCAGCGTTGGCGTCAGCAAAACAACAAATCGAAGAACTCGTAAGCGCTTAAATAAAATCAGAAAGCGAAAAGGAAATAGTATGAAAACCGCAGAAAACTATGCATTACTCGTTGCCCGTGTTTTGATGGCTTTGATTTTCGTTGCATCAGGTGCTTCAAAAATCAGTGGATTTGAAGGCACACTTGGTTATATCGCAAGTAAAGGTGTGCCATTCCCGGCGCTTGCTGCAATTGGTGCCATCATTGTAGAAGTAGGTGGTGGCTTAATGTTGATGGTGGGCTGGAAAGCCAGATGGGCTGCTTTAGCGATGATGTTATTCACGTTTGCCGCAGCCTTTATTTTCCATGATTTCTGGAATGCGGGTGCCGATGCGGCGCAGAACCAGATGATCCATTTTATGAAAAATATTTCTATGGCTGGTGGTTTGTTGTTTGCTGTAGTGCATGGTAGTGGGAAATTCAGCGTTGAGCGTCAGTCATAAAGCGCATACCTGCAGATCGTAAGTTTATTGTTTCGTTATTTGTAACAACACCTGGGACTAGCCACGTCTCGGGTGTAATTTTTACTAATGTTTGCTATGCTTAGAAGACTAGATCTTGATTGATTTAGTTTCAATGCAACCAGAATGAGTTGTGTATGAGTTTTATCAGATCATGCTTTATTGTTCCGACTTTCTTGGGGGTAATATGCGCTTTTCATTCTGGTCTCAGTTACTGAAACTGGGTATTGCTTGCCTCGTGAGCACTACGCTCTGTTTTCCAGTATTTGCTACCGAAAAATTAATCGTCTATGTAACGCCTGGTCTTGATTTGCCCTTCTGGCGAACCTTAGGTCATGGAGTTCAGGCATCCGCCACTGCAAATGGCTACCAATACGAAGTGTTCGATAGTAAAAACAGCGATGCCAATCAAATGGCGCACGTCAAGGCGGCGATTGCTAAAGGTGCTGCTGGCATTGTGATTTCTCCCACCGACAGCAAATCTGCGTTTGAAATTTTGGCGGTTGCCAGTCAGGCCAAGGTGCCAGTCGTGATTGCTGATATTGGTACCAACGGCGGTGAATTTGTTTCTTATGTTAAATCAGATAATTACAAAGGTGCGTACGGCGTTGGCGTTGCGTTAGCTGCTGCCATGAAAGAACGCGGTTGGACTAATGAGCAGTTTGCGATGTGCACCATTTCATTGGCGAGAAAAAATGGTCAGGACAGAACCAATGGTTTCAGGGATGCCATGAAAGAGGCTGGTCTGACCAATATGGTCGCGATCAAACAAATGCAAACCTATACGATAGAAGAAACCTATGGGTTTGTGACAGAGTTATTGGCGACTTATCCAAAGTTACGTGGCTTATTCATCGAAGTGGATAAACCCACATTAGGGGCGCTCAATGCACTCAAAGACAAACGTAAAAGTATGGATATTCTGGTTGGATCTTTTGATGGTATTCCTGAGTTTGTTGATTTTCTCAAGGGTGGCTCCTTGGTCGCAGTAGGGATGCAACAACCGTATCTGATCGGTAGTAAGGCGGCAGACGCACTATTTGAGGCGATTAAAGGCCAGACACCGCCTAAACAAATCGTTGTACCCATATTGATTGCCACAAATAAGAATATTAATGAATTGTTGCCAACAGCCAATAAGACAGTTTTTGGATTAGAAATGAAGTGACTGTGGTTTGGTGACAACGTCAGCATCTTCCCAGAGGGGGATAAAAATGTTGTCACCATTCATGAGTTCATTTATTCAGTCGAATTTGCCTTGGCACCAGATCTCATTCTGAATCCTATGTGTATTACAAGACGAATCGTGTTTGTCACGAGTAACTCTTTTCTTTTATCTGTGATGATCAGCATATGCCCGTTTTTCGTTTGAAGCTGTGGCAACGTTTGGCTCTTAGCTACGGTACCGTGATCGCATTATTAGTCGTAACCAGTCTGGTGAGCTTGCAGATGTTATCGGAATTTCGCGCGACCACAGACGATGCACTTAAAGATAAGTATCCAAAAACAATACTCGTTGATGAAGTCAAAGGCGAGTTAGAGAAGATCGCCAGGGCAATGCGAAATACTTTATTTCTCACTGAGCCCGAGCAAATACAGACGCAGTTAAAAGATATCCAGTCTGCTAACGAGCGCATGTCAGTGACCCTGCAGAAGTTGAGAAATGAAATCACTACTGAACGAGGCCGTGCACTGATACATCAGATTGATGTGGTTCATTCCGCCTACATTGTTAATCAAGAAGACTTCGTCAATTTGGTTGGTGAGAAGCGCATGAGCGAAGCGCGTAATTTGTTGCTGGTCGATTTACATCCTTATCAAATTCAATATTTTGATGCTTTGCATGCGCTCAATCTTTATCAAAGCGAATTGATGGCGAATGCCAGCAGCGAAGTATCGCAAACATACTTTTTAGCGCATAAAGTTATTTTAATTTTGACCTGTTTTGCTGCTCTCTTGAGTTTGATTATTACCGTCTGGATCACCCGCTCATTGCTAAGGCAACTAGGAGGTGAACCAAATTATGCAGCGCAGATAGCGAATAAAATCGCCAGCGGTGATCTTCATGGAACGATCAATATCGCAAAAGGTGATTGCAGTAGTTTATTGTCTGTTATGAGCAATATGCGAGATGCATTAGCGGAGCGAACTGATGCTCTTGAGAGCGCTAATACCGAATTAGGAGCAATGGTCGCTACGTTGAAGCAAACGCAAGCAGATTTGGTTTCAAGTGAAAAAATGGCTGCTTTAGGAGCATTGGTTGCGGGTATCGCACATGAACTCAATACCCCAATAGGTAATAGTGTAATTACTGCTAGTACTTTGTTGGAACTAAGCGATAATTTTGCACATGACATTGCCAACAGCCAGTTGCGCCGCTCAGTATTCGATCGCTATGTCGAAGAAATGCAGCAGGGTAGCGCAATACTATTGCGTAACTTAAATCGTTCCAGCGAATTAGTGAACAGCTTTAAGCAACTGGCCACAGAAGAAGAGAATTCAGAATTCTGCGAATTTTATTTGTCTGATGTCGTGAATGAAAGTTTGCTTGCATTGCGTCCAGCCATGCATAACGTAGCGTGTGAAATTATTCAAGAGATACCGAAAGAATTGCGTCTGCAAAGTTATCCGGGGCCATTAGCATTAGTGATTGGTAATCTGCTCAACAATGCCTTGATTCATGGCTTCGAGCATCGTCCGCAAGGTAAGCTTGAAATCGTTGCGCAAACTATTTCTGCGACACATTTCTTACTTTCAATTAGTGATAACGGCGTAGGAATCCCCGTAGAAAATTTACCGCGAATTTTTGACCTATTTTTCACGACAAAATTGGGCATGGGTGGATCTGGGCTGGGATTGCACGTAGTTTATAACATTGTGCATAGCTTGTTGCATGGCAAAATTGAGGTAAGCAGTCGGCACGATACTGGCACTCGTTTTGACATCACCTTGCCAATCCGTGGGATGAGAAATCCTGGCCGTAAATTGGCTGCCTTCACCGAGGCAGCCAAAATGTAAATGGCTATATCAACATCGCAAAATAGCCGAAAATAGCCGAAATTTTTGATCAGTCTTGATCCAGATGCAAAGAAATAACGCCTGTTGTAGGTGTTGAACATGGTTCTTCATCAAACGCGATATCGCCATCCTGACGCGCTTCACCGTCAATTTTCAGATCTTTAAAATTGAACAGATCTTTGTCCATCAAATGGGAAGGTGCGACCGTTGATAAAGCAGAGAAAATATTATCGACACGCCCCGGGAATTTTTTGTCCCACTCGCGCATTAAGCCTTTGATTTGCTTGCGTTGCAGATTCTCTTGCGACCCGCACAAATCACAAGGAATGATAGGGAACTGTTTGACTTCCGCATAGCGTTGGGTGTCTGCTTCTTTGACATACGCCATAGGACGAATCACGATGTGTTTGCCGTCATCGGATTGCAATTTGGCGGGCATGCCTTTGAGCTTGCCACCAAAGAACATGTTCAGGAAAAAGGTTTCTAGTATGTCGTCACGATGATGGCCCAGCGCGATTTTATTGGCACCCAATTCATCAGCTACGCGGTACAAAATGCCGCGGCGTAGACGCGAACATAGTGAGCACGTTGTCTTACCTTCTGGAATAAGACGCTTGACGATGCTATAGGTGTCCTGATTTTCGATATGGTAAGGAATGCCCAGCTTTTCCAGGTACGCAGGCAATATATCCGCCGGAAAGTTAGGCTGCTTCTGGTCGAGGTTGACGGCAACGATGTCAAAATGGATAGGTGCACGTTCGCGTAAGGTCATCAGGATATCGAGCAAAGCGTAACTGTCTTTGCCACCTGATAAACAGACCATGACTTTGTCACCGTCTTCTATCATATTGAAATCGCCAATCGCCTGGCCAACCAGGCGACATAAACGCTTGTGCAGTTTATTATTTTCGTAGGTAATTTTTTCTTGTGACTTCGTTTCCGCAGGAGGCGTTTTTGCGGTGTCGAGAACGACGTCGACCAAGGATTCGTGATTAGCTTGCATGGTACTTACATTTCATTTTTGATCTGGAAAACTTCTACCCCGACGCCTTCGCAATCTGGATAAACATCTGGCTTCATGGTGGAGATGCACACGGCGCGTACGCGTGGATGCGCCAGCATCAGCTGGGCAACGTCATCACACAAGGTTTCTTGCAGATGGACGTGGCCCTGAGCGATACGCTGTGCAATTGAGCTGCGGATAAAGTCATAATCAACCACTTCTTCCAGTTGATCGGCTTTAGGTGTCGAGACCGCAAGGGGAATATATAAATCAACGTTGATCAACACACGTTGCTCGCCTTTTTTCTCGAACTCATGCACGCCGATGTTGATGGAGATTTCATAATTACGCAAAAACAAGCGGCGGCAATCGGTGAGTTGCGGATGGTGTAGGACGGATAACATAATGTGCTCGATGGTTTAAGAATGTGATTCGGTTGCAGTTGCGATAAACATGACATCGCGCTGCAAAGGGATAAGGTGCTGACCGCCATCCACTAACAGCGTGGTGCCGGTAATTGCCGGACTATTCGCAATAAACAAAACGCTGCGGGCGATGTCTTCTGGTGTGCTCGAATAGCCTAAAGGTGTTGCTTGATGGGCGACGCTAAAATCTGCTTCGGTCTGGTGTCCGGATACCATAGTGATGCCAGGCGCGACACCAGCAACGCGTACCTTGGGTGCTAAGGCTTGTGCCAGCATCGTGGTGGCGCATTGCAAAGCCGCTTTGGATAAGGTGTAGGACAAAAAGTCAGGATTCAGATTGTACAGCTTTTGATCTAACAAATTGATGACGCAGGCTTGCTGGCCATCTGTTGTTGCTGCATGTAAGGCTTGCGCGAGGATCACCGGCGCTGCCAGATTGGCGTGCATGTGCTGATCAAGGCAACGCTGAGAAAACGTGCTGGCGCGGTCCTCTTCAAATAAAGAGGCATTGTTGACGACGCAGTGAATCGCGCCCATCGTTTCCAGCGCTGAACTGAACAATGCACGCGTGGCTTGTTCATTGCCCAGATCCGCTTGTATCGCCACAGCACGTTGTCCCATGGCGGCAATTTGCGCGACGACTTCAGCAGCGGCAACAGCCGAAGTGCCGAAATGGACTACGACATCCCAGCCTTGTTGTGCCATTGCTAAGGCAATATGCCGTCCTATGCGCTTGGCAGCACCGGTCACGAGCACCACCCTGCTTTGCGGAGCAGAAGCATTGCTTTGATTGCTTGAATGACTATTTAAAGACTGGTTCATGGAAATTCTTTACTGAGTGTTCTTCGTTTTTTATACAATGCCGATATGCAAAAATTATCTCTACCTCTGCCAGCGCCCGATGCCTTGGCTGCATCGCTAGCTTTGCAACACCTCATCATTGATGAAATTCACCAGCATCAGGGCTGGATTCCTTTTTCGCGCTATATGGAACTGGCCTTATATGCACCGGACTTAGGCTATTACAGTGGCGGTGCCACAAAATTAGGCAAGGACGGCGATTTTACAACGGCTCCTGAAATGTCGCCGCTATTTGGCGCTACATTGGCGAATTTAGCCGCCAACATATTTACGCAAACCTCAGCCCAGGTCATGGAGTTCGGTGCCGGTACAGGTAAGCTGGCACGCGACTTTTTAACGGAATGTCAATTTTCTGGAATTACGATTGACCGCTATTTTATCGTGGAATTGTCCGGTGAGCTGCGTGCACGTCAGGAAGATTTGTTGCAAGACTTCCCGCAAGTGACATGGTTGCAAGAAATGCCGGTGTCTTTCTCTGGCCTGGTTATCGGAAATGAAGTGTTGGACGCCATGCCAGTTGATCTGGTGATGAAGACGGAGCAAGGCTGGTGCGAGTTGGGCGTGGCACTCGCAGATGCAGGTGCAGATGGCGAAACCGGACCACGGCTATTGTATCGCGAGCGCGCTTGCGATCCGGCGCGGTTAGCGCAGATACCAGAGGCTGAAGAGCTGCCGCAAGCCTACATGACGGAAGTGCATGCAGTTGCCACTGGTTTTATGCATAGCCTCGCACGTATGCTCAAAGCCGGACAAACCGAAAGCGGACGCGGCAGTGCCGCTATTCTGATTGATTACGGTTTCCCCGCGAACGAGTACTATCATCCGCAGCGAAATGAGGGTACCTTGATGTGTCATTACCGTCATCATTCCCACCCTGATCCATTTTATTTACCAGGTTTGCAGGATATTACGGCACACGTTGACTTTACGGCCATGGCAAAAGCAGCATTGGCGGGTGGTCTGGACTTGTTAAGCTATACCAGTCAGGCCGCCTTTTTGCTGGAATCCGGGATAGCGAACCTGCTGGCGCGTCAATCGCCAGAACAAGTGATGGCGTATTTACCACAGGCTAATGCTTTACAGAAACTGGTGTCCCCGGCAGAAATGGGTGAGTTATTCAAAGTGCTGGTCGTGGGTAATGGCGTCGATTTGCCGGATGGCTTGCTACGTCATGATCGTTGCCATCGCTTGTAAATTTTTCACCAATTCTGACCAGCAACAATTAGCAACTCAAAGCCGATCAACATAGAGGCAATGAAAAATCCAAGACTTCGCAGGACGAGCGTACCCCGCCAATTGCTTGCGTACGCATTACCGCGCGGATTGTAACTGCCGTGCAAAATGCGTATTGATATTGTTTAGTCTTGTCGCTAAGTTTTTTCTCTGTTCTTAATATACTGGGTAAGAGTATTTTCTTAGCACCTAGATTTAACAACGGCAAATAGGTCAAATTTTTAAATTGAAGGGGGAGTATCTGGTGCTACGTTGGCTGGTCGTGATTTTTCTGGTGGTGATTGTGTTCGCTCGCTGGCTCCCGTGGCTAGAGAAGCTGGGGCTGGGGCGACTGCCGGGCGATTTGCGCTTTCGGATAGGGCAGCGTCAGTATTCGTTTCCTTTTGCTTCGACTATTCTGATTTCAATGGTGGTGCTATTGCTTGCACGGTTTTTCAAATAAAACAAAAAACTGTGGGCAACTTACAAATATTTATCCATCCTTGAGTAAATATACTTTGATAAGTTAAAGTTTCTCAGCTATTTCGCCGTCACTTCAATATAATGGTTTGAACAAAACAAAGTTGTGTCCCGCCACGGGAATGACCGCAAAAAGAACAGATTTTGCAAGGCGAGTATCAACAAGAAATTACGCTAAAGGTTGAAATGAGCGAACTCAGCGACATCAGGGCATTGCTCATTGAACCGCATCAAGGGATGCGGGTCAGTTTGCACAACATGCTGAATTTATGTGGCATTACAAAAATTGAACACGCATTGACCGCTGGGACTGCGGTGCGCAGTATTCAGGCCAAAGTCTATGATTTGATCCTTTGCGAATATGATCTTGGCGTCGGCCAGGACGGTCAGCAATTGCTCGAAGATATGCGCCACCATAAATTGGCACCACTGTCGACGATTTTCGTCATGGTTACTGCTGAGCGCTCTTACGCGAAAGTAGTCAGCGCGGCAGAATTAGCGCCGTCCGATTATCTGCTCAAACCTTTCACCGCCGATATGTTGCTAGAGCGCGTGATTCGCGCACTGGAAAAACGGAAAGCTTTCGTCGACGTCTACAACTTGATGGAAACCGGCGCGATCGCCGAAGCGATTACGGCTTGTCATCATGGTGAACGCGAATATCCCAAATATGCGATTGATTTCATGCGCTTGCGCGCCGAGTTACACGTTGTTCTGGGTGAGGCTGCCGAAGCTGAAGAGTTATATACCCACTTATTTGAACTTAAAGCTGTTGCCTGGGCGCGTCTTGGCTTGGCTAAAACTTTGTTCATGCAAGGAAAGTATCAGGAAGCTGAGGCGATATTAAAAAGCCTGGTGTCAGAAAATAATAAATATATGGATGCCTACGACTGGTTAGCGAAGACCCATGAAATGATTGGTGAGCTACCAGAGGCCAAGGAAGTGCTTGATACGGCGGTTGGCGTTTCTCCACATGCAGTGCGCCGTTTGCGTAATCTGGGCAGGATCGCAATGGAAACCGGTGATATTGAAACTGCTGAAAATGTATTTAAAAAAGTCGTCAGTAAAGCCAAATTTTCTGAATTCCGTGATCCTGAAGATCATCTCAATCTGGTCAATGCGCTGGTTAAAAAAGGCGACACAGAGCAAGCTAAATCGGTCATTCGCGACATGGAAAAAAACATGGTCGGCATTAAAAAGACCGAGGCTTGTCGCGCTATTTCTGCCGCCATGGTTCATGCTAAAACGGGCGATTCCAGATTGGATGGCGAACTGGATGCCGCTGTAAATGCCAGTCGTGAAGACGTTGGCTTATCGACCGGTGCAAAACTAGGATTAGCAAGAACTTGCCTTGAAAATAATAAAGAAGGCGAAGCGTCTGAGATTATTCTTGACGTCATGAAAAATGCCAGCAATCAATCCGTCATTTCCAAGGCCGTTGGGATCTTTGAAAGTGCCGGTAAGGGTATGTTAGGTAAAGAGCTGGCGCAACGTAGCCAACGCGAAGTGATGGATCTGGTCGCGCTTGGTGTGCAAAAAGCAAAACAAGGTGATTTCCGGGGTTCAGTTGATCTCATGACCGCTGCTGCGCGCAAATCACCTGATAATCCACAGGTGGTATTAAACGCCGCGTTGGCTGCTTTGAAATGCCTGGAAAATATGGGTTGGGACAATGCCATAGGCGAACAGGCGAAAATGTTGATTGAAGCTGGGCGCCGTCTTGACCCCATGAACCCTCGTTTGAAAGCGATTCGTGGTTTGTATGATGAATTACAGAAAAAATACGGCATGAGTGTCAATCGCGTGGCTAAAACCTAACTTATTTTTGTAATGTGATAGCCACCATTGAGTGCACTTTGAAGCCAGTATGTAGAACGCTGGAAAAACGGTGTTTGCATTGCCGGTAAATTTGCCAGACCTTTGGTTCATCATGTTTGAATATTTTTAGTGTGAAGTCGCAAATTTATGGCACACATAGAATCAGCAAAATCACCTTCTTCGCTAACACTGTCGCCACGCGAACGTTTGCTGAGAAAAATTAATGATGAAAGCGATTTACCCACCCTGGGTGCGGCGATTGCCAAGGTGGTTGAAATCACGTCGTCTGGCGAAGATTCGGTTTCTAAACTGGCGCATTTTATTCTTGCAGATGTCGGGCTGACGCAGAAAATTCTACGACTCTCCAACACCGTTCAATACCGTACCACTTCTGGGGCTGCGGTTACCACCATTTCCCGTTCCATTTTTTTGCTTGGCTTTGACACGGTTAAAACCAGTGCCATGGCAATGTTGTTGGTTGATTTTTTTAAAGATAAAGCGCAAGCAGTGAGTGTCCGCAAAGAATTGGTCCGTTCTTTGTGTGCCAGTATCATTGGTCGTGAAATGTCGCAAAGAGGGCGCTTCCCGGATGGTGAAGAGGCTGCCGTTGCTGCCTTATTTAAAAACATAGGCAGGGTATTGGTTGCCTCCTTTGATCATCAACTTTACTCACAAATACAAAAAGTTTCAGAGGGTGCCGAGTCAACTTCTGATGAAGCTTCACTACTCCTCTTAGGATGTAGCTTTGAACGATTTGGTGAAATGGCACTGCAGGAATGGAAAATCCCGGATGCTATTGTGCAATCGATGGGTCCTTTAGCAAATGGCGAACAAAAAAAAGTCACGCACCGCAACGACTGGCTCAAACAAGTCGCGAGTTTTAGCGACTCTTTAGCAGACCTTGTCATGAGCGGTAAACACAAATCGCCAGGCTATGCAAATGTCTTACTCAAGAAGTTTGGGAAGGCGCTGGAAATCGATCTGAAAACGATGGATGCCATGTTGGTCAGAGTTGAAGCGGAAACCTTGCAACTGGCAAAAAGCATGAATATTTCGCTTGCTATGGACAATCCAGAATTAGATGAATTGCATCATACGTCGGCGCTTCCGAGTGAATTTTTGATGAAATCGGAAGAGCTTGTGTCGGCACAAGAATCTGACCGATATCCTAGTGGTAAACCGCTCAACGCACGTGATTTATTATTGGCCGGTGTACAGGATGTCACTCAGATGTTGGCGTCTGAAGATTTGCGTTTAAGCGACCTTATCTTACTGGTATTGGAAACCTTGTACACCAGCATGGGATTTCGCTTTGCGACGGTTTGCCTGCGTGATCTGGCGAGTGGACGCTACGTTTCGCGTGTTGCGGTTGGGGAAAAATATGCAGACCGTCAGAAAGGATTCGGTTTTCCGGCGAAGGCGGAAGCTGACTTGTTTCATTTATCGATGAGCAATAATGTTGATGTCATGATCTCTGATGCGACCGTGCCAAAAATCCTGACTTTGCTGCCTCTCTGGCATCGGGAGTTATTACCAGACGCCCGCAGTTTTATTATTTTGCCTTTAGTCATACAAAAAAAACCTTTGGGCTTGTTTTATGCTGACCGTACTGTGACTGCGGAAGAGGGCGTACCGGCAGATGAAACTGCCTTGATTAAGACCCTGAAAAGCCAATTGTTGGCTGCGATGATGCGCGGGGGATAAAAATTCTCATAAGGGCAGTGTAGAGCGGTGGCAACCGATCAACTATGACTAAACGCACGTTTAAAATATATGTTGTGTATTTAAACTGGTGCGACGACGAAAAAAGAGGAAGTCCGGCAGACTTCCTCTTTTTATTTTTGATTAGATGAACTTACGGCTCATCGTTTCAAACTATTACACGGCAAATCAGTGACGATCCCAGTGGCCTTCATGGAATTGCCAGCCACCGCCTTCATGCTCCCAACGATGTGGAACCCAGTAATAGCCTGGACGTGGCGCAGACCAATAACCTGGATGCCATACATGACGGCCACTTTCCCAGTACCACGCGCCGTCGATCCAGATATGACCATAGACTGGTGGGGCGCTGACGATTTCCACTTGCGGTGGAGGCGGGGCTACCCTGACTACTGAGCTAACATAGTAAGGATGTCGCGGTGCTTCAACTACACAGCCAGTCAAGGAAGCGACTACCACTGCACTTGCTACTAAATATGAGATACGGTTCATGCTGTTTCCAAAAATATCAATAAAGCGATCATTAAGGTCAATGCGCCTTCAGGTCGCGAGCCAAGCTAAGGTATATAACGCGAACTAACTCTAAACGGTGTACCGTTTTTCGCTTTGTTTTCTTGTTTGCCTTATTGAATTGACATAATGCCAGCGTTTAGTTCAGGGATATGCCCTGTTTTTTTGCCAATGCATCAATGTCTTGCCACATTGTCATTTGATTTAATAAACGTGTTGCCGGATCTATCATTGCGTTTAAATTGAAAAAACGCTCTAAGGATGTCTCATCAAAATTGCTGCGCTGAGAGAAGTTGATTCGACCATATTGCTTTCTGAATGCTGCTAATAAATCACCAGGCGCATCCTTATGCCACTTTTGCATCAAACCACCAACCATTAATGCGGCATCGGTCGTTTGTTCCAGACTGCGCGGATTTTTTGCCGCTGTGACATCACGATAGTCAAGCAAGCGTGGGAAATAAAACTGCTTAATCCAGGTAGATGGAATGCCGCCTTCACGTTGTAAAAAGCCGCTACGCCAAAATTTCCAGCTTTTGTCGATTTCTGACTCGCTGACGAACTGGGTGTCGGCTAACAAGACACAATCCTCTTCCAGTATCATTTCTAGTACGACAGGTAATCCGGCTTGATGGGCAATTTCTTCCAGTTCAGGCATAACAGGTTTCTCGCCGCGTTTGTCCTGCAAAGTCGTAACAAATCGTCCCATCACTTCTTCATGCTGATGGTGAACCGCGCTGGTATTGCTACAAAAACCGGCACAAGCGGAGAAATACGCCATCAGTTCGCCGATTTGTACACCTGGTGTGTTGCTCCTGCCTGCATCGTTTGCGCCTGTGGCGTCAAATTGGTGTGCTGGTGTATTCGCTGCCAGCCCGTTTCTGAGGATAGGATACAACTGGGTCGTGATCGCACCCAATTTGACTACGCTGCCAGCGGCGAGTTTGAATTCATTCATGTTCAGATACTTTCTTCAAATAAAGCTAAAACTTGTTCTGGTGGCCGGCCTATTGCTGCTTTGCCATGGAAACTAACGATAGGACGTTGCAGCAGGATGGGATGGGCGACGATGGCCTGCAGTGCGCTTGGAGCATCAGCATTTGCCAGACCGTGAACCAAATATGCGTCTTCATTGGAGCGCAACATAACTTGTACATCTCCACCTAGCTCATGCAACAGGGTATTTAGCTGCTCCTGAGTCAGCGGCGTCTTTTGGTAGTCGATAATCTCAATTGAAAGCTGTTTTTCTTCTGAAATTGCTTGTAACAGGCTTAAGGTTTCACGGGATTTTGAACAACGTGGATTGTGGAAAATTCGGATCATTGCTTATATGGGGATTAGATTTCGCGGAGTAGGTGGGAATTTCTTCCCATTTGCTCCGACATAGGTGATTCAATATAGCGTGATGGGCGCATTACAACGACCAGGATGTCATCTGTCGTGGCTTCGAGCCATAGAGCCAGCCTTGTCCAGTACCAATTTGCCAGCTGGCAGGTAACCATGTCTATTTACCTTAAGCGCAAAATATCGAAAAGGCAATCAATAACAAATTGTTCCTGTTTGTTTAGTGTTAAACGGGGGTGGCTTGCTTGTGTTACCGATTATAAAGCATAGGATTTCTTCAGAAGCGCTTTTTGTACAAACTGCTACGCAGGCGGTAAAAATTACTACCTGCAAACTATCGATCATCTTTATAAATGATTTTCTATCGGTACTTTTATGAATGTGTGTGCTTGCTAACGTAGTTTGAAGCCGGCTGCTATATTGCCTATAAGATAATGCAAAAATGACACAAGAACGGTCAATTTATTTAGGGATCTTTATTTAATGTTCACTAACGCAAATCCATGCGATGCCTTACACTTGCAAAATTTTCCAGAAATTGAATGAGGTTGTATGAATGATTTTTTGAGTCAGTTGATGGTATTTTGGTCGCCCGCAGAAATAAGCGCGAACATCACTATTTTTCTCAACCTGGCTGGTGCTTTGGTGTTAGGTTGTTTCGTCGGTTACGAACGTACTTATCATGGGCGAGCAGCGGGAATGCGCACTTATGGTCTTGTTTGCATGGCTTCAGCTGCGTTGGTTGTGCTTGCGGGATACCCTGAGTTTTGGTTTGGTGGCAAATTGTTGAGCCCATCGCCACCAGATCCTACTCGTGTCATGCAAGGCGTAGTAACGGGTATAGGTTTTCTTGGGGCGGGCGTGATCATGAAAGAAGGCTTTAGCATCAGTGGCCTGACGACCGCCGCATCGATCTGGGCATCGTCGGCGATCGGAATCCTCGTTGGAGTGGGGTTCTACGCAGCAGCCATCTTATTATCGTTGCTGTCCGCGGCATGCATGATCTGGGTACATAAACTTGAACTCTCGCTCCCATCTCAAGCCGCTATAGCTATTACTATCCACTTCAGAAGAGGTTACCAACCGAAAGAAGCTGAAATGATAGGCGTTGCGAAAGAACGCGGATACCGTATGATGACCCGGACTTTGATGATCAATCACACCGAGCACGGCCCGGAATGGCGTTTTATTGCTGTTGCAGAAAACCGCCATCTTGCAATGTCAATTTGTCATTTATCAGAAGAGATGGCAAAAGTTGAAGGAGTAGAATCTTTTCAGCTTGCGCACGCAAAAAGTTGAGGCATTTCCACAATTTTTTCAAATAGTCCTTGACAGAAGCTCTTTGCATCTCTATAGTTCTGAGTTCCCTACGGAGGGGTGGCCGAGTGGTTAAAGGCGACAGACTGTAAATCTGTTCTCTCTGAGTACGCTGGTTCGAATCCAGCCCCCTCCACCATAGGAAAAAGAATTTTTTTAGTAAGTATGCGGCTGAAGTGGTAGCCCCTGCGGGTGTAGCTCAATGGTAGAGCTGAAGCCTTCCAAGCTTATGACGAGGGTTCGATTCCCTTCACCCGCTCCAGTTTTATTTGCATGGTGTTTGTGCGAAACGAGCTGCCCTTGTAGCTCAGTGGTAGAGCACTCCCTTGGTAAGGGAGAGGCCACGTGTTCAATCCACGTCAAGGGCACCATGTAAACTGGTGTAGTCTAGTCTGAATTTGTCGGGCGCGTGCCTGAGTATTCTCATCAAAATCGTTAGGAGTCCAAAATGGCAAAAGGTAAGTTCGAACGCACCAAGCCGCACGTCAACGTCGGTACAATTGGTCACGTTGATCACGGTAAAACTACACTGACAGCAGCGATTGCGACAGTATTGTCCAAAAAATTTGGTG
>NZ_JACOFV010000011.1 GCF_014284255.1 Cognatundibacterium jejuense
CAACCAGTGTGAAAGTAGGTTATCGTCAGGCTCCAAATTGCAACCCCTCTCTGTGAAAACAGCGAGGGGTTTTGCTTTTGTGATTCAGAAATTCTTCTACAATCACCAAGGTTATCAAATCCCATTCACCGTTCACCGTTCACCGTTCTTCGCCCCGCAATGACTCGCTCTTAAACTCTGCAATGTAGGACGGCTGCGACCGTCGATTTCAGTCCGCCTAAAACTACCGTACGGCTTGCACTTTAAAAGCCTAAATAAACTGCGGTCTTTTTTTATTGTTGCTACATTACTCAATGAATTTTTATACATCATTCTGAAGTTTCAAATGAACATGGATAATTGATATAAATTATTCACCTGAAAATTGAATGCACAAATGTAAGGACGTAAACAGTCATGAACGCGTAACAAACCTATCATATAGTAGGCACATGTGAAAATGATTCACCATATGAACATGTCTAAAACGATTCCTTCTGATACATTTCCAATTCCTGTTCGCAGTTCAATTGAACGCGGCGAGGCGATTGTCGAACTGGTGCGAACTGCAGGTTTTCAAAGCATAGAAAGTCTGGCGGCGCAATTTGATGTGACGCCACAAACGATACGACGCGATGTCAATTTACTTTGTGATCATGGTATTTTGCGACGCCGTCACGGGGGCGTTGATGTTCCCAGCACCGGCGAAAATCTCGCCTACCCGATGCGCCAGGTTTTAAACATTGATGCTAAGCGAGCGATTGCCCGTCGGGTTGCGAAGGAAGTCCCTGAAGATGCCTCTTTGTTTTTTGGTATAGGAACAACGCCAGAGCAATGTGCACACGCATTGGTTGAACATACGCATCTGCGCGTCATGACTAACAATATTAATGTAGCTGTTGCCTTATCACCTAATCCTCAGTGCGAAATTACTCTTGCTGGTGGTCGTATCCGCAATCTCGATCAAGATATGGTCTCCAGTGAGGCTCACAATTTCTTTGGCCGTTTTTCCGTCGATATAGGTATTTACGGTGTCGCTGGCGTCGCTGAAGATGGCACATTATTGGACTTCAGCAGTGACGAAGTCCATATGCGGACCGAATTGAGTACACACTGTCGTCAGCGATTCTTAGTCTTGGATCACAGTAAATTTGGACGCAGTGCGACAGTCCGTGGTGGCCACATTACGGATGCAACCGCTGTCTTTACCGACAAACCTATTTCCATTGAGTTGGAAAAGCAATTGCACCAGGCAGGTGTTCGCTTAATTATTTGTTCCGACCCCGTTTTACCCCGTAACTTCAGGAGAAGTGGATTATGAAATTATTCAAGATGAAGCATGTTGTCGCCTCGTTTGCTTTGGGCTTGATCGCATTGAGTGGTAGTGTACAGGCGCAGAACCGCGCAATTTGCTATAACTGTCCGCCAGAATGGGCAGATTGGGGTACCCAATTAAAAACGATACAAATGCGTTTGGGCATACAAATTCCACCTGATAATAAAAATTCTGGCCAATCTATTACTGCAATGATTGCGGAAAAAGCAAATCCCGTTGCTGACGTTGTTTATCTCGGTGGTATTGCTTCTGATCAGGCGCGTGAAGCCGGGATCATCACGCCATATAAACCAAAAAACTGGGATAAAATTCCCGCCGATTTAAAAGATCCGCAAGGTAACTGGTTCACCATTCACTCAGGCACTTTGGGCTTATTCATTAACAAAGCCGCCTTAGGTAAAAAGCCTGTTCCACAAAGCTGGTCGGATCTGCTTAAGCCAGAATACAAGGGCCTCGTCGGTTACCTTGATCCGACTTCTGCTGCTGTCGGGCAGGTCGGCGTGATGGCAGTCAATCTCGCCTTGGGCGGCACTTATGAAAACATTACTCCTGGTATCAATTTCTTTAAGGCGCTGGTCAAAAATCAGGCCATCGTTCCTAAGCAAACTTCTTATTCTCGAGTAATTAGCGGCGAAATTCCTATTCTGATTGATTACGATTTTAATGCGTATCGCGGTCAATATACCGACAAAGCACCAGTCGTATTCGTGATTCCGAAAGAAGGCACCGTAGTTTTCCCTTACGTCATGGCGTTGGTAAAAAATAGTCCTAACCAAGAAAACGGTAAAAAAGTATTAGACTTTGTATTGTCTGACGAAAGCCAGCAAATGTGGGGCAATGCGTATTTGCGTCCGGTATTTGCGGAGAAGTTGTCAGCCGCAGCTAAGGCGAAATTTTTGCCTGACAGTGAATATGAACGTGCAAAACCTGTTGATTTGAAGAAGCTGGCAGCAGCACAAAATATGATCATTGAACGTTATAAGAACGAAGCGAAATAAGGAAGTAATTCGGATCATATCAATGCTCCAAAGCGCCTTATATTGGCGTTTTGGAGCATGAACTGCAACGCTATAGATGAAGTGATCACCAACTGTTCCTTCATGTCATGCCCCCTGTTCTTTACATTCATCGCAAATGCCTACTGAAACCCGTCGCCTGACATTATTATTACTTCCGACAGGAATATTCTTTTCCGCGTTCTTTTTGCTGCCAATGGCCAAGCTATTTATGATTGGTGGTGGTGGGGTCAAAGGCTGGTCAGCATATACAGCTATTCTGACCGACAACAATTATCTGAATTCTTTATTGACGACCTTAGGAGTTGGCCTAGCTACCACGATCGTCACGCTCATCATCAGCGGGATTAGCGGCGTCTTTTTGCAGCGTCATAAATTCCCAGGTAATGCCTTGTTGGTGAGTTTGCTGACTTTACCTTTAGCTTTTCCTGGCGTCGTAATTGGCTTCATGGTCATCATGCTGGCCGGGCGTCAGGGCATTATCGGCGATCTGAGTGAAGCTCTGGGGCATGATCGTTTGGTGTTCGCTTACTCTTTGTCTGGTTTGTTCATGGGCTATGTTTATTTCTCGGTGCCACGTACGATTTTGACCGTCATGGCGGCCGCTGAAAAACTTGATCCACGTTTAGAAGAGGCAGCTCGCTCACTAGGCGCATCACCATGGCGCGTTTTGGTTGACGTAATTATTCCGGGGCTGAAGCCTGCGATGATTTCTGCCGGTGCCATTTGCTTTGCGACAGCCGTTGGTGCGTTTGGTACGGCATTTACTTTGGCCTCAAGTATCGATGTGTTGCCGATGGTGATCTATACCGAATTTACAATGTCTGCTAATTTTGCGATGGCGTCCGCCCTTAGCTTTGTGTTGGGGGTTGTCACGTGGATCGTCCTCGCATTGGCACGTAGCGCAAGTAGTGCAACCGTCGCTGCTGCGGCATAAGGCATGCAAGGAAAAAGTGATGACAAGAAATAGAGTTTTATTTGTTTTGCAGTTGCTATTTACGCTGTTGGTTTGCGTATTTTTGATTGTACCAGTTGGCATGTCTATGCTTGCGGGTGTTACGACGAATTATCAGGTGGGGCTGGAAAGCGGTCTGACTTTGCGTTGGGTATTGGAAGTTTGGGATGGTTATCGCGATACTTTATTCGCATCACTTGGACTATCAGTTGCGTGTTTGATCGTCACCTTGATTCTCGGTATTCCGACTGCCTATGTATTAGTGCGGACACAAAATCGCCTGAGTCGAATTATCGAAGAATTGCTGGTCTTGCCGATTGCGATTCCTGGTCTGGCAACCGCATTGGCATTGATTGTCACCTTTGGTGGAGTGCCCGGTTTTCGGACTTCCTGGTTATTTATTCTGGTCGGTCACGTGCTGTTCACCTTGCCATTTATGGTGCGTTCCGTACTTGCTGTGATGCACGCTATTGACTTAAAAACCCTGGAAGAGGGTGCTGCTTCGTTGGGGGCAAACTTTGCACAACGTTTTGTCGATATCGTATTGCCTAACTGCCGTGCGGGCATACTTGCTGGTTCTCTAATGGTCGTCACCTTATCCGTTGGTGAATTTAATATGACCTGGTTGTTGCATACGCCGCTGACCAAAACTTTACCTGTTGGTCTGGCGGATGCTTATGCCTCTTTGCGTTTTGAAATCGGCAGTGCCTACACCTTGATTTTCTTTTTACTGATCACCCCTTTGTTATTGGCGATACAGGCTATCGGTAAAGCACGTGTTGTGCGCTTTGTACCTGAAGAACTCGCGACAGAAAGCAAATAATGGAAATGCAATCCTCTCTCTCTATTTCGCTGCAACAATGCAGTAAGACGTTTGCCGATGGTACTCGAGCACTGGAGCCAATTAGTCTTGATATTCATGCTGGCGAAACTCTGGTATTACTCGGTCCGTCGGGCTGCGGCAAAACCACGACGTTGCGTATGATCGCAGGTCAGGAACAGCCAGATCAAGGTGGTAAAGTAATGTTTGACGGCGTCGATGTTACTGCATTGCCGATAGAAAAAAGAAACGTCGGCATGGTGTTCCAATCATATGCCTTATTCCCGAACATGACTGTTGCCGAAAACATTGGTTATGGTTTAAAAATCCGCAAAATGCCATCAGCAGAAAGCAAGGCGCGTGTCGCTGAAATGCTGGCGATGATGCAAATTGAACGTCTGGCAGATCGCCGTATTACGCAATTGTCGGGTGGTCAGTGTCAGCGTGTCGCACTGGCGCGGGCGATTGCGGTACGACCGCGTGCCTTATTGCTGGATGAACCCTTAACGGCACTCGATGCCAAACTACGTGATAGTCTGCGTCTCGAAATCGACGGCTTATTACGTCAGTTAAAAATCACCTCTGTCTATGTCACACATGACCAGACTGAAGCAATGGCTTTGGGGGATCGTATCGTCGTCATGGAGCATGGCCGCATTGCGCAAATAGGTACACCGCGTGAAATTTATCAGAAACCTGCGAATACCTTTGTTGCGGATTTCATTGGCATCATGAATCGTTTAAATGGCAAGATCCGTGACGGGATATTTTCTTGTAACGCGGGACAGTTGGCATGGCAGCAGCCAGACACCGCCGCGCATTCGATTTTGTTCCGTCCGGAAGATATTAAAATCGCCGAAGCGCATGAGAATACTAGCTTACGCGGTACCGTCAACACAGCTGTTTTCATGGGCGACCGTACGCGTATTCTAGTCGACGTCGGCGAGCCGCAACCACTGGTGATTGATAGTCATAGCCGCTACGATTTCAAAGCTGGCGATATGGTCGGATTGCACATTGATACGCGTGGCATTATCGTCTTATAGGAGCCACTATGTTAATCGCACAAATCAGCGACACCCATATCAAAATGCCTGGAAAGGTGGCGTATAACATCGTCGATACCGCTCAAATGCTACGTGACTGCGTTGCCCACATCATGCAGTTAAAAATTCAACCGGATCTTATTTTACTGACAGGGGATCTGGTTGATCTGGGGCGTGATGAAGAATACGACTATCTACGTAGCATACTTGCCCCGATCAGGCAGCGTATCATCGCTATTCCCGGTAACCACGACGAACGTGATGCAATGCGTCGTGCTTTTAAAGATGCGAGCTATTTGCCTGCGAGCGGATTTTTACATTTTGCGATCAATGATGAATACCCTTTTCGCATCATTGGTCTCGATACTCTGATACCTTTCTCCGGTGGAGGCGAGTTGTGCCAGGAGAGGCTTGGGTGGTTAGACCAGACTTTACAACAGCAGCCTGATGTACCTACCCTGATCATGATGCACCATCCGCCATTTTTAACTGGTATCGGGCATATGGATGATATTGGTTTGAAAGGCCGTGAGGAATTCGCTGAGATTATGTCTCGCCACCCGCAGGTCAGTGCCATTTTATGTGGCCACTTACATCGCACGATTCACGCTCATGTTGGTGGTCGTCCGGCGATGACAAGCCCCAGTCCCGCGCATCAGATTGAGTTAGAAATTAACCCTTCAGCCCCAAGTCACTTCTGCATGGAACCACCAGGATATTTGCTGCACTGGTGGAACGACGGCCATTTAATCAGCCACACCGCGCTGATAGGCAATTACCCGGGGCCATTTCCATTTTTTGGAAATGATGGAAAATTGATTGATTGAACCATCACCCGGGCTTGCAACCCGGGTTTTTATTTTTGTATCGCTTTTTATGTACATGGGGCGCTATTTTTCAACACCATCGAAATATAAAAAAGCATCTGCTTTCTTATTCGAGACATTTATTAAAGCAAAGAAGGTAGTACAGATAGATTGTCTATCCCCAAGAAACGCACTAATATCAGTGTCCATGTCAAGAAATGAAGTGATGGCTCTCACTGTTCTAATGACAATCTAGACACTTCAACACTCAGCTAACTTGGCTGCTATGCCATTGGGAGAGTCGCATCATGTCAAACGAAGTGATAGTCCAGGATATAACACCGGTTGAAAACACTTCACAAGATGTTGCACTGAACTATCTTGCGTAATTCCTGGTTAATAAAAAATTCAAAATTCAAAATTCAAAATTCAAAATTCAAAATTCAGATTTCAGATTTCAGGAGACCAACATCATGCGCGAAGCCGTCATCGTTTCAACAGCCCGTACCCCGCTCACGAAAGCACATCGAGGTGAATTCAATATTACCTCTGGTCCTGCACTCGCCGCGTTTGCTGTCGGTGCTGCGGTACAGCGCGCAGGGATTGATCCTGCGTTGATCGAAGATGCGATTATTGGTTGTGGCTACCCTGAAGGTACAACCGGTCGTAACATCGCACGTCAAACCATCATCCGCGCTGGACTGCCGATCAGCATTGCGGGCACAACGGTCAATCGCTTTTGTGCGTCTGGCTTGCAAGCCATTGCCGTGGCCGCTGGCCGCATCGTGGTCGACGGTGCGCCCGCGATGATCGCTGGTGGCGTCGAAAGTATTTCTCAGATACGTACACGTGAGGACGGTGCATCTAGCCTTGATCCATGGATAATGGAACACAAACCAGATCTGTATTTATCCATGATAGAAACCGCAGACATTGTCGCCGCACGCTACGGCATCAGCCGCGAAGCGCAAGATATTTTTTCTGAACAAAGTCAGCGCAAAACTTCTGAAGCCCAAGCGGCTGGACGTTACCGCGACGAAATCGTCGCCTGCAGTACCGTAATGGCAGTCACCGACAAGGCCACTGGCACCGTATCGCAACGCGCTGTGACGGTGGATGCGGATACATGCAATCGTCTCGACACCAATTTAGCGGGGCTGGCAAAACTGGCGCCGGTGCGCGGTGTCGAGCATTTCATTACGGCGGGAAACTCTTCTCAGTTATCAGATGGTGCGTCAGCCTGCGTGTTAATGGAAGCTAAAGAAGCGAATCGTGCCAACCTTACGCCATTGGGCGCGTTTCGTGGCATGGTCGTCGCTGGTTGTGAGCCCGATGAAATGGGTATCGGGCCTGTTTTTGCAGTACCAAAATTACTCGCTCGCCATGGCTTAAAAATGGATGACATCGGTTTGTGGGAACTCAACGAAGCGTTTGCGTCTCAGAGTATTTATTGTCAACAGCGTCTATGCATTCCAGATGAACGTCTGAATGTAAATGGCGGCGCGATCTCCATTGGTCATCCATTTGGCATGACGGGGGCACGTCTGGCTGGTCATGTACTGATCGAAGGTCGTCGGCGGGGTATTAAATATGCGGTCGTTACGATGTGTATTGCGGGTGGTATGGGTGCCGCCGGCTTGTTTGAAATTTATTGAGGTAAGACCAGAAGGATTTGAATTTTACCGCTGGGGAAGAAAATTTCCGCCAGGAAGTGTGTGCGTTTTTGCGTGTGAATCTGTCCTCACAATTGGCTGACAAAGTCGGTCAAGGTGAGCACTTATCCAAGACAGGCTTGGAACGATTGTATGTTTCAACGTAAATTTAAACCGCAGCAAAGGGGGGAGTTTTTCAATTTACGGAATGTGACTTTGGCAATGAATGTCACTTGTCTCAAAGCGGTGGGTTACGCTAGAGGCGATCGAGAGGGGAGATTGATATATTATTGAGGATTTGTGCGTTCTTGTTGATTGTTCGGTGATTGGTGGCGAAATTTACGGAATGACTGAAGTCGGGTTTCAGCCTCAGTGAAATAAGTTGCATTGATAATAAAAAAGCCCGCAATTGCGAGCTTTCTCTTGCTGTCATTTTGTTGACATTCTGGTATCAAAACGACCAGAAATAACCACGATTAATGATTATTTTAAAATCGTAAATTTTTGATTTTAAATCATATTCTGGTGGAGTCGGCGGGAATCGAACCCGCGTCCAGAAGCACTCTACAGACAGTTCTACATACTTAGTGCTGCCATTTGATTTAATCTTGACGACGCGGACGCACACGCTGCGGCAAGACGAGTTACCTATTATTTAATCCTGAGCCAAGTAACCCGACTCAAGACGATTCCATATGAATGTCCTTACTGCTGTTGCCAGCCCACCCTATGGACGAGGTAGTGTAAGGTTAGCCGGTATTAAGCGGCTAATGCGTACGAGTTATCGTTTGCAGTTATAAATTTCAGATTGTATTTACGAGGTAGTCTGGCCTCGGTATGCCCTGCGCTGCTTTGCAACCCCTGTCGAAACCTGGTCGACCCCTAAGCCTTGCTAGTATACCTCAATAATGGGGGCGAAGGACAGGGTATTCAATAGCTGCGTTACGCTAAATGTTTGCTACGTACGATTTCCAGCAATTCTAATGGACTATAAAGCACCAGATCAGCATTCCAATGAGTAGGCTCAGTTGCACCACAATAGCCCCATGCTGCGGCAATGCTATACATGCCAGCCGCTTTGGCGGCTTGAATATCGCGCAAATCATCGCCAACGTACCAGCAATGTTCTGCCGCTATTGCCAGCTGTTTTGCCGCTTCGAATAATGGTGCAGGATGTGGTTTGGAGTGCGGCGTGGTATCACCAGAGATGATGCAACGGGCTTGTTTTAAATCGAGCAAGGGCACCAGTGCATCGGTAAAGCGCATGGCTTTGTTGGTGACGATGCCCCACGGTAATTGCAAGGCATCAAGTCCGTTGAGTAGATGTGGTACGTCGTCAAAAAGTGTGCTTTGATCAGCAATTGCTGATGCGTAATGATTTAAAAATTCAATACGCATCGCTTCGTATTCCGGATCTTCCGGTCTGATATTAAAACCAGCGCCGATCAGGCCGCGCGCGCCGGCGGACGCATAAGGGCGCAAATGTTCATAAGGTGTGGGAGGTAAATCCCGGTTGCGGCGCATGACGTTGATCGCGGCTGCCAGGTCTGGAGCGGTATCGGCGAGGGTGCCGTCAAGATCAAATAAAATGGCTTTTGGAATTTGCATGGTATGTGATTGAAATCAAAAGAAGGGGATCAAATATTGAATCTGATCCCCTCCGGAATACGTTGGCGCTGCCCTGTGCTTTATATTAAGCTGGCTTTGTACAAGCAATCATGTAATTAACACTCGTGTCGTTATTAAGTGAATACATTTTTGTCAGCGGGTTGTAGCTCAGGCCTCTCATTGCATGTAATTCCAGGCCGGCATTGCGTACATCCTGAGTCAGTTCTGCTGGAGTAATAAATTTGGCATAGTCATGCGTGCCTTTTGGTAGCAATTGCAGCACATATTCAGCGCCGATGATCGCAAACAGATACGATTTGACGTTGCGATTTAAGGTTGAAAAGAAAACGTGCCCTCCCGGTTTGACCATTCTGGTGCAGGCGCGAATAATCGATGCGGGGTCTGGAACGTGTTCTAACATTTCCATGCAAGTGACCACGTCAAATTGACCTGCTTCCATTTCTGCCATTTCTTCGGCGGGAATTTTTTTATAGCGCACTGATACGCCAGATTCCAGGCTATGCAAATCCGCAACCTTTAAGGCTTTGTCAGATAAGTCGATGCCAGTGACCGTGGCCCCTTTTTTTGCCATGGACTCAGCCAGGATACCGCCACCACAACCGACGTCGATGATATTTTTACCTGCCAGCGGAATGCGCTGATTAATCCATTCCAGGCGTAGTGGGTTGATTTCATGGAGTGGACGGAATTCTGAGGTCGGATCCCACCAGCGATGGGCAAGTTCACTGAATTTTTGAATTTCTGCTGGGTCGGCATTGATGGTAGACATGATGTAATCGCTGAGGCACGCGAGGTGCTAATGGCAAAGAACGTATTGTAGGCGATTCAGAGACTTATCGCATTAGCCGACATCAATTCATGAAAGATTGAGTTGCTGCGTCATTTGCTATGGTGTTGATGTTGGATGGAAGGAGATGAGAAACGAAGAGAAAAATGCAGTAAAAAATAAAAAACCCCGCGAAGCGGGGTTTTTCAATAAATAAACCGGAGTTTAATTATTTAGTTACTGTGTGAGTACCAACAACTTCGATCTCTACACGACGGTTTTTAGCACGGCCTTCTGCTGTTTTGTTGTCAGCAACTGGTTGTTTTTTGCCTTTGCCTTCAGTGTAAACACGGTTAGCTTCGATACCTTTAGTTACCAAGTAAGCTTTAACTGCTTCAGCACGACGAACAGACAATTTTTGATTGTATGCGTCTGTACCAACGGAGTCAGTGTGACCAACAGCAACTACTACTTCCAGGTTGATTTCTTTCAACTTAGCAGCCATGTCGTCCAGTTGTTTTTTGCCTTCTGGTTTCAATACAGCTTTGTCGAAGTCAAACAATGCGCTAGCAGCGAAAGTAACTTTTTCGGAAGTTGGAACTGGAGCTGGTTTTGGTGCTGGTGCTGGTACAACTACTGGTGCAGGAGCTGGTGCAGGTGCAGGAGCAGCTTCTTTTACCAATGGTGCATCGCAACCTGGAACCGCATCAGCTGGTGTCCAGTAGCCAGTGCGCCAGCACAGACCAAATGGATCCATAGCAACTACACCGCGGCCGTCTTGAACGTATGCGCTGTTAGGTGTGCTTGCTTTGATGTCTTGTTGTTGTGCGAATGCAGAAAAAGAAGCCACTGCGGACGCTGCGATAACGAGCTTAACTAAAATTTTCATATTTCTCCTCTCGGGTGAGATTGAATTACCGCAGATAAACTGCGCAAAATGCTGCATAAAACCGGATGATACCATGTGCTTGATGACAATACTATTTCTTCAAGCAGACTTTTACCATTCGTCGCCATTTTGCCATAGATGCGTAAGTCATTGGCATTCTTGTTAATTCGGAAAACTGAGAAAGAGGCAAATATGTCGTGTATTGGCAACGAAATATAAGGAGTTTGATGAAATTAGACTAATTTTAAGCGGATTTTCAGTGGTATTGTTGAATTGTAAATCTTTGTTTTTAGCTCAAATTAGTACTGGTAAGTGTGCTTTTTTTGTCGTTTAAAGATCAAAATTTAAGGATAAAAGGCTATTTTTTTGTTGAAAAAGCGGGTTTTATTCGCACTTAAATTGAAAATTTTGGCCCTTTTTTGGTGTTTGAATGTTGCAATGCAGCAGTTTATTCAAAATTGTCTGGGTATTTTTTGAGACTTTTTAATATACGCACATCATTGAGCTCACTCAGCGTCGCAGATCTGTGCATAAATGCTATTTATGCCGCTTTAGGTGCGTGAGGCATGTTAGAATCAAGAGTTAAACGCTATGTAAATTGATGGATCTTGTGCAATCGTCCTTAACTCAGGTTCTGGATGCATATTATTTTTGTACGCGAAGTCGGGCGGTTATCGTTGATAAAAACGCGTACAGATTTTGAGCAAGCTTACATCACTAGAATCGCATCACGAGATTTACATCAGTATATATAGCGTCGTCAATTAACCAAGCTCTAATTTGCCGGCCTGCCAATGGATCAATTCGCAAAAGAAACACTCCCGATTTCCCTTGAAGAAGAAATGCGCAAGAGTTACCTCGATTACGCCATGAGCGTGATCGTTGGTCGAGCCTTGCCGGACGTGCGTGATGGCTTAAAGCCAGTGCATCGTCGCGTATTGTTCGCGATGCATGAAATGAACAACGTCTATAACCGTCCTTTCGTGAAATGTGCACGTGTGGTCGGTGAAGTCATGGGTAAGTATCACCCGCATGGCGACGCTTCTATTTACGACACTTTGGTACGTATGGCGCAGGATTTCTCTTTGCGTTACACGCTTGTTGATGGTCAGGGTAACTTCGGTTCGGTCGACGGCGATAACGCCGCGGCGATGCGTTATACCGAATGTCGTCTCGATAAAATCGCCAATGAAATTCTGGCCGATATCGAGAAAGAAACCGTCGATTTTGTACCTAACTACGATGGTAAAGAAAAAGAACCATCCGTATTGCCGACCCGTATTCCTAACTTGCTGATCAACGGCGCTTCCGGGATCGCGGTGGGTATGGCGACGAATATTCCGCCACATAATATTACTGAAGTCATTAACGGTGCGTTGCACGTGCTGCGCAATGCAGATTGCACAATTGATGAGCTGATCGAAATTATCCCGGCGCCAGATTTCCCGACTGCCGGTATTATTTATGGCGTTTCTGGCGTACGCGATGGTTATCGCACTGGCCGTGGCCGCGTTGTGATGCGCGCTAAGACGCATTTTGAAGAATTCGGCAAAGATAATCGCACTGCACTGATCGTCGATGAGCTGCCATATCAGGTCAATAAGAAATCTTTGCTCGAACGTATCGCTGAATTAGTGCGCGACAAAAAGCTCGAAGGTATTTCTGATATTCGCGATGAATCAGATAAATCCGGTATGCGCGTTGTGATCGAATTAAAGCGCGGCGAAGTGCCCGACGTCGTTCTCAATAACCTGTACAAACAAACGCAATTGCAAGATACGTTTGGTATGAACATGGTGGCGCTGGTCAATGGTCAGCCAAAATTGCTGAATTTAAAGCAAATGCTGGAATGCTTCTTGTCGCATCGCCGTGAGGTTGTGACACGCCGTACCGTATTTGAGTTACGCAAAGCGCGTGAACGCGGTCATGTGCTCGAAGGTCTGGCTGTTGCTCTGGCTAATATTGATGATTTCATCGCGATCATTAAAGCGGCGCCAACACCGCCAATCGCGAAACAAGAATTGATGACCCGCGCCTGGGATAGCTCCATGGTACGTGAAATGTTGACACGTACCGCGGCTGACAATCCAGGTGGTATCGCTGCTTTCCGCCCAGAGAATCTTCCGGCGCATTATGGTATTCAAAATGACGGTTTATACAAACTGTCGGATGATCAGGCGCAAGAAATTCTGCAAATGCGTTTGCAACGTTTGACTGGTCTGGAACAAGACAAGATTGTCAACGAATACAAAGATGTGATGGCTGAAATCGCTGATTTGCTCGATATTTTGTCGAAGCCAGAGCGCGTGACAACCATCATCACAGATGAATTGACATTAGCGAAAAACGAATACGGCGAAGGCAACAAAGATGTACGTCGTTCAGAAATCACGCATAACGCCACGGATCTGGAAACCGAAGATTTAATTACGCCGCAAGATATGGTCGTGACTTTGTCACACACCGGTTACATGAAATCGCAACCGCTGTCTGAATACCGCGCGCAAAAACGCGGCGGTCGCGGCAAGCAGGCGACAGCAACCAAAGACGATGACTGGATCGAACAATTATTCGTCGCCAATACACATGATTACATCCTGTGCTTCAGTAACCGTGGTCGTTTGTACTGGTTGAAAGTCTGGGAAGTACCACAAGGTTCTCGTACTTCACGTGGTAAGCCTATTGTGAATATGTTCCCGCTGCAAGACGGTGAAAAAATTACAGTCATTCTGCCTTTGTCAGGCGATAACCGTAGCTTCCCTGAAGATCATTATGTCTTCATGGCGACTAGCCTTGGTACTGTGAAGAAAACACCGTTAACGGATTTCAGTAACCCACGTAAAGCCGGCATTATTGCGGTCGATTTGGATGAAGGCGATTTCCTGATCGGTGCAGCATTGACCGATGGCAAACACGATGTCATGTTGTTCTCTGATTCTGGTAAAGCAGTCCGCTTTGATGAAAATGATGTACGTCCTATGGGGCGTACCGCACGTGGCGTTCGTGGTATGAATCTGGATGAATCGCAACAAGTGATTGCTTTGTTAGTGGCAGAAAATGAGCAGCAATCAGTCTTGACAGCGACGGAAAATGGCTTCGGCAAACGTACACCGATCACGGAATACACACGTCACGGTCGTGGTACCAAAGGGATGATCGCAATCCAGACGTCTGAGCGTAACGGTAAAGTCGTTGCTGCAACCCTGGTTGAAGCAACTGATGAAATCATGCTGATTACAACGGGTGGTGTGTTGATCCGTACCCGCGTTTCTGAAATTCGTGAAATGGGTCGTGCAACACAAGGCGTGACACTGATTGCTGTTGAAGACGGTACTAAACTGTCTGGCTTGCAGCGTATTGTTGAGACGGATGCAGATCCAGAGGCGATTGATGCAATCGAATCTGCTGATGCCGCCGATGCTGGTGAAGTCGATGGAAATGCTTCAGGTACAAGTCCAGATGCTAATGTAGCGGAGTAAATAAATGACGGTCATCTACAATTTTTCAGCCGGTCCGGCGGTCTTGCCTAAAGAGGTTTTGCAGCAAGCCGCTGCCGAGATGTTAGATTGGCATGGCAGCGGTATGTCTGTCATGGAGATGAGTCACAGGGGCGCGGAATTCATGTCTATCATGGATGCCGCGCAACAAGATTTGCGTGATTTGCTGGCGATCCCGGCAAATTACAAAATCCTGTTTTTGCAGGGTGGTGGTTTAGGTGAGAACGCGATTGTTCCCATGAACTTAATGGGCTTGCGTCCAGATGCGACAATCGACTTTGTACATACCGGTTCGTGGAGTGGCAAGTCCATCAAAGAAGCGCAGAAATACGCTAAGGTGAATGTCGCAGCCTCTGCTGCTGAAAACGGATTCACCTCTGTGCCTGCACGTGATAGCTGGAAATTGACAGCCGATGCCGCGTACGTGCATCTGTGCACCAACGAAACCATTGATGGGGTTGAATATCATTTCGTGCCGGACGTCGCAGCTGATACCAATGGCGCGCCTATCGTTGCAGATATGTCTTCACATATTTTGTCGCGTGAAATTGATGTGAGCCGTTACGGCGTCATCTTTGGTGGAGCGCAAAAAAATATTGGTCCCGCTGGTTTAACCATTGCGATAGTGCGCGATGATTTATTGGGGCAGGCGTTGCCGTGCTGTCCTTCTGCGTTCGATTGGAAAATCGTTGCTGAAAATGGTTCTATGTATAACACGCCACCAACCTATGCAATTTATATTGCGGGCTTGGTGTTCCAATGGCTGAAACGTCAGGGTGGCGTCGCAGCGATGGAGCAAAAAAATATCGCCAAAGCGACCTTGCTTTACGATTATCTGGACTCGACAGACTTTTATGAAAATCGTGTTGAAAAGGCCTATCGCTCCCGCATGAACGTACCGTTTTATCTGAAAGATGAAACCTTGAATGCCAGCTTCCTTGCAGCGGCCAAAGAGCGTGGATTGCTGCAATTAAAAGGGCATAAATCGGTCGGTGGTATGCGTGCTTCGATCTATAACGCAATGCCATTTGAAGGCGTGCAGGCTTTAGTTCATTTTATGCAGGAATTTGCGCAAGCTTCCCACAAGTAGACTTGCGGTAATATGGCTTGTTGTCGCATCAGCGACGAAAATAATTAAATACGCAATTAAATACGCAATTAAATACGCAATAAAATCAGCGATCAAAAAAATCCTGAAATGCAAACACTTGTTCGGTAGCGCTTTCTGAGCATGGTATCCGCCATCACCTGGAAACCGTAGCGCTGCCGGGCCAGATCACAAGTCTGGTATAGGTACACGAAATATCACGCAGCTCGCCGCGAGTGCGAGCTGCCTACACAACGATCAAACACGGTTTTTAGGTACAGCATGAGCGATAATAAATTACTCCCTTTACGTCAAAAAATAGATGCCATTGATGCGCAGATTTTAGATCTGTTGAATCAACGCGCACGGGTTGCCGAAGAAGTCGGTCACGTCAAAGCAGAAACCAACGCACCAGTGTTTCGACCTGAGCGCGAAGCGCAGGTATTACGCAGCGTAGCGGAGCGCAATCCTGGCCCTTTATTGAGTGACGATATTCAACTGATTTTCCGTGAAATTATGTCGGCCTGCCGTGCACTGGAACGTCGCGTCGTTGTGGCGTTTTTAGGGCCAGTCGGCACATTTAGTGAGCAAGCAGTCTATAAACAATTTGGACACGCAATTCAGGCTTTACCTTGCGTTTCGATCGACGAAGTGTTTCGCGCAACCGAAGCCGGTACGGCAGATTTTGGTGTCGTGCCAATTGAGAATTCTTCTGAAGGTGCGATTAACCGCACCCTCGATTTGCTGTTGCAAACCAGCCTGATCATTAGTGGTGAATTGGCGATTCCAGTCCAGCATAGTTTGATGGGTAAATCCGGCAATATGGAAGGTGTGAGCCGCATCTGCGCCCATTCTCAGGCTCTGGCGCAATGCCAGGCGTGGCTGAACCAACACTATCCGCATATTGAGCGACATGCGGTTGCTTCCAATGCAGAAGCAGCGCGCATGGCGAGTGGCGATTTCACCGTTGCGGCGATTGCCAGCGAGATCGCAGGTCAGCAATACAATCTCGGCATCGTCAGTGCGCATATTCAGGATGATCCGCATAATCGCACTCGTTTTGCGGTCGTCGGGCGTTTGCAAACCACGCCAAGTGGCAAGGATCAAACCTCGATCGTTTTAGCAACGCCAAACAAAGCCGGTGCTGTCTACAACCTGCTGGCGCCGCTCTCTAAACACGGTGTTTCGATGACGCGTTTTGAGTCGCGTCCGGCACGTACGGGCAATTGGGAATATTACTTCTACGTTGACGTAGAAGGGCATGTGCAGGACACCAAGGTGGCAGCAGCCATGGCAGATTTGAATGACAAGGCGGCCTTCTTTAAGGTCCTGGGTTCTTACCCGTGTACTTTGTGAGCGAACGATGCAAACAGTGTTTAATCGTATCGCCATTTTCGGTGTTGGTTTAATCGGTGGTTCATTTGCCTTAGCGTTAAAAAAGTCTGGCGCGGTCAGGCAAATCGTAGGCGTTGGTCGTAGTCGTACATCGCTGGAAACAGCGCAGCAGTTGGGCATCATTGATCATATTGCTGATTCGGTCGAAGAGGCTGTTGCCGGCAGCGATCTGATTATGATTGCAGCACCTGTCGCGCAAACTGAAAGCATCTTGCGTGCGATCGTGCCATTTTTGAATGCGAAAACCATCGTTACTGATGCAGGAAGTACCAAGGCAGATGTGGTGCTCGCGGCACGTGCGGCTTTGGGTAACAAAATCGCACAATTTGTTCCTGCGCATCCTATTGCAGGGCGTGAGTTGAATGGTCCGGAAGCTGCATTGACTGATTTGTACGTTTGTAAAAAAGTCGTGATTACGCGTTTGCCAGAAAATACCAATGACGACGTGGCGGCAGTTGCCTGGGCATGGCAACAATGCGGCGCGATCATTCATCAGCTTAATCCCGCGCAGCACGACGCTGTATTTGCGGCGGTCAGTCATTTGCCACACTTGCTGGCGTATGCCTTGGTGGACGATGTGGCACGTAAGCCGCATGCAGATACCTTGTTCCAATATGCCGCCAGTGGTTTTCGGGACTTTACGCGGATCGCTGGTTCTTCGCCGGAAATGTGGCGCGACATTACGCTTGCCAACCGCGTGGCAATGCTGGAAGAGTTGGATTCTTACACCGCACGTTTAGCGATACTGCGCGAACATCTGGTGCAGGCGGATGGAGCTGCAATTGAAGACATTTATAGCAATGCGCAAAAGGCGCGGCATAATTGGATTAGCGCGATTGAAGCAGCCGAAAAACAGCAGCGAGAAGGTGGCGATTAATTGCCGCGGCTTTTAATTTATCCAAAGATAAAACCCAAATAAAAGATCAAACGAGAATGACACAACACAGCAAACATTATCCGCATTACATCGATTTGCAACCTGTGATGCAAGTTCAGGGAACAGTGCGCCTGCCGGGTTCTAAAAGTATTTCTAATCGTACATTGCTGTTGGCCGCCTTATCTGAAGGTGTGACCGAAATTAAAGACTTGTTGTCCTCTGATGACACGATGGTGATGCTCAATGCCTTGCAAAAATTGGGCGTACATTGGGAACGTGACGGCGAAACACAGAACTACATCGTGCATGGTGCCAGTGGTAATTTCCCACATCATAACGCGGATCTGTTTATGGGCAATGCGGGTACCGCGATACGTCCATTAGTCGCAGCCCTGGCAGTGCTCGGTGGCGATTACACGGTGCATGGCGTTGCGCGCATGCATGAGCGCCCGATCGGCGATCTGGTCGAAGCTTTAAATCACGCTGGTGCGCAAATCGATTACACCGGCAATCCTGGTTATCCGCCCTTGCACATACGCCGCGGGCATATCCACGCTCAGCGTTTGCAAGTCAAGGGTAATGTATCCAGCCAGTTTTTAACGGCCTTGCTGATGGCGGCGCCTCTCATGGCGAAAGCGCATGATGTTGTGATTGAAGTCGTTGGTGAATTGATTTCTAAGCCGTATATAGAAATTACGCTTAATCTCATGCAAAGATTTGGCGTCGAAGTGCAACGCGATGCGTGGCAAGTATTTACCATTAAGCAAGGACAACATTACAAATCACCTGGCGTGGTGCATGTCGAAGGTGATGCATCATCGGCTTCGTATTTCCTGGCAGCGGGCGCTATTGCCGGCGGTCCGGTGCGAGTTGAGGGGGTCGGGCGTGACAGTATTCAAGGTGACGTTCGCTTTGCCGAAGCATTGGAGCAAATGGGCGCGACCATTACCCGTGGCGATAACTGGATAGAAGTGCGATCGAATGGCATATTGCAATCGATTGATATGGATTTCAATCATATTCCTGATGCCGCAATGACGATTGCGATTGCGGCGTTATATGCCAATGGCACCACCACGTTGCGTAACATTGCGAGCTGGCGCGTCAAAGAAACTGATCGCTTATCAGCCATGGCAACGGAATTGCGCAAGCTAGGTGCGATAGTGGAAGAGGGGGCTGATTACATGAAAGTCACCCCGCCAGCGCAAATCTTGCCAGCAACGATCGATACTTACGACGATCATCGTATGGCAATGTGTTTTTCGCTCGCAAGTTTGGATGGTAAAGCCAGACGCGGTGCAGTGATGCGTATCAATGATCCGCAATGTGTTGCCAAGACCTTTCCGGATTATTTTGAAGCATTTGCTAAAATTAACCATACAGAGCTTTTTTGATACTCCCCCTTGTATTAAAAATACCTCTTGTACTTGTAATGACAATTGAATGAATTTTACGGATACTCCCCCTATGAGCTTACTCAGCCCGGTAATTACGATTGATGGTCCAACCGCTTCCGGTAAGGGTACAGTCGCGCATCGCGTCGCGAAGCATCTGGGTTATCACTACCTCGATTCAGGCGCCTTGTATCGCCTGACTGCGTTAATGGCCCAAAACAAAGGCGTTGCGCTGGATGATGAGCCTGCAATCGCTGCGTTGGCTCGTGCCTTACCTTGTCGTTTTGATCATGGCCACGTTTTGCTGGAAGATGTGGATGTTACAGACGAAGTGCGTGCCGAAGCGATTGGAGTCGCAGCCTCCAAAATTGCTGTGCTGCAAGAGGTGCGCAAGGCATTGGTGGATTTGCAAGTATCTTTCAGAAATACACCTGGTCTGGTAGCAGACGGGCGCGATATGGGGACAGTTATTTTCCCGGATGCGCAGTTAAAAATTTTCTTAACAGCAAGTGCTGAGGCGCGCGCAAGTCGTCGATATAAGCAATTGATTGAAAAGGGAATTTCTGCTAATATGGAAAACTTGGTAAAAGATTTGATAGAACGTGACGCAAGGGATAGTGCCCGAACCGCAGCGCCGCTCAAGCCTTCACCAGATGCAATTATTCTCGATACGTCAGAAATTACCGCTGAACAAGCGGTGCAAAACGTGTTGGAATGGTTTGCAAAAACACAAAAATCTGCGTAATTTTTTAAAGATCCTTGTGTTGTACGTCCCCTTTAATGAGGCAAGCTTGTTAAAGGGTTGTTTAACCTAACCCGGTAAATAGTGCCATTGTGCTATTCCGGCTAACTCGTAAATATTATGTCTACTGTATTCATGTCCCAAGATTTCGCAACCGGTGCAGACAGCTTCGCAGCTTTGTTCGAAGAGTCCCTGTCACGTCAGGATATGCGTTCCGGTGAAGTGATTTCTGCTGAAGTCGTTCGTATCGACCACAACTTCGTGATCGTGAACGCAGGCTTGAAGTCTGAAGCCTTCATCCCTGTTGAAGAATTCAAAAACGACCAGGGCGACCTGGAAGTTAATATCGGCGATTTCGTTTCCGTAGCGATTGACTCGCTGGAAAACGGTTTCGGCGACACAATTTTGTCCCGTGACAAAGCTAAACGTCTGGCTTCCTGGCTCGCGCTGGAAAAAGCGCTGGAGTCTGGCGAGATCGTTACTGGTACAGTTAATGGTAAAGTTAAAGGTGGTTTGACTGTTCTGACGAACGGCATCCGCGCTTTCTTGCCAGGTTCTTTGGTTGATACACGCCCAGTTAAGGATACAACTCCTTACGAAGGCAAAACCATGGAATTCAAAGTTATCAAGCTTGACCGCAAACGTAACAACGTTGTTCTGTCCCGCCGCGCTGTTGTTGAAGCGTCCATGGGCGAAGAGCGTCAAAAATTGATGGAAACCCTGAAAGAAGGCACAGTGGTTACTGGTGTTGTTAAAAACATCACCGACTACGGCGCGTTCGTTGATCTGGGCGGCATCGATGGCTTGTTGCACATCACTGACTTGGCATGGCGTCGTGTACGTCACCCTTCCGAGGTGTTGACAGTTGGTCAAGAAATCACTGCAAAAGTATTGAAATTCGACCAAGAGAAAAACCGTGTTTCCCTGGGCGTAAAACAATTGGGCGACGATCCATGGACAGGTTTGTCACGTCGTTACCCAGCGAACACACGTTTGTTCGGTAAAGTAACTAACCTGACCGACTACGGCGCGTTCGTTGAAGTAGAACAAGGTATCGAAGGTCTGGTACACGTTTCCGAAATGGACTGGACAAACAAAAACGTTGCACCAAACAAAGTAGTTCAATTGGGCGACGAAGTTGAAGTCATGGTTCTGGAAATCGACGAAGAACGTCGTCGTATCAGCCTCGGCATGAAACAATGTAAAGCTAATCCTTGGGATGATTTCGCGATCAATCACAAGAAAGGCGACAAAGTTCGTGGCGCAATCAAATCTATCACTGACTTCGGCGTGTTCATCGGCTTGTCCGGCAACATCGACGGTCTGGTACATTTGTCTGACTTGTCCTGGAACGAAGCTGGCGAAGAAGCAGTTCGCAAGTTCAAGAAAGGTGACGAGCTGGAAGCCATCGTTCTGGCAATCGACGTTGAGCGTGAGCGCGTTTCCCTGGGCGTTAAGCAATTGGAAGGTGACCCATTCAACAACTACTGCGCAATGAACGACAAAGGTGCGATCGTTGTTGGTACAGTGAAATCTGTTGAAGCTAAAGGTGCAGTAATCCAATTGGCAGACGACGTTGAAGGCTACCTGCGTGCATCAGAAATCTCCCGCGACCGCGTGGAAGATGCTGGTACACACCTGAAAGTTGGCGACAGCGTTGAAGCTTTGGTTCTGAACATCGACCGTAAAGCACGTGGTATCCAGTTGTCTATCAAAGCAAAAGATAGCGCTGAAACACAAGAAGCAATGCAAAAAATGTCGACAACAGTTGATGCTAACGCAGCTTCTGGTACTACAAGCCTGGGCGCGTTGTTGAAAGCTAAGCTCGACAACAAAAACTAAGCTTAATCTAGTCATTAGGTCTTATACATATGACGAAGTCGGAGCTGATAGCTCGTCTGGCAGAGCGATATCCACAGCTGGTAGCTAAAGATGTGGATGTCGCAGTCAAAACCATCCTTGATGCAATGTCCGATGCTTTGGCAACCGGACAGCGCATTGAGATCCGTGGTTTCGGCAGTTTCGCTCTGAACAGTCGTCCACCAAGGATAGGTCGTAATCCTAAGTCTGGCGATAAAGTGATGGTTCCTGAAAAACGGGTACCGCATTTTAAACCAGGTAAGGAATTGCGCGAACGTGTCGATGCCATGGTTGGGCAGCCGATACGTGATGATTAGACGGGTCGTCGGACTTTGCGATTGACGCAAAATAAGAACGGTATATCGGTTTTTCCGGTATGCCGTTTTTTTTCAGTACAATGTCTACTTTATTACTCAATTAGTTCACAATATTAGTTCACAATATCGGCGGACTTACGCAAAATTACCTCAATGTTGGTACGGCACTTGATGCGGTACTTGGTGTGCTACTCTCCATTTTTAGGATGCGTCCATGAAATATGTTTCCAGACTGCTTACTCTTATACTCTTCGTTTTGTTTTTTGGTTTTGCCTTAAAGAATGATAGCGAAGTGACGCTCCGTTATTTTTTCGGATATGAGCAAAAAGCGCCGTTGGTCATCATGCTTCTGGTGTTCTTTGTTGCAGGTGCAGTGTTGGGAATTTTAGCGATGGTACCAATGGTATTTCGACATCGTCGAGACCTGCATCGTCATAAAAAGACGTTGGCCGAAATTGAAAAAGAACGGGAAGAGGCAGAGCGTGCCAGCACACAGGCGCCACAACCTGATAGCATTCGTAACACTTAAATAGCGGCAGGGTTAGCGCATATTTTTGTGTTTCTAACCTGGTCTGAAATTGCCGGTAAATTGTTGGCTATGTTGAAAGAAAATAAGAAAAAATGGATTTTGAAATTTGGTGGTTGCTAGGCATCCCCTTGTTTTTTACCCTCGGCTGGATTGCTGCCCGTGTTGATATCCGTCAGTTGTTATCGGAGTCGCGCAGCCTGCCAAAAGGTTATTTTAAAGGGTTGAATTTTTTGTTGAACGAACAACCCGACAAAGCGATTGACGCTTTTATTGAGATTGTTCGTCTTGACCCGGAATCGGTTGAATTACATTTTGCGTTGGGTAATTTGTTCCGCCGTCGTGGTGAAACCGAACGTGCGATTCGGGTTCACCAAAATTTGCTGGCGCGTCCAGATTTACCCGTAGAACAAAAAACTCAGGCCAGATTTGAATTGGGACAGGATTATCTGAAAGCTGGCCTCCTTGACCGTGCTGAAGAAGCATTTACGGTGTTGTTGTCGAGTAATTTCGAGGCGCAAGCCCGACGCGCGTTGCTGGAAATATATCAACGTGAAAAAGAATGGTCACGTGCGATTGAGGCGGCGCACGCTTTGCAAGAAGCGGGGGCGGGTGGTCGTCAAAAAGAAATCGCTCAGTTTTACTGCGAAATCGCGCAAGATGAATTGGTTCACACTAACGCGGATGCCGCGATGGCAATGCTCGATAAAGCGCTGGCAACAGATAGAAACAATGTGCGAGCAACTATCCTTGCCGGCGACGTCCATCAAGCTAACGGCGATATTGAAAAAGCCGTACTCACTTGGCGTCGGGTTGAGCAGCAAAGTGTGCCGCATGTGGCGTTGGTCGCACAACGCCTGATGGATGGCTATCGCAAGCTCGAACGTCCGCAAGAAGGTCTGAATTTGTTGAAGAATTATCTGGCAGAAGCGCCTTCGATTGATTTATTGGAAGTCGTATTTAAAGCGACTTTAGAGCTCGATTCTGTTGCTGGAGCGAATCAATTGGTGCGCGATGAATTACGTCGTACACCAACGCTACTTGGGCTGGATAAATTACTGGATGCACGGATGTTAGATGCTCCACCAGAAGTTCGTCCTGAGTTGGCTATTGTGAAAAATCTGGTGCATGGGTATGCGCAAAAGCTGGCACGTTACCAATGTTCGCATTGCGGCTTTAAAGCGCGCCAGTTTTATTGGCATTGTCCTGGGTGCAGCCGGTGGGAAACCTACCCGCCACGCCGCACAGAAGAATTGAACGTGATGAATTAATAAGTATCAACGGTGGTTGAGCAGGTGAATTGATTTTTATCCTTCATGCGAAGGACGTAGCGATGAGTAAAACAGCTTGTATCAATCACCGCGATAGCATCGATACAGAACATCAGCATTTTTTAGATTGTGATCACAAAATGAAAATTACTATTATTGGTACTGGCTATGTCGGTTTGGTCACGGGCGCTTGCCTGGCCGAATTGGGTAATGACGTTTTCTGTTTAGACGTCGATAGCAAAAAAATTGAGATACTCAATAACGGTGGCATCCCCATTCATGAGCCGGGCCTCGAAGAAATCGTTGCACGCAATCGCGCTGCAGGACGTATTCGTTTTTCTACCGATGTCGAAGCCAGCGTTGCTCATGGTGACGTGCAATTTATTGCGGTAGGTACGCCTCCTGACGAAGATGGCTCTGCCGACCTGCAATACGTGTTGGCAGCAGCGCGTAATATCGGTAAATACATGAATGCTTTCAAGGTCGTGGTCGACAAATCTACGGTACCTGTAGGTACTGCAGACCGCGTTGCAGCTGCTCTGCAGTCAGAACTGACAGCACGCGGATCGGATGCCAATTTCTCAGTAGTATCTAATCCTGAATTCTTAAAAGAGGGTGCGGCGGTAGAGGATTTTATGCGTCCCGATCGTATCGTCATTGGTTGCGATAATTCTCCGCAAGGTGAAAAAGCACGCGGCATGATGAAAAAACTATACACGCCGTTTAACCGTAATCATGAACGCACGTATTGGATGGATGTACGTTCTGCGGAATTCACCAAATACGCAGCAAACGCAATGTTGGCGACCCGTATTTCTTTCATGAATGAATTAGCAAATCTGGCTGATCATGTTGGCGCTGATATCGAAGCCGTACGTCATGGGATTGGATCTGATCCACGCATTGGACACAGTTTCTTGTATGCTGGTTGCGGCTATGGCGGCTCTTGCTTCCCGAAAGATGTGCAGGCACTGGAACGTACTGCGCAAGACTACGGTTTAAATCTATTGATATTGCAAGCTGTGGAAGCAGTGAATGCGCGTCAGAAACAAGTCTTGGGCAATAAAATTTTGCAGCGTTTCGAGCAAAATCTAAAAGGCAGACACTTCGCCATCTGGGGTTTGGCATTTAAACCAAATACTGACGATATGCGTGCTGCCTCTTCTCGTGTTTTGTTGGGTGAATTACTGCGTAATGGCGCAACAGTTGCCGTCTACGATCCGGTATCGATGGAAGAAGCGAAGCGCGTGTTTGCATTAGATTTTGCCGATACGCCGGAGTTATTGTCTTCGATTCGTTTTGCGACAAGTCCTATGGACGCCCTGGATGGTGCCGATGCGCTGGCGATCGTGACTGAATGGAAAGCGTTCCGCAGCCCGGATTTCGATCAGGTGAAAGCACGTCTGAAGCAAGCAATTATTTTTGATGGCCGCAATTTATTCGAACCAGGTGTTATGACCGAAATCGGTATTGAATACCATGGGATAGGCCGTTCCGTACTGACGCGTAAATGAGGTGAGTAGTGAGTTCACAAGCGGAATATAAAGAACGCACTAGTACAGCCGATTTTCTGAAGAAACGTATTCTCATCGCTGGCGATGTGATGCTGGATCGGTATTGGTTTGGTGAAGTCAATCGTATTTCTCCTGAAGCGCCGGTGCCGATTGTGCGGGTGGAGCGTCGTGAAGAGCGTCTTGGTGGCGCAGCTAATGTCGCCTTAAATACGGTTGCCTTGGGTGTTGACGCTAGTCTGATGGGGGTGATTGGCGATGATGAGGCAGGTAATACTGTCAGCGACTTATTGGTAAAGTCTGGAATAGGCTCGTATCTGAGTCGCGACAAGCAGATATCGACCATTATCAAATTGCGCGTCATTGGACGTCAGCAACAGTTGATACGCATCGATTTTGAAGAACGTCCGACTGAACACGTATTGAACGACAAGCTCAATCGTTTTAATGCGTTGTTAGGCTCGCATGATGTCGTGATTTTTTCCGATTATGCGAAGGGCAGTCTGGTGAATGTCACGACCATGATTGAGGCCGCCCGAAATGCTGGCAAGCCCATCCTGGTTGACCCTAAGGGAAGTGACTTTGCACGTTATAGCGGTGCGACCTTGTTGACGCCAAACAAATCCGAACTCAGGCAAGTGATTGGTGAATGGTATAGCGAAGACGAGCTGACCGCAAAGGCGCAAAAAATGCGTCAGGATTTGCGATTGCAAGGCTTGTTGCTGACCCGTTCCGAAGAAGGGATGACGCTATACACCGAGAATGACGTTGTTCATGTCCCGGCAATGGCACGCGAAGTGTATGACGTATCCGGTGCAGGCGACACCGTGATTGCCACCATGGCGGTCATGATGGCAAATGGCATGTCTATGCAGGATGCAGTTGTCATTGCCAATCGGGCTGGTGGTATTGTCGTTGGTAAGCTGGGAACCGCGACAGTTTCCCGTGAAGAGCTATTTCCAGGTCAGTAAGAATCACGATAAAAATAGTGAAAAATAGTCAACCGTTGGGGTGGCTGATCGTTATTTACTTAAGGATTAACTCAGGTAAATTTGCAGCGAAGTTCTACCGGGTTTGAATCGATAACTATTTTTAGGAGTGATTTCATGTTTAAAAAATTATTGTTAGCTGCTGCCACGATGATCGTCACAATGGGGTTTGCGATTGCTGATGTGGATGTGAATAAAGCGGATCAGGCAGCCTTGGATGGCGTTAAAGGTATTGGTCCGGCAAAATCTAAAGCGATCATTGCGGAGCGCTCGAAAAACGGTAATTTTAAAGACTGGGCTGACTTTGAAACACGCGTCAGAGGGATCGGTGATAAAAACTCAGTGAAAATGTCGCAAGCTGGCTTGACTGTCAATGGTCAGCCAAAATCAGCTGCTAGCGCTACAGCCAGTAATGCGACATCTGTAAACACGACAACTTCGACGTCCGCGAAAGCCGCAACTAAAGATAGCAAAACCAAGTAATGTTAGTTAAACCGACAAAAAACCTCTGACGAATGCTCAGAGGTTTTTTTTATTTGCTTATTTGAATTATATATAAAGTAGATATCGGATCAGAATATCGGCTGAAATTCATATTTTCATGTTTTTTTGACGAAAATATACGATGTTGCAGCAAAAAGCCATAAAGTATGTGCGATATATGCATATGACAAATCTGCACGTATTTGCAGCTACGATTAGAATGAACGTTTGACTGACTAGAGACATTGAAAATGGCTTATCTGACGATAGAAGACACAATAGGAAATACGCCGCTGGTACAGTTGCAGCGCATACCCGGAGCTGACAACCTGCGTCGCAATAACATTATTCTTGGCAAGCTTGAGGGCAATAATCCGGCCGGTTCAGTAAAAGATCGTCCAGCCTTGTCTATGATTAAGCGTGCAGAAGAGCGCGGTCAGATTAAACCAGGCGATACACTGATTGAGGCAACTAGCGGCAATACTGGTATTGCCCTCGCAATGGCAGCTGCCATGCGCGGCTACAAGATGGTTTTATTGATGCCAGAAAATCTCAGTATTGAACGCCGCCAAAGCATGGCTGCCTATGGCGCACAGATTGTATTGACGCCAAAAACAGGTGGTATGGAATACGCGCGTGATCTGGCTGAGCAGATGCAAAAAGAAGGTAAAGGTGTGATTCTGGATCAGTTTGCAAACCCCGACAATCCTCTGGCGCACTTTGAAGGAACAGGTCCTGAAATCTGGCGCGATACGAACGGTAGGGTCACACACTTTGTTAGCGCAATGGGTACTACTGGCACGATCATGGGTGTTTCTGCGTACTTAAAACAACAGAATCAAGATATTCAGATTATCGGTGCGCAACCAGAGGATGGTTCACAAATTCCAGGCATCCGTAAATGGCCAGAAGCGTATTTGCCGAAGATATATGACAAGGCGAGGGTTGATCAGGTTGAATCTGTGACGCAATCCGATGCTGAACACATGGCACGTCGCCTCGCCGTAGAAGAAGGTATATTCTGTGGTATTTCTGCAGCAGGAGCGTGTCAAATCGCACTCAGAATAGCTGAAACTGTAGAAAACGCGACGATTGTGTTCATCGTTTGCGATCGTGGTGATCGCTATTTGTCGACCGGAGTGTTCCCTGCCTGATCCTGTTGAGCGGTTTTTCAAACAATCAAACTACCCGAATTACAGCGGGTAGATTGATTTAATTTGTAGTGTTGTATTTTTGATCTGCAAATAAAAAAATACCGAAATTACTCTCTGAGTAGCTTCGGTATTTTGTCTTTAAAGTACTGCATGGCAATACTTAAAGTATTTTTATGCAGCGTCTTTTGGTTTGAATTGCTTGTCGCTGATACGGAATTTCGCACGACGGTCGCCCATCAATTCGCGCAATTCTTTGATGCTGACGTCGCTAATTTCATGCATACGAATCAACAACGACGCGCCAACTGGCAGACGGCGATGTCTGATTTTACTAATTACTGGTGGCGCAACTTCCAATGCTCTGGAGAGTGCTGCGTCGTTTTTTAAATGCAATTGCTTGATCAGAGTATCCAAAAGATTGTTTGGATCGTAGTCTATTTCATCCGATTCAAGCTGGGTCAAATTTGCCATAATTACCTCGCTGTCTAGTCTATTGATGCTGGATTTAGTTGCTTCAATGAGAATTAATCATACGGTAATATTGTATCTTTAAAATAGAAATTGCTTATCATAAAAATAGCAAAACATTGTTAAATCTATTGACACATTGCTTGGTTTGCATGCCATTGTATCAACTAGATTTAGTTACTTTAGATTAATCCGTCTCGAAAAACAATTATATTTTTTGAAAAAAATGATGGATGCCATCGACATGTAATTTTGCATGGTTTTCGCTCCGTGCCATTGCAGTATTGGACATAATGTGCTTTAGATCAATTGGTTCAAGTGAAACATATTGTTAAAAGTCGTTTTCTTATCGCTATCACTTTTTAATTTTGCCGTGCGGCACTAATTACCCGACCAAGGTCAATGACCGACATCGCGTAAAAATAGCTACGGTTATATTGTGTGATAGCAAAAAAGTTATCAGTGCCCAGCCAATATTCGTCTGCGTCTTCACCATTTTGTAAATCGATCACACCGTACAAAATTCCGTCTGGCGCATCACTGCTTGGTGTTGTTAAAAATCCTTTTAGGTCATTGAGCGTATAAGTAGCGCGCAAACCTTTTGAAATGGCAGTTTTTAGTTGTGCCTGGTTTTCATCCGATGGGCTCAATGTAGCGGGAAAAACTGTAGGGAGATTGCGTTTCCAGCCATGTAAAGAAAGATAGTTTGCAACACTGCCGATCGCGTCAGCGGCTGATTCGTTTAAATTGATTTTTCCATCGCCATCAAAATCGACTGCGTACTGCCGGATGCTACCAGGCATAAACTGTGGTAAGCCTATTGCACCAGCGTAAGACCCCTTGAAGGCAAATGGATCAGCCCCGGATTCTTTCGCCAGTACCAATAAATTTTCCAATTCAGACCTGAAAAATTGCATACGGGTTTCGCGGGTTGGTGTTTCTGGATAATCAAATGCCAAGGTGGTCAATACGTCCATAGCACGGAAACTACCGGTATTTTTGCCGTAGATGGTTTCTACACCGATCAGACCAACGATGATTTCGGCCGGGATCCCGTATTGCTGCTCGGTGCGCGCCAATAGATCGGCGTTTTTATTCCAGAATGCGACACCAGCGTCAATCCTGTAGGGTTCAACAAAGCGCGCACGGTAGGCTTTCCAATTTTTGGGCTTTCCAGGTGGCGCTGGGCGCATCAGTTGTCGAGCGGTTTCGATATACCGCGTCTGCTCAAACATAGCATTGAGTTCATCCGCCTGAAAACCATGTTTTGCAACCATATCGGTAATGAATACGGATACTTCTTTCCATTGCGTAAAATGAACGTCTGCTTGCTGGTTTTTGGTCGCTGTTTGCTTTTTTTTACTTTTTTTTACGACGTTATCAGTCGCTGAACTGCTTGGGGAGTAGGTGCTCAACATTGCGACATAAACGCAGGACAGAGCAAGAAATTTAGAAGTTTTTTTGAACATAGACAATTTATTTGCAGGCGCCCAGTAAGGCTTTCAGGCGTTTAGTGACACTGCTTTCCGGTAACTCATGCTTACCGTATTTTGCAGCAATATAAAAATTTAAAAAATGTTCTGCTGGCAGAATTTTGTCTGCTGGTAAAGCAAGCCTGAGTCGCCATAAAAATGCTTGAGGACCTTCATTCATACCCCTTGGCTCGGTATGCTTTGCCATGATTTTGCAGAATGAAAAGTATACTCTATCGATCGCTGGGATTGTGGGTTTGTTAAGAACTAAGGGCAGGGCAACAATGCTGATCGCAATGCTTCCGACGATAAAAAATAGTAAGCTGATTTGCGCCCAGTCAACGTTTTTAAAGCCAAGCGAATCGAGTAAGTGCCTTTGCGAATTTTGGTTGTAATTTAAAACCCACTGATTCCAAGAGTTGTTCACTGCATCCCAGCGCATATGCAAGGCTTGCACCAAAGAATTTCCAGAAACTGCTTGGCCGACCAGACCTGCCAGACCACGTTGTGGAATGGCTCTGGCCAGATTGAGCATCACTCGCTCGGGCGCTACTGCGGCGGTCGGATCGACCCTGACCCAACCCTGCTTCTTTAGCCAAACTTCTGCCCACGCATGTGCATCCGACTGACGAATTTCAAAGTAGCCATCAATATCGTTTTTTGTTCCGCCCTGATAACCTGTCACTACTCTCGCCGGAATATTGGCGGCACGCATGAGAATGACAAACGAGCTGGCAAAATGCTCGCAGAACCCGGCACGGCTTTTGAAAAAAAAATCGTCGACGCTATTGGTGCCCAGTAGCGGTGGTTCCAGCGTATAGACAAATTCTTCTTTTCTGAAAAAATCCAATACGGCTTTGATTAACTGATTATCGTCGCTATAACGTTGCCGTAAATCTTGCGCAAAACTCAATGTGCGCGGGTTGTAACCAGCAGGTAAATCAAGAGTTGCAACTAATTCTTCGTCTTGCAGATCGGGTAAATATTTGTAATGTGTCGCAGAGCGTACTTGATAACGTAAGCGATTAAGAATAGGTTCCTGACTTCTCAGTTCCATATCTGCATTGAGGCTGGAGGTATTTTTATCAGCAAACAACGCCGCTTCAACTGGCAAGTCGAGTGCAAAGATCCAGCGTTGGCCTTGGGGTTCCAGGACGATTTCTTGCTGGATTAGGTTGCCTGAGAATTCAGAATAGCTTGATTTTTTTCCTAGCCTGGTTGCCTTCGTACTCCAGGTAAGTCCATTAAAGGCGGTCAAAATGATACCGCGCCAATACAAGACCGATTTGTTCAATATGGGTTGGTCGAATTTTGCGCGGAACACGATGTCTTCTGATTGCACCAGATTACTGATTCCTCCGGGCGCCATTGTTTCGGACAATCCGGTGCGAGCACTATGTGCGTCGCCTGGCAAGCCCCAAAGCGGGCCCTGTATGCGCGGGAAGAGCAGAAACGCACATAGCGTCAGAGGAATCGCCAGACCTACTAAGGTGCCGGCTAATTTGAATTTTTGACCTAACGAAGGTACCAGATTCGTATATTGAAAAGACAGTTGCGCTGTAATTAACAACGCAGTTCCGAGCAATGCGAGGGCTGCTGCACCTATGCTTTGCTGATAGAAAAAACTACTCAGCAACAAAAAGAAACTCAGGAAGATGACGACGAATAGGTCGCGCTTGGCATGCATCTCTAATAGTTTACAGGTCAGCAGTAGCACCAACATCGTCACGCCAGCCTCGCGGCCTAAAAATGTGTGGTGCGTCAAATACACACCGGCCATCATTAACCCCGCAATCGGCAGCAGTAGCCATGACGGGGGTAAACGTCTGCCATTGAAGGTTAACCACGCGCGCCAGCTTAATAATCCACCGCAGGCAAGATTTACCCACCATGTGACATGGCTTGCATGCGGAAGTAGTACGCACAAACAGGCGGTCAGCAAAAGTAGCGTATCTACTTTGTCGCGACTCAAAATACGCGAAGATAAACGGCCGGGTAAATTTAGGCGCATCATTTATAACTCATAAAGTGCCAAAGCACGCAGGCAGGCGTCACGATGTGCCGGACCTTGTGCAGCAGCAAAATTGCTGCTGCCTAGCTTGAATGCATAGAGCAATCCGTTGCGGTCCGCTTCCATCACCCAACTTGTCATACGTGAGAGTTTAAGTTCGGTATCCAAGATTCGTGGCAACGCTGCAAAATCGATAACGATGTCGCTACCAGTACCACCAGCAAATTGTTTGGTGACTAATTGACCGCCCAGCGCCGTATCAACTCTGGCGATTTGTTTCCATGCAAGATGTTTTAAAGGGTCACCCGACTGATATGCACGTACACCGGCAAAATCTTCATGACCTGAGTGACCATGTTCGGTATCTTTGCTTACGCCAGTCACTGGAAGCGGGGGAGCATTGAGTTCTGGTTGAGGGTAGACCAGCGCTTGTGAGTCTGGTAACCAAGTGCTCCATACTCTCAACATGCCTAACGGAAACCAGGTTTGCAGGCGGATTCTGGGGATGGATTGCCAGCCACGTTGTTTTGTCGGATAGCTAAGCTGCAATGAGACTTGACTTTGTCCGCCGATATCAACGGCAGTTTCCGGGTGTCCAGCCTCGGCAATACCGACCCAAATTGCATAACGCTGATGGGCGCGACGATTGATTAAAAATACCGTGTATTGCGTTTCCTCGCCAGCGAATACAGCTTGTGTTGGCCCCGCGTTTAGATGCAAATACGCGAGATTACGAAAACCAAAAAAAGTATTCACCATTGCAATGCTAGCCAACACAAAAGTCAATGCAAACCCGAGGCTCAGATTGTAATTGGTCGCCGTTACAAACATGAGCAGCAGCAAAAGGATAAACATCCATCCGGGTTTGCTGGGGAGTGTGAAGACGCGCCTTTGTTTCAGGAGTACTTCGCCACTTTCTGGTTTGTTCTCCAGAAAAATCATTTTTCGCAAACGCTGGCGCAGAGAGATGAGCATGACCATACCGTTTGCTTAAACTGGTACACGCTTCATTAATTCGGCCAGTAATTCGCTGCTGATATTGATTTTTCCAGTAACGGATTTGATTGGTCGCAAGCGATGCGCAATGACGGGGATGATGACTGCTTGTACGTCTTCTGGTATCACGTGATCACGACCTTCCATTGCGGCCCATGCGCGTGCTGCTTGCAAAAGTGCAATCGAAGCACGTGGGCTCATACCTTCCGCGAACAAATCACCCTGGCGGGTCGCGTGTGCCAATGCTTGTACATAATCGACCAGTGCTGCGGAGGTGTGGATTTTTTTCAGTTCTTGTTGCGCCTGAATGAGTTCGCTTGATTGCATCACTGCTGGCAAATGCGCCAATAAAGCGCGGCGATCTTCCCCCATAAGCAATGCGCGTTCGGCGGCAGCATCAGGATAACCGAGTGACAAACACATTAAAAAGCGGTCAAGCTGAGATTCTGGCAGGGCAAAGGTACCCACCTGATGCGCCGGATTTTGAGTCGCAATGACAAAAAAGGGGCTTGGCAGGGCACGGGTTTGTCCTTCGACAGATACTTGTCTTTCTTCCATCGCTTCCAGCAATGAAGATTGGGTCTTCGGCGTGGCGCGATTGATTTCATCTGCCAGCAAAACCTGTGTAAACACCGGACCAGGATGAAAAATAAACTGATTCTTCTCACGGTCGAAAATCGATATACCAACGACGTCCGCTGGCAACAAGTCGCTGGTGAATTGTAATCGGTTAAATTTTAAACCTAAAGAAATCGCCAATGCATGCGCGAGTGTAGTTTTACCGACACCAGGCAAATCTTCTATAAGCAAATGGCCGCCAGCAAGCAGACACACTAGAGCCTGCCGGATTTGCAGTTCTTTGCCGATAATCACGTTATTGACCTGTTTGGCGACTTGATGCACTTTGGAAAACATAGATTTCCTCGAATAAAAATTTAAATCACAGTGTAAACTGATTCTGCGGCATCTGTGGCAAACCATGCTGCTTGCAGCAAGCTATTTGCAAAACAAGGCAAATAGGCGGAAACTTGAATAAATAAATAAGAATTTGAGACATGACAACTGCTTATTACACCCACGCCGACTGCAAACGGCATGAAATGGGCTCCTGGCACCCAGAATCACCCGAACGTTTGCAGGCAATAGAAGATCAATTGATTGCCAGCCGCATCAATACGCTACTTGACTATCGCGAGGCGCCAGCGGCTCTGGAGTCGGATCTGGCGCGAGTGCACACGGCCGACGCTATATATCGGATACGCGAAAACTGCCCATCTGAACGTTCCGAATATGATCATTTTCCGTTGGATGCAGATACTTCTTTAAACGCCTATACCTGGCGCGCTTCTTTGCGTGCCGCAGGTGCTGCTGTTGCTGCCACTGATGCGGTAATCGATGCGGAAATTGAAAACGCATTTTGTGCCATACGACCGCCAGGACACCACGCAACCAGTAAAGAAGCCATGGGTTTTTGCATGTTCAATAATGTCGCGGTTGCCGCTAAACATGCATTGGAGGTACGTGGCTTACAACGGGTTGCGATTGTCGATTTTGATGTTCATCATGGCAACGGAACTGAAGAGATTTTTAATGGTGACCAGAGGGTATTGATGGTGAGCTTCTTTCAACATCCATATTACCCCTATTCTGGAACAGAGCATCCCGCTAGCAATATGGTCAATGTGCCGGTGCCTGCGCATAGTTACGGCAACGTCATACGTGAGTTGGTGTCAGAACGATGGTTGCCAGCACTTGAGGCATTTAAGCCTGAAATGATATTCATCTCGGCCGGATTTGATGCGCACAGAGAAGACGATATGGGGCAATTAGGTCTGGTTGAAGCCGATTATGCGTGGATCACCCAACAAATTATGCGCGTTGCAAAGACGCATTCACATGGTCGCATCGTCAGTTGCCTTGAAGGTGGTTACAATTTATCGGCCCTGGCGCGTAGCGTTACCGCTCATGTGAAAATTCTCGCTGACCTTGAGTGAGATTACAGAAATAGATTATTGGATAGTTTAACAACGATTAACAACGATTTTTTAATTCAATTTAAGGTCATGTTTATTATTGATTTAGATTACATAAAAGCTTTAACCGAAGTCGAAAAATTTATTCCCGAACATCGGCAATTTCTTGAAAAATACTACGCAAGTGCTAAGTTTGTGATGTCGGGACGTAAGGAGCCGCGCACTGGCGGTATCATTATTGCGAACTGTGCTTCAAGGGATGAAGTTGAGGCATTGATACAAGAAGATCCGTTTCACCGCGAAGCAATCGCACGCTATACGATTACCGAATTTATTCCTACGATGACTGCCGATTTTCTGGAAAATTTGAAAGTGGCATAACCCTTAGCCAAGCATTATCAAGTCCCGATTTCTGTCAACTTACATTGGCTAATTTTTTTTGAGAAAACTCAAGTGCAATCAGCTACATGAAGGTACAAGGCTATTTTATGAAAAAACTTTTAGGTTTCATTTCTCTGTTGTCTTTTCTCGTTTGCCTCCCGGTGGTCGCCGAGGAAAGTCAGGTCCAGACGATACAAAAACTCAATCAATTCATCGACGAATGGCACGATGATGCAGCGCATTCGCGCATGGCCTATTTCGATAAAATAGCAAAAGACGGCGTATATATTGGTACCGACAAAACAGAGCGCTGGACGCGTGAGGACTTTAAGGTCTGGGCGAAACCGGCTTTTGCCCGACCCAGCGCCTGGGCATTTAAAGTGCTGGATCGTCACGTGGCAATGACGATCGATCAAAGCGTCATCTGGTTTGATGAGCAATTACAAACGCAAATGGGCATTTGCCAGGCTTCTGGCGTGGTGCGAAATACGTCTGAAGGTTTTCAAATTGAACATTATCAACTGTCTTTAACAGTGCCCAATGACTTGATTGATTACCTGTCTGAAGGCGTTAAGAAAAACGAGCAGAAGCAAAAAAACAGTCCATAAAAAAAGGGCATATAAGGCAGTGAGTTTGTGTACTTTGCAAGAGCATCTGTGTTCAATTTCGGAAATAATGTGAAGACGATATGTGAAAATAGAAAATGTTAGTAAATAGTTGATTTATAAAGACAATTTTTTGTCAGAACACTATTTTTATCTGTGATAATTAACATTTGTTTGCTTTGATTTTTCGAGTTTTCTTCTTAAACTTTGTGTGTTGTATTTTGAAGTAAAATTTTTGGGCAAACCCGATGAAAGTCGGGGACGCAAAGCTTCCGGCCTACGGCGTTAGATCGCTAAGGTAGCGGGGTTGCCGGTGGGCGAATTCATTTTTCTGTCACCGTGCGTGCGCAGCCTTTTTCCATCCTGGAGAGCTGACACCATGAGTATCAAACAAAACGTATTGTTTTCTTCTGTTCCTGTTACCCTTTCTGCTCCACTCGCTCGTACCTTGGTATCTGCAGGGCTTTTGGCTTTGTTGAGTGCTTGTGGTAGCGGCACCAGTTCTACCAGTGCCAACTCCAATTCATCCGTTGCACAAATCTCTACCGCGACGACGACTTTAGATTTGCCAGTTATCGGCTCCGCTGCTACACCACCTGATCAAATAGCGACACCAACATTTCACATCGCACCAGTACTGTTAAATGAACCTTCAGACGTTGATGCGTTGGATGCTAATAGCTCTGCCCAAATAGCAGCAAATAAGCAATTTGTTCCAACTGAACTACAAGGCTTGTCGTCCCGCCGCTTGACGGTTGACATATTGAATGCAACTCGTGGGGGGCAAAACTTCAGCGCAAGCAACATCTCTGCTGACCAGTCTATTCAACCAAAGGTGAATAATGCGGTGGTCGTTACTTATACCCCTGCACAGATTCGTGCTGCTTACGGTTTGCCAGCTTTGCCCGCGAATACGACTGGTTTAAGTGCTGCGCAAGCGGCGCAGTTAGGCGCTGGTCAAACAATTTATCTGGTCGATGCACAACATGATCCTTACGTTGTTCAAGAGCTGGCAGCGTTCAATCAAAAATTTGGCTTGCCAACTTGTACTACACAAACAATAGCGACGAACGCGAGTTTGCCGCTGGCGCCAGCTTCAGTTACCGCGGGTTGTGTATTGTCTGTCGTTTATAACACTTCAAATGGAACGATGACGAGTACTGCTCCGGCATACGATTCAGGCTGGGCAACGGAAATTACATTAGATGTGCAATGGGCGCATGCGACTGCACCTTTGGCGCGAATTGTGTTGATCGAAGCACCAGATGCGTCCCTCAATAGCTTGATTGGCGGCGTCAAACTCGCTAATGCGATGGGGCCAGGCGTGGTATCGATGAGCTTTGGTGCTTCTGAGGGAAATTGGACTTCATCTGTTGATTCCGCTTTTACTGGCGCCAAAATGACATACGTCGCTGCGACTGGTGATTCTGGCGCAGCTGTCGATTGGCCGGCTGTATCGCCGAATGTGCTGGCAGTCAGTGGTACATCGCTCGCTTATTCAGGTAGCGGTTCTCGCTCTGAAACGGTATGGTCCGGCACGGGTGGCGGTATCAGTGCTTATACTTCCACGCCATCGTATCAAGCCAGTGGTGTACCAGGCGTTGGTAGCCTCCCACGCCGCAGCGTTGCAGACGTGGCTTTCAATGCAGATCCCTCTACTGGTCAATATCTGGCAGTGATCAATCAGGGTAGCAGTACTGTCAGCTGGTTGAGTGCTGGTGGTACAAGCCTGGCAACACCACAGTGGGCAGGCGTAATTACTGTTGCGAATGCGATTCGTGCGCAAAACGCAAAAGCTGCTTTGGGTCTGACGCAGCCAGTATTGTATGGACAGATTGCTGGCGTACCAGGTTCTTACGCGAGTACGTTTTACGATGTAACTTCCGGTTCCGATGGTAGCTGCTCGACTTGTAATGCAAAAGTTGGTTACGACGAAACGACTGGCTTGGGTACGCCCAATGTCACCAGTTTGCTGACCTATCTGGCAGGTAATAGCGCTGCAAGTGCACCAGTAGTGACAGGCGCAAGCATTAGTGGTCAGGTCGGTACAGCACTCTCATTCACGGTATCAGCTTCATCGCCAAATCCTTTGACCTTTAGCTTAAGCGGTGCGCCATCTGGCATGACGATCAATGCTGCTGGCGTAGTGACTTGGGCAACGCCAGTTGCTGGTACTTATTCTGTGACTGTTACGGCGGTAGACAGCAAGGCCAAGTTGTCTGGCAGTGGTGTGTACACAGTAAAAATTTCACCCCCAGTTGCTCCAGTGGTGACGGGTGGCGCGATCAGCGGCAAAGTCGGTACTGCATTTTCTTTCAACGTCAGCGTGACAGATGTGAATCCAACGACCTTGGCACTCAGCGGCGCACCGTCTGGTATGACCGTGAACAGCGCAGGTGTCGTAAGCTGGGCGACGCCAGTTTTGGGTACGTACTCGGTGACCGTGACTGCAACGGATAGCAAAAATGGTTTAACTGGCAAGGGCGTGTATGTTGTTACGATTGCAGCGCAACCTGCTCCAACGGTTCCAGGTGGCAGCATCTCCGGCAAGGCTGGTACTGCATTGTCATTCAGCGTGACTGTTGCCAATAGCAATCCACTGACATACAGCTTGAGTGGCGCACCATCCGGAATGACAATCAGCACCGCAGGCGTGGTCAACTGGGCAAATCCAGTCGTTGGTAGCTATAACGTCACAGTGACAGTGAAAGATACTAAGACTGGTTTAAGTGGTCAGGGCGTGTACGCTGTTGTAATCAGCGCTGCAACGCCAGTCGGTCCAATTATTACTGCCGCTCCAATGACAGGTGTTGCTGGTAAGCCGATGTCGGGAACGATTAGCTTTGCCGATGCTGGCGCGACTGGTTTGTCGGTCTCGATCTCTGGCGTGCCACTGGGCATGAGCTTCTCTATGGGTAGCGGTATGTCATTGGTTGCTAGCTGGCCAAATCCCGTCACCGGTAGCTATACCCTGAAAGTGACAGTAACTGATAATCTGGGACGGTCCGCTACAGCATCTGTTCCGGTCACGATAAATGCGCACTGATCGCTGACAGAAGTAGACGAAGTTCATATACTGGATGTGGCGCTGAAGATTTCAGCGCCACATTTTTTATTTGCAGCGAGTCAACCACCCCTCAAAGTTGATATATGTATGAATTTATACTCCCTATGAGTATTTTTAAACATCGTTTATACACCTTGGGAATAATAAGAAAATTGCCTATACCCCCTAATATTGGCTAATTTTGAAGATCAGAGATGAAACTTTTGGGTCAAGCACGACAGACTTCCGTACAATATCGCTTTGATTTAGCAAAAAAGAAGAATAAGCATGTCCATACAATGGTTCCCCGGCCACATGAACGCCGCCCGCAAGAAAGCGGCGGAAACCATGGAAAACACCGATTTGGTGATTGAAGTGCTGGATGCACGCATCCCGCAAGCAAGTTGCAATCCCATGGTGGAGCAACTGCGCGTATTCCGTCAGCGTCCGTGTCTGAAAATTTTAAACAAGGCCGATCTCGCCGATCCTAACGCCACCAAGCAATGGCTGGATTTTTATAACGCCCAAAAAGATGTTTTTGCATTAGCGATGAGTTGCAAAAAGCCAGCAGATGTGGCCAAAGTACCTGGCTTTGCACAAAAACTGGCACCGCATCGTGCTGTGCCAACCAAGCCTCTACGCATGATGATCATGGGGATTCCCAACGTCGGTAAATCAACGTTGATGAATGCCTTGCTCAAAAAGCGCGTTGCCAACGTTGGTGACGAACCAGCGGTGACCAAGACCCAGCAACGATTGTATCTTGGCAAAAATATGATTTTGACCGACACGCCTGGAATGTTGTGGCCTAAGATTGAGCATCCTACCGATGGTCTGATGCTGGCAGCCAGTCATGCGATTGGTATCAACGCCTTGATTGAAGAAGAAATTGCGACTTTCCTCGCAGAGCAATTACTGCTGCATTATCCAAAGTCACTGGTGACACGGTACGGCTTTAATCTCGACGGTATGGATGCCGTTGCGGTCGTTGAAGGTGTTGCCATGAAGCGCGGCTACAAACTCAAGGGTGGTGATTGGGATTTTGAAAAAGCGTCTCATACCTTATTGCTCGATTATCGAAGTGGCGCTTTAGGACGCATCAGTCTGGAAACACCAGCCAGTCGCGAACATTTGCTGGCAACCTATGTGCCACCTGTATTGTTGGGTCAAGGTAAGAGCGTACAAACCGGCATGGAGCCAGAAATCGAGGACGAGGATCAGGAATGATTCACAACGCTAGCTCCGCCTTGCTGCTACGTCAGGATGAGGCTGGCGTCACAACCTTGACGCTCAACCATGGCGAGCGTTTTAATGTGTTATCCGAAGAAATGCTGACGGAATTGCTGTCAGCATTGAAGACGATCGCACAAGATACACAAGTGCGTGTTGTTGTATTGGCGGCAGCCGGAAAAGCTTTCTGCGCAGGGCACGATCTGAAGCAAATGCAAGCCAATCCTTCGCAAGCCTATTATCAATCCTTATTCCAGCAATGCAGCAAGCTGATGCTGGCGATACAACACTTGCCGCAACCGGTCATTGCACGCGTGCACGGAATCGCGACAGCGGCGGGTTGCCAACTGGTGGCGATGTGCGATCTTGCGGTGGCGGCGGATAGTGCGCGTTTTGCGGTTTCTGGCATCAATGTCGGTTTATTTTGCTCAACGCCCGCCGTGGCTTTGTCGCGTAATATCTCGCGTAAGCAAGCGATGGAAATGTTATTGACCGGTGATTTTATGGACGCGCAAACGGCATTGCAGCGCGGCCTCGTTAATCGCGTTGTTCCGGCTGATATGTTGGATGCTTGTATTACAGAATTGGTGGACAGCATTATCAGCAAACCCATGTCTGCCATCAGCATGGGTAAGCAACTATTCTATAAACAGCTGGAAATGGGTGTCGAAGCGGCATACCAATTGGCGGGGCAAACCATGGCCTGTAATATGATGGAAACTAGCGCACAAGAAGGCGTGCTTGCGTTTATTGAAAAGCGTTCGCCAAAAAAATAGCTTGATCTTTACGTTGCTGTTTTCTATCGCAAACTCCCGAGTATCCAGCAATGAATCGCTATCTCATGTTGGTGATAAAAAATCATCGCTTGCGTGGCTTTCAGCGGTTTGTCGCCTCATCTTTTTTATCAACTCAGTCTCAGTGTTGCCATGATCTCGATCTTGATGACGTGTTCTTTTTGGGCGCATTTGCTTGCCCGAGATCAGATGATATAATTTAAACGTTGGCTAATGCAGCAAGCGTTACCTAATGTTCGTCGCTTGCCGCATTCATCCGTCATCGGACGTGACTGATACGGTTTTATTGATTTTAAGACTAAACAACGGTGGTTTTTGCGAAGGATTCCAGATAATCCATTAAGCCATCGATTGCCTTGGTAGCGAGTTCTTTTTTGCCTTTGGCAATTGCCTTTGCTACGAGTAAATGGCATCGTGCACATTCTTCTAAATCGCCCTCATGCTGATAGGCGTACCAGAAACGCCGGCTCTTGATGATCAGTGGAATCACTGCTGCCACCGCTGATGGATTGTTGCAGGCATCTTGGACGATATGGTCAAAAGCCTGATCCGCCTCCATGTACTCAGTCAAGGTTCGACGTTTGGCGGAAATCAGCATCTGCTCGGCACAAACGACCAACTCTTTACCTTGTTGTGTCGACGCTCTTTCAGCGGCATTTTGCGCAATTAAGCGTTCCAGCACCCGCCGTGTTTCTAAGAGGGACAAATGCGCGGATGCCTCAATATCGCTAACCACCAGGCCACGCCGTGGCATTTGTCGTATTAAGCCATTGGAGGACATACGCATCAGTGCTTCGCGCAATGGGGTACGACCTAGTCCGGTTTTTTGTATGAGTTCAGCCTCAATAATGGGGGCGCCAGGAGTGAGTTCCATCGTCACGATCAAGCTTTCCAGCTTGTCATAGGCGATATCGGCAGCACGTTTTTTTTCGGCAGGGGCAGGATTTTCTGGATTGATACGCATAGATGTAGATTAACTCAATATAAATATATCTTAACTTGATCATATCAACATATTTTCAAATTTTACTCAGTAAAAATGGTTAATTGCAAAATTTTAAATTGTTTAATTGACGTGAAAGTTTGATCTCATACGGTAACTTGGGTTCGACACCAAACCGCGAGTAAAATTGCATAGGATTGATATATTTTTTTGTCGCTGTATGCGGAGGTTGTAGGTTGATGGAAAAAAACATTTGTTCTTCAGGGAAACAACGCCAGGACTTGGCTGCGCTGGTGAGCGATGCCTTTTTTTCTGAAATTTTATTTGACGCAATGAGCGATATTGTATTTTTTGTGAAAGATCTCGGCGGGCATTATGTGGTCGTCAATCAAACACTGGTGCGCCGTTGTGGTCTGAGAGAAAAATCGGCCTTGTTGGGACGCAAAGCCAGCGATGTTTTCCCAAGCAGATTAGCAGCGAACTACGCAGCACAAGATGCAATGGTGTTGAGCGGTGTAAAAGAATTGCGTGATCAGCTCGAATTGCATTTATATCCTAATCGTTCACCGGGTTGGTGCCTGACTCAGAAAATACCTTTACGTGACCGACAACACAAAATCATAGGCATGACCGGTATCTCACGCGATCTGGCCAGTCCTGATCAGCGGCATCCTGTGTATGAAAAAATCGCGGCAGCAGTAGCCCATATACACCAACACTACGCGCAACCGATCAAAATGGCAGATTTGGTGAAATTAACAGGTTTATCCGTTGCGCAGTTAGAAAGAAATTTCCATAAAATTTTTTCACTGACGCCACGTCAGATGATGGTCAAAATCCGGCTTGATGCCGCATCAGCCATGTTGGGGCAGGCTGAATTGAGTATTACCGATATTGCGCTGGCCTGCGGATATCAGGACCACAGCGCATTTTCGCGCGTTTTCAAAGCGACAGTCGGTATGACACCAAGCGAATATCGTGACGTAATAATTACTTAGACCTAGCAATGTAGAAAAGCTTATCGTATGCCCCACACAAACGGATCTCGCTCGTTCAACAGTAAGCTTGCTTCGGCATTCACAAACGCCGTGCCGCGCAGGATAGGCAAAATTTTTGGTGTTGCAGAATTTGCCTGATCAACGCCGGATGCAATGTGAAGTTGATATGAAGCTTCAAATACGCTACCCAGTATGCTTTCTTGTCGCCATACCTGACTCGGTGCCAGTTTGTCGTCCGCAGCAAGACACGCCAGCTTGGCGCTAGTGCCAGTACCGCATGGTGATCTGTCGTAAGCTTTACCCGGGCATAGCACAAAGTTTTTACTGTGATTCGCGGCGTCACTTGCCGCTGCAAATAATTCAATGTGGTCGATCAGTGCGCCATCTTCGCCAGTAATTTTATTGGCTTCCAATGCTAACCGTACGCGCCAGCAGTAATCGGTCAAGCTGTCTACTTCGGCAAGATGCAAGTCCTGACCGTGTTCGCTGATCAGGAAGAACCAGTTGCCGCCCCATGCTATATCACCTTTGACCATCCCTATTCCTGGTACTTCAACGCTGACCGCCTGCTTAAAACGATAGGCTGGCACGTTACGTACCGTCACTGAGTGATCTGCATGTAGCTCCGCTTCGACAATGCCAACTGGTGTTTCTATACGGTGCGTGCCGACATTGATTTTTTCCTGATAAGCCAAAGTAACGATAAAGCCTATCATGCCGTGACCACACATGCCGAGATAGCCGACGTTATTGAAAAAAATCACTCCTGCAACGCAATCCGGTTCTGATGGAGCGCAGGCCAGTGCACCAACTAAAACGTCAGAACCACGCGGTTCACACACAGTCGCAGTGCGAAAATGATCAAATTGTTCTTTGAAAATATGCAATTGTTGCGTGACTGAGCCAGACCCTAGATCTGGGCCGCCACCGACAATCACACGGGTAGGTTCACCACCGGTATGCGAATCAATTATCATTATTTTTTTCATAGAAGCTCCGGAAATAGTTCAATATCGCTAGCATACGTTGCCTGACGAAGACCTGTCTTGTTCTGAAATGGATATGCAGTTGTGGAAATCGGCACAGCACGATGTGACGACTCAATCTGAGCAGGTAATTGATTATCAGATGGATGGCAAAAATGCAGCCATTAACTGATATGGATGCTAAAGTAGCGGTCGAATTTAGAAAATCATTAGCAATCTTCTAAATATTCCCGCTGCACACAGATACAGGGCTGATTAAAAAATGCCCCAATTTGATTGAACATTAAAATTTGCATGAATCTATTTCCAGCAAAAAACGAACATCACATGCCCATAGAGGTGAAGCGTCGCCTGACAGCCGCTATTGTTTTTTCTGTGCTGCTGCATGCTTTTATTTTGTCTTTGCAATTTGGTGTGCCTGGGATAGGATTACCAGGCGCAGGTTCAGCGAAGTTAGAACATAGTGCCGCGACGCTACTGGCACCGGCAATGACGGTGCAGATTGAAAATGCCTTACCCACACCTTTATCCCCAATAAAACCACTTGTTGTTCCTGTACCAGTCCCGCCAATAGCGAAGCCAGAACTAACAATTGCACCGCACGGATTTCAACTCATTGCGCCGCCAGCGTTGCATCCTCAAGCTGCAACTATACTCAAAAGAGAAATTAAAAAAGAAGTAAATAAAGAAAAGAATAAGTTGCTGACAGCGCCTAAACGAAAATCTGCCAGCATCGCAAAATCAGAGCGCCCGCACAAAGTCATTGTTACCGAAATGCCGGATTTAATCACGCAAGATATTTTGCGAGACGATAGTTTTGTCGTTGCCGTGCGTGATCCTGATGAAGTGAAAAAAGAGGATGCGGTTCAAGAATTGGTTTCTAAAGTTCCAGAGCCTGTAGTTGCCGCGCCCCTGGAGGCAAAGGCAGAAATGCTAACCGAGCCAGAACCAACAATTGTTCCACCGACGGCAAATACAGATGCCGCAGTCGCTAGCGTTGCTCGTTTTGAAGTTGATCATAGCAAACAGCAACAGAGGGAAGCTGAAATTCTGCAACGTACTCAGGATTTGTTAGCCACAAAAGCGCAGGACAACGCAGCAAAAGACAAAATTCTGCAGCAACTGGATGAAGACAATCGTCGTCAAGCAGAACAAATTCAACAAGCGGCTGCTTTGAAAAAGCAATTGGAAGTCGAACAGCAAGCGCAGGAGCAAAACTTAAAGACGCAACAGGAGCTTGCGACCGCCGCAACGCTTGCTTTGACCCAACAACAGCGTACCGAAACCACACGACAGTTTGACGAAGCGCTTAAACAACAATTGCAAGCAGAACTAGCTCAAAAAGAATTGCAACGCAAAGAACGCTTACGTGAAGTGACAAAAGTGCGGCAGCAAAAAGAAGAGCTTGAAGAAAAGGCATTGCAAGAAGCCGAAATTCAGCGTCAGCTGCAAGCCCGTCAATTGGCGCAACAACAAGCCGCCCAGGCTGTTCTTGCGGCGCAGGCAGCAACCCAAGCAACCCAAGCAGCACAAGCAGCACAAATCGCGAACCAAAATACCAAAGGTCAAAGCGAAATGTCAGGAAAAGACAGTCGGACATCGGCGCGTGCAAGCGGTGATGACATGTTTGGCAGTGGTAGCGTACATGCTGGCGCTGAGACTGCGACAGGGAATAAGTCAGGCGCTTTTGTGTTACCTAAGAGTTTGCTCAGCAGCGATCTGGCAAATCGTTCACGCGAATCGGCGCAAGGGCTAGGTTTGTTGCAAGGCAAGCCGCCATTGCCTTTACTGGATGAAAAAGCCAGACGACATACAATACTCAACAACATAGAAAAAGACGTGCAATTGCGTATGTATGCAGATAGCTGGAAACAAAAAATAGAACGCAATGGTAATTTGAATTACTCACAAAGTTCCAGCAATAAGTCACGTGGTGATCCGCTAGTCAGCGTTTCTATACGTCGCGATGGCAGCGTGGAGGAAATTACGATACTTCGTTCCAGCGGAAGGGAAGATATTGATCAGGCGGTGCGCAATATCGTGCGTATCAATGCGAGATATGCTGCTTTTCCGCCAAGTATTGCCGCGCAGTATGATGTTTTGGAGATCCGACGCATTTGGAGTTTTGATGATAATCTGCGGATTATCGAAGAAATTCGTTAAGACGAGTGGCTATCCTGTTACGACAAGTTTGCTATAAAGCAATTAAATAGAGGGGATCATGCGTATCTTAATCACCGGTGGAACGGGACTGATCGGGCGTCGTTTATGTGCTGCGCTTCTGGTTCAAGGTCACCAGCTTACTGTCTTGAGTCGTCGCAGCCAACAAGTGTCAGTCTTGTGCGGCGCTGGTGTGACTGCGATGTCCAGCCTAGACGAATACCATCGTGATACGTCATTTGATGCGGTCATCAATCTTGCCGGAGAACCCATCGTTGACGCTCGTTGGAGTGAGCGTCGCAAACAAATTTTACGCCAGAGCCGTATTGATTTAACGGAAAGCTTAATCCAAAAAATGCGTGAAGCGTCCCATCGCCCACAAATTTTTTTAAGTGGTTCCGCGATTGGTTATTACGGCGATGGAGGCGATGTCATTTTGAGCGAACAAGCGCAAGCGGGCGGTGACTTTGGCGCTCAGCTATGCGTTGATTGGGAAGCCGCTGCGATGGCCGCCGCCGCATTGGGAATACGTACCTGCATTTTGCGTACAGGACTCGTGCTTGATGCCGCTGGCGGTATGCTTCAGAAAATGCACTTACCGTTTAGTCTCTGTCTGGGGGCCAGAATCGGTAACGGCTATCAATGGATGAGCTGGATTCATATTGATGACTATGTTGCCATACTGCAGTTCTTGTTGCAGCACCACAATGCCGCTGGATGCTTCAATATGGTGGCACCAGAACCCGTGACGAATCGTAAATTTACCCGATTGCTGGCTTTGGCTTTGCATCGACCGGTATTTTTTGTCACACCGGCATTTTTGTTAAAATTGGCGTTGGGCGAGATGTCCGAGTTACTGATCGGAGGACAGCGCGTTATCCCCGCTAAGATCAGCGCATTGGGTTACCAGTTTAAACATCCGTCATTGCTACCAGCATTGACGGATTTATTGAAACGTTCAGTATAAATATCAGGGCAGAGCCGCTGGCGATGTGTAATAGATGCCCGACAGTTTTTTGAATTGTCCGCCATCGGTATTAATGGTCGTCTGATGCACCTCTCCTGCACTGAATACCACGCCGATTGCACCGGCTGCTACCAGGTCTGCCGCGTGATTTAAAAAATAGTGAACCCGGTTATCCCGCCATTGTCCTGACGAGCCGCCAGGCGTAGTCGAGGGCGCGCCCAAAGGCGTTTGCCACCAGAGCAGTGGTAACTGCAGGCTGGTATTGAAATTGCTGCCTTGTGCGATGTTTTGTGCGAAATTAGGTGTGTTGGTATTGGTTTCATCCCAATACCAGGCAGTTCCGGGACGTGAGCAATACGAAGGTTGAGGTATGGCCTCAAAACAACCTGCATCCCTATCCAGAGTTTGCATGACGACAAAGTCGGCCTTTGCTGTGCCAAGCTTTTGCATGAAACCTACGGAGGCAGGATACAAATCACTTGCCAAAGACGGTGGAAATCCAACGTAAGCATTCGGCGCGTAAGTGCGTGCCGTCAATAGCAGGCATTGGGCTACCCCAGCCACGTTGTTGGGTAAATTAGCGCAATCAGTGTTGCTGTTGACGAGCGCGGTAACCGAGGTAGGGTCTGCGTTAGTGCTTGCTCTTTGCGCGTACTCCCAAAAATCAGGTTCGAAATTAACCAACACTGGTTTTCCGAAAATTTTGATTTGTTGAAATAATAGCCTGACATTGCTCCAGTAAGCGCTCATAAACGTGGGATTGGTTAAGCCGCTCAGATTGCCATCGCCATTCGCCGCCATTTGATATAGCGTAAACATAGGAACTGCACCAAGACTAGTAGCATTTTTTGCAACCACCTGCACATAGGCACCAGAAGGGTTATTCCAGGTTGGCCACGCCCCGTTGCCGACACCAGTCAGGTATTGGTCGTAGATATCGACATGAATATTTTGCGTCTGAATATCGGACACATTGGTTGTGCCTAAACCTAGCAGTAAGCGCTTCGATAAACCGAGATTGGTCGCCAGCACCCCAGGTTTTTGTTGCAAGGTTGGCGGTGTCGTTGGAGGCGGCGTTGGTGGCGTGGAGGGTGGCGTCGGAATCGTCGTTGACGTTGTTGTGTCACTGACTGGTGTCGTTGTTCCACCGCCGCAAGCGGAGATCAGCACGGAAATGCCAAAAATAAGTAAGCGTGATAGTTTCATGTAAGCAAAAAAACGAATGACTGATCTAGGTATGATAGTCTAAGCTGCAGACTGGCGTTGTGAAACCGTGTAAAAGTGTGTTTCATATTCGTTAAGCAAAATACAATTCCAGTTTTTTTGAAAGCGATACTTTTGATTTTCGTATGAGTACAGGCAATGCCAAATTTATCTTTCATGCCAGTCTTTCTCGCCAGGCTTGTGCACAATGTCAGCGTCCACTTACTAACTGTATCTGCCGTTGGATAAAACCGATCGCGAATCTGGTCGAAGTGTTGATTTTGCAACATCCAATGGAAGTAAATAATGCGAAAGGAAGTGCTCGCTTACTTGATCTTTGTTTGCAAGCATCGCAAATTATCATCGGTGAAAATTTTGCGGCTGATGAGCTTTTAAGTGTATTACATGCACCATCTTGTCAGAACCCTGGTTCGTATGCGTTACAACCTGTGCTTCTGTATCCGGATACCGGTGAAAATCAAGCTATTGACCTGGTTACGTCAACTGAGACTCGATTTCAGGAAAACCAAGACCCTCGCGGACTTCGTTTAGTGATTCTGGACGCCACCTGGCGCAAAAGTCGCAAGATGCTGTATCTCAATCCGGTATTGCAAACTTTGCCAAGGCTCAGTCTGACAGCGATGCCCGCATCCCATTACCGCATACGTAAAGCCCATAAGCCTGATCAACTTTCCAGTCTGGAAGCGAGTACTTACGCGCTAATGCGGCTTGAAAACGATGAAGAAAAATATTTGCCATTGCTCGAAGCCTTTGATGGTTTTGTCGAACAGCAAATGCAGTTTATGCCACCACGCAAGTAAAAAAGCCCCGCACAATGGCGGGGCTTTTCATTGGTGCGCTGACTCAGATCAGCACATTGATAATTGCATTACCGATACCGACCAATGCTGCGCCAGAAACCAAGCCAGCACAGATAGGTTCACAACCATCGACCCAGAAGTCATAGCCCTTGGTGCCAGGTGTCGCATTGCGGCGACCCATGTACCAGAACACCATCGCACCTATCCACATCGCCAGGCATGATTCTGGTGGCAACACAACACCAAGACCTATCGATACGGCGGATAACGGGAAGCGTCCCTTAGTGACAATCCGCGCGCCCTCAATGACTACCGCACTCACCGCAGCCACAACCATAGAGATCACCGCAGAGGTGTGCAGACTGTGGACACCTTTGGCAATCAGGTCTGCGACGCCTTTCCATTGAACCGCTGATGGAAATGCAAACTGTTCAGTCAAAATAGTGGCTGTACTACGAACACCATTTGCGTCGGCGGGCAGGAACAACAAGTAGTAAAGCGGGACGCAAGCCAAGGCGCCGGAGAAAATACCGATCACGTGACCAATCGCTTGTTGACGTGGTTTTGCACCCAGCATATAGCCAGGTTTAATATCAGACAGCAAATTCGACGCATTCATGGCTACTTCGGCCGTCATACCAGCGGGCAGAATATTATTGGCTGGGTTCACATGATCAATCGCACCAATTGAGAATTGCGTGATTTTTGCCAGTGCACCACTCGGCACCCATGATGTCAGCGCCATCGAGTTAATACCGATAATGGTCAACACAAATATCAATGGCAATGAGATGAAGGACAGTAACCAGGAAACACCAAAAAATTCGTGCGTTACGGCGGCGCCGATGACGCTGAAAATAGGTACGCCAACGTACGATACCCATAAAGGCAGTTCAATCTCCTTTAGGACGTCGTTACTCGGTTCGGGCGCCGCTTTTTTCTTCAGACTCTTAAAAGCGTTAGTAAAAATTTCAGGTTTAGCCAACAAGCCTACCAATGAGCCAACCACCATCATCGAGACACCCCACCAGAGCGACCATTGGTTCACAATTTCAGCGCGTGTGAGTGCAACGATATGTCCATCGATACCAATGCGTGGTGCAATTTCACCTTGGTTAATCATGATGGGAGCCAGGATCACAAAATTGATGAAAGCACCCAATAAGACGCTGCTGGCGACGCGGATACCCATCAAGCCACCAACGCCGAACATCGCCGCATCTACCGTAAAACGCAGGCCTAGCGTGCGAAAATCAACGCCAGCAATTTTTGGTGACCACAGATCGTATTTGACCATCGCAGCGTAATAGTAATCATCAAAACGCTCGTGTAAATTCCATGGCTCTTTCATGCCGGCCCATTGGTCCATACGTAGAATTTTGAACTGTATCAATTTCATCCAGCCATCGCTGACGATCATCTGATACAGTCCTGTAAATACTGCTGTCATGGCTAACAAGCGCGCTTTATACATTCCTACATCGGCATTGCCAGTGTACAAAGAGTCTAAAACGACACCGCAGGCGCGCCCTTCAGGGAAGGGTAACTGGTCTTCATTGATGAAACGGCGTTTCATCGGAAATGCAATCAAGACGCCCAAAATAGCCACAACAACCATCCAGACCATCATTTGCCACCATGGGATGATTTTTCCGCTGACCAGCATGAAGGCAGTCAGGCTAGCCATTAATGGTGACACCATATACCCTGCAGCCGTAGCAATCGACTGAGTACAGTTATTTTCAAGCACCGTGAAATCACTCGCCAAACCTGCTTGTGCCAGCAACTTAAACATGGCAAAAGCCAGAATTACGGATGTCAGCCCAACCCCAATACCGACACCCGTTTTAGCGCCAATATATAAAGCGGTCGCGGCTAAGATGCCACCTAGTATGAAACCAGTCAGCGCGGAACGCAGTGTCAATTGCGCCATGTCACCACGGTAAATATTGGTGAACCACCATTCGTCCTTTTGGGATCGGGTCCAGGTTTTTATCTGTTCATCGGATAGATGTTGCAGCGCCATTATGTCTCCAGCGTCGTGTTTAGGGTAATAAGCGAGGGTAAAGCATCTGTTTGATAAAACCATCAAAAAGACGACTTTAATCGAGTAAAAATGAAAGTTTTCTTTCAGGTGCCGCAGTATCTAAGTCTGTCATCAGACTGTCAAGCATCATCAGGAGAAAACCACAATTTGCTTGTGATGCAGTGCGATATAAGAAGTTCGATAAATTTATTAAATGGTTATCGTTGTGAGGCAAGTGCAGCCCTTCAAACCTCTTTTCCCGCAAGGAGAAGGACGTGGTAATGGTGGGGCAGCGATGGTGTAGAGTGCATTGTTTTAAGTTACATTTACCCACAAGAAGCAAAAAGCCCCACAACTTGCGCTGCGGGGCTTTGATGAATGCGACTCTGTAGCGAGTAGCAAGCGATATTACATCATACCGCCCATGCCACCCATGCCGCCCATACCACCCATGTCACCCATGCCGCCTGCTGGTTTGTCTTCAGACAATTCAGCAACCAGAGCATCAGTCGTCAGGATCAGACCAGCAACAGACGCTGCATTTTGCAATGCAGAGCGAGTTACTTTAGCTGGGTCCAGAATACCCATTTCGATCATGTCACCGTAGGTGTCGTTTGCAGCATTGAAACCGAAGTTGCCAGAGCCGTTCAAAATCGCGTTAACAACAACGCTTGGTTCGCCACCAGCGTTGGCAACGATTTCGCGCAATGGAGCTTCGATTGCTTTGAGAACCAGTTTGATACCGGCTTCTTGATCAGCATTGTCGCCTTTGATCACGCCAGCAGCTGCACGTGCACGCAACAGAGCAACACCACCGCCAGGAACAACGCCTTCTTCAACCGCTGCACGAGTAGCATGCAACGCATCTTCAACGCGTGCTTTTTTCTCTTTCATTTCAACTTCAGTTGCAGCACCAACTTTGATCACTGCAACGCCGCCTGCCAATTTGGCAACGCGTTCTTGCAGTTTTTCACGGTCGTAGTCAGAGCTTGCTTCTTCGATCTGAGCGCGGATTTGTTTAACACGTGCTTCGATACCGATTGCTTGGCCTGCGCCGTCGATCACTGTGGTGTTTTCTTTGCCGATTTCGATACGTTTAGCTTGACCCAGATCAGCCAGAGTTGCTTTTTCCAGTGTCAGACCAACTTCTTCAGCGATTACTTGGCCGCCAGTCAGGATAGCGATGTCTTCCAACATTGCTTTACGACGGTCACCAAAGCCAGGTGCTTTAACAGCAGCTGTTTTCAGGATGCCACGGATGTTGTTCACAACCAGAGTTGCCAGCGCTTCGCCGTCAACATCTTCAGCAATGATCAACAGTGGGCGGCCAGATTTTGCCACTTGTTCCAGAACTGGGAGCAGATCACGGATGTTCGAGATTTTTTTGTCGAACAACAGAACGTATGGGTTTTCCAGGATAACGGATTGTTTTTCTGGGTTATTGATGAAGTATGGTGACAAGTAGCCACGGTCAAACTGCATACCTTCAACGATGTCGAGTTCGTTGTCGAGAGATTTACCATCTTCAACTGTGATCACGCCTTCTTTACCTACTTTGTCCATGGCACGAGCGATGATATCGCCGATGTTTTGGTCAGAGTTAGCAGAGATAGAACCAACTTGAGCGATCTCTTTGTTCGTTGTTGTTGGCTTGGACAGAGTTTTGATCTCTGCAACAATAGCTACAACTGCTTTGTCGATACCACGTTTCAAGTCTGTTGGATTGAAACCAGCTGCAACGTATTTGAAGCCTTCGCGAACGATAGCTTGTGCCAATACTGTTGCTGTTGTTGTACCGTCACCAGCGTTGTCAGAAGTGCGGGAAGCAACTTCTTTCACGAGCTGCGCGCCCATGTTTTCCAGCTTGTCTTTGAGTTCGATTTCTTTAGCAACGGAAACACCGTCTTTAGTCACTGTTGGTGCGCCGAAAGAGCGTTCCAAAACGACGTTACGGCCTTTAGGGCCCAGTGTTACTTTAACCGCGTTAGCCAGAATATTTACGCCATTAACGATTTTCGCACGTGCGTCATCGCCAAAAATTACTTGTTTAGCTGCCATGTTATTTTCTCCGGAATCTTGAGGATTTCTAACTACTTAGGAATACAGGAATTATTTCTGTACGATCGCGAAGATGTCTTCTTCACGCATAACTAACACTTCATTGCCGTCAACTTTGACAGATTGGCCAGAGTATTTGCCGAACAATACGCGATCGCCAACTTTGACTTCGAGTGCGCGCACAGTGCCGTTATCCAATTGTTTACCTGAGCCAACGGCTAATACTTCACCTTGATCTGGTTTTTCTGCTGCCGCGTCAGGCAGAACGATACCGGATGCAGTTTTTGTTTCTTGATCCAGACGTTTAACGATCAGACGATCGTGCAGGGGACGAAGGTTCATACAAGCTCCTTTAAATTTGCGAGTAATTACGAGGGAATACTATTGAATTCAATTTAAGCTGGGGAAAGACTTTGTTAGCACTCTCTCCCAACGAGTGCTAATTATATGGGCGAGGTGCTGGTATTTCAAGGACAAAAACGATAAGATTTTTTTTAATCCTTATAAAACAGTTACTTAGATGATTTTGATCGGGACGTGATTTCGGTTCAGAATTGGTATTATTTAAAAAGCTTCACTTTTCTACAATCAACAAATAAGGAGCTTGACTCAGCACTTACGAAAAATACTCGTGCAAATATTGCCCAAAAGACATAGAAAGTGTGTTGCATTTTGAAAAACTACTGGCAGTGGTGAGTATTTTGAGTATTTAGCTCAAATGTGATAAGTTCCGCCTATGAAACGATTTTCATTGCGCTCATTGACGATATATTTGTTGCTGATAATGCTACCTTTGCAAGGGTTTGCAGTCAGTAGCATGTCGTTATGTGGACAGGTTTGGTTTCCGTCAGTATCCGTAGCATCGATGTCACCGTGCAAACAGCACCGGCAGATCTCGCTTAGCTCGCAAGGTGTTGAAAACGACGTTAAAAAAATTTCTTCAAATCAACTTGATTTACATGGCCATTGCAAAGCGAATGCAGCTTGTTGCAGTGGGCTTGCTTTGCTCACTTCAGTTGGCCTGACGATACCGTCAGATTTTTCTCCTGTTGCATATAATAGTTATCCCTCATCATTTTCTTCTTTGGTGTCTGGCACACCGGAACGTCCCCCCAAATCTTTGCTTTCCTGATGACGCGATCCCGCTTTTTAGCGGATTCTTTTTTGAGTTTATGATTTAATGCTTTTTGCTGTAAGGATGGGTAACAGATCCTTCTTTGCTCTTGCATAGGCATTTAATTTGCCCAGAATATTGACGGGAATGATATGCCGCCATTTTTTTCACTTAGTACGCGTTCATTGATGAGCGCCTCAGTTATAGTTTTCACCTTATCAGCTTGCGGCAGCTTTGATGCGCAGAATGCAATCTTGAAGGTGAATGAGACGATTCCGGCTTTCACTGGAGGTCGCCTTGAAATGGTTGGAGGGAGCCAGCAATTTCGTATCCAAGAAGCCAAAACAAAAGATTTATTGACGCAAAGTCGTGAGCAAGGTTTGTCGCAAAATGATGCGGTTCACATCGCACTGGTCAATAATCCGGCTTTACAGGGATTGCTGGCACGACATGCTGCAAACGGCGCTATTGCTGCGCAGAGCGGGCAGATTGCCAATCCTTTATTGACACTGGAAAGTATTCGTCGCGGCGATGCTTCAGATCTTTCGCGTATGATTAGTTTTAGCTTAGTTGATTTGTTGAGCTTATCGCAAAGACAGAATCTGGCGCAGAGTAAGATCAGTGAAGGGCAATTGCAAATGAGTATCGAGGTGGTAAATCGTATTACTCAAGTACGTAAGGCATGGGTTGATGCGGTCGCTGCGAAACAAAGTTTTATTTATGCAAATCAAGTCAACGATGTGGCGCAATCGAGCGCGACGTTAGCGAAACAGATGCGTGATGCCGGAAATTTCAGTAAGTTGCAAGCTGCAAGGCAGCAGGCATTTTATGCAGATGCCTTTATGCAATTTAAAGCGGCACAACAGCGTGAGGTCAGTAGTCGCGAGAATTTAATCCGCCTACTTGGTTTGACAGATGAGCAAAAGCAAATGCTCCATTTGCCAGAGCGTTTGCCAAACTTACCTACAGTGCCTATCGATGCAGAAAAAATCAAAGACGCTGCAAATGCAGAGCGATTGGACATACGACTCGCAAAAAATCATTTGGAGTATGCGGCCAAGCGGCAAGGTTTAACCTCCTTGACTAGTTGGACTGATGTGCAGCTAAGTGTGGCGCGTGAAACTGGTTCGGACAGCTCAGGCACACGCGTTGACGTTAATAGTCTCAGCGATGCGGGCACAAAACGCACTACACAGATTAGCTTTAGCTTGCCATTATTTGATCAAGGACAGTTGCAACGCGATTCGATGAACGCCAATACACGCGCCGCCAGTTTTGAATTAGAAAATGTGATGCGCAATGCGGCCTCAACATTGAGGGAATCGTATTCTGCTTATCTGACTAGCTATGACATTGCTCAGCATTACCACACTGATGTTTTGGTTTTGCATGAACAAATTTTGCGTGAAAACCAATTGCGCTACAACGGTATGTTGGTCAGTGTTTTTGAGTTGCTGGATGACGCGCGTACGCAAGTCCATGGCGTGATCGCTGCTATTCAGGCAGAACAAGATTTTTGGTTGGCGGACGCAGCTTTGCAAGCGGAAATTATTGGTGCGCCACATATTACGAGCGGCCAGGATTCAAGGAATATAAATGAGTGAGTCCCACATCTTATTTCAACACATCTGTGCAATGTGCTGCTCCAACTTTTCCCAAGAGTAAAAGCTATGAATTCAAGAAGACATTTTTTAAAGGCAGCTGGTCTGAGTAGTATTGCAGGTGGCGCGATGGCAGCAGCCAGCGTCAACAAAGTTGCACTCGCCGCATTACCAGAAGTAGTGAGCCAGGTGAGCCCAAACACCATGCCACCGTTGACACCCACAAATGGTCGTCCGTATCGTCCGGTAGTGACCTTAAACGGTTGGACTTTGCCATGGCGCATGAACAATGGTGTCAAGGAATTTCACTTGATTGCCGAGCCAGTGGTGAGAGAGATGGCACCTGGCATGAAAGCCCAACTGTGGGGCTACAACGGGCAAAGCCCGGGGCCAACAATTGAGGTGGTGGAGGGGGATCGTGTACGTATCTTTGTCACGAATCGCTTGCCCGAGGCTACCAGTATGCATTGGCACGGACAGCGTTTGCCCAATGGCATGGATGGCGTTTCTGGTTTAACGCAAGCGGCAATACAGCCAGGAAAAACGTATGTCTATGAATTTGTTGCGAGGCGACCGGGCACTTTTATGTATCACCCCCACGCCGACGAAATGACACAAATGGCAATGGGTATGATGGGGTCATGGATAACCCATCCACGCCATGCGCATCCTTTGATAGATGAAGTAGATCGTGATTTTGTTTTTCTGATCAACGCTTATAACATTGAACCTGGCGCTACCAGACCGAATATCATGACGATGACTGATTTTAATTTGTGGTCGTGGAACAGTAGGGTGTTTCCGGGCATTGATAGCCTGAACGTACGTAAGAATGACAGGGTCAGAATTCGTGTCGGTAATTTAAGCATGACCAATCATCCCATCCATATTCACGGTCACGAATTTTATGTCACCGGAACAGATGGTGGGGCGATTCCAAAAACGGCGCGTTGGCCAGAAGTGACGACTGATATTGCGGTCGGACAAATGCGCCAGATAGAATTCATCGCCGACGAAGAAGGTGACTGGGCTTTTCATTGTCACAAGAGTCATCACACCATGAACGCGATGGGTCATAGCGTGCCAACCATGATAGGCGTGGATCAGACTGCTGTGATGGAAAAGCTCAGTCAGCTCATGCCATCGTATATGGCAATGGGTGAAAACGGCATGGGTGACATGAGCAAGATGCAGATGCCATTACCAGAAAATACTTTGCCAATGATGTCCGGCGATGGTCCTTATGGCAGTCTTGAAATGGGCGGCATGTTTAGCGTTTTAAAAGTGCGTAACAATCAGGCTCATGGCGATTATAAAGATCCCGGTTGGTACCAACATCCAAAGGGAACAAGCGCGTATGAATATCAAGGTGCAATTGATACACCCTTACGCCAACATGCGGAGATGAAAACAGTTGAGCAGAACCAAATTGAGTTGAAGGTGATTAAACCTCATATTCATCAAGAGCACTGAGCAAGATCACTGAGCATGAGCATGTGCTTGTAAAAAATGATGGGCGGCCTATTCTGGCCGCCCATCAAATGCTGAACCGTTAGTTGGAATTACTTGCCGGTTGAAACACCAGCCTGATTAGATTGAATGTCTGCTTTACGTTGTGCGTTGACAGCGTTCTCCTGACGATTCAACTGACGTTGTTCACCCTTAGTGATATGACCGCCATCAGCCGCTGCATCGGCACGCTCTTCACGACGGATTGAATTGTCTTCTTTGTTCAACTGTTTGCCCTGAGCCTGAGTCAGACTACCATTTTTTACTTCTTTTGCTGTCGTCGCTTTTTCATGTTTTTCGCGCTTAATCACTTCAGCGCGACGTGGATGTTCTTTTGCAAAATTGTTGTCTTGCGCAAATGCGGATTGGATCGACAGTGCTGCAAAGCCAGCGAGGATTGCAACGGAAGCGAATTGACGTGTGCTCTTGATCATGATGTTCTCCAATAAAGTAAGTGTGTCTACCGGTTTTTAATTAGCCACCAAACTGTTGTGGCCTGTTAGCAAAAAACGCACTGAATGCAAAAATGGATTACACGCCATGTGTAACGCTTTGTCACTTATTTTTTAATGCAATGTATCAAGAGGTATTTCAATGTTCATTGAGTAGCTACTCTTTTTTGGGAATAAATATTACTTCCTATGTATCACTTCCTATGTATCACTTCCTATGTATGGTCGTCTGGGAATTCGTGTATCAATGTGGCCTATGTAAGTCACAGACCAAGCACAATTTTCTGTGCACCGTTATCTCGCATTAGTATAAAACGTACGATGGATTCGACGGTGACGGTATCAATTGATCCCGACATGCGACGGTCAAATGGATGGTCGTCGAAGCTGACGTTGGCGCGAAACATACGTGCACCTAAACGGGTCACCGCATCAATATGTAAAACGTCCGCCTGATAGTCAGCGGATTTTAACCAGGCTTGCGCTTGCTCGCGCGTGTTGATGTTGATGCCTTGTGCCTGCGCAGCGGCCAGGACTTCGAGTGCCCATTGGTTTGAATTTTGATATTTCGTCGAAAATGGGTAGGACAGCATATTGTAGTGCGGATCATGCAGTGCTTTGGCTTTACCATTTTCTAGCAGGTTTCTGATTTTCGTTTGCAATTCAGGGTTAGGGATCAGTATTAAGGTCTCAAACGCAAACAAATCGTCGAGAAAGAAGTTACCCAATCCTTCATCAAATAAGCCAGAATTTGCGGTACCGCAATCATTGAGTTCATGGATCACTGACCAACGCCCATCCGCATCGTGTTTAACGATGCCAAGGTGGGAGTAGCGTAAATGGTATTTGGACAGGTCTTGTCCAACGCGCGCAATGATGGCGATATCAGCATGGCTATCTGCGAGTCTCATATGCGTTTTTTGAGCCAGTTCCAATGCTTGCATGACTTTATATGCATCGTAGGCCGGTGCATCACAAGACCGACCTGCAAAACTTAATGGTGCATAAACTAAGCTTAGTGCGACCAATGCGCAGTTGAAAATCAATGAGACGGTCTTAGTATGCATCATTGCACCTTGTTATGATGTAAAAGTGCATTTCCGACTTCATTTGGAATAAAAGCGATCGCTTTGCCTGATGCAATCAACAAATAACCCGTTGAAGTCGCGCTGACTTCGACCACAGCACCGCTGACAAGTGCGGCTTTTTCTACTACTTTTCCTGACAGCTTAACGGTAGTGCTAGCGGCTTGACCTGAGGCTTTAAGAACCACGGTAATGCCATCTGCAGCTTTTTCTACGCTAGTGACAATGACTGCTCCTGTTCCCACTAAGACTGACATGGTGCCCAAAACAACAAAACCCGCACCAAGTGATAAGGTTTCGGATGCATTTGACGGGGTGCAAGAGACACAATCGGCAGCATATGTTGTGGGAGCTAAGTACATCATGCCGAGTAATAAGAAAGCGTTGATTTGTTTGTTCAATTTTCTGTTTTTAATTTGCATAGTCATGGTGTCTCCTGGGTAATTTAAGTAAGAAGTGCTTATCATCAACGCAAAATTAGTTCTTAACAACGAGTGTAGCTCAAGTAGAATTATCTGAACAAAAAAGTAGCGAGATATGATCGCTAACGCCACTGACTAAATTAATTAAGTCGATAAAAAAGCGCCTTGGATCAATATTGATGCAAGGCGCTTTTTAACACTGCAAATCAGCAATAACTATTTATACAGCACTGCTGGTGTTGGCTTCGCTGGATTCTTTTTTGCAATGCGGGCAGGATTTTCCCGGTACATACCAAGGTGATAATTGCTCGCGAGGCGTGACTACGGCGCGGCAGGCAAAGCATTGCTTGGTATCGGTAGCTTCTAATTGTGGATTCAATGCAGTCCGGTAATCAAAGACAAAACAATCGCCATGGTAGTGGTCGCCGCCGACTTCTTCGAAATACTTAAGAATGCCGCCCTCGAGTTGGTAGACACTGTTGTAGCCGATGTTTTGCATGTGGATCGCCGCTTTTTCGCAGCGAATACCGCCGGTACAGAAGGTGACCACGGTTTTGTCATTCAGCGCGTCACGATTCGCTTCAATGACCGCTGGAAATTCAGTGAATTTGGTGATGCGATAATCGATCGTGTTGTCAAAGCTGCCCACGTCGACTTCAAAATCATTGCGGGTATCAACCATGACCACTGGTTTGCCATTGTCATCATGACCTTGATCGAGCCAACGTTTTAAGGTTTTGGCTTCGACAAATGGCGCGCGGCCTTCTTCTGGCTTGATCAGCGGCATACGCATGGTGATGATTTCTGCTTTCAGCTTCACCAGCAATTTGGTGAACGGCTGATGATCAGAAAAACTTTCTTTCGCGACCACATCAGCAAAACGCGGGTCAGCGTGCAGCCAATCCATATACGCGTCGATTTCATGGCGCAAACCAGCAAGGAACATATTGATGCCTTCAGGCGTCAATAAAACCGTGCCTTTCAGATTGAGTTCCGTGCATTTGTCGATAAACGCCTGACGCTTTTCAGCGGTGTCGTTAAACGTGATAAATTTATAAGCAGAGATATTGACGTAGGGCGTTTCTGGGGAAAGTGTTGCTACCGGCATAATAATTAATTCAGTAAGTCATTGATTTGTCAGCATTATAGTTGAAAACGTCGTTGATTTGCTCAAAGCTTTTATTTGATTTCTGCCGCGAGCAGCATGTCAACGTGCGGAATATCGTCTTCCAGATACATTTCGCTGACCGTGACAAAGCCAAAGCTGGCGTAGAATTTTTCCAGATATGCTTGTGCACCGATGCGTATCGGTGCGTTTGGATACAACTCGCGCAGAGCCGCAATGCTATTAGTGATGAGCATTTTTCCTATACCGGTACCACGCCATTTTTTGCTGCTCAGGACCCGGCCTATGGATGGTTCTGCAAAACTAAGTCCTGCTGGCACGATACGCGTATAGGCGGCGACTTCTCCATCCGGATCCCAGGCGATCAAATGATGGCATTGAGGGTCTTTGCCATCAATATCCAGATACGGACAGTTTTGTTCAAGGATAAATACAGCGCAACGCGCTGCATAGATTTGATGCAATTGCAGATTACTCAGATCGTTAAAGCTCACGCATTGCCATTGCAATTGGGAAGTCGAGGTCATAGTAAAAATATTTGAAGTGAATGTCTGACGAGAATACTTGGTCAGACTTTACATCTGTTTGAATAAATGTGCATAAACCCGACTGACGCTGAGTTTATCATCGCTATTTTTTAACTTTAAGGTGATCTTGCCAGATTCATCTTTGTGCGCCATGTGTACCCGCTTAACATTGACCACTGTACTGCGATGTATTTGCCAGAACAGGCTGCTATCAAGTTGCGGTAGCAGATCACGTAAGCTACTACGTATCAAAGAAGAGTGTTCTGCCGTGACGACGTTGATGTACTTGTCTGTCGCCTCGAAATAGATCACGTCTTCTATGGGAATAATACGTATATTGTTACCGACAGCGGCACGGATGACCGATAATTTTTCAGTTGTTGGTGATAGGTTTTCTGCCGAATTTGGTAATTGAATTTGATGTAATTGCCGTAATTGTACAATCACGCGTTCAAGTTCTGATTCTGGCTGTTGGCGGTCGTTCTGAGTTTTTGTACGCGCTTGAAAATGCTCTTGTAGACGTTTGATGGTCTTGTTAAGGCGTTCTTCACTGATTGGCTTTAATACGTAATCTGCCGCACACGTTTCAAATGCCTGCACGGCAAATTCATCATACGCAGTTACATAAACAACCATAGGGAAAGGCTGTTCGGCTGGCCACTCTTCAGCTAATTCTTGTGCAACTTCAAGGCCGGTTTTGCCTGGCATTTTTATATCCAGAAACAGCACATCAGGCAATTCACTAAGTGCTGCTTGTACTGCTTCTATGCCATTTTCTACCACGCTGCATAACTCCAATTCAGGCCATAGTTTGCCTAGCATACGTTGCAAGGTTAAAGATAAAATTGACTCGTCTTCGGCGATCAGAGCTTTGATAGTTGGCGCTTGATTCATATTTTAATGTCCGGTTGAAATGCCTTTAAGCTAATGCTGGCAGGGTAATCGTGGCTATTGCACCTTCAGGCAGGTTTGATTTCAGATTGAATGTTGCTTGTTCTCCGAATAATGCGAGTAGTCGTTCGCGAATATTGGCATTTCCAACGTGTGCTCTATCTCGGTCGATAGAAATATTTTTCTCAAAATTAAACGCAAGACCTAAACCCGTATCACTGACTTCCAGTAGTATTTGATTGTTATTTTTTCTGACGCTGACGGTGATTTCTCCACCTTCTACTTTGGGTTCCAATCCATGCTTGATTGCGTTTTCTACCAGAGGTTGCAATAGCATAGGTGGGATTTTCTCTTCTTCCAATCCGGACGGTAAATCGAGCGTATAGCGCAGACGTTTTCCCATACGGATCGCGAGTAAATCCAGGTAGGCCTGGATTAAAATAAATTCTTGTTTTAAGCTGATATTTTCGGCACGGGAAGAGCTCAGCGTGGCACGCAGATATACAATCAATTGTGCCAGCATGTGTTGCGCTCTATCGGTATCGATGGCGATTAAGCCTTGTAAATTTGCCAGCGTATTAAACAGCATATGCGGCTCTATCTGTGCTTGTAGCAATTGCAGTTGCGCTTGCATTGCCTGCCGTTCAATCGATGCCGTGCGGGCTTTTTCTTTTTCTGCATTTGCGATCAATTCTGCAATCTTAATTTTGTTCCAAAATGACCATGCAGCGATGACGCTGATCAGGCAGCTTAAAGCAATGAATGCAGAAATATAGTTACTTTGAAAATGTAATACTTCACCAACGGGATAAGAGAATATCAACGCGCCAATAACTGATCCCAATGTAAAACCCACTGGCGCTAAAAAAATGCACAATAGATAAAACGCGAACATGTTGCGCTGTGCCTTTCCCCAAATGAGACGATCGGCGACGCGAATCAGAGCATGACAGCTAAACCCAATAGCATTTGAAAAAACGAGGTTTTCCAAAAACGAGCTACCATTGCGCATGATAAAGGTAACCAGGATTGCACAAAGAAAATTGATGACGAGTAATCTCGGTATTTCGCCGATAATTTTTTTAAGTAAACTATCTGGAATTACCTGGTATTTTTTCTGCAACCGTTCTCGCATCTGGTGGACTATCTGCATCATAGATATTCTTTGCTGTGGTGAAGTCTGAAGGGTATTCAATAATAAGGGTTTGTCGCAAGTAACTGGCGACGACATGTAGAATGATGTCGCCAACGGTCTCTGGTAAGGCGGGAGCTGGATCTTTGTTTAAAAGAATATTTGTCCGGCACTTGCTGCTTAGATTACTTTTTTTTCTTTCAGTAACTGCAGTTGATTTACATCGTAATTGAGTAAGCGCTGCAACACGGATTCGGTATGTTGTCCCAGCAAGGGTGGCGCACCTGCATAATTCACCGGTGTCGCGGATAATTTCATCGGACTGGCGACCAGTTTGACCGTTCCTGCGGTTGGATGTGGTAAGTCAATTTGCATGGCGCGTGCTTTGACTTGCGGGTCGTCGAAAACTTCATTGAGCTGATTGATAGGGCCACATGGGACGCCAGCTTCTTCCAACAGAGTGATCCATTCGCCTTTGGTTTTACGTTTCACCATGTCTGCCAACATCGGAACCAGCGTGTCGCGATGTTGTACCCGCGCTGGGTTGGTGCTGAAGCGAGGATCCTCCGCCAATTCTGGCTGACCGCCAATGTGGACAAATTTTTTGTACTGGCCGTCATTTCCAGCGGCGACAATAATGTGTCCATCAGAAGTCGCAAAGGTTTGGTAGGGGACAATATTGGCGTGGGCATTGCCCCAACGTTTTGGCGCATTACCGGTGGTCAGATAATTCATGTTCATATTTGCTAACATTGCTACTTGCACATCGAGTAAAGCCATATCGATGTATTGACCTTCACCCGTGCGGTCGCGATGCGTAAGGGCAGCCATGACGGCAATGGTGGAATACATTCCGGTCATTAAGTCTGTAATGGCAACGCCAGCTTTTTGCGGCCCGCCCCCAGGCAGGTCATCGCGTTCACCAGTGAGTGACATAAAGCCACCCATGCCTTGCACAATGAAATCATAACCTGCGCGATTCGCATAGGGTCCATCTTGTCCGAAGCCGGTAATTGAGCAATACACCAGATCAGGTTTGATGAGTTTCAGAGAGTCGTAATCTAGGCCGTATTTTTTGAGTTGCCCGACTTTATAGTTTTCCAGCACCACGTCAGAAATCGCTGCCAACTCGCGAATAATCGCCTGCCCTTCTGGCGTAGCAATATCGACCGTTATCGCTTGCTTACCGCGATTGGCAGCAAGGTAGTAGGCTGCCTCAGTGGTGTTGTTACCTTCGCCATCGCGCAAATACGGCGGCCCCCAGCTACGGGTATCGTCGCCGCAACCAGGGCGCTCTACTTTGATAATTTCTGCTCCTAAATCCGCCAAATTTTGTGCACACCATGGTCCGGCAAGAACTCTGGTCAAATCCAACACACGAATATGGCCCAGTGCTGTTTTAGGTAATGATGCAGTCGTCATCTTCGTTTATCCTTATGTTTATTTATTATTTTCAGGAGAGCAGTATGTGGCCCTATCCTAAGGTCATTGCCCACAGAGGTGGCGGAACCTTGTCGCCAGAGAATACACTGGCGGCGATGCAATGTGGTCTCGATTATGGATTTGCCGCCGTAGAATTTGATGTCATGTTATCAAAAGACGGCATTCCTGTGCTGATGCATGATCCTGAATTTGGCCGCACCATTGCGGGTGCCGGTAGTGTCGCTGCCAGTCTGGCGGCAGAATTGCAAGAAATGGATGCCGGGCGTTGGTTTTCAGATAAATTCACTGGCGAGCCCGTGCCCACTTACGAACAAGTGGTACGGTTTTGCCGTAACCACAGCATTTGGATGAACGTGGAAATCAAACCAGCACCTGGTTACGAACAGGACACTGGACGTGTCGTCGCAGAAATGACCACAGCCTTGTTTGCTGATGTCGGTGTGACAGATTTGGCGCATTTACCGCTGTTTTCATCGTTTGAATTTGATGCGTTGATGGCGGCAAAACATGCTGCGCCTAATATTCCACGCGGCTTTCTGATGGACGAAATGAAATCTGACTGGCGTGCCCAAATGCAAGAATTAGCCGCTTGTGCAGTACATACTAACCATAAGTATCTGACACCCGGCATGGCTAAGCAGATCAAAGATGCAGGTTATGGATTATTTTGCTACACCGTCAATACGCCAGAGCGGGCACGAGAAATTTTGAGTTGGGGTGTTGATGCTTTTTGCACAGACAGAATTGACCTGATAGATGCTGATTTTTAGATGTTAATAAAAAGCAATCTCTTGGTCAGATATTATTCGTCGCATAGGTTTTGTAAGTGTAGTAATTTGGCAACTCGATTTCGCCCTATTTACGACTTATTTGCAGGCGGATTGCTGATGTCGCACTTAATTTATACCGTATAATCAAAAATTAGACCATTTTTAGCTCAGCCATCTCAATTTATGAACTCGTCAGAAATCCGCGATAAATTCCTTAGCTTTTTTGAATCCAAAGGCCACAGCCGTGTGCGCTCATCAAGCTTGATTCCAGGCAATGATCCAACTTTGTTGTTCACCAACTCTGGTATGGTGCAATTTAAAGATGTTTTCCTTGGGCAAGATAAGCGTTCGTATAGCCGCGCCACAACCGCGCAACGTTGCGTGCGTGCGGGTGGTAAGCATAACGATCTGGAAAACGTCGGTTACACCGCGCGTCACCACACATTCTTTGAAATGCTGGGTAACTTCTCGTTCGGCGACTATTTCAAAACGGATGCGATCCACTATGCTTGGGAATTGCTGACGGTTGTTTATGGCTTGCCAAAAGACAAGCTGACCGTCACTGTCTATCAAGAAGACGACGAAGCCTACGATATCTGGAAGAATGAAATCGGTGTTCCTGTCGAACGTATTATTCGTATCGGCGACAACAAAGGTAGCCGCTATGCGTCAGATAACTTCTGGCAAATGGCTGATACTGGTCCTTGCGGCCCATGTACAGAAATTTTCTACGACCACGGACCTGAAATCTGGGGTGGTCCTCCAGGATCTGAGCAAGAAGATGGCGATCGTTTCATTGAAATCTGGAATCTGGTGTTCATGCAATTTAACAAGGATGAAGCAGGTGTCTTGCATCCTTTGCCTAAACCATGCGTTGACACTGGTATGGGTTTGGAGCGCTTGTCTGCAGTATTGCAGCACGTGCATTCCAACTACGAAATTGATACCTTCCAAAATCTGATCAAGGCAGCTGCACGTGAAACCGGCTGCACCGATCTGGAAAACAATTCTTTACGCGTCATTGCTGATCATATTCGTTGCGCTGGCTTCCTGATTGTCGATGGCGTCATTCCTGGCAATGAAGGCCGTGGTTATGTGTTGCGTCGCATTACTCGCCGCGCGTTACGTCATGGTCACAAACTGGGTCAGAGTCAGCCTTTCTTCTTTAAACTGGTCGCTGATCTGGTCAAAGAAATGGGTACCGCTTACCCAGAGCTGGCAGACGCTGCAGAGCGCGTTGCGCAAGTGATTAAGCAAGAAGAAGAGCGTTTCGGCGAAACGCTGGAACACGGCATGAAAATTCTGGAAACCGCATTGGCTAAAGACAGTAAGCAGCTCGATGGCGAGACGGCGTTTACTTTGTATGATACCTATGGTTTTCCATTAGATTTAACTGCTGACATTTGCCGTGAGCGCGATGTGGTGCTGGATGAGTCAGGCTTTAATGCCGCGATGGAAATCCAACGAAAAAAAGCGCGAGAAGGCGGTAAATTTAAAATGGCTGCTGCCATCGATTACAGCGGTGATAAAACCAAATTTGTCGGTTACGAACAACTACAACACGAAGCAAAAATCGTTGCATTGTATGTCGATGGCAGCGCGGTGAATGAAGTCAAGGCTGGACAACAAGCGATTGTCGTTCTGGATACTACGCCGTTTTATGCGGAATCTGGTGGTCAGTGCGGCGACTCCGGGGTACTGATCGGCAGTGATGGTGCGGTGTTTGAAGTCAATGACACACTCAAAGTACAAGCTGACGTATTCGGACATCATGGTGTTGTGAAGTCTGGTAGCTTGACTATAGTGCAAAGCGTCAAAGCCGAAGTCAATGCGGAGATCCGCGCTCAGACCATGCGCAACCACTCTGCGACACATCTGATGCACAAAGCATTGCGTGAAGTATTAGGTAGCCATGTTGCACAAAAAGGTTCTCTGGTTGACGTGGAAAAAACCCGCTTCGACTTTAGCCACAATGCACCAATGACAGCCGAGGAAATTCGTCAGGTTGAAACCATTGTCAATCGCGAAATTTTAGCCAATATAGCGACTCGCGCTCAGTTGATGGCCTATGATGATGCGGTTAAGCACGGCGCTATGGCTTTGTTCGGTGAAAAATACGGCGATGAAGTGCGCGTATTAGACATCGGTACTTCACGCGAATTATGCGGTGGTACCCACGTATCCCGTACAGGCGATATCGGCTTGTTTAAAATTGTTGCTGAAGGTGGCGTTGCTGCTGGTATTCGTCGCGTCGAGGCTGTGACCGGTGAGGTGGCACTCAATCTGGTACAAAGTCTGAATAACCGTGTTAATGAAGCTGCAGCGGCATTGAAAGCGCAGCCTGAGGAATTGACACTACGTATCACTCAGGTGCAGGATCATGTTAAGTCTTTGGAAAAAGAATTAGCAACGTTAAAATCTAAATTGGCCTCCTCTCAGGGTGATGAATTGGTGGCGCAGGCGGTTGATATCAAAGGCATCAAAGTCTTGGCTGCTGTGTTGGAAGGTGCTGACGTGACAGCACTGCGCGAAACCATGGATAAGCTTAAAGATAAACTGAAAACTGCGGCAGTCGTACTGGCAAGTGTGAATGACGGTAAAGTCAGCCTGATTGCTGGCGTGACTGCAGATAGTACGTCGAAAGTTAAAGCGGGTGATTTGGTTAATTTTGTTGCTCAACAGGTTGGCGGTAAAGGTGGTGGGCGCCCGGACATGGCTCAGGCTGGCGGTACTGAACCAGCAGGCTTGTCTCAGGCTTTGGCTAGCGTCAATGAATGGGTGAATGGAAAATTATGATCCACGTACGTCGCGCAGAACTCTCTGATGCGGCCCAGATCCAACGGGTCTATGCAAGTACCGGAGCCTATTCCGGTACTTTGCAGTTACCGCATCCTTCAGTTGAAATGTGGCAGGAAAGGTTACGAAATTTTGACCCTGATAGCACTATGTTGGTAGCGGTATATGATGGTGTTATCGTGGCTAATGCTGGTTTGCATTTAGAGAAGAAGCAGCGACGTTCGCACGTGGCAAGTATGGGGCTAGGGGTTGCTGATGCATTTACCGGTCGCGGCGTGGCGACTGCCTTGCTGACAGAGTTACTCAATCTTTCAGACAATTGGCTGCATATTTTACGGGTTGAGCTGACGGTATTCTGTGACAATGCACCAGCCATTCATTTGTATAAAAAATTTGGTTTTGAAATCGAAGGAACACACAGAGCACATGCGATGCGCAATGGGCGTTTCACTGATTCGTATTCAATGGCGCGATTGCATCCACATCAGCCTCTGATACCTTTGCGCGAAACCTGATGGAATTACGATTTTGTCCGGTGTGCGCGGGCACGTTAGCTACCCGTGTGGATGAACAAGATCCGCAAAAGCTACGCCTGTCTTGTCCTGATGGTCATTGGACGCATTGGGATAATCCTTTGCCGGTTCTGGCAGCCTTAGTTGAAGTCGATGGAAAAATTTTGCTTGCGCGCAATGCTGCATGGCCAGAAAAAAACTTCGCTTTAATCACCGGTTTTATGGAACGCGGAGAAACACCAGAGCAGGGCGTGGCGCGCGAACTCAAAGAAGAAACCAATCTTGATGCCGACATCATCAGTCTGATCGGCGTCTATGAATTCATCAAAAAGAATGAAGTCATTATCGCCTATCATGTAAGAGCGAGCGGGGACATTAATCTATCGCCTGAGTTAGTTGAATACCGATTAATTGAGCCGCAAAAATTGCGCCCATGGAATGCCGGAACAGGTCATGCGGTGGCAGATTGGATGCGATCAAATGGATACGATCCAGTGTATGCAGAGTGGCCTTCAGGATAGAAAAAGTGATCTTTTCATGGCTAAATGATAATTTAATGCATAAATTTGGTGCATTTAGTTTTCATTAAATTAAGAAAATGTTGTTAGAGTGTTGCGTTGCACCATCTCAAAGAAATTTCCGGTAGAATTGGTGCATCATATGTTTTGTAAATGAGCTGAACTCATTTGCTGCTACAGGAAAAATCATGCAATTCAACAAAGAACTGGATGCACGCGGACTCAATTGTCCTTTGCCCATTTTAAAGACCAAGAAGGCACTCGCAGAAATGATTACCGGTGAGGTACTGCATGTGCTGGCAACAGACCCGGGATCAGTCCGCGACTTCAAGGCGTTTTCTAAACAGACCGGCAACGAATTGCTGGCTCACCAAGAAAACACCAATGAGTTTGAATATTTTATTAAGCGAAAATAAGCACTAGCTGGAAGATAAACGGCTTCACTGTAAATTGGTAGCTTTCTGAATAAGATAGGCCTTAAAAACCCGCAAATTTGTTTGCGGGTTTTTTTACGTCCGCAGAGTGCGCCGCATCAGCATCAAATGCGATAAATTGATTTTGTAATGAGAGAAAATATGGTGTGTGGCAAATTGATTTTAAAGTTCTTTGGACGAGGCTTTATGTAATAGCGATGCAAGAGTGACTTTTAAGAGTGACTTTTTCGGATTGCTGTTGAGTTTGCTAAATCGATTTAAACTAACACATCAAAATAAAGCAAATGCAAAGGGGATAAGAATGAAACTAGTTAAACGCTGCATGCTTTTCACGTTAATGCTGGGTGTGTCACTTTCAACGTGGTCGCAGACATCTGCATCCGCCATTGCGCCCGTCGGTCACGTTACCGGAGTGGGTGGCATATTCTTTAAAACCAGGGATACCAAGGCCTTAGTTGCCTGGTATCGCGACGTGCTAGGCGTACCCGTCGCTGTTTGGGGCGGAGCTATCATGCGCTATGACGCGCCAGAGCACCCTCCAGCCATTGCATGGAGCATTTTCCCTTCGAGTACCAAATACTTTGCGCCGTCGACTAGTGAAATGATGATCAACAAGGTCGTTTTGCGTGGATACTTGATCCCGAAGGAAATAAGGTAGAGTTATGGGAACCTAAGCCAAAAACGGCCCAATAAACGAGGAAAACGATGTCAATTGACCTGTTGCTGAAAGAAGCGCAAACGCAGTCCAAATTAATTATTCCCGCAAACTGGGGGCAGGGGCGTGCCACATTCGGTGGCTTAATCGGTAGTTTAATGTTAAGCCGTCTGACCGCTGAATTGGGTGAGTTGGCGAATGACCGGGTGTTGCGATCAGCGACCATTTCTTTTATTGGTGCGGTAACGCAAGGCGAAGTGGAAATCAGTACCGAAATTTTCCGTAGCGGAAAATCAGTGACACAAGCGGCTGCAAAATTAACTCAAAATGGTGAGGTCATGGCGTTCTTGCTGGCAAGCTTTGGCAGCGTGCGCGCGTCAGGTATTCACGTCGCGCCGCGCAGCATTGCTCCCGAATTTAAAGCGCCGGGTGACGCAGTAAGACTGCCTCACATCCCAAATCTAACGCCGGAATTTTTGCAACAAGTGGATCTGCGCTGGGCACACGGCGATGCACCATTCAGTGGATCGAATAAGGCTGATTTTGGAGGCTGGATGCGTTGGGTTGACGATTTTCCTTGCATAACGGTTACGCACTTACTTGGATTGACGGACTCCTGGCCACCTTCAGTGTTGCCAATGCTTAAGGGCCATGGCAACGCAAGTACGCTTAGTTGGAATATCGAATTTTTCTCTCATGAATTTCAGAAGACGAGCGAGAATTGGTGGCAATATCAGGTCACAACCGATTTTGCAGAGTCGGGATACGCTCATGCGGAGGCACATATCTGGGATGATGATAAAAATCTGGTTGCTATCAGCCGCCAAGTATCGACAATTTTTGCTTGATGTTTACTAAAGCAAATACCGTTGGCTCCTCAACTTGCAGGAGCTTGAAGCCGACATTGTCATTGATGCCCTAGACTACTTAGTTTTCATTTGCGATGGATCATTTTCCCATGGTAAAGAGCGCGTCAGCAAAACGTTTAAAAGATTGTCTTGAAAGTTAATATTATTGGTCAATTGCACATGGTCTTCGCATAAGAAAAACCAGTATGCTACCGGGATGAAACTATCTTCGCTTTGCTCAGTCGATGGGTCCAGTGTTTCTCTGGCTAAAAAAGAGGGCTTGGTGACGCGACCATCGCCTGGTTCCAGCATCAATTCATCGTATCTTACTCCTGCAATTGGCCTGTGGATTTCAGACGGATTGAGTCTGGTCATGAGTTGATCGCCATCAGGTTCAAGCAGCAGTCTTGCAGGAGTCAGATTGCAGTCGCCACCAAATAGCACATAGCGTATTGGTGTTTCAGGCTCCGATGTGGATAGTGCCCACATAAAGCGTCGCGCACGTTCCAGTCGGTAGGCGAAAAAACGTTTTAAATCGGCGAGACTCTCGCCCGCCATAGCGCGTCCTGAGTTAAGCATTCGCTGCTGAATACTCGGATTGAAGATGCTCCAGCGATAGCGTTCCCAAGTCGCAACATCGAACAAATTGTCATTGAGTGTATTGCCGTTGATATCAATGAGCCAACTGACCAAAGGGTGAGGAAATAACTGGTAACCGCTCGGCATTGTCGCTAACACCTCAGGGGCAATTTTTCCGAAACCGACCTTTTCCCCATTCAGAAAAGCATGTAGCGAAGACGCTGAGCCAAGATTAGGCGTACCGAGCAAAATCAGCTTGCGCACCCGTGTTGTGCCATACAGAGTTACTTGTTCATGGTCACCATTCAATACATCTGCCACACCATAGCGTAAGTAATACCTTGCGACCAGACCGCCCATACTGTGCGCTACCAGATCAACTTTCAAATCTGGGTTGCCATAGTCGCGTCGAATCTGATCGATTAAGGCTTCCAGCGCAAGCGCATGGCGGCTGTTATCCTGACGGAAGTCATACGGAAAAATATAGTAGCGTCGTTCGTTTTTTAATGCTGGTGCCCCCAGCGCTCCGCGTTGGTAGCCGCCACTTTTTTCTAGAGTAGAAATGATAGGACCATAAATATCTTGCCCGAGCACCCGGTCTGCAACATCGTAGGCCTCCAGATTGTCTGGCAGCACTTGCAAGGTCTCACGATCGAATTTAAGTGCAAGTTGTTGGTAGTCGCTGAACAAAACATCGGTTGCAGATCCGGGCCATACCTCTTTACCGGTTTGCTTGTCGCGCAGTTTAGATCCAAATAAACCGGGAATAAGAATGACGGGGGTATTGTCTGTCGTCTGATCGCTGATCCGGTATAGGCGGGACAGGTCTGGACGAAGTGGGGCGGAGCAGTCGCACAACAATGTGCACATCAATACGGATGTCAATGACAGCAAAAGAAAGTGTGCTATGTTTTGAAGGCGGACATTGACGTTCAGCATCAGGAAACTCCTGTATCAGATCGGAAGAAAAATGCGTGTTTCAAAACCCATTAGTTCATCGCAGGTAGCATATCATTGCCGGGGAGATGCAGCCGGACAATTCCTGAGCAGGTGTCAGTCAGAAGCTTAACGCTATTTATTTCATATCGACGTTGGTGGGCTGTATTTGACCTCGCTCGGAATTAATTTGGTTGACCGAATGAAAAATAGAAGTAATCTGCTTAATTAGTTACCTGTTTTCATTTCTTATTGTTCTTTTAGTGTTTGTGACAGCATCTTTAGGTGTTTCGCTCTAGCCTCAATTGAAGTAAAAAAGGAACGATCGTGCTAAATTATGCAAAATGTTCCTGATTTCGATTTATAATCGTTAAGATTTACGTATACGTCAATTTGAACGCGTTGAAGTGCCGCTTAATATGTTGTTAGTGCTCACTAATGCAATTTAAGGATTAGTATTCAGTGTTTGTCAGAGAAAGCGTAAGCAGAATTCGAAGTAGGATTGATGTTAATTCAATATCAATTCGCTTAAGCGTTATTAAGCATTATTTAAGCAATACACTCAATTAGCAATACCCTCAGTATCCCCAAAATTAGCTCATAAAGGCAGAACTATGAAAGTCCTGGTACCAGTCAAACGAGTAGTCGATTACAACGTCAAAGTGCGCGTCAAATCTGACGGCTCAGGGATGGATATCGCCAACGTTAAAATGTCGATGAATCCTTTCGACGAAATCGCTGTTGAAGAAGCAACCCGCCTGAAAGAAGCTGGTGTTGTGACTGAAGTTGTGGCGGTTTCTTGTGGCGTAGCACAATGTCAAGAAACCTTGCGTACTGCGATGGCGATTGGTGCTGATCGCGGTATCCTGGTGGAAAGCGATGCAGAATTGCAACCACTGGCAGTCGCTAAGTTGCTCAAAGCACTGGCTGACAAAGAGCAACCACAATTGATTATTCTCGGTAAGCAAGCAATTGACGATGATTGCAATCAAACTGGTCAAATGCTGGCAGCCTTGTTGGGTTGGCCACAAGCAACGTTCGCTTCTAAAGTGACTGTTGCTGACGGTAAAGCAACGGTGACACGTGAAGTGGACGGCGGTCTGGAAACTTTGTCCCTTACTTTACCAGCGATCGTCACCACAGATTTGCGTCTGAACGAGCCACGATATGTGACTTTGCCAAACATTATGAAGGCAAAGAAAAAACAATTGGATAACGTCAAGCCAGCGGATTTGGGTGTCGATGTGACATCCCGCGTTAAGACTTTGAAGGTAGCAGAGCCTGCAAAACGTAGCGCCGGCATTATCGTGCCAGACGTTGCGACGCTGGTTTCTAAACTGAAAAATGAAGCAAAAGTAATCGGCTAATTTTTAGCAACTTTTTAGCTTCTTTTTGGCTTCTTTTTTAGTTTCGCTGAGAATATTTACGAATAATTTTTCACCAGACCAAGTTGCTGGTGATTTACTAAGTGGAAAACATCATGACTACACTCGTCATCGCTGAACACGACAACGCTGGCCTCAAGGGCAGCACTTTAAATACCATCACTGCTGCTGCACAATGTGGCGCGGATGTACATGTTCTGGTTGCTGGCTTTAATGCTGGCGCAGTGGCTCAAGCCGCAGCACAAGTTGTTGGCGTCAGCAAAGTATTGCATGCTGATGCAGCGTACTTCGCTGACGGTCTGGCAGAAAATGTTGCTGAACAAGTTCTGGCGATTGCTGGTTCTTACAGCCATATTTTGGCTCCTGCAACAGCCTACGGAAAAAACATTCTGCCACGCGTGGCAGCTAAACTGGACGTATCACAAATTTCTGAAATCACTAAAGTTGATTCTCCAGATACTTTCGAGCGCCCAATCTACGCAGGTAATGCGATTGCCACTGTGCAATCTACTGATGCAGTGAAAGTGATTACTGTACGTACAACAGGTTTTGATGCTGCTGCAGCGACAGGTGGTTCCGCTGCTGTAGAAACGATTGCTGCGGTTGCTGATTCTGGCAAATCTGCTTTTGTTTCGCGTGAAGTGGCTAAATCTGATCGTCCAGAATTGACTGCTGCTAAAGTCATCGTTTCTGGTGGTCGTGGTATGGGCTCTGGCGATGCATTTAAAGTGCTTGAGCCATTGGCTGATCGTTTGGGCGCGGCAATGGGTGCGTCCCGTGCAGCCGTCGATGCTGGCTTTGTACCAAATGACTGGCAAGTTGGTCAAACCGGTAAGATCGTTGCGCCACAACTGTATATCGCTGTCGGTATCTCTGGCGCAATTCAGCATCTGGCTGGTATGAAAGATTCCAAAACGATCGTCGCCATCAACAAAGACCCAGAGGCACCAATTTTCTCGGTTGCTGACTACGGTATCGTTGGCGATTTGTTTGAAATCGTACCGCAACTAGTTGCTGAATTAGGTTAATCAGCAGTTATTGCCAGCAATTGCCGATCAATTTATTGATCTGAACAGGACAGAATGAGTCGTTTGTCGCGCTATTAACAGCAAACAGTTTGTTGTTGTGACACATTGCTCGTTCTGTCTTTTTTTATGGGCTTTTCTTTGTTGGGGCTCGTATTCAAGCTTGATACAAAATTGCTCTCAATAAGCATGTTCAAATTGCTTAAAAAAGCAGGCCCCGCGCCACGCTTTTGCCAGAACCATTTTGCGTCAGTCTTAACTATTTTTGGGGAAATACTATGAGTTATGTAGCACCTGTAAAAGACATGTTGTTTGCGATTAATGAACTCGCAGGTCTGTCTGAAGTCAATGCTTTACCAGGCTGTGAAGACGCAACAGCAGAAACAGTCGAAGCGGTTTTGGAAGAAAACGCCAAGTTTGCAGGCGAAGTAGTTGCGCCCCTCAATTGGGAAGGCGATAAAGCGCCTAGCTACTGGCAAGATGGTCAGGTATTTACTACCAAAGGCTTCAAAGAAGCGTTTAAATTATTTGGTGAAGCCGGTTGGCAAGGTGTACAGCATCCGCAAGAATTTGGTGGTCAGGGCTTGCCAAAATTGGTTGCTACGCCATGCATAGAAATGCTCAATTCCGCTAGTATTTCTTTCGCACTGTGCCCATTGTTAACGGATGGCGCCATCGAAGCTTTATTGACAGCTGGTAGCGATGAGCAAAAAGCGATTTACCTTGAAAACCTGATCTCTGGTAAATGGACGGGTACTATGAATCTGACTGAACCACAAGCTGGTTCTGATCTGGCGATGGTGCGTAGCCGTGCTGTTCCACAAGGTGATGGTACTTACAAAGTGTTTGGTACCAAGATTTTCATCACTTACGGTGAGCATGATATGGCAGAAAATATCGTTCATCTGGTATTGGCTCGCACACCGGACGCACCAGAAGGTGTGAAAGGTATTTCTCTGTTCATCGTTCCTAAATTCCTCGTCAATGCTGATGGCAGCTTAGGTGCACGTAACGATGCGCATTGCGTATCCATCGAACACAAACTGGGTATCAAAGCCAGCCCGACAGCGGTATTGCAGTTTGGTGATCATGGTGGTGCTATCGGTACGCTGGTTGGTGAGGAAAACCGTGGTCTTGAATACATGTTCATCATGATGAACGCCGCACGCTTTGGCGTTGGTATGCAAGGTATCGGTGTTGCTGAGCGCGCTTATCAAAAAGCCGTGCAGTATGCGCGTGATCGCGTGCAATCGCGCGATCTGGCTGGTTCTGCTGGTCCTGTTTCTATCATTCATCACCCAGACGTACGTCGTATGCTGATGTCTATGCGTGCTCAGACCGAGGGCGCTCGCTCCCTGGCCTACGTAGCGGCAGCTTTGAGTGATGTGGCCCATCATCATGAAAACCCAGAAACACGTAAAGCAAATCAGACAGTCTATGAATATCTGGTACCTATCGTTAAAGGCTGGTCCACAGAAATGTCACTCGATGTAACTTCAACTGGTGTGCAAGTGCATGGCGGTATGGGCTTTATAGAAGAAACAGGTGCAGCTCAGCATTACCGTGATGCCAAAATTCTGACTATCTATGAAGGTACGACAGCGATTCAGGCAAATGACTTAGTCGGTCGTAAAACCGTGCGTGATGGTGGCGCAACTGCGAAAGCGTTGATTGCTCAAGTACGCGCTGTTGAAGCGGAATTGGCAGCCGTTGGCACGCCTGATATGTTGGCTATTCAAGCACAATTAGCTTTGGGTTCAGCAGCGTTGGAAGATGTTGTTAACTTCGTTGTTGCCAACGTGAAGCAAGATATCAAAGCCGTATTTGCAGGTAGCGTGTTGTATCTGAAACTGGCAGGTATCGTTTTAGGCGGCTGGCAAATGGCGCGTGCCGCATTGATTGCGCACAAAAAATTGCAAGCAGGTGAGGGTGATGCGGCGTTCTATCAGGCAAAAATCGTTACAGCACGTTTCTTTGCTGATCATATTTTGTCTGCTGCACAAGGTTTACGTTCAGCGATTGTGAGTGGTAGTGCCGGGGTATTAGGTCTCCCTGTCGACCAATTCTAAGTCGTCCATTCGAAAAGCCGCCCCAACGGCGCTGCGACTCCTTTCCGTGCTGAAGCACTGTCTGCGTCGTCGCGCCTTGTTGGAATGGCTTTACGGGATTCCGTTGGGTGTGCTTTCGAAAAATCGCCCCAGCTACATTGCGATGACGTGCAAAAAAAACGACCCATTGAAATATTCTCTGGGTCGTTTTTTTTGTAAGTCGTATTGATCTGAATTTATCCGTAAGCCCCACCGGTATAAAACAGGTCAAAAGCGCGGGCGATTGTGCCAATCAGTGCGATGGCACCGAAGCCGACGGTGAATACCAGAATCAATGCCAGCGGCCAGGAAGACTCACTTGGGTGTTCAGACAGCTTATTATGTCGCGCATCCCATTTTTCATCGGGAGTTAGGCCAATGATCAGCACCTCCAATAAAGAGACTAGAAAAGACAGCACGAGGGCGCTATATATGACTAGTCCGGGCTGGCCAATAAACAAGTGGCTGGCGATAAAAGAGATTGGCAATGATAAAAAATGCAACCATCCCCATTTGTCACTTTTGCCATACATGTAAAATCGGTGTCCGCCGATACTCCCAGTCAGGACGGCGAGGAGGGTCGTGATGGTTTTATTTTTATGTGGCGACGTCATTGAGGGCGATTTCATCGTTAATGAAGAGTCATGATTGTAGCGCGATGTGCCTGTTACGGGCGAAAAGCATACGCTTGTCGTCGAAATCGTTGATAATCCTTGCATGATTGGATTTAAGCGGGCTATAATCTACAGCTTTTTCCGCGTTTAGAACATTTTTTGGAAATATTATGGTCGTTATTCGTTTAGCTCGTGGTGGCGCAAAAAAGCGTCCTTTTTACAACATCGTTGCAACTGATTCCCGTAATCGTCGCGATGGTCGCTTTATCGAGCGTATCGGTTTTTACAATCCAGTAGCAACTGGCAATGCAGAATCCGTACGTGTTGCAGCTGACCGCCTGGCTTACTGGCAAGGCGTAGGCGCACAATTGTCTCCGGCAGTTGCACGTCTGGTTGCTCAAGCTGGTAAAGCAGCAGCTTAATAGTTTGCTCGCGATGTCAGTTGGAATCGATGTTCCTGATGATTTAGTCTTGGTTGGCTATGTCTCGGGAGCATTTGGCATTCATGGTTGGGTAAAGATTCGTCCTTACTCGCCAGATGCTGATGCTATGCTTTCTGCCAAGCACTGGTGGATAGATAAGCCTGAATTGCAAAACATTGCACGTATGGAAGCAAAAATCCATGGCGAAGATGTGGTTGCAAGACTGGCAGGTGTCACAGATAGAAATGCGGCTGAAGCACTGAGAGGTGCAACGGTCAAAATTTCGCGCAAACAATTCCCGGCTTTATCCGATGGCGAGTTTTATTGGGTAGATTTGGTTGGCTTGCAAGTTGAAAATTTGCAAGGCGAAAGCTTAGGTATCGTCAGAGATTTGATGGATAACGGCGCGCATCCGATTTTACGGGTGGCAGCTGCCGATATTCCTGAAGCTGAGTTGCAAAAGCATGAAAGATTAATTCCTTTTGTCGATCAATTCGTCAAAGAAGTGAATCAGGAAGCGCGAAAAATACAGGTTGACTGGGGTACAGATTATTAGTCCGATGGAATCAGAAAGCATAGCTATGCAGTTTGATGTCATCACTCTGTTCCCTGAAATGTTCGCAGCGATCACCCAATCTGGTGTGACGCGGCGTGCGTTTGAACAAAAGAAGTGCGAATTAAAGCTGTGGAATCCGCGTGATTTCACCACAGACCGACACCGGACTGTGGATGACAGACCTTACGGCGGCGGACCAGGTATGGTCATGCTGGCGAAGCCCTTACAAGAAGCGATTCAGGCAGCGAAAGCGCGTCAGAATGCCTTGGGAAAGGCTGAACCCAAAGTGATTTACTTATCGCCCCAAGGCAAGCGCCTGACGCATCAACGTGTTATGCAAATGGCAGATTTATCTGGCATGGTGTTATTGTGTGGCCGTTATGAAGCAGTTGACCAGCGTTTGCTGGATTCCTGTGTGGATGAAGAAATTAGTCTTGGTGATTTTGTCTTGTCTGGTGGAGAGTTACCTGCCATGGCATTGATGGACTCGGTAATCCGGCAAATTCCAGGTGTATTGCATGACGATATGTCGGCTGTGCAAGATAGCTTTGTGAATGTGCTGCTTGATTGTCCACATTACACCAGACCGGAAGTTTTCGAAGGACTAGCAGTCCCCGCTGTGTTAATGGGCGGGAATCATGCTGAGATTGAAAAATGGCGGCGTCAGCGGGCACTGGAAGCCAGTGTGCAAAAGCGACCTGATTTAATTCAAGCTGCGCGTGAGGCTGGTTTGCTTAGTCGCACTGATGAAAAGTTTTTAAGCAGTCTATAGTAGTCTATAGCAGGACATACGCAACATCGTTCCAGCGGCGTTATGGCTCTTGGCCGTACATTTGTACTTGCTTCGTCGTCATACCTTGCCAGGATAATTTTGTGTTCGTCATACAAGTTTTCTTATTTGCGTTGCAAATAAGAATGTAAAGCGCATACCTCGGTATGCATGTTAAACCCCATCCTCTACCGGGCAGAAGTCAGACCTAGTCTGCGGCGTCGGCAAGATGGTTATCGGAGTATAAAAATGGATCTGATCCAAAAATTAGAGCAAGAAGAAATTGCTCGCCTCGGCAAAAACATCCCTGACTTCGCACCTGGCGATACAGTCATCGTTAGCGTGAACGTTGTTGAAGGTACACGTAAACGTGCACAGGCTTACGAAGGCGTTGTTATTTCCCGTCGTAACCGTGGTTTGAACTCTAACTTCATCGTTCGTAAGATTTCTTCCGGCGAAGGCGTAGAGCGTACATTCCAGTTGTATTCTCCTTTGATCGCTTCTATCGAAGTGAAACGTCGCGGTGACGTACGTCGCGCTAAGTTGTACTACTTGCGTGAACGTTCAGGCAAATCTGCACGTATCAAAGAAAAATTGCCAGCACGTAAAGTGGCAGCAGCAAAAGCAGAATAATATCTGCCTGCGTTGTTCAAAAAAGGGATGCCTTGTGCATCCCTTTTTTTGTTTGATTGCCGTGTATTCTGACCTTGATCAGCGGTACGTTTAAAGAAAGAGTTAAACATGACCGGTTACACCCGCCAAAACAAATCTAATCTTCCTATTGACTGATTCTCCCAGTTCACTATAACTCGTTCATAATACGAAGATTGACGCCAATGCAGTCGCAAATTGATCGTAATGCACTACCGTTATCTTGTTGTGTAAACCGTATATTTTCCTTTTCTATGCAGAATTGAAACCCAGTGAGCAAATTAATTTTTGACCCGGAAATTTTACCTATCCTATCAGTGGCCAGCGAAGAGCCCTTGCCACATGTGAGACTGACGCCAGATCATTTAAAGCAACGTTTTGCACAAGCGCCCGTCTGGACGCCAGAAATACAGATGGAAGAAAGTCTATTTAAGGATCTTTCATTTCGTCCGGCATCGGTATTGATACCTCTGGTTTTGCGTGAGAGTGGATTGACGGTGCTACTGACGCAACGCGCGACGAGTTTGAATCATCACGCAGGACAAATTAGTTTTCCTGGTGGGCGATTTGAAACCAGTGACGTGAACCCGATTGAAACGGCGTTGAGAGAAACTGAGGAGGAAATTGGCCTGTCTCGAAAGCACATTGATATCCTGGGTAACCTGCCTGAGTATAAGACTGGCACTGGTTATCTGGTGACACCTGTCGTATCCTTGGTGCATCCACCATTTGACTTAATCACTGATCCGGCTGAGGTGGCGGCGGTCTTTGAGGTCCCACTGGCGTATTTGATGAATGGACAGCACCACCAGCGTCGGGTATTTCAGATGCCGGATGGTAGTGGACAGCGCAGCTTCTATGCTATGCCGTATGAACAGCATTTTATCTGGGGGGCAACGGCAGGCATGTTACGTAACCTGTTTCATTTTCTGCGTGCATGATGTTTTTTGCTGAGCTTTGGTCGTGATTCTATGTAGTTTCGACCGAGTTTGTATTTCGTTTCGGAACAAAGCTTCATAATCTACGCAATTCCGTTTACACTTGCCGCATTAGCAAACTCATTGACCATTGTCGTTTGCCGCGACTTTTGCCTAGCCTACCATGACATTTCTTTCTATCTTGTTTGCCCTGCTGATCGAACAGCTTAAACCTTTGCGTGCAGATAATGTGATTTACATGCAAATCCAGACATTGGCGACGAAAATTGAAGCGTCGTTTAATGCCGGAAAAGCCAAGCACGGGCGTTTGGGCTGGTGGATTATGGTGGGCTTACTAACTGTGCCAACAGCTTTGATTCATTATCTGTGTTTGCGTTTTAGTCCGTTTGCAGCGTTTATCTGGAACGTCATCATTGTTTATCTGACCCTCGGTTTTCGTCGCTACAGTCACTATTTTACGTCGATACAACTGGCACTTAGTTCTGGAGATGAAGATGCTGCGCGTCGTTTTCTCGCTGAATGGACGCACCGCGACACCAGTGATATGGATGTGTCCGAAATTTCCAGGATTACGATAGAAAGTGCATTAATTGCGACGCACAGGAATGTGTTCGGTGTGTTTTTTTGGTTTTTAATGCCAGTAGGTCCGGCTTGTGCCGTGATGTATCGAGTTGCAGAATATCTGGCGCGTGCCTGGACAGAACCAGATCACATGAAAAATGAAGAGTTTGGTATCTATGCGACGAAAGTGTTTTATTGGATAGACTGGATCCCTGCACGCCTTACTGCTGTCGCATTTGCCGTTGTCGGTAATTTTGAAGATGCGGTTTATTCATGGCGTAACTATGCTGATCGTTGGGCGGATGAAGTGGTCGGTATTATTTTGTCTGCTGGCGGTGGCGCCTTAGGAGTGCGTCTGGGAGAACCAGAAGAAAAGGCCATGGTACTGCAAGCCGATGCTAGTGCCGTCGATGTTGATAGTTTGGAATTAGAAAGTCAGCCTGGTGCAGAGGCATCGCCACGGGCTTTGCAAAGTGCCGTTGGTTTGGTGTGGCGTGCTTTGTTGCTATGGATGTTGTTGCTGCTGTTGCTCTCGTTTGCGATTTGGATTTAAGTTATCGGTGATAAAGTGAAATAAGAAGCCGCTTTTAAGCGGCTTCTTTGTTTGTCATTGCCAGGTTGTTACCTTAATTTGCTTTTCGTTGATTGCGCGAGCTTTACTAAGCGTCAAAATACACTATATTGAGTGCGTGTCTTGCTTAAGGTGCATTGTTACCGTATTAAAATGTATCGGAGGTTTCGATCCAAGTCTTCTATAAGATATAATACTGATTATCTAGAAAGCTGAGTGTCACATAATGATATTTTGCTTTTTTCAATTTTGCTTCACAGCGAGCCGAGCACATGGCCGATTCCAATAAAATTCATTCTGAGCCAATTAAAGAATTTTTCATCCAAGGCATTACCAGCGATGGAAAACAGTTCCGCCCTAGCGATTGGGCGGAGCGGCTTTGTGGCGCCATGTCTTGTTTTAGTCCTGATGGTGGACGTAATTCGCATTTACAGTATTCACCCTACGTCCGTCCGATTTTGTTAAATGGCGTGCGTTCTGTGGTCGTGAATGAAGCCATTCGTGAGATTGAACCGCTGGCGTATCATTTTGTGGTCAGTTTTGCTAAAGATAATGATTTACAAATTGTCGATGCCTGCTTGTTGCCTGATGAGCCAGAAAAGAAAAAATAAGCAGAGAAAATCAAGTCAGCCAGCATGTCGTAGCCTGCATATTGGACGCTATCCTGGTATAAAAGAAACCGCTAACTTTTAAATTGGCGGTTTTTTGCTTTCTTTGCCATCGATTTTTATTCAGAAGCTATCCAAAAGCCTGCATTATTTGCTCTCTGAGCCAACAATTAGCCGGATCGCTATCCAAATTCTGATGCCAGTAGAGATAGACATCCCATGAGGGCATGGTCAAAGGCAAGGCTAATATCTGATTGGTAAATTGTTGGTTGACGATACGTGCGTAGGCTTCTGGCATGGTCAACAATAAATCGCTCTGGCTGACGACCCTGCAGGCGGCAAAATAATGCTGACAACGCAGGCGTATGCGCCTTTGTAACCCTAAACGGCTGAGTTCAAAATCTTCCAAACCCATACCCTTACGACGTGAACTGGCGAGGATGTGTTCGGCTTCCAAATATTGTTTTAAATTGAGGTTGCGCTTAATTAAAGGATGGTCTTTGCGAGCCAGCACAACGGTGGTATCTCGCGAGACTTGTTGCCGTCGGATTTCAGGCGGTAAGGGCAATAACATATCGATCGCAACGTCGAGTGTACCTGCTGCTAATTCGCTTGCTAATTCGCGCCTTTCAACCTGAAAAGCCGCCAGATTAATTTCTGGTGCTTGTTGGGTAATGCTTTCTACGATTGGTGGTAGCACTGTCGATTCCAGTACATCACGCAGTCCCAGATTGAATTGCTTGCGTGCCTGCGATGGATCAAATTTGCCGTTATCGGTCAGCGTCATTTCTAAGCCGCGTAAAGCTTGTCGGACAGGTTCAATAATGCTGCGCGCCAGCGGTGTTGAGACCATACTATTTCCCTGACGTACGAACAAGGGATCATCGAACATGCTGCGCAGGCGATTTAGCGCATGACTGATCGCGGGTTGCGTGAGGTTCAGTTGTTGACTGGCACGCGTGACCGTGCCTTCTGTATAAATGGCTTCAAATACAATAAACAGGTTTAGATCAACGCGAGATATATGCATGAAATTAATATTATTTGATAACAACTATTCATTTGATCAATTATATCCCCAGACTTACACTCCGTAGCTAACCTGTGGAAAATCAGCAGCACGCTGAGCAATTGGTAATTTGAACTCAAAAGAAAGTGGAACATACAATGGCGCAACTGTATCTGATACGGCATGGACAAGCCTCATTTGGTAGTCAGAACTATGATCAATTGTCTGAACTTGGGACGCAGCAGTCACGCCAGTTAGGAAAATGGTGGGCGGAACGGGACTTTTCTGTGCATCGTATTGTTACCGGTGCCCTGCACAGGCATCAGCAAACAGCATTGGCTTGCATGTCCGCCCTCCTTGATTGCGAAGAAGATAAGCTCGATACGACAGGCTGGCATACCGATGCTGGCTTTAATGAATATCATCACCATGAGGTGTTAGTGAAACATGTGCCAGAATTCGAGGATCCTGCGGTGGTTAAACATTTTTTAAAAAGCAAACCCGATGCCGGGCGCGAATTTCAGGACATCTTTTCTGCGGCTATTACACGCTGGATGTCAGGTCAGTTTGATACTGACTATACCGAAACCTGGCATGCATTTCAGAATAGGTGTATTGCCGCTTTTCAAAAACAATTGGCATTGAATGATGGTGCCAAAAACATTGCCGTTTTTACGTCAGGCGGTACGATTTCTGCGATTTGCCAGCATCTTCTTCATTTACCCGATAGCAAATTTTCTGAATTGAATTGGACCTTAGTCAATAGCGGTGTCACGCGTATTCATGTTCAACCAGAGCGTGATGGGCAAGCGCAGCGATTGGCGTTGGCTTATCTCAATAATTTCTCTCACCTCGAGGTGCTCAATGACCCCAAGTGTATTACCTATGTTTAGTGCCGCAATTTTTTCAAAACGTTGATGCCGTCATTTTTTTGAATCTTATTTAATCAAAGAGGAACCACATGGATTTTCAATACAGCCCTAAGGTTATTGATTTGCAGTCGCGCTTAAAGGCGTTTATGGATGCGCATATTTATCCAAATGAAGCGACATTTTTTGGTGAGATTGCTGCCAATCGTAAAGCGGGCGACGCGTGGGTGGCGACGAAGATTGTCGAACAACTCAAAGCAAAGGCAAGAGATGCAGGGCTATGGAATTTATTTCTGCCAGAGTCAGGCCATGGCGCAGGGTTGACCAATCTGGAATACGCACCGTTATGCGAAATTATGGGACGCGCATTGTGGTCGGCTGAAGTCTTTAATTGTTCGGCCCCCGACACTGGCAATATGGAAGTGTTCGCACGCTATGGCACGCCAGCGCAGCAAGAGCAATGGCTTAAGCCGCTACTGCGTGGTGAAATTCGTTCATGCTTTGCGATGACAGAACCTGCAGTCGCTTCTTCAGATGCAACGAATATCGAAGCGTCAATTCGCCGCGACGGCGATGAGTACGTGATCAACGGTCGCAAATGGTGGTCTTCCGGTGCCAATGATCCTCGCTGCAAAGTATTCATCTTCATGGGTAAAAGTGATCCACAGAATGCCGATCGTCATAAGCAACAGTCAATGATCATCGTACCGCGCGATACCCCAGGCGTGACGATTTTGCGCGCCTTGCCAGTGTTTGGATACGATGATGCGCCACATGGTCATGGCGAAGTCTTATTTGACAATGTCAGAGTCCCAGCATCGAATATGTTGCTTGGTGAAGGCCGTGGGTTTGAAATCGCACAAGGCCGTTTAGGCCCGGGTCGGATTCATCACTGCATGCGTTTGATTGGTCTGGCTGAACGGGCACTCGAAGATATGTGCAAACGTTCTTTGACCCGTATTGCCTTTGGTAAGCGTGTGGCTGAACAAGGCGTGACACTGGAACGCATCGCCAACGCCCGCATCTTGATCGATCAGGCGCGTTTTCTGGTGTTGAATGCGGCACAAATGATGGATGCCGTAGGCAATAAAGCTGCCGCCAAAGAAATTGCCATGATCAAAGTCGCCGCACCAAATATGGCATGTCAAGTAATTGATTGGGCGATACAGGCGCATGGCGGTGGTGGCGTTTCAGATGACTTTGGTTTGGCCTATGCGTATGCTCAAGCGCGTACACTGCGACTGGCGGATGGACCGGACGAGGTGCATAGAAACCAGATCGGCAAGATGGAATTAAAAAAATATACCAGCAATAAGTAACGCATGTTGAATGCGACAAGCCAATATCAGACTGTTGGTTTGTCGTTTTTTTTGTTATGGCACACATCTAAAGATAGTAGCCGCAGAGTAAATCAGATTTCGGGAGTATCATCAAAAAGCTATAAATATCACTGCGTGCTAATCAGGAAGCTACGTAGAGAACCTCAGAAAGATTTGCAATTGATTTGTTGTGCTTAATTTTCCAAAAAAATGAAAAATTCAGGAGACAAAAATGAGCGAAACACCGTGGGTCAAATCTTATCCGGCAGGCGTACATTGGGATGCCAATTTACCTGTCAGCACTGTACCAGCATTGTTGCATGATGCTGTAGCGCGCTGGGCAGATCAAGTTGCACTCGAGTTCATGGGCAAGCAAATCACCTATCGTGAATTACAACACCTGGTTGATCAAGCGACCAAAGGTTTTCAGTCACTGGGCGTCAAGCCTGGCGTGCATGTGGGCTTGTTTTTGCCAAATACGCCGCATTATGTGATTTGTTTTTTTGCGATTTTGCAAGCGGGTGGAACGGTGGTGAACTACTCGCCACTTGATGCAGAAAAAGTGTTGGCACATAAAATCGAAGACAGTCAGACCGATTTGCTGGTGACCCTGGATATGGTCATGTTATACCCGCAAATGGCAGGGATGTTATCTCATACGCGACTGAAAAAAATCATCGTGGGTAACGTCGCTGAGATGTCGCCATATCCGGAAGCTATCAACGCTAATTTACAAAAAGCAGGACAGCTCAGCGCGATCCCACTGGACGCGCAACATCAACTATTTGCTAGTCTGATCGATAATGATGGTCGTTACCAGGCAATCGCAGAAACCGATCCCGCGGAGACCATCGCCGTACTCCAATACACGGGCGGCACCACGGGCTTGCCAAAAGGCGCAATGCTGACCCACGCGAATCTGACAACCGCATGTAGCCAGATTTTAGAGACCACCAATGTAGAGCCGCGCATACTTGAAGAAGGCAAAGAACGCGTATTGGCTGTACTACCGCTGTTTCATATTTACGCACTGACGGTTGATATGCTATTCGGCATCCGCATGGGAGCAGAAATTGTTCTGCATACGCGCTTTGATGTTGATGCTGTCGTTAAAGAATTAGCCGCAAAAAAAATCACGGTTTTCCCTGGTGTTCCAACTATGTATGCGGCGATTATTCAACATCCGCAGATAGCCGAATTTGATCTGAGTTCATTGAAGTTTTGTAATTCGGGCGGTGCGCCTTTACCCGCACAAGTTTTGCAAAAATTTCAGTCATTGACTTCGTGTAATTTGCTTGAGGGGTGGGGTATGACAGAGACCTCTCCTACTGGTACTTTTACACCTGCCAGTGGGCTGAGAAAAGCGGGTTCATGTGGCTTACCGACACCAGGGATCAGTTTTAAATTTGAAAGCATCGATGAGCGAGGGAAATATGTAGGTTTAGGCGAGCGTGGTGAAATTTGTGTCTCTGGTGCCAATATTATGAAAGGCTATTGGAATAAGTCAGATGCCACTAAAGAAGCGTTTACGGACGATGGTTATTTCCGTACTGGCGATGTTGGATACATGGATGCTGATGGCTTTGTATACATTGTGGATCGTACCAAAGACATGATTTTATCTGGTGGCTTTAACGTTTATCCACGCAATATTGAAGAAGCGATTTACCTGCATCCGTCCGTTGCTGAGGTCAGTGTGATCGGTATCCCGGATGATTATCGCGGTCAGGCGGCGAAGGCGTTTATTAAACTCAAAGCCGGGCAAAGTACACTGCTATTTGATGAACTGAAAGAGTTCTTGCGCGACAAATTAGGCAAGCATGAAATGCCGCAAGAAATTGAAATTCGGGCAGAATTACCGAAAACGCCGGTTGGAAAATTATCCAAAAAAGAGTTATACGATGAAGAGGAAAAAAGGCGTGCTGTGAAACGTATCTAAATTTGTGCTGAATGTATCGGTAACGGGTGACTCAGGAAGTCGGGTATGAAACCGATACATTTAAAATTCATGCTCCTTTTTGAGTGATAACCTCATATCAGTCAATTTGATAGAAATTGTATTGTAAAAATACGATCTCTTGCTCGTATAACTTTTCGTAGAATTTATCGCTGGCGTCTGGCTGTGAAAATTAAGTTAAATTAATTTTGATTTATACTTATTTGTGGAATCACGGAGATGTCTTGCGTAAGAATGAGCAGAAAAGAACGTGATAGTTCGTATCAAAGAATTCAACGACATTGCAAAAAAATAATTAACTTAATTGCAGTAGTTTTTTCAGTGGATTGAAATGGGTATTTGAAGTATGCAAATAGTTCATGGAGTTCCGGCAAAGAAAAATTTTTTTAGGCGCATTGTATCAAGCGGAATTGTAGTAAATGAAGGCGAAATTCATCCTATAATCAATTACCGACGCTAAAGATACTCATCATTTCAATTGTAGGCTGACTGAAGGTGTTTTATCGCCGTAAGAGGCGAGGTATAAAATGACTGGTTCATTGAAGCTTTTTCAGAATAGACTGGAAAAACTTCTCGCTGCGCAGAGGAATCGCGAATGGATAAGCTATTTACCATACTAATTTCCAGCTTTCTGGCAGCGACTCCCGTTCACGCGACGGAAATCATCAAGATATTAGAGGGTGACAATATTGAGCCCTATGCCATCAAAAATAACCCAATTAGTCAAGGTGCTGAAGTTGATATTATAAAGGCAGCCTTCAGGGATAGCGACTTTACTCCTGTGTTTGTTTTCGTTCCCTTAGCACGCGTCACTATTAATTTCGATTGGCCGGATATTGCTGGGTCTGCTCGCATGACCGAAGTAGGGAAGAAAGGTTTTTTTACTAACGACTATATTCGTTACAGAGCCTGCTTCATTACTTTGGACGAGCGTCGGTCAATTCAGGAAATTGCTGATATGGCTAATTATAGTATCGTGGCCTTTCAAGGTGCTTCTGTCTCTTTTGGGGAGCAATTTTTTGCGGTAACGCGTCAGAGTCCTCGTTACCAAGAACTGAATGATCAGGTCGCACAGCTGGAAATGTTGATGGCTCAACGCACTGATGCAATTGTTGCTGATCAATATATTGCTCAATATAAGCTTGCTGAATTGACACAGCGGGGGAGGGTGAAGAGTGGGAAAATTAGCTGTAGCTACGAATTTAAAAATTCACCATACAGGGCATTCTTTAAAAACAAAGCCGTGGCTGATACGTTTAATTCAGGATTAGCGAAAATCATTCAATCAGGAGAGTACGAACAAATTTTAAAGCGGTACGGTTTGAAAAATCGTTTGCAACCTTAAGTTTTCGTACTGATACTGACATTGGTACTGATTTTGGTGGGGTCAAATTCAAAAGGGCTTTCACTTTTGTCGTGAAAGCCCTTCTTTTAGAAACCGCCAACTAATTAAATTTCTTCTACTGAATTACCAAACAGCCTTACCGGAGCCGTCTTTGATTTGTGCTTTCCAAGTTTTTTGGATCAGCTCAACAACAGAAGATGGCATTGGGATGTAATCGAGCTCTGTAGCCATTGCTGTACCATTTTTATAGGACCAGTCGATGAATTTCAGAGTTTCTTTGATTTTAGCTGCATCAGGCTGAGTTTTGTGAACCAACACAAAAGTCGCGCCAGTGATTGGCCAGCTTGCTTTACCTGGTTGGTCTGTTGACACCACAGCGAAGCCTGGTGTTTTGTCCCATGCAGCACCAGCCGCAGCAGATTTAAATGTATCTGCATCTGGTGTAACAAACTGACCTTCACGATTTTTCAACTGTGTGTAAGACAGATTGTTTTTCTTAGCGTAAGCAAATTCTACGTAGCCGATAGAACCATTGATACGTTGAACGTTAGCGGCAACGCCTTCGTTACCTTTGCCGCCCAAGCCTGCTGGCCATTTAACTGCTGTGCTGGAGCCAACAACTTTTTTGAATTCTGCATTTACTTTAGACAAGTAGTCAGAGAACAAGAAAGTGGTGCCGGATGCGTCAGAACGGTGAACGACAGTGATGTCTTCAGTTGGCAATTTAACGCCAGGATTGATAGCCGCAATTTCTGCATCAGTCCATTTTGTTACTTTACCCAAGTAGATGTCAGCGATTACCTGACCAGTCAATTTCAATTGGCCTGGTTTGATGCCATCGATGTGAACGACAGGTACTACACCGCCCATAACTACCGGGAATTGCAATAAGTCTTCTTTGTCCAGTTCTTCAACTGTTAAAGGCATGTCAGATGCGCCAAAATCAACTGTGTTTGCTTTAATTTGTTTGATACCGCCACCAGAACCGATGGATTGGTAGTTGAGGCTGTTGCCAGTCGCTTTTTTGTAAGCTTCTGCCCATTTAGAAGCGATAGGGTAGACGAAGCTGGATCCGGCGCCGGTAATTTCAGCGGCGATTGCGGAAGAAAGGGTCAACAGAGTTGCTGCAGTAACGAGTGTAGTTTTCAAAAAGAATTTCATTTTCATATCCTTAAACTCCAAACTTGGAGTCCCGAACCTTACAGATAATTTATGACAGAATGATGACAACCCTGCGTTGTGAATATTTAAATTTATTATTCTTCAATACCCCTTTCAACGCATTTAAATTTTCAGTAAAGTAACGGACTGCAACAAAAAATTGCAAACCCCAACATTTCTATCGTCAGTCATTGAGCGCTCTTCCATCCCGCTTCCGCTGTACCCCTATCTATTGCAATTCAATTCGCTCAGAAGTTAAAAATATCTTCAAAGACATTAATTACTATGAAAAAAAGTTTTTAATGCGTCATAATTTAGGATGTTCAGAAAAATGTACTGAACGCCCTTGTTTTAACCTATTTGCCGTTCTGTGTAAAACCTTGATACTCTGATTTTTGCGATGTGAGATCAGGTGGCAATGAGACTGGCACTAGAAAACATTTATATTTAATAAGTCAGGTGTGAAGCAATGTTGAAACGCTTAGTTGGGCTATGCCTGGTGCTACATTTAGGTAGTGTCTCGGCAGTGCAGTTAAATTCACAGCACGCGATCGTGGTCGAAGATGGCACGGGTAAAGTGTTGCTGGAAAAAAATGCGACTGAGGTGGCACCGATTGCCTCTTTGACCAAGCTGATGACAGCGATGGTCATTTTAGATAGCAAACCAAATATGGATGAAATGATTTCCATAGAAAATTCTGACATGGATACGCTCAAGCATAGCTTGTCGCATGTACCGGTTGGTGCTACCTTGCCGAGGAAAGATGTCCTGCAATTAGCGTTGATGTCCTCAGATAATCGCGCTGCCGCAGCACTGGCAAGAACCTATCCAGGTGGAAATGTCGCTTTTGAGAAGGCAGTGAATGTCAAAATCAAAGCATTAGGAATGACCAATACTGTGATGAAAGAACCAACTGGTTTATCGCCAGAAAATACGTCTACGGCAGCCGACCTGGTAAAAATGGCCGTTGCAGCATCGCATTATCCACAGATTACTGATATTACGACCGACACATCAGATGTGATTGATATTAAAGGTCGTAAGCGCCTGTTCCACAATACCAACCGTCTGGTCGGTAAAAAAGGCTGGGACATTTTACTTTCGAAGACTGGGTTCACGAATGAAGCAGGCAATTGTTTGATCATGCGTATTAAGCTGGCAGAGAAAAAAGCAACTTTGGTCTTGTTAAATGCCAGCGCTAGTTCCTCGCGTTTTGTCGATGCGATGAATATTTCGCGCCTGATCAAAGGGGAAGATATCGCGCCTGCAATCCATGCATCGATTCGCCGACGATCCCGTTCAGCTAAAGTTTGAGCGTTTTCTGGCTGTCAGCTCTAAGGTTTTCGAAAAAGCATTGAGCTGGCTGCTGGTTATAGTTGGTTATCGTTTTTAAAGTTTATTATAGCCAGCCTTCGTCCCTTGCCATACGGTAGGCTTCTACCCGATTTTTTGCGTTTAATTTACTGATAGCCTCCGACAAGTAATTTCGCACTGTTCCTTCAGATAAAAACATTACCCTGGCAATTTCTGCGCTGGTCGAACCAGTGCCCGCCAAACGAAGAACTTGACGTTCTCGCTCACTTAATGGGTCTTGTGATCCGCCCCAACTTTCAATTGCCAATTCTGGTGCAATCGCTTTGCCACCCACATGTACTGTGCGTATGGCCTGTGCCAGGGCTTCTGCAGGTGCGTCTTTGAGCATATAGCCGCGTACTCCACTGGCAAGGGCGCGACGTAAATAGCCAGTACGTGCAAAAGTCGTGAGCATGATCACTTTGCAAGCCAGCTTCTGTTCTTGAATTGCAGCGGCAAGTTCAAGGCCAGTCATTACCGGCATTTCAATGTCGGTGATTAAAATGTCGGGAGTGTCTTGCTGGCAGTAGTTGAGCGCTTCCTGGCCATTCTTTGCCTGCCCAACGACTTGTAAATCGTGCTCCATTCCAAGTAAGGCCGCCAGCGCACCGGAAACCATGGCCTGATCTTCAGCAATAATAATTCGTATCATCGGCTTACCCTTTAGCGCTCGTCTTGTTTGGAAATTGAAGCATGAGTGTCATTCCTTGTTCTGCTTCAATAATGAGCCTGCCTCCAAGCGATGCGACGCGCTCAGACATACCCATTAATCCGTTTCCCTGTTTATGGATGCTGAAGTTTTTGCGACCAATGCCATCGTCCTTAATGCTGAAAGTAATCTGCTCAGGGTCTTCAGTCAGTCGAATGTGACAGACACTGGCATGTGCGTGACGAATGATATTCGTGGTTGCTTCTTTGAGCGCGAGGGCGATGACATTTTCTGTCATTGGTGTCAGGGCGACGCTTGCTATTTCCTGAGTCATGATCACCTGTGCCGCAGCCAGTGCTTCCTGCGCTGAGTGCAACTCATGTGCTAAGCCAGTTGATCGGTAGCCAGTCAATGCCGTACGAACCTCGGATAAGGCAACACGAGCCGCATGTTCTATGTCAATTAGTTCTTTTTTACAGGCATCTCTATCCCGATCAAACAGTTTACGTGCGAGCTCAGCCTTGAGCGTAATCACGGACAGACTGTGTCCAAGTACATCATGCATATCACGGGCGATGCGTTCACGCTCCGCTAATGCAGCCAGATGTTCAACCTCTTCTTGTTTTCGCAGAAGGCTCTCTTGGGTTCGTTTAAATTTTTCTCCTACAATGACGCTGACCCCTGCCGTCACGCTGAAGATGGTCGCAGGAATCCAAAATGCTGCGTTGAAATGCAAGACGAAGCTCAGAAGGCTTGTGACACCAGTGAGTGAAAAAAGACATAGGTATGAAGTACGGGTCGGTAATTTATGTCCTATCATCGACGACGCGAAAATACAGAACGTAGAGCTACCAAAGTTAAATGGTGCCCAAGCGATGCCTGCGAGATAAATAGCAAGGGCGCATAGTAATTGCAGTCGTTGCGGAGCCCAAAAACTATAAAAGTAACAAGGCAAAAATAGGAACAGAGTGACCGCGCTTAAAACAAGCTCAAAAATAGTTGGCGCCTGATAGAAATATTTTAATCCGAATATTCCTAATGATAGCAGCCAGAAATAAGGCGCATGGCCGAAACTGTCCGGGACCCACGGAAATCGAAACGCAGCGCTGATCTGTTTGGCTGAAATCATGGCAAATTAAAAGATGAAAAAATGACTGCGACATTCACTGACGCAAAAATAGATGGATTTTTATTTTTGCGTCATTTGTTTGTAACGATGACGGATAAAAAGTATCCCGTTTTATCTTTAGTTTTCTTCTGGTAGCAACCGAACATCAGCGATTGTAAAATGATAAGTCTCAATTTCTGGACCAGCATAAAAAGTAATCATCGTCACAATACTAAGATCCAGGCCTTTAAAATCATCGAGTAGCAGCTTAACAGTCTGCCACTCATTGCTGCTTTTGAGTTGCTTTGTTATCGGAATATAGTTGCCCTGAATATAGAAGCCAACATTGTATGGCTTTCCGTCTCCTTTTATTTTGAACGAGATTTTTTTTGCGGCACTCAGATTTGCTGCTTGCCCAGGATCGCTACCGGGAAAAAATACCACCCCGGCCCATGGGTAAGCAAATCCAGATTGTACCTTGGCATCGATATTGAGTGCAGGCTGTCCAGCTGGTTCAGTCCCAGAAAGTGTCAAAGAGACGCTCGATTTACCCCCCATGCGCTCATCATTGGATGGAAACCAACCTGCTCCAAAAGGGCTGCCTAATTTTTCTTCGCTGAATAAGCTGATGCGACCATCGGCTGGTAATTGAAACACTGTTTTTTGCGCTTTATTTTCCTTGCTTACTGCAAGCAATTTCTGTTGGCGAAGATCATTGACTAGTCTGCCGTCTTTCCAGATGTTGATAATATTACGGGTGGCATTAATATCTTTATCCGGATCGCCTTCGACCAATAGCAAATCTGCTTTATACCCGTTTGCAATACGTCCTCTGTCATTGAGACGAAAAGCTTTGGCTGGCACTGACGTGGCGGATGCCAATGCTGCACTTGGGCTTAAACCAGCATTCACCAGTGAAGCTAATTCATGATGCAAGCTAATGCCATATTGAGTGCCAGCATTACCTGCATCGGTGCCGGCGAGGATGGGAACCTGTGCGGCATTCAGCGCTGCTGTGCTTACATTTGGTACTTGAAGAATGGATTTATTCTCTGTTTTACCATACATTTTTTTTAATGCTTGTAGTTGCGATATATTAAGTAAATTGGTCAATCTCTGATCTTGTAAAACGTCTTCCGCTTTGATTCCTGCAATGCTTTCCAGTACTGAAAAGGTGGGAATAATGAAGGCATGTTTATTTTTCGCTGTTTTCACGAACTTCTTCAGATCGTCATCACCGATTGTTGTTCCAGTGAATAAATGCACTAAGCCATCAGCATTCGCGTCCAGAGCAGCTTGTGCATCTTTGAGGCTACTGACATGAACGACTGCTAATCGACTGCGCTTGTGTGCAGCTTGAATCAGTGCTTTCACCGTTGCCATATTAAGACTGTTGATTGGATGTTTGTCGCTGCCTTCCTCCATCACAATTTTGATAAAGTGCGAACCTTCCGCAATACGCGCGTCAACCCAGGCTTGCGCTTGTTCTGGCTTGGTCAAGGTAGCTATTGGAATGCCATATTCTGTACCATGACCACCAGGAGCAGTTGCCAGTGTGCCAGCTGAAATAACATCGGATTGGTCGTCATTTTGCTTATGTTGCATTTTGCGATTAAAGTCCTGCATTACTGCAACCGAGGTAAACATATCGATTTCTGTGGTTACCCCAAATAGTAGTGGCAGGTCGAAATCCTGATAGGCATGGACATGTGAATCAATCAGACCCGGTAAAAGCGTTTTGCCTTTGCCACTGACTTCAATTGCTGTAACCGGTGTTGGCCCATGAAAGTCACTATTTTTAATTTTCCCATCGCTGATCAGAACAGTTCTTTTTTCAAAACTGCGTTGGCCATCAAAAACACGAACGTTACGAATCAGGTACTCATTCACGGATGCGTTGGCACTAATGCAGAAACAGTATCCGGTCATACATGCAAAAATAATTTTTTTCAACGTCGTTAACTTGTTCATTTGATTTCCTTGAAAAGAAAGTGGAACTTATAAAAAATTGTTTGTGCGAGGCACGCGATAGCGGTAGAAAATGCGCCACCTTAGACTGATAACGCAGTTCGAAAAGTATTTCGTAAGTCGTCAGAAACGTCGTTATGTTGACCGATGCATATTTCACAAACAAGATTCGTTTGCCACGAAATCTATATGACATTTGTCACACTTTTGTCTGACCGACCCTGTCAACGATATTGGTCGCGCGAAGTGGCTCATAAAAGAGAGGCAGGTGTGTTTCTGTATTTATCTGCAACAACGATCAAAGTTTAAACAAGCAAGCCCAAATTTTGCTTAATGCTATGTTTTTTTGTAGTTAAAAATGGTCGACAATTGCACTTGAATAGCGCTTACATATCGCTTCAATGCAAAAAAGATAATTGCGTTGTAAATTGTTCTATAATATTGCTATTAAAGCAAAACCGATTCCCATGTTTTGTTGCATTTAAACTCAAGGACAAAATTTATGCGCCATTTCCGGGTTCTGATTGTTACTTACGCTTACTGGGAGGGCTTATCCAGGCTTCCTGCACTGTTACATGAAGCCGGATGTGAGATTTGTGTGTTGGGGGTTCCGGATAATTTTCCGTCTTATTCCCGTTTTGTAAAACGTCTTTTTATATCACCTAACGATGTTGATGCAGTCGTTGCAGATCTCAACGTTCACTTGCAGAATCAGAGCAACAAATATGATTGGGTCATTATTAGTGATGACCCATTGTTATATGCTTTAGAAAAGCGTCGCAACGAAACCTGGGTTAAAGAAAATTTCCCGACAATTGCAGGAGATGCAGGAATCGACTTCATTACGTCGAAGTCCGCATTTATTGAGGCTTGTCGCAATAAAAATATCAAGGTACCGGATTTTGATTTATGTTCAGATCTGTCGCAAATACAAACAGCTGGTCATCGACTCGGCTATCCATTGGTGATTAAGCAGGAACAAGGTTTTGCCGGATTGGCAGTGCGTATTGTTGATCACGCAGAGTCACTTTCTGGCATTCATGTTGAACGACAAGTTATTGCACAAGAGTTTATTCGCGGGCGTCTGGCAAGTGCTGCGGCAGTCTTTAAAGAGGGCAAGCCGATTGCATGGTTTTCGTATTATCGTTCACGCACTTGGGGAGATTGCGGTCCATCAGCAGCAATAGAGGCAAAAATTTTTCCTGAGCTTGAACATATGTTGAACCAACTTGGGGAGCTCTCGGGCTTTCATGGATTGTGTGGTATCGACTTTTTTGAACAAGAAAATACGGGTGAACTGATATTGCTTGAACAGAATTTTCGGCCTACCTTAACTATAAGCCTTGGTAAGCGCCTTGGCGTTGATTTTGCGATGGCAATTCGGATTTTCCTGGGAAGTGATGAAGCAATAAAAGAGCACGCTTTGACGCAAAAGGAGGTAGTAAAGAGAGTCATTCCTTTATTTCCACAGGATGTGTTCCGTGCAATTGATGCCCAAGACAGGCAGGGCTTGTTGAAGTGGTGCTTTTATCCTTTATGGTGGCGGGAAATGCGCTGGAATGAACCGTTTATTATGTTCCTCAATTTACGCCATATTATTCAGAAATTGCGTGGAATTAAGAAAGTGAATACACGTCGTTTCGTTTGATACCAATCGCGATGTTTGACCTGAAACCTGATCGGCATCGATGAAAAACTTGCTCAAGATCGCTCAATAAAAAAGTCCTACTCTTTTTGGCTTTTCAAAAGGAGATACTCAGTTTGTTCATTGCATTTTTCATTTAGCAAAAAAAAAGCAGCAGAGTTACCCCTGCTGCCTATTTAATTTTTATTCTTCCTTTATGGTGCTGAACACAAACAATGGGTAATCGCTGAGTAACCCTTGCCATCTTTATTGACATCCGCTAACCAGGCAAAGTCAGACATAATTTGTGTTGCCGCAACTGGTGGAATACCTGTCGGTACTAAAGCAACTTTAAATTGGTCTTGTAAAATATGTGCCGCTTGCGAGCCGATCAGATCAAAGATCCGATCAAACTTGGTCAGTTCCGGCTCGACATAGCTGATACGGTAGTCATTGCCTAACTTGGCTCTGCTTGCAGCCGAGCTGATCGCATCGGAATAGCTACCGACTTTATCAACCAGACCGCGTTCCTTCGCCTGAGCCCCTGTCCAAACGCGTCCTTGTGCTACCTCATCGATTTTCTCTGGTGTCGTTTTACGCGCCGCTGCTGCTTTAGTCGTGAACTCGGAATAAATATGGTTAATACTTGATTGTACTAATTCGCCAAATTTAGGATTCAGAGGACGCAATGGATTAAACGGATCAGCCAGCCAGGTCGTCGTCGTGCCGCCAGTATGAATACCTAATTTTTCGATCGCCTTGTCTGCGGTTGGTAATATTGCGAAAACACCGATCGAACCTGTCACGGTCGCTTCATCAGCGATTACTTCATCAGACGACATCGAAATCCAATAACCGCCAGAAGCTGCCACATTGCCCATAGAAACGACCACAGGTTTGCCTGCTTTACGCGTCAGTTCTAATTCACGACGGATTAATTCAGAGCTGAATGCGCTACCGCCAGGAGAGTCTACCCGTAACACAACGGCCTTAATGCTGTCGTCTTCTCTTGCTTTGCGGATCAGGGCAGAAGTAGATAAACCACCGATAGATCCCGGTGGCGCTTTGCCATCACCGATTTCACCGGAAGCAACAATCACACCGACCGCATCACCAAACAATTTTGGTTTCTGGCGGCTCAGATAGTCATCAAATGCGATTTGACGGAAAGTATGATTTTGGACATCACGTGCACCACGTTTGAGCATTAACTCACGCAGTTCATCGCGTGTTTTTAAGCCGTCGACCAACTTCATATTCAATGCCAGTTTGGCACTATCATCACCAGCTGCTTTCATTAACTCTGGTAATTGGTCGATGCCCTGCATGATGCTGCCAACTGGAAGTTTGCGTGCTTGTTCAACGTTGTTGGTATAGGTTTTCCACATTGCATTGTAGAGAAAACTCTCGGCTTCTGTAGCTGCCTCGGAGGGGGCATTGGCGATATACGGTTCTGCAAAACTTTTGTAGGTGCCGACTTTAAGCAAGTTAACGGTGATACCCACTTTGTCTAATGCATCGCGATAATAATTTCGGTATCGACCAAACCCAGTCAACATCACTGAGCCCATCGGATGCATATACACTTCATTGGCATGCGCAGCTAAAAAGTATTGACGCTGGTCAAAGCTCGAGCCCCAGGCAACCACGGTTTTTCCGCTGGCTTTAAAGCGGTCGATCGCGGCCGCAACTTCGCGCAACATCGGTAGGCCAGTCGGGCCCATGTCGTCGAGTAACAAGACTGCACTATTGATCTTGTTGTCTTTAGAAGCACTGTCGAGCACCGCTAAGATGTCACGTAATTGCGTCGATTTTTTGGCATTGCCTTGTGCTTCAGCCAGTAAGGCATCGCGCGCGTTTCCAGAATGTTGCTCAACGACCGGGCCTTTGAAATCAAGGATCAGTGATGTTTTGTCCTCTAACTTGCTCAAACCGCCACCGAAGATGCCGATAGCGATCGCAAGCAAAATAAAAAAGGTCAGGATATTTAAAAAAATCTTACGGCTGGTATCTAGCGCATTCCATAAAAATTTGAAACCTGCGCCTATCCAGCGAAACAGTGGGAAACTCATAGTCAGTCCTTTATTGTCTTAAAAACTATTCAGGCCAGATGGCTTGTAATATCTGCGCCAGATGGGCGCCAGCACGGGCTAGCGCATCTTCTTTAACATTTTGCATGGTTTTTTCATATTCTAACGGCAAGCCTATAGACCAATTACTACCAAATTGGTTCTGCGTACTTTTGCTAAACTGTGTTCCTGCAAAAATCAGTCTGGCATCGGCAATGGCATCGTCAGCCCATAGCACCGGTAGTTGATCGACAGGTGCACTGGCAAGCGTCAGTGTACGGGCTTTTTTGCTTAACGTCGCATTCATGCGGCCGCGTTTGAATAGCATAGGGACATCATCCCAAAGTGCATGGAAATTTCCGCACGGGCATTGCAATGCGTTGCCACCGACCGTATTGTTGCTTTGGTTGTGTGCAACATCGTCGGGATTGATTATTTGGCCATTCGCATCTAAGAACACGGAACCGACATGTAAAGGTTGATGTATATCGCCGATGTAATGGGTGATGAGTGCTAAAGCTTCTGCCTTGTTTTTGAAATTAAAAGGTGCTGGCGCTGGTTTGTCTTGCAAAACCAGTGCTGCGGCGCGAATTGCGTGAACCACGTCATGATCGCTGGTGCCCACATAACCAGTTTGATAATGGGAGTGTTGCAGGCTCACGTCGGCGTAATGATATTGTTTGTGGCAACTTTCTTCACCTGCAGCTGGATGACAATCATCCGAATTACGCTTTACGTAATCTGCCATCGCAGCGATGCCGTTGGCCGTTTCAAATGGTGCACATTCAGGATAGCGACCAGTTGAGGTATAGGCGAAATCTTTTTCAGGCGAAATACCCTTAACGCAATCCGCCCACACTGACATTTTTTCCAGGGTGTTATTGTCCAACAAGTTTTTGACTTGTGCCCCGGCTTTAGTACCAGTGAGTAAGGTGTCGGCAATCGCTCCGACGGTTTGATGACCATCGGCACCCCAGGCAAAACTGAGTTGCGGTACTGTCGCTGCAGTCAGCATGGAAAGACAAATCAAGAGTTTTTTCATTTGCGTCAGAAAGGGAAAGAAAAATAGGAAAAATAAGCATACTATCTTGTAAAGATGACTAGCATATAGCAAAGCTTGAAAAAATACTCCTCGGAGCATATCGCGCTTCTTTTTTTTGCCGGAATGCGTCATGCCTGCATGAAATTTCCCCGATCTATTGATCAGTCCCCTAATGTGTTTAAGATATTGTTTGACTGTCAATTCGACTTCGGCCGCAATACCAGCTAAACTTGCACGTTTTTCTTCCATTTTGCGGCACCTGCAATGAACACCATGAACGAATCCTCAGGCGAAAGTCCTGAATCAGCGTCTGACTCTGTAGTAGATACAACGCTTGAGTCTGCGAACGCTACTTCGCCATCGAGCGATCTGATCAGCCGCGAAGTGGCGCGCCGTCGTACTTTCGGCATTATTTCCCACCCGGATGCGGGTAAAACCACGCTCACTGAAAAACTGCTGATGTTTTCTGGTGCGATTCAGCTCGCCGGAACGGTCAAGGCGCGTAAGAGTGGTCGCCACGCTACCTCTGACTGGATGGAGATCGAAAAGCAACGCGGTATTTCGGTTGCGTCGTCCGTGATGCAGTTTGAATACCGTGATCACGTCGTTAATCTGCTCGACACGCCAGGTCACCAGGACTTCTCAGAAGATACGTATCGGGTGTTGACGGCAGTGGATTCGGCACTGATGGTGATCGATGCTGCTAAAGGTGTCGAAGAGCAAACGATTAAATTGCTCAATGTTTGCCGTATGCGCAACACACCGATCATTACCTTCGTCAATAAAATGGACCGTGAAACTCGCGATCCTTTGGAATTGCTCGATGAACTGGAATCGGTATTGAAGATTCAATGTGCACCAGTGACCTGGCCGATAGGTATGGGCAAAACGTTCCGTGGTGTGTACCACATTCTGAAAGACGAGATTTTGTTGTTCACGCCTGGTAGCGAACGCGCCGATCAGGAATTTGAAGTGATTAAAGGCATCGATAATCCGCGTCTGGTTGAAATGTTCCCGCTGGAAATTGAACAGCTCAAAATGGAAGTCGAGTTAGTGCATGGTGCTTCTCATCCGTTTAGTCTGGAAGACTTTTTAGCTGGTGTACAAACGCCAGTATTCTTTGGCTCAGCGATTAATAACTTCGGTGTGCGTGAAATTTTAAATGCCTTGCTGGATTGGGCGCCGCCGCCTTGCGGTCGTGATGCGACTGTTCGTACGGTTGAATCACGCGAGTTGCCATTCTCTGGTTTTGTATTCAAAATTCAAGCCAATATGGATCCGGCTCATCGTGACCGCATCGCGTTTTTGCGCGTGTGTTCTGGTCGATTTGAACGCGGTATGAAGCTCAAGCATTTGCGACTCAATCGTGACATCAAAGTGTCATCTGTAGTGACGTTCATGGCGTCCTCCCGCGAGCAAGTAGAAGAAGCCTACGCTGGCGATATCATTGGTTTGCCGAACCACGGCAATATGCAAATCGGTGACAGTTTCTCTGAAGGTGAATTGCTGCAATTTACTGGTATTCCCTATTTTGCACCGGACTTTTTCCGCACTGCACGTATTTTGAATCCGCTGAAAATCAAGCAACTGCAAAAAGGTTTGCAGCAGTTGGGCGAAGAGGGCGCCGTCCAGGTGTTCAAACCAGTCGTGAGTAGCGATCTGGTGTTAGGTGCAGTCGGTGTGTTGCAGTTTGAAGTGGTGGCAAGTCGTCTCAAAAATGAATACGGTGTTGACGCTGTGTTTGAAGGTACGAGTATCAGTAGCGCGCGCTGGATTACTTGCGACGACAAGAAAATGATGGCTGACTTTGAACGCTCTGCCGCCGGCGCCAATATTGCCTATGATGCCGCTGGCAACATGGCATACCTGGCGACTTCTGGTGTCAATCTGAAATTGACGCAAGAGCGTTGGCCTGGCATCACTTTCCATGCGACTCGTGAGCATGCCGCAAAATTGAGTTGATGTATTGTTGCACCCGTAGCTACTACTTTTGTAGGGCGGGTGCAAGCCGCCAACTCGCATCAGGTATTGTAATTCCTACGTGTTTTTAGCAGGAATCCAGTTTCTTTAAGATCTTGCGCATATTACACCGACACTGAACACTCCTGGATTCCAGCCTGCGCTGTAAGCAAAAGCTTGCTATGGATAGCAGTATTTAGGAGCAACTTTTTTCAATGCTAGCCGGATTCAGAAAACATTTCCTTATTCGGAAATTTTTCTTCGATAATCTTTCTTTGCGTACATATCTAAACGCAAGATGAAATAATAAATTTCCTCTCGCGCCTACGCGCCTTACAAGGGTTTTTGTCTTGAAGAGCCGCTCTGTAATTAGCTTTCCTGAAAAAACCCGGCGTCGAATTTCTTTGGTAATATTCCCGTTACTGAGGTTCATAGGAGGACTTGTTTGTCCGGCTTCAGTTGCGAGGTAAGTTCTTCATCCCACACCCATTCTTCTTCTGTTTTTTGTTCGTTGTAAATAAGGAGTATTGTCATGGCACTTTTCTTTATTGAGGCAGTCCGGTTTGACGATAGTGGCGAGCGTGTCGCTAAAGTGCGTTGGGGGCGAAGCAAAGGGGGGCAGGTGATGCCACCCGCAGTCGTTGATCAACTGCAAGAGGCGGATGTATCGGCGGTATGGGAAACGATCACGAACGGCGATGAGGTCGTGACGAAATTTCAGCGTGACAATGCCATTATTCTTGGGCCGAAGGTGGTCGGAATCATGTATGAAGATGGCATGCCAGGGTTAAGTACTGAAGTAGATGTTGTCTACGGTAGTCGACTGACAGACCTGCCGCAATTTTAAGACGTGGTTTTACAAGCACTGCGCCAGTAAATAGTAATTGCTGGCGCAGAGGCTTAAGTTTTATTGGATTTGCTTACTCTGTTTTAATCGCCGTTTCAGATTCGGTGCTAATGATAAAATAATGAGTGCGATCGACAACGGTACAGTGGAGATAAATCCCAGATGTTTAAACGCGGATGCGCCTAAGACTCCACCAATAAAAAACCAGACAACTAACAAGAGATGCAAGCGCAATTTATCCATATTTGCCGCCACTTCTGCCGATGGATGCAACTCATCTTTGTTTTTGTTCCAATATACCAATTTCCCTAGTTCTATCCCTATATCTGTAACTAATCCTGTGACATGTGTCGTCCGGATTTCTGCGTTAGAGATTTTGGTGATCAAGGCATTTTGCAATCCCATCGTGTAACACAGTAATACCGTGGTGAATGAAACGGTAATGACTTCGTGTTGTTGAAGTCTCGTGCCTACCAGTCCAAACATCAGCAGCAACGCTGCTTCAAGAAGCAATACTGGCGTGTAGATATAGCGCAGGTGATTGCGTTTGGCGAAATTCACAATTAATGCAGTACATGCGGCACCAGTCGCAAAACTTAGTAATGAAAACATGGCCGCTATCGCTGGCAATATTCTTCCTAATACCAAATCATCTGTCGCTGCTGCCAACATACCTGTCATATGTGAAGTGTATTGACCAACCGCTAAAAATCCACCGGCATTGAGAGCGCCGGCAATCGCGGCAAGGCTGACACCCAGATGTAGGTTTGTTCGCGCAGAGCGCTTTGGAGAAGTCAGTGCAGACAGGTAGTTGATAGGCATAACGGTGCGCGCATTTTTACGAGTCGGAATTCAAGTGTAGTCGAGATCTTGCCGCAATTGTGCAGTGAAATAATCCGCTTGCTCATAGTGTCTTTGATTTTCGTCAGTGAATTAAGCTTTTCTGGCTCATTGCAAACCCAAACCCCGAAAAACAGGAGCTCCACGCCTTTTATGAATCCCTACTATCCCTACTTTTGCGTGCAGTTCTTTACTGTTTTGTATTGCCAAATAACGTCTTAATACCACTTAGATATGTTTTCTTAATTTTATTCGAAAAAAAATGTTCTCTGATGGAAAGTTTCTGGTTCTGAGGTTGCCGGTTCTTTTACTTTTTTATCTCCGTGTATAAAAAATCCTAGTAATTTTTAACGACAATCTTTCCTGGGAAGTTACTGTCAATTCAGGCGCCAATTTACTGGAAGTTTTGATTTTAAATGGTCGTAAAAATATAGTGTTACTTCATGTGAATCTGATATGCATTAAGTAAATATCTATATGTCATTGTTGGAAAAACTAAACAGACCACTTTATCTTGGTATTTAAAATAAATTAAATATAGTTGTTTAAAAACAGGTGCTTACATCCAATTATTGATCAATATAATTAATACCAATGTCGCTCATGTTAATACCACGTAGATACCGCTTGACAACCACTTTTGCCGTCCTTAAAGTGAGACTCATTCGAAGTTTTTGTCTGATTTTCACTCGCAATATCCAGGTTTGAAATCGACAATTCCGGATGCAAATGGGTGGTGTAATTGCCGAAAACTCTTTTTAAATTGAGGTGAATTTTGCGGTTTGGCTCAATAATTTATTTGTAAAAAAATAATTTTAAAATGATTTTTGGGACGAAGTTATAAGGCAATTTTACAAAACAAGAATATTGCCTCCTTTATTTGTAGTGGCATCTAAGTGGATTTTTTTTGTTGTAAAAAGTTGGTGTTTTTGTGTCGGTGGGGACTTGGCTTTTCATTAAATTGAAGTACTTTAGCTAAAAAATTGTTTAAAAAAATCCTTGGGGGAGTAAATGAAACATAATTCAACATCTGGTTTGACACCTATTGCTTCGGCAGTGGCGCTGCTGGTTCTGAGTGCAACGATGTCAGCGCAAGCACAGCAGGCGCAGCAGCCTGCTGCACAAGAGGTCGTTGTAACGGGCATCCGTGCATCGATGCAAAATGCAGTAAATATTAAGAGAAATTCAAATTCTGTCGTTGACGCCGTCTCTGCAGAAGACATCGGTAAGATGCCAGATACCGACGTTGGTGAATCCTTGGGACGTGTTCCAGGCGTTTCTGTTGGCCGTGCTTTTGGTCAAGGTGCATCTGTTTCTGTGCGCGGCTCTGATCCACAAATGACATACACGACATTGAATGGTCAGACGATTGCTTCTACTGGTTGGTATGACCAGCAATCTATCGATCGTTCATTTAACTACTCCTTGTTGCCTTCAGAGTTGATTGGTGGCATAGAAGTGTACAAATCCTCTCAGGCAGATCTGACTGAAGGTGGTATTGGTGGTACGGTGATTGTTAAAACCCGTAAGCCATTGGATATGCCATCTGGTTCTGCATTTATCGGCGCGAAAATCGGTAAAGGCACTGTCAGCACTGAGTTGGATAAAGATGTGTCTGGTCTTTATAGCTGGAAGAATGAAGCCAATACATTTGGTGTGTTAGTTGGTGGTGCGGTCGAAAATGGTGAATATATTCGCCGTGGTATTGAGTCTGATTCACGCTGGTCTGGTGACGTTGCGCCAACGACCTTCGTGCAAGAGCGTAAGCGTCAAGCGTTTAACTTGAACCTGCAAGCTCGTCCAACCAAAGATCTGGATCTTGGTTTGAATTACTTAAAACTGAAATTGACTGGTGATAACTCGAACACGAGTCAGTACGTTTTCCAAAACACTTACGATCCTGCAGCGAAAACAGGATTCAATAACTGTACATCTTTGAATGCTGCTGGTGTATGTACAAGCAGTACAACAACGGCTGCAACTGCAAACAATGCATTCTTGCAGACTTGGGCGCGTACTGCAGAAATGACGTCTGATAGTTTGAATCTGAATGGTACGTACAAGGGTAACGGCTTTAAACTGGATGCGGTTGCTGGTTCTACCAAGGCAGACGGTGGTACTTCTGAAACAACTAACTACGCTTACTATTCAGGTGATGCGACTGGTCCAAATCTGCCAAAATGGACGGGTAATATCAATGCTACAGGTAAGCAAATTATTATGACACCAAGTTCGCCTCAGGACGTTACTTTGGCGAATTTGCCTGGAAGTATCGGCCCTTCAGGTTCATGGGCAACGTCTAAAGGTCCTAACACCGACAAAGAAAATTATGCGCAAGCTGATTTGTTGCTGAACCTGGACTGGGCTAGTGGTATTTCTTCCTTCAAAACTGGCTTCCGCGTCTCGGATCACACGTTTGAAAAGAGTTCTTACCGTGCTAATTTTGCTGCGACTACCATCAACGCCCCAACTGCAAGTTTGTACAGCGGCACGATTGCGATGGGTCCAAATGGTTGGTCAAATCCAAAACCAAATATTGATGCAATGATGGCTAACACCAATCAAAACATCACTGGCTGGACTTATGATCGTAGCGGTTACGGCAAACTTGAAGAAAAAAATACCGCAATCTACGGTATGTTTAACTTCGAAAAAGAACAGTGGCATGGTAACTTTGGCGCTCGTTATATTAGTACTGATGCTACTGGGACCGGATATGCGTTTAACGGCACGCCATTGGCTGCTGGTGACATTGGCAATAACAATGGCTGGAGTAATAGTCTGACTAGTCAGACGGCAAAATACAACGACGTATTGCCAAGTCTGAATATTGCTTATGACCTCAACAAAAACACGATTTTGCGCTTAGCAGCTTCTCAGGCAGTTACTCGTCCAAATTTTGATAATATGTTCCTGGCGACAGAAACTGGTTATCAGGATAAAACGGCCGGTAATGAAACAATTACTTACGGTAGTGTAGCTCTGAAGCCAATGAAGTCCACACAGTTGGATCTCAGTGTTGAGTACTATTATGGTAAGGGTAACCTGTTGTCTCTGACTTACTTCCACAAAGACATCAATAACTTCATCACTACGCAGACTGCTGTTAATCAAAGTATTGGTGTGGTTAGTCCAGATAGCGGAAAAGATAGCTGGACAGTGAATCGCTACGTCAATGCTGGCGGCGGTAAAATTGATGGTTTGGAAGCGCAAATCAATCATTCATTTGATAATGGTTTCGGTGTTGTTGCCAACTACACGCTGGCAAACGCCACTGCACCAGCAACTAGCTACCAGGATCAGTTGAACGTATTTACGCAGTCTTCCAAGCACAATGTGAACTTGCTCGGTTACTGGGAAAGCCCACAGTACTTTGCTCGTGCTGCCTACAACTGGCGTTCTGAATACATGCTGCGTGAAACTGGTTGGTACGGTAACCGTATGCATGATTCTTATGGCACATTGGATGCAAGTATTGGTTGGAATGTTACTGACAAAATTCGCTTGACGTTGGAAGCAACAAACTTGCTGAAAGCAGACGATGTTCAATATGGTACGGCATCAACCACGACTACAGTAAAAGTGCCTTTGCAAGCTGGCTATCCAGCGTGGTCATTCAAGGGAGAAACAACTTATCGTCTGAGTGTCAGCGCTAAGTTCTGATGTAAGTTTGATGTATAAAAAAGCCCGGTTTATGCCGGGCTTTTTTTGAAACTCATGCCAGATTGATGCATGGATTGTCAAAATATAGTCCCTCCTTTAGTCTGTGATTTTTATGTACGACTGTGTTGATCACTGCGCAAATACGGTGCCAGTGGATCCCTCACATAATGAAGAAATACCGATATTTTCAGATACCTCATCGACGATTATATGGACACTCGTTTTGAAATTAGTATGCCGCCCGTCATTGAGTCAGTGAAGATAGGCGAGCATTATGCCTTGATCATCGATAATTTTTTGCAGGATCCGAAGGCTTTAAAAGAAATTGCCATACAAAGTCAGTTTGAACCTTATCCTGGAGTGCGGGACGGTAAAGGATATCCTGGCGTGCGCGCTAAAGCACCAGAGCAGTATTCGTTCAACCTGACCGAATTACTAGAACCAGTTATTAAAACAAATTTTGATGTGCCAGAGCTATTGGCTATACGCAAAAGTATCTGCATGTTTTCGTTGACGACCACACCAGCAAACGAGTTGGGTCCCTTGCAATGCACGCCACATTTTGATGCTAGTACACCAAATCATATGGCAGTGTTACTTTATCTTTGCGATCAGCAGCATGGAGGGACTGGTTTCTATCGGCATAAGAAGACTGGTCTGCAGCAAATTACTGCTGGCAATCGAGAAAGCTACCTTGACATTTATTACGAAGAAATTAATGCGGAACGACCACAGCAAAGATATTTTGATGAATCGAACTCTCAGTTTACTTTTCTGGGAATGATCCCAGCAAAATTTAACCGGCTGGTGGTTTATCGCGGCAGCTTACTGCATTCTGCGTGCATCAATCCGGCAATTAGTATCAATGCGAATCCAGATTCTGGACGTCTGACGGTGAATACCTTTTACGATTTCTGATGATAAACGGCTCTGGTTTGATTGGAAAGTGGTTGGAGAAATGCGATGCGTTAAACAGTGTTTTTGTTTAATTGGGACATACAAAAAACAAAGAGGTATTTGAGCTTAGTATTATTTCGATACAATACCACTTAAATACCTATTGACAACCACTATAAAAAAACTTTACAGTGAAGTACTTTAGTTTAACAGAACTTCAAACCTACATTGCGTTTCGGAAAATTTGCTCGCTATAAATATATCAATGAATAATTTACACACACCGCAGGCAACTCTGGAAACATCGAACCAGACTAAGAGCGTTGAACAAGCACGCGAGATATGCTATCTGATTGGTGTCGATGGTGGCGGTACTGGCACGCGAGTGGTGTTAGCTGATGAAAGTGGTACTGAGTTGGCGCGCGGTGCTGGCGGACCATCTGGTCTGGTGCATGGGCGGCAAAAAGCGTGGGATTCTATCCTGGTCGCCATCCGTCAAGCATTTCAAGATACCAACCTGGCGATGCCGGAATTATCTGCAATCGCCATCGGTTGCGGCTTGGCTGGTGTGAATAATGTTCAATGGGCTGCTGAGTTTATCGCGCTCAATCCTGGTTTCGCCTTACTCCAGGCGGAAACAGATGCTTATACCACTTTGCTCGGCGCACATCTTGGACAACCAGGTGTGGTTATTGCATTGGGGACGGGTAGTGTTGGTGAAGTGCTGCAAGCGGATGGTCAGCGGCGCGAGGTTGGTGGTTGGGGTTTTCCTGTCAGTGATGAGGCAAGTGGTGCATGGTTGGGCTTGCATGCAGTCAATCACTTGCAACGTACGCTCGATGGCCGTGCTCTTGCGAATCCATTTTCGGCTGCGGTATTAGCGCATTGTGGTGGCAATAAAGATGCCGTTTTTGCGTGGCTCGCCAGTGCTAACCAAACCCGCTATGCCGAATTGGCGCCTATCGTAATTCGTTGTGCCACAGAAGTAGATGTGGCGCGTAACATCATGCTGGCCGCAGGTCGCGAGGTGCAAGCAATGGCGCATGCACTTGACGCTAGCGGACAATTGCCGATCGCCTTGTGTGGTGGTCTGGCCGCGGTGATGGCGCATTATTTACCATTGGAATTGCAACAAAGAGCGCAAAAACCGCAGGGAGATTCAGCGAGCGGTGCTTTGATTTTGATTCAACATTATCTGCAAAAAATATAACAAGAGAGACAAAAAATGCTGACACAACTGGATGATTTTAAACCTGATAACGAGAGCTCTACGCCGCTCTATTTGCAATTGGCAAATAAGCTGGCGAACGGCATCCATAGCGGACAGTGGCAGCCTGACGAGGCACTGCCATCAGAGCGTATGCTGTCCGAGGTTTTGCAGATTTCCCGCGTCACCGCGCGTAAAGCCATTGATATGTTATGTGAGCGTGGTTTGTTGACCCGCAAACATGGCTCTGGCACTTACATTACGCCGAAGTTGGAGCAACCTTTATCCCGTCTGACCAACTTTAGTGAAGAGTTGCGTCAGCGCGGTTTTGTGCCTGGATCGCGCTGGATTTCCCGTGAAACTGGCATTGCATCGCCAGAAGAAATTTTATCTCTGGGCTTGTCGCCAAATACCGTTGTATCTCGTCTGAAGCGTTTGCGTACCGCAGATAACGTGGTGATGGCGATTGAAAGCACCACCGTACCAGCGATGTATATGCCAAACCCAAAATTGGTCACAGATAGTTTGTACGGCTATTTGGAATCACACAATGTCGCGCCGACCCGTGCGTTGCAACATATTCGCGCGGTGAATGCGACACCAGAGCAAGCCCGATTGGCAGATATCAAACAAGGTGCTGCCATGTTGTTCATTACCCGCGTTGGTTACTTACCAAATGGCACCGCCATTGAGCTTTCGCATTCATATTGCCGTAGCGATTACTACGACTTCGTGGCGGAGTTGTTCAGATGAGTGTGAATCAACAATTGCTAGGAAAAATACTCACCCCGGAAGGCTGGGTAAAGGGTGAAATTCAGTTTTCAGAAAAGATTGAAAGCATCGAGGCGAGTGATTTTTCTGCTGAACCAGAGTATTTTATTTTGCCTGGGTTTGTGGATTTGCATGTACACGGTGCAGGCGGCAAAGACACCATGGAAGCCGGAGACGCAGTGCAAGTGATTGCACGTCAACATGCTAAACATGGGACGACCAGTTTGCTGGCGACCACCATGACCGCGCCAATGGCCGATATTGAAGCGGCACTGCGTGCGATACAGCCTGTGATCGAGCAAAGACCTGCTGGCGCAGCAAGAGTGCTTGGCGTGCATCTGGAAGGGCCTTACATTAATCCGGGTAAGCTTGGTGCGCAGCCCGATTTTGCTGATATTGGTTCGCTCGCACAAGTAAAACATCTGGATGCGATTGCGCCGATTAAACTCATCACCGTTGCACCTGAGATGGAAGGGCATTTGCAACTGGTCAGCGAATTGTGTGCGATGGGTATGCAGGTGCAAATTGGTCATACTCTAGGCACGTATGAAGATGGTGTCGCTGCTTTGCAAAATGGTGCTAAGGGCTTTACTCATTTGTACAACGCGATGTCGCGTCTTGATCATCGCGCACCGGGTATGGTTGGTGCAGCTTTAGCGCATGCCGAGTTTTCGGAAATTATTCCTGATTTATTACACGTACATCCTGGTGCAATTAAAGCCGCAATGCGGGCTATTCCTCATTTGTTTTGCGTGACTGATTCTACGGCTGCTTCTGGTATGCCTGATGGGCAATATATGCTCGGTCGTCAGGTGGTGCATAAATGTTTGGGCGGTGTGCGCCTCGAAGATGGCACGTTGGCAGGTAGCACCCTGACCATGGATCAGGCTTTGCGCAATTTGGTCAGTATCGGACTTGATTTGGAAGATGCTTCCAAACGGGTTTCTACTTACGCCGCTGATTACCTCGGATTATCTGAACGTGGCCGTTTGAAAACGGGCGCGTTTGCCGACCTCGTTGTGCTGGATCGTCAGCTCAACCTCATTGCTGTGTATGTAGAAGGAGAAAAGATTGACCTCGCAAATGCTTAAAGAAGCCTGTTCTTCCGCAGAACGTGTCGCTTATCAATTAACCCAGGATCGTGAACGCTATGTTGAGCTTGGTGCTCATCTGCGCGCCAAGCCGCCGACTTCAGTCGTGACTGTTGCGCGCGGTAGTTCTGACCATGCAGCGAATTATGCAGCGTATCTGATCATGCAAAGACTGGGACGCATCGTCGCATCCTTACCGATGTCTTTGGTCACTTTAAACAAAGCACCATTGCTGGCAAAAGATGCATTGGCAATTGCTATTTCCCAATCTGGTCAGAGCCCTGACGTGGTAGAGCCTATCTCCTATTTCAGTCAGGGTGGCGCCACCACGGTAGCACTCGTGAATGACGCAAGCTCGCCTTTAGCCCAAGCAGCACAATGGACTATGCCTTTGCATGCCGGTCCAGAATTGAGTGTTGCTGCCACCAAGAGTTTTATCACTTCGTTGGTCGCTGGTGCTCGTCTCGCAGGTCATTGGCAAAACGACGCGGCATTTTTAGATGCGATCGAACAGTTGCCTGAAGCGCTGACAGCAGCGACTCAATTAGATTGGTCACCTGCATTAGAAGTGCTGACGCCAGCACAACGCATTATGGTGGTGGGGCGTGGTATCAGTTTCCCGGTTGCATTGGAATCGGCATTGAAGTTTAAAGAAACCTCAGTCATTCAAGCAGAAGCATTTAGTGGTGCAGAGATCAAGCATGGTCCTATGGCCTTGATTCATGATGGTTATCCTTTGTTGATCTTCGCAACGCGTGGGCCAGCACAAGATGGTTTGATCAAGCTCGCCGAAGAAATGCGTGGCCGCGGTGCGAATGTATTGTTGGCAGCACCGGATAATATTAAAGAACGTAATCTTACTTTGCCTGTTGCAGCGACTCCTGACCTTGATCCTATCGTGGCGATTCAGGCGTTTTATGTGATGGCGGCTCATTTGTCAGTGGCACGCGGACTTGATCCGGATAAGCCACGTCATCTGAGCAAAGTGACTAAAACCAACTAAACCCAAGTAAACCTGTTCAGGTTGGTGTGAAATTTTTTTAATGTATAAAAATATACTCCCTCTCAGTATTAAAAAATATTCTAATAAAGGTATTGGTTAGATGAACTATTTTTTAAAAAAATGGGGGAGTATATTTAATCTGCGTATTTCTAGCAAAATCCTTTCCTGTCGCAAGCGAGACGGCAGGCTTGTTTTCGCTCAGGTCATCTGCGCCTTTGTTTTGCTATTTTCTTTTCAGGCCTCCGCTTTTGCAGTTCAGAAAATCGAATTCTGGACCATGAGTCTTAAGCCCAAATTTATTCCGTATTTTCATGATCTGGTGCGTGATTATGAGGCTACTCACCCCGGCGTTCAGATCGTCTGGGTGGATTTTCCGTGGGACATCTTGCAGCTCAAATTGATCACTGCCATTGCCGCAGGCAAACCGCCAGCACTGGTTAATCTCAGTGTGCCCTGGGCTGAGGAAATGGCACGCGATGGCTTGCTGGAACCCTTGGATGCGTATTTAACTACGCCGGGGCAAGCGATACCCTACACCGATGCGGCATTAGCAGATTTGCGTTTTAATGGAAAAGTGTATGGCTTTCCCCATTACAGCAACGTTAATGTGATTGCCTATAATCGCCAACTATTGGCCGCAGCGGGAATCACGCAAGCGCCTCAAAATATGGATGAGCTGTTAGCACTGGCTGTCAAGGTGGCCGCCAAAACTGGCAAACCAGGCTATGCACCCGCTTTAGGTAAAATCGATGGATTCATGATGCAGCAAGGTCTGGATTTGATCGTTAATGGCAAGGCGGTTTTTAATTCGCCAGCGCATGTTGCCTTAGTAAAAAAGCTGGCTGCCACCTACAAAGCGAATGGCTTTTTAAAAGATAAGTTGTTCGCTGAAGATAATTTTCCTGCTGTTGTTGATGCTTATCTAGGGGGACGATTAGCGGTCATGGTGAGTGCTCCCACGGCGATCAAACGCATACAAACTGATGCACCTGATATTTATGCCCAAACCGGCATTTTTCCTATGCCAGCAGGCCCCACAGGTATTAACGACGGTGGCTGGATGTTTCACTTCGCGATTCCACAAGGTGTGAAGTCACAAGACATGCCAGCCGTCGCCGAATTTGCACGTTACCTGACCGGTGATCGCAGCCAACTTGCTTTTGCCCGATTAGCTGGCGTCATGCCAACCACGAAGCAAGCCTTAGCCAATCCGTATTTCAAACAATTGCCAGTCAATGCCGGCGCGGCGGAATTAGCATCTGCCGTGGCCGCAAACTCGATGAATTCAGCACGTAGCTTATATGTTGCCGGCATCGATGATTATGATGAATTACGTCGTTTTCTGGTGAAAGCGGTTGAGGCTGGCGTTACCGGAAAAGCCGACATCCAGACTTCCCTCAATGAAGCCGTTGCGATCTGGAATAAGAAATTAGCCAAGGTACACAGGCCATGAGTCATTACCGCCATTCATCTAAATTAGCCTACGCCTTTCTGGCCCCGGCATTGCTGTTACTGGCGGCGTTTTCATTCTGGCCAGTGTTTTACGGTTCGTATTTAAGCTTCACCGATTTTAGTCTGATGCGAACCACGCATTGGGTTGGCCTGGATAATTATCAGGCTTTGTTTAGCAATGATATGTTTTTAACCGGTCTGAAAAATTCGCTGATTTTTTTATTGGTCGTGCCATTTACCCAGATCGGTGCGATCAGTTTGGCGGTGCTGGTCAACAATCAATTGCCTGCGATTCGCTGGTTCCGTGCCGCGTATTATGTACCCGTAGTGACGACCGTTTCTGTGGTGGGCATTATGTGGGGTTTTATGTTTCATGAGCAAGGCACGCTCAATTATGTGCTGTTGCAATTACATTTGATACACACGCCCTTAGGTTGGTTGTCTGATGATGCATTAGCCTTATTTGCCATCATGTTTGTATCGTTTTGGCGCGGTCTGGGTTGGTATATGGTGATGTATCTGGCGGCTTTGCAATCTTTACCTTCAGAGATGCAAGAAGCCGCCATACTCGATGGTGCGAATCGTTGGCAACGTTTCTGGCGTATTACCGTGCCTATGCTATATCCAACCATCATGGTATGCAGCATCATGTCTGTATTAGCGGCATTAAAAGCGTATCAGGAAGTCGATGTGCTAACACAAGGCGGGCCGATGAATTCGACATTTACGGCTCTCTACTATGCGTATGATCAAGGTTTAAAACATTTAAAATTGCCGCGCGGTTTGGCTGCTAGTTTTGTTGTGTCGATTTGCTGTATAGGCATTGCCTTCGTGTGTCTGAAATATCTGAAGCCAAGGCACCGCGAATGAAATTAGCAGCCAAAATGAATCATCATAAAATTCTCCGTATCGTGTCGCAGTATCTGGTGCTCGGCGTGATCGCTGTGATTTGCGTTTTCCCGTTTTGGTGGACTTTTGTCGTCGCCATTTCTACCAAAGGAAATATGTTTGAATTTCCGCCGACGTTTTGGCCGCAAGGCGTCTCGCTGGCTAATTTTATTGAGGTCTTTCGGGTAATACCCATTCTGGCATTTTATAAAAATTCGCTCTTGATTACAGTTGCCACGGTACTCGGCAAGTTAGTGATTTGTTCGCTGGCCGCTTATCCTTTATCGAGGATGGCATTTCGCGGCAGTAAATTAATACTGGGCATCATTCTTGCAACGATGATCTTGCCTTCTGAAGTGAATTTTTTGGTCAACTTTATTAGTATGACAAAACTAGGTCTGGTTGATACCTATACCGGTGTGGTGTTGCCTAATGTTGTGACAGCTGTTTCTATTTTATTGCTCAAGCAGGCGTTTGATGAGGTGCCGCAGGATTTGTTAGATGCAGCGCGGGTGGATGGTGCAACAGAATGGACGATTTTTTATCGCATTGTTTTACCATTGATTACGCCGTGGCTGGCGACGGTTGGTATTTTGACGGCGGTGGAAGCGTGGAATGAATATATCTGGCCGTCGATCATCATTGCTAAGCCGGAAGATTTTCCTTTATCGGCAGGTGTTTTGTATTTGCGCGGCACCTACGGCAGCAGCACCCGCGTGATTGCAGCGGGAACTATTTTGACAGTCGCACCAATTCTGGTCGCCTTTTTATTTACTCAGCGCTTTTTTATGCGCGGTATGGATGGAGCAGTGAAATGACGCAAGACAAACAGCATGTAATGAGCCTTGAAGAAGCACGACAACTGGCTGGTCAGTTGGTGATGATACGTATGCCGATCACCAGTCTGGATGAGGTATCAGCACACTATTTGAAGCAACATCACATCCGTGCCATCTGCTTGTTCCGCGGCAATATGACAGATGAAATTCAGCTCAAAAAATTGACATCTGATTTGCGTGAAGTGATGGGGTCAGAATCTTTGATCGCTATTGATCAAGAGGGTGGGGCGGTAGTCCGTGCCACTTGGGTACCGCAACCACCTGCAGCAATGTCACTCGGTGCTAGTGATGATCCAGAATTATGTTATCAGGTTGGCGCAGCCGTAGCACGCGGCGTGAAGGCGTTGGGTTTTAACTGGAATTTTGCACCCGTACTGGATTTGAATAATAACGTCGATAACCCAGTCATTTCTGAACGCTCATTTGGCTCTGATCCACAACGTGCAAGCGAATTGGCGCTGGCCTGGATGGACGGTAGTTTATCTGAAGGCGTGGCGTGTTGCGTCAAACACTTCCCAGGCCATGGCGATACCAATGTCGATTCACATCGCGACTTGCCGACCGTGGATAAATCACTTGAACAATTGCAGGCGCTGGAACTGGCTCCATTCCAGATCGCCGTTAGCCGCAACGCGCCAGCAATGATGACCGCACACATCGTTTATCCGGCTTTGGATGCAGACAACCCGGCAACGATGTCTAAGCCTATCCTGACCGGCTTGTTGCGTGATCAGTGGAATTATCAGGGCGTGGTCATTACCGATGGTATGGACATGCATGCGATCGCTGGTCGCTACGGCGTTGGTAATGCCGCCGTCAAAGCCTTATTGGCGGGTGCTGATCTAGTGATGGCCTTGGGCACAACAGAAACACAAATTGAAACGCTCGAAGCCTTAACTGAAGTCATTGCGAGTGGTCAGATTACCCGAGAAGAAATTGCCAAGCGCCTGGAGCGTGTGCGTAGCCTGACTGATGCTTATCCATGTCAATCTACTGCATATCAATCAGACATGGCAGACCGTATTTTGATGTCGTCCGCATGGAAGCGTGGATTGACCGTCAGCGGCAATCCAGCTGCACCAGCCAAAGGTAGTAAGGTGCGTCTGGTCATCAGTGCCGACGTTGTGAGTGATGGCGTTTCTGAAGCAGGTATTCCTGCCGAAAAAGTCACGGCCATGCTCAGTAGCGTGTACGACGTTGAGACTGTTTGTTTTGAAGACGCCAATAGCTTTGACTGGAACGCTTTGCCGCAAGATGGTCGCTTTGTGATTCTGGCATCCACAGTACGTATTCGATACAGCCAACAAGTCCGCGATAGTTGGAAGCCTGATTTGCATCTGGTGTTGTGGAATCCGTTTCAAATGTTGGATATTCAGGCACCAGCCTTGATGACATATGGCTTTGCACCACCAGCGGTGGATGCCGCTCGCGCTTGGTTTGCAGGTGAAATCAGTGCAGACGGAAAAATTCCTGTTCACGGATTTAACTAAAAATATTTCAAATCCCTGCACAGAGAAGATCAGCAGATTGAGCCAGGCCTTTGAGTCTCAATCTGCTGATCTGAAAAACCCGTTTTCAAAAAAATAAAATCATCAGAGACAAATCATGGCCGACGTCAGACTTCAACAACTCGCAAAGTCCTATGGCAATAATCAGGTACTGCGACAGATCGATTTGCACATACAGGATGGCGAGTTCATGGTTTTTGTCGGACCGTCTGGTTGCGGTAAATCGACATTGCTGCGCATGATTGCTGGTCTGGAAGAGATCGACGAAGGCGACTTAATGATTGGTGGGATGCGCGTGAATGACACGCCGCCCGCGCAACGAGGCTTAGCCATGGTTTTTCAATCGTATGCTTTATATCCGCATATGACGGTATTTGAGAATATGGCGTTCAGTCTGAGTTTATCTAAAATGCCTAAGGCTGAAATTTCTGATGCTGTGCATAAAGCCGCCGCAGCATTACAAATCACGCATTTGCTGGATCGTAAACCACGCGACCTGTCAGGTGGACAACGACAACGGGTTGCAATTGGTCGCGCTATCGTGCGTCAACCGCAACTATTTTTGTTTGACGAGCCATTGTCTAATCTTGATGCCAGCCTACGCGTACAAATGCGTATAGAACTCAGCAAAATGCATAGAGAATTGCAGTCAACCATGATTTATGTCACGCATGACCAGGTAGAAGCAATGACGCTGGGGCAGCGTATCGCCGTCTTTAACGGCGGCGTTATTGAGCAGGTTGGTACGCCATTGGCATTGTATGAACATCCGGCTAATTTGTTTGTGGCTGGTTTTCTCGGGTCACCAAAAATGAATTTTTTATCTGCCTCTGCGATGACTGCCAGCGCTCAAGGTTTAATCGTGCAATTGACGGATGGTAGTCTTTTGCAAGTCTTGGTCGATGCTGGTGACATACAAATTGGCGATAAGCTGACCATAGGAATAAGAGCGGAACATCTGTGTCTTAGCGATGCTCGTGAAACAGAGCAAAATCAACTGAATGTTAACGTGAATTTTGTTGAGCATTTAGGCGACACGTATATCGTTTATGCGAATTTTCCTGGTGCCGAAAATCTGTTGGCTGCAAAATTCCCGGCAACGCATCAGTCTTTACTGGCGGGTCAACAATTGTGCCTGAAGGTAGAAGCAAAGCATTGTTATGCCTTTACCAAAGCGGGTGCAGCGTTGTCGCGTTTGACTTCGACACTGGCGAGTGAAGTTTGATGAATACGGCTACCGTCAATTGTGCTAGCACAGGTAATCGAAGTCTGAGCATTGATGTCTTTCGCGGTATCACGATTTTGCTGATGATTTTTGTGAATGACTTAGCTGGCGTTTCTGCTGTGCCGCTTTGGTTGAATCATATGCCTGCAGATGTTGACGGCATGTCTTTGGCTGATCTGGTTTTTCCTGCCTTCTTATTCATCGTCGGTTTATCTCTGCCGCTGGCGCTAAAGCAGCGACAGCGGGCTGGAGCAAATCGATCTCACCTGCTGGCGCATCAGCTGCTGCGTTCACTTTCGCTGATCGTCATTGGCGTGATGATGGTGAATGCTGAAGATGGGTTCCAGCAAAAAGCCATGCCTGTCTCTATCCATTTATGGTCCGCATTTTCATTAGTCGCGATGATTATGGTGTGGCATGTTGCGAGTAAATTTTCTCCGCGCAGCAGTTTGTTCTTACGTTGGCTAGGCATTGCCGTATTGGTGGCTTTAGCTCTGATTTATCGCGGCGGTGAGGATGGCCAATCAGGATTGCAAGTGCAATGGTGGGGCATACTTGGCTTGATAGGTTGGGCGTCGCTATTTGCCAGTTTAGTGGCGATTTTCTTTGGTCTTTCGCTACCGGTCATCATAGTTAGTCAACTCCTGTGCTTGCTTGGATTTATACTTTTCCAGCCACAGTATTTGTCTCAAATTCCGGTGCTGCATTGTCTGCGAGACGAAGCGAATCAGTTCACGCATACCATGTTGGTGCTATGCGGTGCATGTGTTTCGCAGATGTTGTATGGTTTGCCCGCGACAACTGTAGCAGAGCAGTATCAACGTTTGCGCTTATTGTTGATCTGGAGCGTTAGTGCATTCGTGATTGCGATGATCTTGCATCGCTATTTTCCGATTTCAAAAATTCATGCAACACCCTCGTGGGCGTGGTTTTCAATCGCTTTTTGCAGCACTATTAGTTTGTTACTCTATTTGGTGATTGATGTTGTGCGATGGGAAAACTGGTATCAGTTTTTGCTTTCCCCGGCAAAAAATTCGCTGCTGATCTATTTGTTGCCGTTTTTGATTTATAGTGGTTCACAGTACTTGCAACTCGAATTGTTACCCATATTGCGGACTGGCATCTTTGGAATGCTATCGAGCCTTATTTACGTCGGGCTGTTAATTTACCTCGTAAAGTTTTTGAATAGGTTAGGATTAAAATTAAAATTGTGACAATGTAATAATGGCAGGCTTGAGTATAATTTTTTTAAAGGTTCTGCCTTTTTTGTCTTGTTCAATTTTTATATTGGACTCGTCGGGTGGGGTGTCCCAGCTTGTTATTTTTATTGCTATTGATGCGCTTGCTGGGTAACCGTTTGTATGTTTAACATGCTATCGTATCAAAAAAATACATTTTCTAGCTTTTCACTACATTGCAATCCAAGACTTATAGCCCGCGATTCGCCCGCATGCAATAATTGGACATTCTTCGCAGCAAGTTTATTGCTGAATATCTTATTGTTAAAGCATATTTTTTGATGGAGCTTGTTAGATGTCCTGGACATTGACCCGTCTACGCTGGCTGGCTTTGTTTTTTGCATTTGCTACGTCTATGCCCGACGCCGCTGAATTGCAGCGCAATATCAAGGTCGGCATTCTTCCATACCTTTCCCCCCAGGTTCTGATCACTTTGTTTGCTCCGGTTCGCGAGCAATTGCAACAACAAACTGGAATCCCGGTTGAACTTTATACCGCTACTGATGTACCTGGTATCTTAAAAAAATCTCTGCACCAGGATTATGATGTGCTCATCATGTCGGCACATCTTTCCAGATTTCTACAAAAAAGAGCCGGTTATATTCCCGCGATTCAATTTACTAATGATTTGTATGGTTCCGTGTTTGTGGCGGATAATTCCAAGATAGTTAAATTGGCCGATTTGCGGGGGAAGAAGCTGGCTGTCACTGACCGGGCAGTGTTGGTTAATTTAGCGGTATTCAAAGCGCTTCAAGAAGACCATATACGTGAAGGTGATTTGATAGTTAGGCCAAGTTTGAATCAGAACGCAGCGCTGTTATCCATAGTTAAAGGCGAAAATGACGCTGCGATAGCCGCTCATTTTGCCTTGGATCAAATGCCTGAAGAACAAGCGCGTTGCTGTCGTGAAATTTTTCGTACTCAGACCTTGCCAAATATGATGATCTCGTTTTCTTCGCGATTAACCGAGAAGCAAAGGCTGGCCTTGACGGCGGCACTGCTCAACTTGCCAGAAACTGAGGCTGGCGCGCAATTTTTAAAAAATAGTCGGTTTGGTGGGGTAAAAAAAATTGAGTTGTCGAGTATGCCTGAATTGGATAAATTTCTTCCTGAAACCTTAAAGTATCTGGATTTGCAATGAGATTGTCGTTACGTTGGAAATTGGTTTTAGGCTGCGTACTGGTAGAAGTGGTCATGCTGAGCTTTTTGGTTGCTAATAGTTTACGGCTCAATCATGATCACATGTTGCAATTGGTCGATCTTCGGTTGAAAGAAGTCTCAGTCTTATTGAATGCATCCATCGCCCCAGCGCTCGCTCAAGAAGATTACGCTGCGATTAACGATGTGTTTCGCAGTAGTCGTCGCAAAGACGGTATTGTTTATTTTCTTTTGTTTGATCACGATCATCATTTGATCGTCTCGAATGGTTGGGATAGTGAATTGCCACAGGACCTTTCCCATTTTCAAACCGCAAAAAGTCCAACGCGCATTGATGCACGCTTGCCTGTCACATTGGCTGGTTTGCCCTATGGTGATTTGATGTTTGGCGTGAACACCCAATTTGTACTGGATGCACGTAACAATTTGTTGAAAGAATCTATTCTGATTGCCGCGGTAGAAATTTTACTGTCTTTTATTTTTATCGCTTTACTAGGTTCTTGGCTGACACGTCATTTAAAACGTCTTGAAGTCGCTGCAAACGCAATCTCTCGTGGTGAATATGGACTGCGCATTGCGCATACAGGTAATGACGAAGTTGGGATAGTAGGACGTGCTTTAAATGTTATGGGAGAACAATTAGAGCGCGATATTCTCACCTTAAAGCATAGTGAACAGCAACAACGTGAAACCGCCGAACGATTGCAGTCGGTATTTGAAGCAGTTCCTGATTACCTGACACTGAGCAAATTAGACAATGGCATGATCGTCTATGCGAACGCGGGTTTTGAAGCAATAACTGGCTACACACGTAATGAGACCATGGGTAAAACCAGCCTGGAAATGGGAATTTGGCTCGATATCGAAAATCGCAAACGTTGGGTAAAAATTGTTAAAGTCAACGGCTACGTGAGTGATTATCAGACATCCATTCTGGCTAAGGATGGCACGGTAAAAGCGATACTGTTGTCAGCAAAGCTTCTGAACATTGATGGAGTTCCTCACATCGTCACTATTTGTAAAGATATTACGGAGCGTCTTGAGTCAGAAGTGAAGGTGGAGATGAGTCGTCGCAAACTTCAAGCGGTGTTGGATGCCGCTTCAGAAGTCTCGATCATAGCGACGGATGTCTACGGCAAAATAACGATGTTCAATAGTGGCGCAGAAAAAATGTTGGGATATAGTGCAGATGAGTTTTTGGGCAGACTGACACCAGCACCTTTTCACGACAAAGAAGAATTGCGCGAACGTAGCCGGCAATTATCTAAACAATTTTCGCGCCACATTTCTGGTATCGAGATTTTTACCGCGATAGCGATTAGAGATGGTTCTGATTTCACTAACTGGACGTATATTCACAAAAGCGGCAAACGTATTAATGTTTCCCTTGTCGTCACAACAATGCGCGATGAGTTTGAAAACGTCGTCGGCTTTTTGGGGATCGCGCGCGACATTACGCCACAAGTTGAGGCTAGAGCTGCACTGAGTAAACTTAATGATGAACTCGAATCAAGAGTTGTTGTGAGAACTGCGGAACTGAAAACAGCCAACGATGAGTTAGCTGAAGCAATGGAAAAATTACAGCTGGCGCAGGATGAATTGATACGCTCTGAAAAGCTCAAAGCTTTAGGAAATATCGTTGCCGTAGTCGCGCATGAGCTCAATACGCCGATTGGCAATAGCCTGACAGTGGCGAGCACTTTGCGTGAAAAAACCAAACATGTGAATCAATTATTTGCTGAAGGTGGCTTACGCAAATCGAGTCTCAGTGAGTATCTGAGCGATGCTGATGAGGGAACCTCTATTTTAATCCGTGCGTTAAATCGCTCCAGTGATCTCGTTAACAATTTTAAACATGTTGCTGTCGACCAGACCACAGAACAACGCCGGCCATTTGATTTGCATGACGTTATCGTCGATGTGGTTGCAGTATTGAGTCCGATGTTACGCAAAACACCTTACCGTTTTAATTTTGAGGTTCCTTCAGGGATATTGATGGATAGTTACCCCGGCCCGTTAGAGCAGGTCGTGACAAATTTAATCACCAATTCTCTGGCGCATGCATTTGAGGATAAAGATCAAGGCGAGATGTATTTGAGCGCATCTCTACTTGACGACAATACGGTTCAAATTATTTTTACGGATGATGGCATAGGGATAGAAACAGATCACCTATCACGAATTTTTGATCCGTTTTACACCACCAAATTAGGGCGTGGTGGAACAGGTTTAGGTTTGAACATCGTACACAATATTGCCACCAAAACTTTAGGGGGAAATTTGAGTGTTGAGAGCATTTATGGCAAGGGTACCGTATTTACTCTCAACATCCCGTTAAAGGCGCCAATCTGAGGGCGCTATTGGTTGCCGATTAAGCTTTGCTATTTGCTTCCATGCTTTGATCTGTGACGACAGTATCGTTGGTCGCTGGTGTGCCGTCCTTAATCTTGACAAAGCGTGTCAGTATCAAAACAGGAATAGCTGAGATTAATACCCATACAAAAAAATTCTTGTATCCCAAAGCAACCTGAATATCGCCACTGATCATTTTAAAGAACACAAAACCCAGTTGCATGACACCAGTACCTAAGGCGTAATGCGCAGTCTGGTATTTACCGACCGCCACAACTTGCATGATGAAAAGAATTAATCCGACAAAACCAAAACCATAGCCAAACATTTCAAAGCTCAATGCAGTCGCGATCACGCTCATATTGTCGGGCAGCGTGCTGCTCAGAAAAAAGAACACCAGGTTTGGTACATTCATCGCCAAAATCAACCAAGGCAGTGCCCGACGTAAGCCCAGCCACGACGCGAAATAACCACCGAGAATACTCCCCCCGAGAAACGCGACTGTACCTGCCGTTCCATAGACGACACCGACCTGATCTGTACTCAGACCTAATCCACCGAGTTCCCGTGAATCGCGCAAAAACAAGGGACCTATTGTTTGAATTTGACCTTCACCTGCGCGAAATAAAATGATGAAAGTAATTGCAAGCCAGATACCCGGTTTTTTGAAAAAATCGATAATCACATCGAGTAAGGTCGTGAATACACTGCGCATTGATGCTTCAGTGTTAGTGTTTTTAGTCCCTGGCAACGCCCAGCTATGATATAAACCGAGCGCTGTCAGCATGATGCCCAGTATGCCAAAAATGATCATCCAGGCGTGATGCGCATCCATTTGTTTTTCTAAATAACCCGCCAGAATGACCAGTCCACCGAGCGAGATAAATTTAGCAGCATTAAAGAATGCACCTTGCCAACCTGCGTAGGCGGCTTGTTGCTTATTGCTGAGGCTGGCAATATACAAACCGTCGGCAGCGATATCATGGGTTGCCGAAGCGATTGCTACTACACCTAGCAGTGCAATACTCATAGCAAAATACATAGGCATTTGTAACGATAATGCGACTAGTCCAAGGCAGACACCGCCGATGAGTTGAAACGAGACAACGATGAGTTTTTTACTGCTAGCAGCTTCCAGAAATGGACTCCATAGACATTTAAATACCCAAGCCAAACCAATCAAGCCAGTCCAGCGGGCAATTTGATCATTGGGAACACCTAAACTTTTATACATCAGACCTGCGACCAAGGCGACGGCATAAAAGGGTAAACCTTCTGCCAGATATAAGGTGGGTACCCAACGCATAGGGTGGACGCTTACTGTCTTTTCAGTAGTCATAAGATAGTCTCAATGGCATAAATTATTATGGTGCTGATCGGCTTGAATTTTCATCTTTATAACGTCGACAGCAAAGCTTAGGATTCAGAACATACTAGCGCCTGTCATCTAGGTCAACTGGTTTTATATTTGCAATGCCACTTAAGTGCCAGTATTATTTGTTTGGTTTAAATATCGAGCATATTTTTTACTTTAATACACTGAGAATCTTCCATAAATCGCCGATTATCAGCACGCTGTCTGGGTGTTGCATCTGCTAGGTTAACATGTGTTGATTGATTAACTGGTATTGTCATCGCTAAGTTTATTTTTTGCTGTTTTCAGGATGCCAGGAAGATGATTTTCTCGGTAATTGGTATTGGAATTAATTCAAATGCGGAACTGTAAGACCTTCTGAGTTTTGTTGTTGCAGAGTTTTGTGCTGCACAGAGCCGGGTAGCTTGCACGGGTTATTTGATAAAGACAAGAAGGTAGTTTTTTTTAGTGCTTTCTAGTACATCAATAAAATTACTTGTATAAAAATGGAGACAAAGTACGTGGAAAAACAAAAACAAGGTCGTTTTTTATCGGTAGATGTATTTCGTGGCCTCACCGTCGCCGCCATGTTATTGGTCAATAATGCTGGTGATTGGGACCACGTATTCCCATGGCTTGAGCATGCCGAGTGGCACGGATGTACACCGGCAGATTTTATTTTTCCTTTCTTTTTGTTGATTGTCGGATTATCGGTTTCTCTTGCATTGAGCCCACAATTAGAACGTGGCGCCAACGTGAATGCCTTGCGATCTTCCGTGCTGTGGCGCGCTGTACGTTTGTTTTGTCTGGGCTTGGCATTGCATTTGATTGCTACGTTAACGATTGATGGGCGTGCGTTCCGACTGCTTGGCGTGCTGCAAAGAATTGGTATTTGTTTTGCTTTTGCAGGTTTATGCGTACTGTACATACGCTCCTTCATACAGCGTTGGATATTGACTGCTTTGATCCTGGTGACTTCTACTTTGGCACTGTTGGCATACGGATCTTTATTGCCAGGACAAAACCTGGCAGACCATATTGATACGATGTTATTAGGTCATTTCGCTTATAGCTTTGATGCGGTGACAGGGCTGGCACATGACCCTGAAGGTATCTTTTCTACATTCCCGGCTTTCGCCAGTGTTTTGTTGGGTGTTCAGGCCGCCTGGTTTTTGCGTCAAAGTAAATTATCTGCTTTATGTCTGATCGGTGTCGGCATGTTGGTGGTGGGCTATTTGATGTCTTACTGGTTGCCAATGAATAAGCAATTGTGGACGGCTTCATTTGTGTTTTGGACCAGTGGCGCCGCTTATATCGTTATCGCTGCGTTTCATTGGCTGATTGATCTCAAGAATTTTCCTGGGATTGGGCGTAGTTTTGGCATCAATTCCATCGCTGCTTATGCTGGATCATGGGTGGCGACTTGTTTGCTTGCATTTAGCGGTTGGGGAGACGCCATTTACAAGCATGTCTTCTTGCCATTGTTGGGCGCGCGATTCGGTGAGGACTTTTCGTCGGTTGCGTTTGCGTTGGCATTTACCGCAGTGTTCGCCGCGCTCATGTATGGGATGGCGCGCAAGGGGTGGCGTATAGTGATCTGACGAATAGAGGGAGGTTACATTAACACTGCCCTTCATTTTTTATCCACAAAAAGTAAGGCGCTCGTTCTAGCCATTCAAGCTTTACTGCAGTTATACCAATAATGCAGCCGATAAAGATTCGATTTCGTCGTCGGCATTATCAAGAACTTCTTGCAGTGTCGTATCGTCAACTTCAAAATCGATATTGGCGGCGAATTTCTTGGTGTTTAAGCCATCTTGTTCATGTAATGGGGAAATGACAGGGGCAATATCATTGGCCAAGATCAGCGTATCACCTAATGATATTGGTGGCACACCAGATATACCTTGCCAGAGTAATTCAGCCGCTTTCATCACGTGTTCCGGAATACCTAATTGCTTCATCACGCCACGGCCAATTAATTTTTCGCCATATTCGCGCCAGATTTCAGGTTCACCATCAAGTAAGCCGGGAAACTCTTCTGCTCTCGAAATTAAATAAAAACCGCCAACCTCATGCACGATGCCAGCGAACATCGCTGTATCTGGATCGACTCTGGTGATGTGTCTGGCGATAACTTGCGCTAATGCCGCTACGTGGGCTGAATGTTCCCATAGTTGTTTGGCTTTTTGTTTTAATACCGGATCGCGTAGCTGACTATTAAGCTGACGTACCAGGGTCGCGCTTACCAGTGTTCTGAGGGTGCGAAAGCCGAGACGGCTGATCGCCATGGGGACATTGTTGATATCGTTGCCAGAGCGATTAAATGCCGATGAATTAGCCATCGCTACTGTTCGGGCTGATAGTACAGGATCGGCAATGATGTATTTTGCGGCTGTTTCGAGATGACAATCTGGGTTGTCGAGGATGCGCTTTAACTTTAAGGTTTCTTCAACATGGGTAGGAAATACCAAATCGCCCTGATTGGCTTGTTCGGCAATATTTTTATAGATGGCTAAACGATCCATGAAAGGCCTCCCTCGAAACATTGAGATCTGATGATAGTGTTAAAAAATGTAAATTGCTAGGTATTGATTGTATAGGATAGTACAAAATTTCCATGTGGCAACGTTTTTTTCTATCTTGATTCAAAGCGGGAACGTTCTTAAAATGGCTTATAAGATTTAGCATTTTTACATTAAAAATTATAAAAATACTACTAAATATTTTGTAAGTGTTGTTCAATTGCTGTGAAAAATTGTGGAGACAGACAGACTCATCCTGAGGAGTGAGTCTGTCTATTATCTGAAACGTTGCAAGGAAATGTAGTGTGACGACGCGACGCGCAAAGACGTGGTGTAACTTAAAACCAGATGCTACCTCAACAATCCCCTGCAACTATCGGCTCGCGCGTCAGGATGTTTTTTTATTTTTATGATCGTTGGCTGGTACGCCACAAGTTGGACAATACGGGTAAAACGCGTTGTGTCGTAAGCCACATGCATGGCATTTGGTGTAGGTTGTTAGGCCGCAGTGCATGCAAAAATTAACCTGCACGCCTTCAATTGCCGGGATTGCTCTGTCGCACCCGGGACATTGTCCGCGTGCCATAGATTCAAGCGCTTTTTCATAGCGGATCTCGTGCTTACGTTCCTCCTGCGGAGCAGCCTGCTCCAGACTTTTTTTCTCCAGATAATTTTGCAGCGATTTGATTAATGCTTTTCCGCCGATGAATGTCAGCGCCGCACCAACACCATAGCGGATATAACCACCAAAGCTCGGAAGATAAGGGACCAGTTCAAAGAAAAATGCGAACAGTGCAAAAACGATGTAGCCCCAAACGAAAGGCCATTGCTGACTTTTGCGATGCTGACGAAACAGCCATATGGCGATTGCTAACAGAGGTGCCACGAATAACAAACGAATACCGAATGCCTTGAGCGAATCTTTGTAGAGTGCGGTTTCGTATGCACGATTTGCAATGACTTCCAGGTCTGCGAGTTGCTGTTGCTGTGGTCGTATGTTTTCTTCGATCACTAGTTTTTGTTGATCGATCTGTTTAATTTTATCTTCGAGTTGCTGTTGCATTTGCAACTGCACATCAAGCTTGCGTGCTTTCGCGACAACTTCTGGATTTTGATCTGACTGTTCAGTGCTATTGCGTGCCGCCCGCCAATTATCGAAACTCTGCTTGTCCTTTGCATAGTTTTCACGACTTGTGTTCAGTTGATTGCTCAGAAGGCGTTGTTGATTTTCGAACGCAAGTATCTGCTTACGCTGAGGAGCGATGAGTAATTCAATTTTTTGATTTGCAGCATGATCGACAAAATCCTCCGGTGTTGGTGATTTTGACAAAAGCGGTAAATCGGCAATCAGACTCGCACCGACTTTGATGAGGAAAAATGCAAATAATAAGGCAATAGCCCACTGTCCAAATCGAAAAAATCTTTCAGGCCCACGCAGCTGTGTGTACATACCTTCTCCTTCAATTTTGATGTTGAGCAGTTCCGTAAAAATCTTTTTTTATTCAATTTCTATGGAACTGGAGTTGCCATTTTATACCGTTAATTTAATTTCCCATCCGATATATTTTTTGTATTTATATTGATGGCTTTGAGAAAGAAATTGGGTAAAAAAAACAGCGCCCATGGGTAGGGCGCTGTTTATCAGATTAAAACGTAATAAAAAGGAAGAACATTATTTGTTAGCCGGGCTTCCTTCACCAAGGTGCTGAACAAAAAAGCTTTCATATTTTTTATGCCAGGTCTTGGCTTTGATCGCACCGCCCATGCCATGTTCACCGTCAGGATCGAGGAATAAATCGACCAATTGTTCTTTGCCATTTTCCAGCAAGGCACGATAGACATTGACCGTGTCCTGATACAGCACATTAGGATCTTGCATGCCGTGTACCAGCATCAAAGGCTTTTTCAAGCCGGATGTTAAAGGCAATAAAGAGAAACGGCGTAAGCTGAGTTTGCTTCTTTCGGTTTTACCTAAAGTACGACCGGTGTACCAGCTATTGTAGTTTTCCCATTCTGTCGGGCCACCTCCGGCAATCCCCGCAGCAAATGTGTCTGGACTAGTGTACATCGTATATTGCGTCTGGAAGCCACCAAAACTCCAGCCTGTCAGACCAATACGCTTACCATCTACACCGAAATGTTGTTGCATGTATTTTGCCAGATCTTCCAGATCTTCGGTTTGTGGTTTGCCAGGTTGTTCCCAGTTAGCGTCGCTGAATTTTCTACCGTAATTTGAATGGCCACGAGGATCTACTGCAACAGTGACATAACCATGTTTAGCGGCCATATACATGCCAAATAGGTAGGCGGTTTGTTGAAAGCTATCGGTTTCAATAATATGGCGATCGCCCAGAGGTCCACCGTAGGTATAGACGATGGCAGGACGTTGGTCGCTTTCCTTCCATCCTTCAGGTTTGAATGTATACGCTTGTATCATGTCACCGTGGCGATTTGGATAGCTGAAACGGATCGGACGCATGATATCGACGGCGTTCCACAAAGGGTCGTTACTTTGTGTCAGTGTTTTAGCTTTGGCCGTTCTGGTATCAATTAATTTTAATTCTGGACGGCTAGACCATTGACCGGCAACGCTGGCGAGCTCAGTGCCAGTATCGGCAATTGCGCTGGCGCGGTGGTAGTCGCCCGCCTGACCCAGTGCAGTCATCGCACCGGTTGCCATATCGACCTTGAACGCATTCATTGCGGCAAAATCGTCTTTGTTGGCAAGCACAAACATGAACTTACTATCGGGGCTGAAGCCGACAATATGGTGCGCTTCGAAATCACCTTTTAAGATTGGTTTGGCAGCACCGGTGTCAGTATTGATCACGTAAGGTTGACGGTAACCCTGTTCATCCAGAATCGCGATCAATTGTTTGCTATCAGGGGTGAATTGCGGTGATATGAAGCCGACGACTTCATGACCGACATTGCCACGGCGCTCAAATACCAAGCTTGGTTTGCTAGCTTCATCAGCTTTACCAACGTAAATGCGCAACAAATTCTTTTCCCGTTCCCAAGTCGAGAATGTGTAACGGCTACCATCTTTTGCCCAGCTGACATCACTCATTTCAAACCACACATCGCCGCCTTCATTTGTGAACACTGGTTGCGGTTGACGGGCATTGCTATCGCTGACACGACGAATATATAAGGCAGTCGGTAACACTTTGCGCTTGTCATCAGCAACTTCACGATCGACTTTTTTAGCAGTAGCGAAACGGGTGTTGTAATCCATGATCTCGACTTTGCGCTCAGATGGTGGATTGACTTTGCCCGTTTCCGGATTGATGTCCGGTGCTTCTGCAGAAATCGCCATCCACTGTTTGTTCTCGCTCAGAACCGTGCTCACGATTTTGTACTTCTTATCGGCATCATCCGGATGAATCAATTCGCGGTTTAACTGGCGAATGGTACTGTGATCAAAGCTGGCGCTGTATAAGCTTTTTTCGTCCATATAAATGTAGCCTCTATCGTCCGCGTTGTAAGCGACGATACGTTCTTTTTTGTCAGTTTGCATCAGGCGTTCGACCTTATAGGTGCTGGCGTCGAGGCGGAATAAATCACCGCGATATTCAAAAATTAATTCATTCTTTTTGTTGGCCCAGACCAGATTATCGATGCCTGGATAAAGATCGCTAGGTTTGAGTTTTTCTTTGTCGTTTTTCTTTTTCAGCTCGTCACGCAATTCCCAGATTTCTTTTTCTGTATCGGCTTTAGCGTCTTTCTGATCGTCTTTTTTATTTTCTTTTTTATCTTCTTTTTTTGCATCGACGCTGGCGGTGTTCGCACTCTTATCCGCAGCAGCTGCAGCGGCTTTTTCTTTCGCAGCTTCCGCATCGGCCTCGGCTTTTTTTATCACTTCTTTGGCTTTCTTTTCTGCCAGTTCTTTTTTGATCAGGGCTAAATCAGCATCTTCCCATTGTTTGAGATTGACGTTTTCACCACGTAAATAGGCGGCCTGGGCTTCAGCCTTTGCCTGACGCTCAGCTTCTTCTTTTTCTTTTTGTTTGGCCTTTTTATCGAATCTGTCCCACACCTCAGGGGCATCGTAGGCTTTCATTACTGCTGGTGATGTAATACGTTTGCTGACCCCAGTTTGCGTGTCGTAAATGTACAAATCAGAACCCAACTCATCAAACGGATTCCAAGCATAAGCAAGATAACGTCCGTCGTGGCTGAAGTTGAGCAATTTAGCCTGTTGCCCTGCGTAGGATTTAGCACGGTACAGTTGTTCTAGTGTCAGGTCAGCGGGATTGATTTTGGAAACAACGGTGTTTGTGCTGATATTGCTGTTCGAGACTGCCGCGGCAACATTTTGCGGGGTCAGGCTGACCAGCGCGCCACTGCAGGCGAGCGCGATGCTTAGGGTAATAATTTTCGGGGACATGGGTGGAAGGCTCCTGGAGATGCTTTTTTATTGATAATTATTTGAAGGTAAGACAAAAAGCTGTCGCAGCACCGTTGTGGTGCTTTGTTTTGCATCCGGAACGTCATGTCAGCAGTACTTGGCCGACAAGAATCGTTCATTTCTGGATGAATTTCAGACCAATAGCCTGAAAGTGAGCTGTATTGACTGAAGTTGATGATTTTAAGTTCCTCGAAATGAAATGAAAAGTGGAAAAATATTTTCACTAATTTTTATGAGACTGTTGAAAGTCTGCTGAATTGGTTTTAAGGCAAATTATTCTTTTAACGAAATAAGTTGAAATTGATTTTTTGCTCATGTATAGTGATTTTGTGTGTTGGTTATGTATAACACTAACTTTGATCTGTTCTGATGACTATTGTTTGCGGTGTAGGTCAAATTCTTATGGGGGATGTATGACTGTCGATTGGCACGATCAATCGCCGATATACCGGCAATTGAAGCAAAAGGTCCTGTCGATGATACTCGATGGGATTTTAAAACCGGGCGATGCTGTGCCTTCGGTGCGACAAGTCGCGACCGAATACCAGATTAACCCGATCACCGTCTCAAAAGCGTATCAGGAATTATTGGAACAAGAACTGGTAGAAAAACGGCGCGGTGTAGGTATGTTCGTTACCGACAATGCGTTTGAGCGATTATTGATTTCTGAACGAGAACGTTTTTTAAAAGAAGAATGGCCTGCGACATGCCAACGTATTCGTCGCTTGGGTTTGCCCCTCGATGATTTAATGCCTGGCCTTAACGTATCCCAAGTAGCACCAGACCGACAAGGAGAACAAGAATGAATGCGGTAGTTTCAGCAAAACACTTGCGTAAAACCTATGGCAAGCAAGTCGCCGTAGATGGAATCAGTTTTGATATTCCGTCTGGACGCATCGTCGGCTTGATCGGCCCGAATGGTTCAGGCAAAACCACGACTTTGAAAGCAATTTTAGGGCTGACTTCGTATGAAGGTGAACTCAGCGTGCTGGGCCTCAATCCGCACACCCAACGTGATGCTTTGATGGAGGAAATTTGCTTCATTGCTGACGTGGCGATTTTACCGTCATGGCTCAAAGTTAAAGATGCAGTCGATTTTGTCGAAGGTGTGCATTCCAAATTTAATCGTGACAAAGCACAACGTTTTTTAGCCAAGACCAAACTCACACCGGAGATGAAAGTTAAATCCATGTCGAAAGGCATGGTGGTGCAATTGCATCTGGCTTTAGTGATGGCAATTGATGCCAAATTATTAGTGCTTGATGAACCGACTTTGGGGCTGGATATTTTGTACCGCAAACAGTTTTATCAGGATTTGTTAGAAGACTATTTTGATCAGAACAAAACCATCATCATCACAACGCATCAGGTGGAAGAAGTGGAGCATATTCTGACTGATTTATTGTTTATCCAAAACGGAAAAATCAGCTTGTCAGCAAGTATGGAAGAAGTCGAACAACGTTTCATCGAAGTGGCAGTCAGCCCTATGCATGTCGAACAAGCGCAGGCATTGCATCCCATTGATCAACGTTCGATGTTTGGCAAAAACGTGATGCTATTTGATGGTGTTGGCGCTGACATATTGCAAGCGCTGGGCGAACTACGCCGGCCTAGTATTGCGGACTTGTTTGTCGCTACGATGAAGGGAGCAAAATAATGAAACAGCTGACCACCTTGAAATGGTTATTGAAGCGTGAGATCTGGGAAAATAAAGCAATGTTAATCTGGTCCAATTTGGTTCTGGCTGGATTGATTTTGATCTTTACTTTATCCGGCATATTTCGTTTAAAAGATGCTGCAATCAAAGCAGATCTCCAGGCTGATGTGCAGTTGAATGACTTGGTAACGGCAGTGGGGCACTACTTTACATCTGGATTAATTTTATTTTCTATCCTTATGGTATTTGCGGTGTATTCGTATGCAACCGGATCCCTAAGCGATGAAAGAAAAGATCGCAGTATTTTGTTTTGGAAATCTTTGCCGGTATCGGACGAATTGACGGTGATTTCTAAAGTCATTGTTGCGCTGATTCTTTTTCCATTAATGGGAATGCTTACTCTTGTCCTGACTAACTTGATATCGATGTTTGCCTTATGCGGTGCTTATGCTGCTCATGGTGTAGGTTTATTTTCTTTAGTTTTCAGTAGTAACGGAATATGGGGACAGATAGGAAATACGCTAAAGTCCTTTCCTATATATGTCGCTTGGGCTTTGCCTACGATAGGTTGGATGATACTCGTTTCATCGTGGGTAAAAAGTCGTCCTGGTATGTGGGCTATTCTGATTCCAGTTGGTGTTTTCGCGTGTATAGCATTTGCAAATGACGCGGTAGGTGTGAAATTTGTTAGGGATGTTGCGTACGCCTTATTGTTCCGGGGGGTATTTAGCATTGTTCCAGATTCGTGGAGCTATCACTATTATCTTACTGAGTATGAGCAAACACTATCACTCCCAGCGTCGATACAAAATGTTGTGCTTAAGGCTGATTTGTCGTCTTGGGATATTTTTGCAACGTCTGATCTGTGGATAGGTGTTATTGTTGGTATAGGTATGCTATTCATGGCCGCCAGAATTCGTCGCGGAAGAGGTGATTAGTTCATGTCTTGTTTTGAAGTTGGCAACCTCAGATTTCTGTAAATGAAAATTGAAACAGGCTCATCGAATTCATTTTTGATGAGCCTGGTTGTTATCCTCTTTCATTACGTTTAAAGAGATTTATAGCTAATCTTCACCTCGCAGGCCGCACCACCAAAGCTACACCCATTAACGCAATCACCATCCCGACCACCGCCGTCAGCGTAAATTTTTCTCCAAACATCAACCACGCCATGAGTGCCGTTACCGCGGGTACCAGATACATATAGCTAGTCACCTTGGTTGCTTCACCGTGGCGTATCAGCACGTATAACACGGAAATCCCAACGCCAGACAAGATGAAAATCGACCATGCCATGGCGATAAAAAAATGCGACGTCCATAAAATCGTTTGTGTTTCAAGTAGCAAAGCAAGGGGAATCGTCACTAACAACGAGGCACCAAACTGGATCACCTGACCAGTGCGTACATCAAAAGACGGACACGTCTTTTTTTGGTAAATCGTGCCGGATGTCATCGCCAAGAGCGCCATGATCGCCAGCGCTACGCTTGCCACTGACAGATGCACCACGGATATTTTATTCGCGACGACGAGTCCGACGCCAGCGATACCAAAAGCCAGCCCCAGCCATTGCCTGCCACGAATGCGCTCACCAATGATCGGACCCATGATGGCAGTCAGGATTGGTTGGGTATTGGCGATCAACGCCGCCATGCCAGCGGGCATGCCCAATTTGACCGCACACCAGATGCCACCAAGGTAGACTGCCTGCATCAGTACGCCCGCAATCGCTATCGGTAGCCATTCTTTACGGGCAGGCCACGGTGCCCGCATTATCAATGCCAGTGTCAACATCAGGATCACGACGCCAAGATAGCGCATGCTGAGAAAGGTCAGTGGCTCGGCATAGGGGAGACCATACTTGGCAGCGACAAAGCCAGATGCCCAAATAAAAATAAATACGCCGGGTAAGGAGCGATGCAAAAAGGAGCTGCCAGATGTTGTCATGTTAAAACTGTCTCGAAATAATTTTTTTGAATGTGTGCATCGTTAAATATTCGCATAAATACTTCAGACGATAGATGAAAAAAAACCTGCGATGCTTTTGCATACGCAGGTTTTTTTCATCGATTCCGGTGTGGGCACCGAAATGATCAGAATTACGCCAGGTTTGCTGCGGCGAAATCCCAGTTTGCCAATGCCCAGAATGCTTCCAGGTATTTTGGACGTGCATTCCGGTAGTCGATGTAGTAAGCATGTTCCCACAGATCGCAAGTGATCAGTGGCTTGTCTGTTGTTGTCAACGGTGTTGCTGCGTTAGATGTGTTGACGATGTCGAGTGTACCGTCCGCTTTTTTCACCAACCATGTCCAGGAAGAACCAAAGTTGCCGATGCAGGATTTAGTGAATGCTTCTTTGAATGCGTCAAAAGAACCCCATTTTGCGTCGATAGCTGCTGCCAATGCACCAGCTGGAGCGCCGCCGCCGTTTGGTTTCAGGCCGTTCCAGTAGAATGTGTGGTTCCAGATTTGCGCTGCATTGTTGAAAATACCAGCCGAAGATTTCTTAACGATTTCTTCCAATGTGGAATTTTCGAATTCTGTACCTTTGATCAGGTTGTTCAGATTAGTGACGTAAGTCTGATGGTGTTTACCGTAGTGGTATTCCAGAGTCTCTTGAGAGATGTGCGGAGCCAGAGCGTCCAGTGCATAGGGCAATGCCGGTAGGGTATGTTCCATGTTGCGTCCTTTAGTTTTCTTCAGAGGTTACCGTCGAAATAACGGCAAATACGTGGTGCTAAACTGTCATTGTAAGCGTTTGTGCGAAAGCTTGCAGCTACCCGACATCAAAATCCTTTATCTCTGTCTTTTCACTATCTGGCCAAAGCGCAATTTTTAATCGGTCAGGCTTTGCTGTACGCTAGTCACGCTAATGTCCGCGCTGCCTTGTGCGAGTCTGACGTGGAGCAGTGTATTCGCTTGCAGCTCAGTGCTTGAACGCAACGCCTTGCCATGTTTATCACTGAGAATGGCGTAACCACGTTCCAGCGTGCGTTGCGGGTTTAGCAGCTCTAATTGTGCTTGTAAGCCCGCCAGGCTTTGCTGGCGCTGGCGTATGCCTTGTTGTTGCGCCTGGGTCATACGCCGTTGCCAGTCCAGAAGCAATTGACGTGGCCTGTCCGGGTCAGGGCGCGCCGTATGCCAGCGCTGTTGTAGTTGCTGTAGTTGATGTTGTGCACGTTGCAACGGCATTTCACTCGCGTAACGCAGACTTTGTGCACTTTGCTGCAATTGCTGGCGTTTGGCGGCAATCGCCGCTTTGGGACTCAATAAACGGCGTGACAACCAGTCCAGCGTCTGGCTTTGGGTCGCCATTTGCCTTTGCATGCTACGTTGCAGATGCTCTTGTTGCCTTTGCAATTGAGCCAACCATTCAATGCGTGGCGTGACGGCCAGTTCGGCTGCGGCTGTTGGGGTCGCGGCGCGCAGATCGGCAGCAAAATCGGCAATCGTAAAATCGGTTTCATGACCGATACCAGCGATCACGGGGATCGGGCTATGCGCAATCGTGCGGGCGACGATTTCCTCATTAAACGCCCACAAGTCCTCAATGCTGCCACCACCACGGCAGACCAACAGCACGTCGCATTCGGCGCGGTCAGCGGCGGTGGCAATCGCCTGGGCAATCTTGTTGCCTGCGCCGTCGCCCTGTACCGGAGTGGGGTACAAAATCACATTCACATGCGGCGCGCGGCGCCTCAGGGCTGTCAGAATATCCCTTAGCGCCGCTGCTTGTGGGCTGGTCACGATGCCAACGGTCTTGGGAAATACAGGCAAACCGCGTTTGCGTTCCGGGTCGAACAAGCCTTCTTGTGTCAGTTGTGCTTTTAATCTTAAGAAAGCCTCGTACAAATTGCCCACACCGGCGCGCCGGATAGCTTCGACGCTCAGTTGGTAGTCGCCACGCGGGGCGTATAGTGTCACTAATGCTCTGACTTCGACCTTGTCACCTTCACGTGGCTGGAAGTCTGCATACTGGGCGCGGCCGCGGAACATCACAGCACGCACCTGGGCCGCATTATCCTTGAGGGTGAAGTACCAATGCCCAGAGGCGGCGCGGGTGAAATTGGAAATCTCGCCGGAAACCCATGTCAGTGGCATATTTCGCTCCAACAACTGTGCAACGGCGTTGTTGAGCGCTGAAACTGTCAAGACAGATGGCGTGGCGTTTGAGTTCAGTGAACGAAAGTCAGTATTCATCAGATGAAAAAACAAAAAAGCTTTCCACAGAAGCGTGAAATGGTCATCAGGATGTCATTGTGTGCTACAGATGTCAAAACAAATGCAAATATCTTCTATAAGTTATTGATTTTCATTGGTTTTTCAAATGCAAATAACTTGAGCAATATGAAAATTTCCTTACAAATCAAGGGCTTTGCAGCTTATCAAGTGCCTTGTGCACAAACTTATCCACAGAATTGGTGCATAAACAGTGGATATCTTCGCCGGAGTTCTGGATTTTGTGGATTGATTAAAATCTATGCAGTAATAGAAACGTTAATAAAATCAGTTACTTAACTACTTATAATCGGCTTCTACACAACGTTATCCACAAATATTGTGTAGAAAATCGGAAATTTCCATAAAAAATGTTGGTGATTTCAAAGTTACTCACAATAAAGCTTTATTCGTGCTTCTGCTTAAAATTTAAGCTCTGTAAAATTAGTCATATAAATCATATACTTAATTTGATCTCCTCAGCTTTTTCACAATCTTGTCCACATTATTTGTGCAAAAGCTCAGGCTTATTCAATGGAGATGCTTTAAAAGTTATATTTTTAATATCTAAAAGTGCTTTTTTGTGTATAAAACTAGCTTTGCTTAAAAAATGGGCGGTATTGAATTATCTATATAAATCAATTGATTAAGTGAATAGTTTCAGCTTTTGCACAACGTTATCCACATAATTTGTGAAAAACAAACAGATTTATCCCCATGTCGAAATTTTGCTTTATTTTTGAGCGGAAATCCTCTCGAAACAGGCTTTTGATTAAATTATTTGCAGAGGTATAAATTACTTTAAAATCAGACGCTTATGTATATTTGCCAGCCTTGTGCACAAGCTTATCCACACAAAGTGTGCAGAAAGAAGTGAATAATTCAGTGTTTTTTCTCATTTTTTGCATCGGGAAAGCCTGCTTAATTCTTGAGCGAAACCTTAATTGTCTTTTAATTCAAAGGCTTACCTCGATTTGTACAGCTTATCCACAAGCTTGCGCACAGTTTTTGTGTAAAACGTTGGTTTTTGATTGTGTTTCGGTTGTTGAAAGATAAATCAACAAAGTACACTTGCCCGACGGCACACAACACGCTACATTGCGGGGTTGGAATTCTGAACCTTCAAGGAGTGACCTTTGTTCGCTATTATTCAAGCCGCCGGCTGGCCTATTTATCTTTTGTTGACTGCCTCTGTGATCGCTTTGACGTTGATCATAGAACGTAGCCTTTCATTACGTAGAAATAAAATTTTGCCATCTACTTTGTTAGATGAGGTAATACGCGTCTATCAGGTCGGTAAAATAAAACCAGAAGTGATTGATCAATTGGCGGGTAATTCGCCGTTAGGGAAAGTACTGGCGGCAGGCTTGCGCAACGTCAGTGCGCCGCGCGAAGTAATGAAAGAATCGATAGAAGAAGCGGGTAGTGCTGTGGCGCATGAGTTGGAACGCTTTTTGACTACCTTAGGCACGATCGCTTCACTCGCGCCATTAATGGGTTTGTTTGGTACGGTCGTGGGTATGATTGAAATTTTCGGTTCTCAAACCGCAACGGGGGCCAATCCGGCGCAATTGGCGCATGGTATTTCGGTGGCCTTGTATAACACTGGTTTTGGTTTGTTGATTGCGATGCCATCTCTGGTTGCTTATCGTCATTTCCGTGCTCTGGTTGACAGTCTGGTGGTCGATATGGAACAGCAAGCGGTCAAATTTGTTGATGTTGTTCACAGCGCCAGGAAGTAAGCATGAACTTTCGTAAAGGAAAGGGCAGGGAAGAGCCTGAAATCAACCTGATCCCGTTTATTGACGTGTTGCTGGTGATATTGATTTTTCTGATGGTCACAACGACCTATAGTCGTTTTACCGAATTACAAATCACGCTGCCAACTGCTGATGCTGAGAAAGCGCAAGATACCAAGCCGAATCAGATTAACATCGGTATTGATGCTCAGGGGCGTTATAAGATCAATGACCAGGCCGTTTCTTTTTTGGATACGGCTACCTTGGCAGATGATCTCAAAAAAGCCGCTGCTGCTTTGGATGAAGGCAAGACTGGCGTTCGACCTGACCCGATTGTGATCATCAACGCAGATCGCGCAACCACGCATCAGTCAGTCATTGATGTGCTGGAAGCGGCCCGCATTGCAGGCATGGCGAAAGTCACGTTTGCTGCGCAGGCTTCGAGTCCTAAATAAGGCGAGTTAGAGCACGCTTACGTGAGCAACTTGCAAAAAATGCAGTTAATAATTCAAAACCAGATGGCCTTTTCTCTGAAGCGATTGCAAAAAGAGGGCGGGAGTATCTGGTTTTGTTGCTCTGAGATTGTTTAATTTCAATGCGAGATTAAATTTTTATAGTAATACTGCCGGGGAGTAAGTTTTTTCCGGGAATGTGGGTAGGTATTTGCATGCAAGCGCGTTTGGGCTCCTCGCTACAATCATGGCTACAGTCATGGATCATGAGAAATTGGCAAAAGCGTGGTCTTTGGGCTTGCGCTTTATGGCCATTGTCCAGGTTATTTCAATTAATCGTTTCATTCCGCTTTGGCTTGTTCGTACTTGGTTACAAACCACAGACCAGAGTCGAAGTGCCGGTGGTGGTGGTCGGCAATATTTTTGTCGGCGGGACTGGGAAAACGCCTTTGGTCATCTGGCTGGTGCAGCAATTGCAGGCTGCTGGTTTCAATCCCGGTGTCATTTCTCGCGGTTATGGCGCGCATGCTGACAGTGTGGTCGTACTGGACACCGCGTCGCAGGCATCGCAAGTGGGTGACGAGCCTTTGCTGATTGCACAGTACACCAATGTGCCGGTCGCAGTAGGGCGTGACCGTGTGGCCGTTGCACGCTGTTTGTTGGCAACACGCCCGGAAATCGATGTGTTAGTTGCTGACGATGGCTTGCAGCATTATTTTCTTGCCAGAGATATTGAAATCATGCTGTTTGATCAGCGCGGCACGGGCAATGGTTGGATGCTGCCTGCCGGGCCTCTGCGCGAACCTGTGCAGCGTCGGCGCGACTTCACGGTGCTCAATGCTGGGACTGATGTGCCATTGGCCAGTGTTCCTGGTATGCCTGCAGATACGGTGCGTATGCAGTTATTGCCACAGCACGTCTATCAACTGTGCGACCCAAAAGTACGCAAACCGCTAACAGACTTGCGTGCTGAAAAAATGGTTGCAGCAGCAGGTATTGGTAACCCCCAACGATTTTTTAGTATGTTAAGTGCCGCCGGACTGAGGTGCTCAAGTCTGCCTTTAGCTGACCATTTTGAGTTCGATGCGCAGACTTTTATGCAGATAGATGCCGATTGCATTCTGATCACAGAAAAGGATGCAGTAAAATGTCGTCAAATTCCAGTGTTGCAAAACGATGCGCGGATCTGGGTCGTGCCGGTACTGGCACAACTTGATAGCGGTTTTGCGACTGACCTTCTACAAATGATTTCGGAGAAAAAGCATGGACGCTCGCCTGCTTGATGTTTTAGTTTGCCCTTTATGCAAGGGACCATTGGTGTATAACAAAACTGCGCAAGAATTGATTTGCTATGGCGACAAAATGGCATTTCCGGTTCGTGATGATATTCCTATCATGTGGGCGGAACAGGCGCGCACGCTGACGACGGAAGAAATCGACGCACGATAATTTGAAAGAAATCAGGAATCCCGCATGAGTTTTGTTGCCATTATTCCCGCCCGTCTCGCTTCGAGTCGTCTTCCTAACAAGCCCTTGGCAGACATTGCTGGTAAGCCCATGGTAGTCCGCACCGCGGAACGTGCACTGGCTTCCGGTGCCAGTGCCATTATGGTGGCGACTGACCATGCGGATATTGTGGCGGCTTGCGAAGCGCATGGTATCCCGGTCTGCATGACCCGTGCAGATCATCCGTCTGGTACAGATAGGATTGCCGAAGTCGCCGCTCGCATGAATTTGGCTGACGATGCTGTGGTGGTGAATGTGCAAGGCGATGAACCTTTGATTGACCCTGCGTTGATTGCGGCCACGGCTGCCTTGGTCAATGCGACTGTTCCTATGGCAACGGCTGCGCATCCTATTCATGATGTGCAGGATGCATTCAATCCAAACGTGGTGAAGGTAGTTTTGGATAAGCAGGCACGTGCTTTGTATTTTTCCAGAGCGACAATTCCGTGGCACCGCGATGGATTTGCTGATGGCTTGGTTGCCAATCGTCAGCGTTTTCCAACGGAGTATCAGCCTTTGCGCCACATCGGGTTGTATGCTTACCGCAACGATTTTCTAAAAAAATATCCGCAGCTCGAGGTATCGCCTTTGGAGCAAATCGAAGCCTTAGAACAGTTGCGTGTATTGTGGCATGGCTACTCTATTGCGGTGCATGTGACCACTGCTAGCCCGGCGCCAGGGGTGGATACTGCCGAAGATTTAGAAAAAGTCAGGCAATTTTTCTCAAAAATTGTTTAAAAAATTAAAGAACTTCGCCACGATTTCATGCTAAAGCATCAATAATGCAGAAAATTGTGGTAAGTTTCGTGAAAAGAAACTGTGCTATTACTGACTTTTCAGCGCCAAAAGAAAAAATAAATACGTGCTGAAAAAAAGTGAAGTGCAAATAAAAGCAGTAAAAATTCAGTATGTACCTGCTTGGTACATGCCCAAAATAAATTCAAACTCGTCTTAGGAAATAGAAAATGCGTCTTATTTTATTGGGAGCACCAGGTGCTGGCAAAGGCACTCAAGCCAATTACATCAAAGAAAAATTCAATATTCCACAAATTTCTACCGGCGACATGTTACGTGCAGCAGTGAAAGCTGGCACGCCATTGGGTCTGGAAGCTAAAAAAGTGATGGATGCTGGTGGTTTGGTGTCGGATGATATTATCATTGGTCTGGTCAAAGATCGACTCAAACAGGCTGATTGCGCCAACGGTTACTTGTTCGACGGTTTTCCGCGTACGATTCCTCAAGCTGACGCAATGAAGGACGCTGGCGTTCACATCGATTACGTGTTGGAAATTGACGTACCAGATGAAGCCATCGTTGACCGTATGAGTGGTCGTCGCGTGCATCCAGCTTCTGGTCGCAGCTATCACGTTAAATTTAATCCGCCAAAAGTCGAAGGTAAAGACGACGAAACAGGCGAAGATCTGATTCAGCGTGATGACGACAAAGAAGAAACTGTCAAAAAGCGTTTAGCTGTCTACCACGATCAAACCAAAGTATTGGTTGGTTACTATGGGGACTGGGCAAAATCTGGTCAGCCAGGTGCACCTAAATATCGCAAGATTGCAGGTGTTGGTCCGGTTGAAACGATACGCGACAGCGCATTTGCAGCATTAGCAGAATAAAAAAAAGCGGACTGAATGTCCGCTTTTTTTTACGCCTTTTATTGGGCGGCAGATTGCTGGTAAATGAGGTTTGCAGTGCTTTTTATCTGCACGTTTGATCGCTGGATGCGATTGAAGTGTAGCAAAGAAGAAATGGTCTTGTTTTATCTGGTTTTACTTTGTCGTCAAAAAGTCAGCCGCACTCATAAGGTGGGCCGACAATAACAATAGGAGGAGTCAACATGACAGCAAGTCTTTGGTTCGTCATCGCATGCGGCGTGGTTGCCGTGCTCTACGGTCTGGTCTCACGTAGTTGGATTTTGCGTCAGGATGCTGGTAACCCACGCATGCAGGAAATTGCTGCGGCGATTCAGCAGGGAGCGGCAGCTTATCTCGCCAGACAATACCGCACCATTGCGATGGTCGGTATTATTCTTTTTATCGCGATTGCGGCGATTCCTGGTTTAGGACTGACCACGGCCGTTGGTTTTCTGATCGGTGCGGTCTTATCTGGTGCTTGTGGTTTCATCGGGATGAACGTTTCTGTGCGCGCCAATGTGCGTACCGCTCAAGCTGCGACTAAAGGCATGAACGAAGCGCTGGATGTAGCGTTTCGCGGTGGCGCTATCACTGGCATGTTGGTGGTCGGTCTGGGCTTACTAGGCGTGACCATTTTTTATTGGGTGTTGGTGAGTTCAGCATCAAATGCAGCTGGACAGGTTCTGTCCCAACATGATGTCATCAAACCCTTAATTGGTCTGGCTTTCGGCGCTTCCCTGATATCTATTTTTGCCAGACTTGGTGGCGGTATTTTTACCAAAGGCGCGGATGTTGGCGCCGATCTGGTTGGTAAAGTCGAGGCAGGTATTCCTGAAGATGATCCGCGTAATCCAGCAGTGATTGCAGATAATGTCGGCGATAACGTCGGCGATTGTGCGGGTATGGCGGCGGATTTGTTTGAAACCTACGTCGTCACGCTGATCGCCACCATGTTATTGGGCGCGCTTGTCATCACCAATGCGGTCACAGAAGCGATTGTGTATCCTTTGTTGTTAGGCGCGGTGTCTATTCTTGCTTCTATCGTCGGTTGTTCAGCAGTCAAAGCCAAACCTGGTAAAAAAATCATGTCGGCGCTGTACACCGGTTTATGGTGGGCGGCTGGTTTGTCATTGATCGGCTTCGCTATCGTGACCTGGCAAGTATGGCCAGACGATGCGATGCGCTACAAAATGATGGGCGCAACTGTTGTGGGTATTGTGCTGACGGGCTTGATGGTCTACATCACCGAATACTATACCGGTACTGATTTCAAACCCGTACAGCATGTGGCGCAAGCCTCTACCACAGGTCATGGTACGAATATTATTGCCGGTCTTGGCGTATCGATGAAATCAACGGCGTGGCCAGTATTAGCAGTCTGTGCGGCGATTCTGGTGTCGTATTCATTAGCAGGTCTCTACGGCATTGCGATTGCAGCGACAGCCATGTTGTCGATGGCTGGGATTATTGTCGCACTTGATGCCTATGGCCCGATTACGGACAATGCGGGCGGTATCGCCGAAATGGCGGAAATGCCAGCTTCAGTACGGGCTATTACTGATCCGCTTGATGCCGTAGGTAATACGACTAAGGCTGTCACAAAAGGTTATGCGATTGGTTCTGCTGGCTTAGCGGCGCTCGTATTATTTGCCGACTATACGCATGCGCTGGATTCGGTCGGCAAATCGACCTCGTTTGATTTATCCAATCCGCAAGTCATCGTTGGCTTATTTATCGGTGGTTTGATTCCTTATCTGTTCGGCGCGATGGCAATGGAGGCGGTAGGGCGTGCTGCCGGTGCCGTTGTGGTTGAAGTGCGTCGCCAGTTCAAAGAAATCAAAGGTATCATGGATGGTACGGGTAAGCCTGAGTACGATAAAGCGGTAGATATGCTGACCACCTCAGCGATCAAAGAAATGATCCTGCCTTCCTTGTTACCGGTGATCGTGCCGATTCTGGTGGGGCTTTTGCTGGGGCCAGCAGCTTTGGGTGGCTTGCTAATGGGAACCATTGTTACAGGTTTGTTTGTCGCGATTTCTATGACAACAGGTGGCGGTGCCTGGGATAATGCTAAAAAGTACATAGAAGATGGTCACTTTGGCGGCAAAGGTTCCGAGGCGCACAAAGCGGCGGTGACTGGTGACACCGTCGGCGATCCCTACAAAGACACAGCAGGGCCAGCAGTCAATCCTCTGATTAAAATTATCAATATTGTTGCTTTGCTGCTAGTCCCATTGTTACCCGCAACTGGAACGACATTATTCAGCGCCGCTTCGACACAATCTGTGGCTGTCAATGCGGCGAGTTCTGACTTACCGGTGGCAGCTAAAGTTAGCACTTTGCTCTCATCCGTACCATTGAAAGACGCTAAAGCAACCACTCCAGTGCTCAAGCAATAATCCTGCTGACGTATTCATTATTGTTTCAAAGGAAATTGAACGCGAAATCGTGCGCGAATAAAAAGATGGCAAACGCCTCGTTAGCCATCTTTTTTTATTTCCATCGCAAAAATTAGATGCAATAATACAGATGTGACGTTTACGTAAACGTAATATGCGATGACCGTATGCGTAACTGTTTATTTTGACGCGAAGACGCTAAGATAAACGCGAGCTAGGGCAACCTAAGCCAATATTAAGCAGACTGTGCAGGTGGTCGGGTGATTAAACCCAAACACTGCGAATTTATTTCATTATTCAGCGAACGGAAAAGAGACAGAACATGCAAATTCAGAATGGCGTATTTATTATCACTGGCGGTGCCTCCGGCCTTGGTGCAGCAACCGCAAAAATGATCGTGGCAAACGGCGGTAAAGTTGTTTTAGCCGACGTTCAGGTTGAAGCTGGTGAAAAGTTGGCAGCTGAATTGGGCGGTAAATTTGTGAAATGTGACGTAACTTCCGAAGCCGATGGCAAAGCGGTTGTTGACGCAGCTTTGGCAATGGGCGCGGTGCGCGGTCTGGTGAATTGTGCTGGCGTTGCTCCGGCAATCAAAACCGTCGGTAAAGATGGTCCGCATCCACTCGATGTATTCCAACGTGTTGTGAATATCAATCTGATCGGCACTTTCAACATGTGCCGTCTGGCTGCCGATGCGATGGGGAAAATGGAGCCAACAGAACAAGGTGAACGTGGCGTAATCATTAATACCGCATCAGTTGCTGCATATGATGGACAAATTGGTCAGGCTGCATATGCCTCTTCTAAAGCAGCTGTGGTTGGTTTGACGCTGCCGATGGCACGCGACTTGTCTCGCAGCGGTATTCGGGTGATGACGATTGCACCAGGTATTTTCGAAACGCCAATGTTATTGGGCATGCCGCAAGAAGTGCAAGACGCTCTCGGAAAAATGGTGCCGTTCCCACCACGCCTCGGCAAACCGGAAGAATATGCGCACCTGTCGAAAACCATCATCGAAAACGTGATGATGAATGGCGAAACAATACGTCTCGACGGCGCAATTCGGATGCAGCCAAAATAAACAGGCTATTGTCGATTGTTGTTTTTGACAATCAATCACAATTTCGAACGGCAATGCAGCATGACAATTTCTTAGCAGGCTAATACACTAGGGCAAATCTCGATTTGCCCTTTTTTATTGGAGTCGAATGAGTCACAACGCAACAACGGGATTAATTCTGACTGGCGGCGGCGCTCGTGCTGCTTACCAGGTCGGTGTTTTGTCCGAGATTTCTAAGATATTAATCGAGGCTTCCTGGAAGTCCGAAACGAATCCATTTGGTATTATTTGCGGCACCTCGGCGGGGGCGATCAATGCCACCGCCCTCGCTTGCCGTGCAGACCATTTTGGTGAATCCATCGCCAATGTGTTAAGCATTTGGGAAAACTTTGATGCTGCACAGGTCTATCGCGCTGACTCGCTTGGCGTTATTCGAAGCGGTGCGCGGTGGTTGTCGCTGTGGTCATTTGGTTGGCTGTTGAATAAATGGCGTAAGTCGCCACCAAACTCTCTGCTGGATAACTCGCCACTAGAAGATCTGTTAAACCGCATGCTTGATTTGCCGCGTCTGGATTCAGCATTTCAAAGCGGAAGCTTACGCGCTTTGGCAGTGACTGCTTCTTCCTATACGGCAGGACAACATCTGACTTTTTATCAAACCCTGGCCGATATTGAGCCTTGGGTCAGAAGTCAGCGCCTGGCGCAAAGGGATTTTATTGCAATTCCACATCTGATGGCCTCGTCAGCGATTCCGTTTATTTTTCCGGCCGTACCCTTAAATTGGGGTGGTCAATTAGAGTATTGCGGCGACGGTTCCATGCGCCAGTTAGCGCCAATTTCTCCGGCAATTCATCTCGGCGCACAAAAAATACTTATCGTCGGTGCGGGACGTCTGGCAGAGCCACCTTCAGTCAGAACCGAAGTGGCGCGCTATCCTAGTCTGGCGCAAATTGCAGGGCATGCTTTATCAAGTATTTTTCTTGATAGCCTTGCAGTGGATATTGAACGACTCATGCGTATTAACAAAACTTTGTCGATGTTACCTCCTGAATTTTTAGAGAAAACACCGCTCAGACCATTGGATTTACTGGTGATTGCACCTTCGGAGCGACTTGACGATATCGCAAATCGGCATACGCACAGTCTGCCATTACCGGTACGCACGATGTTGGGTGGTATCGGCGCGACCGAGGCACGTGGTTCTGCACTGGCTTCGTATTTGTTATTTGAATCGAGTTACACCCGGGAGCTAATTGAACTAGGTCGCAAAGACACGCAAGCCAGAAAGCAAGATGTACTCAACTTCTTTGCCTCTCCGCCACAAGGCGACATGATGGAGGACTGATAGAGGATTTATCTTGAGTTTGTCTATTCCGCGTGAATCCTTTATGATCTTTACGTTAATAATATGCTTTTCTGAAAATTACTTTTTTGAGCGATATGATGCTTAATGTTAGATATTTGTCGCGTTTTTTGTTGCTTTTACTGTTTTCTTTGCTTGCTTCGCTTTCCGTCGCCAAAGATAATAGTGCATACATTGCAGTAGCTGAACTGCCAAGAGAAGCTCAGGCTACATTGAGCTTAATCAAGCAAGGTGGTCCGTTTCCGTATGCCAAAGATGGCGTCACCTTTGGCAACTATGAATCGCGCTTGCCGCGGCAAAGGCGTGGTTACTATCATGAATATACGGTACCCACACCGGGCGCCAGAAATCGCGGTATACGCCGAATTATCGCTGGCGCCGATCCCGTCAGTTCAGGCGAGTATTACTATACCGATGATCATTACCAGACTTTTCGTCGTATCAAAGAATAGTGAATAGTGGTGAATTCTATGACTGAGGAAAAAATAGATTTACTTGCAGGTACTGCACCTAACATGGTGGAGTCAATCCGCGCCTTTCATATTCCTGATCTGCAAGCGGAAGCTGCCAAGACCGGACAACACTTTCTTTATGCTTATTGCCTTGAGGCAGAAACACGCTTGCAAGTCATTGCCAAGATTGCAGCATCGTTTGGTTTTCCCAAAACATGTAGAAACCTCGATGCCTTGTCTGATTGTCTGACTGATCTGATCGACCAGGCTGGACCGCAATCTGGTTTTGTCATTGTGTTGGAGCAATTACCAGATAGTCCCAAATTTGATAAAGAAGCCCGTGAGACTTTATTGGATGTATTTCGAGATGCCGCAGATTTTTGGGCTGAGAAGAAAGTGGCGTTCAGAGTTTTTTATTCTTTCGAATAATTAAAACCTTTGAATAATCTCTTTGGCGGCCTTGACTTTTGGTCGAGTGCAACCCGCCGAAACTCACATTGCATGTCATCCGCACGGATTGTAGCTTCCCTACGAATTATGCTATCCCTCACTGGTTTCGTGTTGATTATTTGCAAGGGTTTTTCAAAGGTCTACACCATTGTTTTTATTGAAATAAATCACCTGTTTAACATTTTTATTTGGGGCTTAAGCCCGGACAGCGGTACAATGCCGCCATGAAAAAGATTGTTATCCTCATTTCTGGTCGTGGTAGCAATATGCAAGCGGTGGTTGAAGCTTGTGTAAACCAAAAATGGCCAGCTCAGATAGCCGCCGTAATCAGCAATAAAACAGATGCCAGTGGTTTAGAATATGCTGCAAGCAAGGGCATACAAACCGCGGTCGTGGTTAGTAAAGAGTTTTCTCAGCGTGAAGCATTTGATGCCGCACTTCAGCAAAAAATTGATGAATTTTCGCCCGATATCGTTGTTTTAGCCGGATTTATGCGGATACTCACGCCTGCGTTTGTGAAGCATTATGCGGGGCGCATGTTAAACATTCACCCTTCATTGCTGCCAAGTTTTGTTGGTCTGGCAACGCATCGTCAGGCGTTGGACGCCGGTGTGAAATTACATGGGGCAACTGTGCATTTTGTGACTGCAGAGCTGGATCATGGGCCAATTGTTGCCCAGGCAGCGGTACCAGTTCATAACGATGACACTGAAAACAGTCTGGCTCAACGCGTGCTTGAGCAAGAGCACATCATTTATCCACGAGCTGTACGTCAGTTTGTGGAAGGTAAGATCAGTATCGTTGGTAATATCGTCAGATTCAACGACTAAAAGACAGACTTACGTAACATCGTTTTTAGCGTCACCGCTTTAGCTTGCTGCACTATTGACTGGTGTGAATTGCTGTGTCTGAACGATTATATTGTGCTTAAGTTCTTGAAGATCAAAAAAGGTCACATTGACCGCTATCGTATTTTAAGGAAACACCATGAGATTACCTCCAGCCATCATTGGTCACGCAGAAGAAGTATTGCGTGAGATTTTACGATTTACCGGCCCTGCGGATGGTACTTTGTCGCGTTATTTCCGCGAACATCCACGGCTTGGCTCACGTGAACGCGGCGTCATCGCTGAAGCAATTTATGGCTTGTTACGTAATAAGTCGGTGTACACCAGTTTTTCTGAATCTGGTTCTGGTCCGGCGATGCGTCGTTTGACTTTATTGGGTCTGGCGGACGCTGTTGGTGTTGATTCTCTTGGTGGTCTGACGGAAGAAGAAACAGCGTGGCTGGAGCGCGTCATGCAAATTGACCGTAGCCACTTGCCAGTAACAATGAAGGCCAACATGCCTGCCTGGATCTGGGATAAATTGAACACCCGCTTTGGTGAAGAGCAGGCGTTGGCGTTGACCACGTCTTTAAACACACCAGCACCGCTGGATTTACGCGTTAATGCAATCAAAGGTAGCCGTGAAGACGTGATCGCGTCTTTGGCGCAAGCACCGATTCTGGCTGAGCCTACACCGTATTCTGCGAGTGGTTTGCGCGTCATCAAGAAGCCATCGATCCAAAATTTACCTCTTTTCAAAGATGGCACTATCGAAGTCCAGGACGAAGGTAGTCAATTGCTGGCGCAGTTAGTGGGCGCACGTCGTGGTGAGATGGTGGCAGATTTCTGCGCTGGTGCTGGTGGCAAAACGCTGGCATTAGGCGCACTGATGCGCAACACGGGTCGTTTGTATGCTTTCGATATTTCTGAAAAACGTCTGGCAAAGCTGAAACCACGTCTGGCGCGTAGCGGCTTGTCTAACGTGCATCCAGTAGTGATCGCGCATGAAAAAGATGCAAAAATCAAACGTCTGTCAGCCAAACTTGATCGTGTTTTAGTCGACGCGCCGTGCAGTGGTCTGGGCACCTTGCGCCGTAATCCTGATGTGAAATGGCGTCAGACTGCAGAAGGCGTAGCAGAATTGAACGTCAAACAGGCTTCGATTCTGGCAAGTGCGTCACGCATGGTGAAGCCAGGTGGTCGTCTGGTTTATGCGACGTGCAGTATTCTGGACGAAGAAAACGAAGATATCGTGAATGCTTTCCTGGCGGAACACGCAGACTTTACGCTGGTTCCTGCTTCTAAAGTATTAGCCGAGCAAAAAGTCGAGCTTGAAATGGGCGACTTTCTGAAGCTTTATCCACACATCCATCAGACTGACGGTTTCTTCGCCGCCATTCTCGAACGCAACAAATAATTCACTTCATTTACTCATCTCCGTACTCAGCGGAGGTGAGTTATTTGTCATTTACATTATGACCGCTCAAATTATCACGACACTCATTTCAGATTTAGCAGATGATTTTCGTGCCCCGCAGTTCTTATGGCAGGTCGGCACAGTCGTTGTTTGCTTTTTATTGGCGTGGCAACTTTCGCGTGTGTTGCGCAGGCTCTTTTCCCACGGTGAGTCAACTCATGGTGTGATGCGCTTAGGTGTAGAAAGTTTTTCCCGGGTACTTTCGCCAGCCTTAAACATGGTGTTTTTGCTGATTGGTGAAGCGATTTTGGGGCGTTGGCAGCATACGCATTTGTTGACCTTATTATTTCCTATCATTGGCTCTTTAGCGATTATTCGCTTCGGTTTTTATGTGGTGCGAAAGACGTTTTCGCGTGACGGCCAAATTGGTAATTTTCTTGCCATCTTTGAAAAATTGTTTGCAGGTCTGGTCTGGGTCGGTGTTGTTCTGCATTTCACAGGACTCTGGCCGGATGTGTTTCAAGCGCTTGACGATATTGTTTTGCCTATAGGTAAAAACAAAGTTTCTTTGCTTAATATTCTGCAAGCGAGTATTTCAGTCGTCTTGACGATGGTGATTGCATTGTGGGCGAGTGCAGCGCTAGAAGCGCGACTCATGCTTTTGCCAAGCATGCATTCCTCGCTCAAGGTTGTGTTGTCGAGGGTGGGGCGGGCGTTGTTAATTTTAGTGGCTATTCTGGTGAGTCTGACTTTTGTTGGGATCGACTTGACGGTCCTATCAGTGTTTGGCGGTGCACTAGGCGTTGGCCTTGGTTTTGGTTTGCAAAAAATCACCAGCAGTTATGTATCTGGTTTCATTATTTTGCTCGATCGTAGTATGTCCATCGGCGACATGATCACGGTAGATAAGTTTAATGGGACTGTGACACAGATTAATACTCGCTACACGGTCTTAAAAGGGTTTGATGGCGCCGAATCAGTGATTCCCAATGAAATGCTGGTTTCGAGCCCGGTACAGAATTTCTCCCTGACTGATCGCAGCGTCGTGATGACGACGGATCTGATTGTTTCTTACCAGACTGATCTCGAAGCAATTTTGCCTTTGTTAATTGAGGCAACTGCAAAAGTAGACAGGGTTGCCCAAGATCCTGCACCTGCTGCATACTTGATGAAATTTGGGGCCGACGGTTTAGAGCTACGTGTTGCATTCTGGATTCCAGACCCGGAAAATGGACGTACTGGCGTGTTGTCGAATGTCAATCGCGCACTCTGGCAGGTGATACAGGAGCATAAGATTGATCTACCATATCCCCAGCGTGTGGTTACTTTAGTATCTCCGGGTGCCACTAATACCCCAATTGTCCCTCCAGTTCGCTAAGGTATAATGATAAATTGGTGCGTATCCTCTAAAAGCGCGTACAATGCGGTCGCGCTTATATTTTATTTCGCCCTCGCTTCTATGTCATATAAGCTAAGAAGCATACGTTAACAACGGAGTACATGTCATTTTGAGTACATTTATTGATACAGTTGTCGATTTCCTGTCCAACGGTTTTACCCGTGCTACGGGATGGCAAGTCTTTATTTTTACGATGGTTGTTACCCATATCACCATCGCGAGTGTGACGATTTTTCTGCATCGCTGCCAAGCGCATCGTGCTTTGGATTTGCACGCGATTCCAAGTCATTTCTTCCGCTTCTGGCTGTGGCTGACGACAGGCCAGGTCACTAAAGAATGGGCGGCGGTTCATCGCAAGCATCATGCTAAATGTGAAACCGAAGAAGATCCTCACAGCCCTCAAACGCGCGGCATTAAAAAGGTCTTAACTGAAGGTGCTGAGTTATACCGCATTGAATCTAAAAACTTAGAAACAATACAAAAATACGGTCACGGTACACCAGATGACTGGATGGAACGTAATGTCTACACCCGGTTCAGCTGGCAGGGTGTGGCCTTGATGCTGATTATTGATTTCCTGTTGTTCGGTGTCGTTGGCGTTACAGTATGGGCTGTGCAGATGATGTGGATCCCTGTGACAGCTGCTGGAATTATTAACGGCATTGGTCATTACTGGGGTTATCGCAATTACGATTGCGTTGATGCATCGACAAATATTTTCCCTATCGGCATTTTGATTGGTGGCGAAGAGCTGCACAACAATCATCATACTTTTGGCACCTCGGCAAAATTGTCCTCAAAATGGTACGAGTTTGATATCGGCTGGATGTATATCCGCTGCATGGAAACCATCGGTTGGGCAAAGGTTAAAAAAGTTGCTCCGGAACCAAAATTTGCGGAATTGAAGTCCGTGATTGACATGGAAACTTTGCAAGCTGTCATTACTCATCGCTACGATGTCATGGCAAAGTACACTAAGTCCCTGCGTCGTACCTGGCGTGATGAAGTGGCTTCTTTGCGCGAAAAAGCGCAATTTGAAGCCGCACGCCTGAAGTTAACAAAGAAATTACTACAACGCGAACCTACAAAGCTGGAAGCACCTCAGAAGCAGCAATTGTCTGAAGTGCTTGCACATAGCGCTGCATTGAAGACGATGCATGAGATGCGCGTGGAACTGGGGCTGATCTGGGAACGCTCTACCGTGAGCCGTGAACAGTTGGTGCAGCAATTGCAAGACTGGTGCACACGTGCTGAAGCATCGGGCATTCAAACCTTGCATGATTTCTCCCGTCGCTTACGCACCTACGCCTAATGATGGCAAGTTAGTTTAAAAAAGACACCATGCGGGTGTCTTTTTTTTTCGAGTATTGATGATGACTTTACTCTAAGGCTCTTGCTGCTACGCGTCGTCACAAATAGCCGTGAATGTATCACTCTTGCGCAAACGGAAGAAGAGGCAGAGGCTGTGAGGGAGGAGGAATTCTGAGTTCTTGAATGAAGCAGATATAGGGTTGATCCAAACCGTTATTTTTGCACAAACTGTAAGCTCGGCGAAATTTGTATCCTCCCTACTACGTTGATTGGTATTTATTGATTCGCAAATTACTGTGTTTAAAGCGACGAAACGTCGTAGTGCCGTTGCTTTTTAGGTAAGAGAATGTTTTTTTGGTAGTGGGCACTACCTGCGGCCATCGCATTGATGTCTGAGCATAAAGGCTAAAAGTAAAAAACCCCGCAAAATGCGAGGTTTTTTACTTTCCAGAAAGAAGCAAAATTATTTAATTTTGGTTTCTTTGTAGATAACGTGCTTACGTGCTTTTGGATCAAACTTCATGATCTCCATTTTTTCAGGCATAGTGCGCTTGTTTTTGGAGGTTGTGTAGAAGTGACCAGTTCCAGCTGTAGATTCCAGCTTGATTTTGTCGCGACCAGATTTAGCCATGATATTTTCCTAACAATAGTTTAGCTTAAACTTTTTCGCCGCGAGCACGCAGGTCAGCCAAAACGGCATCGATGCCGACTTTGTCAATGACGCGCAGACCAGCATTAGACAAACGCAGAGAAACCCAACGGTTTTCTGATTCTACGAAAAAGCGACGATTTTGCAGATTTGGCAAAAAGCGACGTTTTGTTTTGTTATTAGCGTGGGAAACATTGTTGCCAACCATTGGCCCCTTCCCAGTCACTTGGCATACACGTGCCATGATTAACTCCTTAATAGTTTCCGAAATTGGAAAAAATGAGAGTATAAACAAAAAACTGTGATTTATCAACGACTTGTGAAAAACAATTGTGTCTTATTGGATTATAAAATTTAACAATTTGACTTTGCTACATTAAACCATGCTCCGCAAACGAATACACATGCGGGTTGGCAACGATAAAATGGTCCAGAACTTTGATATCGACCAGACCTAAAGCTTGTTGTAAATTTTTCGTCATATCAATATCCGCACGACTGGGCTCGCACGAGCCAGACGGGTGGTTATGGGCGAGGATGATGGCAGCAGCGTTGTGAAACAGTGCCGTTTTGACGACTTCTCTGGGGTAGACGCTGGCGTGATTCAACGTGCCTCTGAATAGCTCCTCTGAAACGATCAGCCTGTTTTTGATATCGAGAAATAAAACTGCGAATGATTCATAGGTTTTATTTCCTATAAGTAATTGCAAATAGTTTTTGACTGCTTGAGGTGACGATAGTGAGGTATTGACTTTTAACTCTTCATTGATGGCACGTTTGGCTAACTCTAAAACTGCATGTAATTGTGCAAATTTGGCGCTTCCAAGGCCATGTAAGGCAGAAAAATCTTTGATGTTGGCACTGAATAGTTTGGAAAGTGATCCAAAATGATTAATCATGTCTCGCCCAAGATCAACAGCACTCTTGCCGCTGACACCTGTTCTAAGAAAAACGGCAAGTAATTCTGCGTCTGAAAGAGCAGTCGAACCTAATTTAATTAATCTTTCGCGTGGACGCTGATCTTCAGGCCATTCGTTGATTGCCATTACCTTATTCTCCTATAAGAGATGAGAGAAAAATTTTCAAGAGCAAAAGCTGGCTTACAATACTGGCTTATTCGCTGACTTATTTGTCGAAGCTTTTCATTTTGATTAAACCAGATATGACCACACCCGATACCCCTGTCGTCACCAAAGACGCCTACCTGACATTACATTACCGACTTGCAACATTAGATGGTCAAGATATTATCAGCACCTTTAATGAAAGCCCCGCAACTTTACAAATGGGTACAGGTCAGCTTGCACCTGAACTGGAAAATACTTTGTTAGGATTTGCCGAAGGTTCGCACGTCACACAAGAGCTGGCGCCAGAAAAAGCTTTTGGTCCACGTAATCCTGAACTGGTTCAGCGCGTTTCAGTTGAAACATTGAAAGCAAACTCCGCTTTTGGTGAGCAATATGTAATTGGCGATCTGGTTGAATTTTCTGCGCCTTCAGGCGGTCGTTTTGCAGGTGTGTTGCGCTCGGTCGATGAGCAAGGTTACATTTTCGATTTCAATCATCCTTTGGCAGGTCAATCTGTCTTGTTCGAAACTAAGATCATAGGAATTTTGTAAAAATATGGATAAGGAAATTCTGTTAGCGCAGCCGCGCGGTTTCTGTGCTGGTGTTGATCGCGCAATTGAGATTGTTGAACGTGCTTTGCAGCAATTTGGTGCGCCAATTTATGTTCGTCATGAAATCGTGCATAACGCTTATGTCGTCAATGATTTGAGATCCAAAGGTGCGGTCTTTATTGAAAATTTAGAAGATGTCCCGACTGGGAATACCTTAATTTTTTCTGCACACGGTGTGTCGCAGGCAGTGCGCAAAGAAGCGGAAGAACGTGGGGTAACCGTTTTCGATGCAACTTGTCCGCTGGTCACAAAAGTTCATATGGAAGTCGTTAAAATGCGACGTGAGGGGCGTGAGATCATTATGATCGGTCACGAAGGACACCCTGAAGTCGAAGGAACCATGGGACAAAGTGACGACGGCATGTATCTGGTTGAGACAGTAGATGATGTGGCGACATTGAGTGTCACTAATCCAGACATGCTGGCCTATGTGTCGCAAACCACGCTGTCCGTGGATGATACTGCGGAAATTATAGGGGCGCTGAAACTGCGTTTTCCAGCGATTAGCGAACCGAAGAAGGGTGACATCTGTTATGCGACAACGAATCGTCAGGAGGCTGTCAAATTTATGGCACCGCAAGTCGAATTAGTCATCGTTGTCGGAAGTCCGAATAGCTCCAACTCTAATCGTTTGCGAGAAGTCGCAGAAAAGATGGGAGCGACCGCTTACATGGTTGACAATGCTACTCAGATTAATCCTGAGTGGCTGCAAGATGTGCAGCGGGTCGGCGTGACGGCCGGTGCTTCGGCACCAGAAGTGTTGGTTGATGAAGTAATCGCCCGTTTGCGTGAACTTGGTGCACGCAGCGTTCGTCCACTTGACGGCGTGGAAGAAAACGTTACTTTTCCTATGCCAAAAGGATTAAGCGGAGCGAAGTAAAACCTCCATGCAACAAGCGTGATTTCTAGATTTGATTTAAATCAGGCTTTTCTCTGGTTTTCGATATTTTATTTTGTGAATTCGTGTTTATGATGGCGCACATTCAAATTTGGGCATTCCCCAGTTTGTAAAACGTGTATGCTGAATTAACGTATTTGTGGAAAATACGTAGATACGGGTGGTATTTTTACCACTAGGATAGGGCTGTCGATGGGTATAATCGCCGCCACTTCCATGGTGTATTCAAGAAGTCTAAATATTAGAAAAAACTTTTACCAAAAGTTGCAGAGGAGATTTGAATCATGTGTAGTTTACGTAATATTGTCACTCTCAGTATGATGACGCGCCTTTTTGGGTAGCCTACCCTACAACTTGAGCGGCACCTTTTCGATAGGGGTGCCGTTTTTGTTATCAGGAACAATTTTTGCTGTAAAAAGTATGAAGGCTTATCCGCTGTTTCGTACCAAGCCAGTTGAAATTTCGATTCGTTCATAGAGAGAGATGCAAATATGGATACCTTTATCCAACAAATTATTAACGGCCTTGTATTAGGTAGTATGTATGCACTGGTCGCACTCGGTTACACCATGGTTTATGGCGTGCTTAATCTGATTAACTTCGCTCACGGCGACGTGCTGATGGTTGGTGCGATGGCCGGTTTGAGTATTCTTAAAGTTCTGCAAGAAGTCGCTCCTGGCATGCCAGGTATTGCGATGCTGATGATCGCAATCATCGGCGCAATCCCAGTTTGTATCGCCGTCAACGTACTGATTGAACGTGTTGCATATCGTCGTTTGCGTAATGCACCGCGTCTGGCCCCCTTGATTACAGCGATCGGTGTTTCTATTCTGGTGCAGACATTTGCGATGATGATCTGGGGCCGCAGTCCGGTTTCATTCCCACCAATCATGCCGACCGTTCCGGTACAAATTGGCGGTGCTGTGATTTCTCAAATTCAGATTCTGTTACTGGTTCTGGCGACCATTGCCATGATAGGACTGGTACTGCTGGTGGAGAAAACCAAAATGGGCCGTGCTATGCGTGCCACAGCTGAAAACCCGCGGGTGGCTGGCTTGATGGGCGTTGACTCTAATAAAGTGATTGTCGCAACATTTGCGATTGGTGCCGCTTTGGCAGCGATTGCTGGTGTGATGTGGACCGCCAACTACTCTTCTGCACAATTTGCGATGGGTTTTGTGCCCGGTCTGAAAGCATTCTCTGCTGCGGTGTTGGGTGGCATCGGTAATATCTACGGTGCGATGGTCGGCGGTATTTTGCTTGGGCTTATTGAGAGTCTGGGCGCTGGTTATATCGGTGATTTGACTGGTGGCATTTTAGGCAGCCAGTATCAAGATATTTTCGCCTTCGTGGTTTTGATTATTGTTCTGACATTGCGTCCATCCGGCATCATGGGTGAACGTGTTGCTGATCGTGCTTAAGGGGAAGATCAATGTCGACTATATTTGACGTAAAAGCTAATCCAAAAAAAGCCTACACAAGCTTTGCCTTGTTGGCAGTTGTGCTGTTGTTGTTTCCATTCGTGGCAGCTAACTTCGGTAACTCATGGGTGCGTATTATCGACTTCGCGCTGCTATACATTATGCTGGCGCTGGGGTTGAATATTGTGGTGGGTTTTGCTGGTTTGCTGGATTTGGGCTATATCGCGTTTTACGCGACTGGTGCTTATCTTGCGGCGATTTTTGGTTCGCAGCAATTTGCAACGATTCTCGAATCGTTTATCGATAATTATCCTGCACTCGGTAACTTTTTAGTCGCAGTATGTGGACCAGAAATTACTAAAAACGGCATTCATCTGTCTGTTTGGGTAATTGTACCGTTTGCGGCTGTTATTGCTGGTATGGCTGGTGCTTTGCTGGGTGCACCAACATTAAAATTGCGTGGTGACTATCTGGCAATTGTGACGTTGGGTTTTGGTGAAATTGTACGTATTTTCATGAATAACATGAATTCACCAGTCAATTTCACTAACGGGCCTCAAGGTATCAATATGATTGATCCTATCCGCGTGTTTGGTGTGTCACTGGCGGGTGAGGGGGGGATAGTCAACTTTGGCAGTTTTTCGATGCCGTCAGTGAACGCTTATTATTTCTTATTCCTGGCGTTGTGTATCTTTATCGTGTTTGTTTCATTGCGTTTGCAAGACTCCCGTTTAGGTCGTGCATGGGTGGCAATTCGTGAAGATGAAATTGCAGCGAAAGCGATGGGGCTGAACACGCGTAATATCAAGCTGCTGGCATTCTCGATGGGTGCTTCGTTTGGTGGTGTATCTGGCGCAATGTTTGCATCATTCCAGGGTTTCGTTTCTCCAGAATCGTTCTCACTGATGGAGTCGATCGTTGTATTAGCGATGGTGGTATTGGGTGGTATTGGTCATATTCCTGGTGTAATTCTGGGCGCAATCTTGTTGGCAGCATTGCCTGAGGTATTGCGTCACGTGGTAGAGCCAGTTCAAATGCTATTGTTCGGAAAAATCTGGATTGAAGCTGAAGTTCTGCGTCAGTTGTTGTACGGTCTGACGATGGTGGTTGTGATGTTGAATCGTCCTGCGGGTTTGTGGCCAGCGCCTAAACACGAAGACAGAATCGCTAAAACGAACGAAGCAGCAGCTTAAGGAAGATCAAGATGACTGAAGAAACAATGTTGAAAATTGAAGGTGTGAATAAGCGTTTCGGCGGTTTACAAGCACTTTCGAATGTAGGAATTAATATTAAAAAAGGGCAAATCTACGGTTTGATCGGTCCTAATGGCGCCGGTAAAACGACCTTCTTTAATGTGATTACTGGTTTGTACCAGCCAGATACCGGTACGTTTGAACTTGCTGGTAAGCCTTATTCTCCATCTGCTCCGCATGAAGTAGCGGAAGCAGGGATTGCACGGACATTTCAAAATATCCGTTTGTTTGGTGAAATGACAGCGTTGGAAAACGTCATGGTAGGACGTCATATTCGTACTCATCAAGGTGTTTTTGGTGCGATTTTCCGTCATGCAGCGGCACGTAAGGAAGAAGCGGAAACGCGCCAACGTGCGCAAGAGTTGCTGGACTTTGTAGGTATTGGTCAATTTGCCGACCGTACTTCAAAATTCCTGTCGTATGGTGATCAACGCCGACTGGAAATTGCTCGCGCCTTAGCAACTGAACCAAAATTGTTGGCACTTGATGAGCCTGCGGCGGGTATGAATGCAACCGAAAAATTGGCATTGCGCGAATTGCTGGTCAAGATCAAGGCCGAAGGAAAAACAGTTTTACTGATCGAGCATGACGTTAAATTGATGATGGGTTTATGTGACCGCATCACCGTGCTCGAATATGGTAAGCCGATTGCAGAGGGCATCCCATCAGATATCCAGAAAAATCAGGCAGTGATTGAAGCGTACTTGGGAGGTGCTCACTAATGGCTGAGAACGTATTAAAAATCAGCAATCTGAAGGTTGCTTATGGTGGTATCAAAGCTGTTAAGGGCATTGATCTTGAAGTCAACAAAGGTGAACTGATTACCTTGATCGGTGCCAATGGCGCTGGTAAGACCACCACTTTGAAAGCTGTTACCGGCACTTTGCCTAGTTGCAAAGTCGAGGGTGATATTTTTTATTTGGGTGAAAATCTCCGTGGTAAAAAGTCATTTGAGTTGGTGACTAGCCACTTGGCAATGGTTCCTGAAGGCCGCGGTGTTTTCACCCGTATGACCATTCATGAAAACCTGATGATGGGTGCTTACACCAGAAATGATACTGCCGCCATCAATGACGATATCGAAAAATGGTACTCCGTTTTCCCACGCTTGAAAGAGCGTTCGGCGCAGTTGGCAGGTACTTTGTCCGGTGGTGAGCAGCAAATGCTGGCGATGGCTCGTGCATTGATGAGCCATCCAAACTTGCTATTGCTCGATGAACCATCGATGGGTTTGTCGCCTATCATGGTCGAAAAAATCTTTGAAGTGGTTCGCAACGTATCAGCACAAGGCGTGACTATTTTGCTCGTTGAGCAGAATGCAAAGCTGGCTCTGCAAGCGGCGCACCGTGGTTATGTCATGGATTCAGGTTTGATCACGATGAGCGGTAATGCGAAAGATATGTTGGACGATCCTAAGGTCCAGGCGGCTTATCTGGGTGAAGCTTAAGTCTGAGATTCAACCATGAGAAACAAAAAAGCCAGTCAGTTTTTTTTCTGACTGGCTTTTTTTATACAAGATGCGCCCCGTCAACGCTATGCACTTTGAGCGACGATTGCCGACGGCGAAAATACTCTGATCCTATGCGCATCAGGGTCTCGTGCGACAAACGTATATCCAAAATCCAATACACAAGGTGTTTGAATCATGACCAGGCCTTGCGAACACCATAACTGGTAAAGCGCATCTACTTCGGCATTGCTTTTAACGGCAATGGCTATCTCTGCACCGCCACCGGTCAACGATGCACTTGGCAATACGCCTTCTTTGCCCCACAAGCCCAACATCACGCCAGAAGAAAGCGCAAACATGGCAAATGTTGGTGAGCTTTCAATAGGCTCATGTCCTAAGAGAACAGAATAAAACTGCGCACTGACGGCTGGTTGGCTTACATATAAAAGTACGAAATTAGGGTCTGTCATTATTTATCTCCAAATATTGAACAACATTAAAAGGTGTTGCCGATCTGTTCATCGAAAGGCGCTAACGCATGGCTATAATAAGAAGATGTATTGTCAGTTTCTGTCAGTAGTCGACGCAAAGCTTTGCTGGTTTAATTTCAAAAGACGATAGCCTGATAATGTTAAAAACCTAGGATTACCAATGCGAAGCGTACACTTAACTGAATATGAACCTGATTTGTTGAACAGAGATGCTGATTTGCTAAGTCAGATTCGTCCTTTGAACCCAGATTCTGATCAAGAGCTCACTTTAGTTGCATCAAGGATGCGTCAGACGCTCATTGAAGTTGAAAGTCAGGAATTTGCAGATACGATGTATTCCGTCGATTGGTTAAAAGCCCGTTTACTCTGGCATCTCGATCAAAGTCAATGTCAGGGACAAGTATTTTTGATGGGGGATGAGACTGGATATATTGTCGGTCACACAATTATTCGAATTGAAATTATCGAGAGTGGCGTAAGCGAAGGCTTATTTTCAACAAGCTATATTGATCCCGGATATCGTCAGCAGGGATTTGCCAGCGCTTTGTTGCGTCAAGGTGAAGCCTGGATGCGAGCACAATCACAAAAGGTGGCAACAACCTGGACGGCAGCAACCAATGATAAATTAATTAAACTGTATGAAAAACACGGTTATGCGATCGTTCAGAATCATTTCCATGAGGTCAGTCAAAGTTGGATGGTGAAGTTAAGTAAGCAATTCGATCGTGCCTTTCGATAGAGAGTAAAGGATAGGATGTTGCGAAACACATCATTCGTAAATCTCTCGCCCATCAGTCGTCACGATGGAGTAATAAAAAATATCTATTGTGTCGTTAAGGTTTTTTAATGATGTATTCGCAGTATTGCCATATTTCGTAACTTTTTACTTCGATTGAATATGACCCAGCCAGATAACCGTAGTTTTCAGCGAGTGCAGTTCTTCCGTTTACCTAAGGATCAAGGATTTATTCCTGTTTGGGTTTTTAATCGTGATGGAGAAGAGAATAGCTTGTCCGCTCTGCTTGTCGATATGAGTGAAAGCGGTATTCAGTTATTGACTTCTTTCGATGAGAAAATAGCGTTTTCGCAGTATCAATTGCGCATTTTAGAGGAGGATCAGAATACGCTTGAAATGCCGAATATCCAACTCAAACATATTTGGTCTTCACCTGAAGGTGGGATGCATATCCGCTCAGGATTTAGTTTTAATCCCATCGATAGTGAAACTATTATTTTGATTTTGCAACGCATGCAAACACGTCAACTGACCTATGTACGTTGTGCGTTGACGCCGCTTCAGGCTGTATAGTCTGTTATATGTCAGCGCTTACCGCCAGACGAAGGTCTGTCCACCATGGCAGTAAATTTTGTTGGTATACAAAATGATGCCGTATTCTTTTTTGTGCCCGAAAAGATTAATCAAAAATGAATACGGCACGGATTAATGTGGAGTGTTAAATTTTCCCGCATTTCTATAAAACTGTGGAATCTTGTTTTTGCTCAGTACGACCATCGCCAGACTGCCAATGGCTAATATGATCCAATTGAGCGCAGGATTGTGCATACTTTGTGCCAGATCGAATAAAACTCCACCTGCCATACTACCGATCATATTCCCCATACTTTGGTATAGCATTTGTCGCGACATTAGCTGCCCGGTGTCAGCTTTAACTTTGTCGGCAAAGCGTGCTGTCAATACATCCAGTGAGGGGCCATAAAATACTTGTCCAAACGATAGTAGAATCGCGGATGTGATCACTGCAGTACTGGAATGTCCAAAAATTATCATCACCAGAAAGCTGACGAATAAGCACAGGTAACCAATTTGTAAAAACTTGAAATGATCACGGGTTCTGATTGCGCGTTTAGAGATTGGAATCTGAAAAAAAATGATGACCAGTGCCGCTAACCAAAAAGGTGTAGAGACAGGTATGTCTGGTGTGAATTTAGGGATATGTAAGCTGAAACCTATCATTGGCTGTACCGCAAAACACCAAAACAAGGCATTGGACAAATAAAACATTAAAGGCAATTCTGCAATTCTGGATGGCGTATTTTCGCTGTAATTGGTTTCACTCATTTCTTGTGTCATCATCCCTGCATCGATGCTTACCTGTGATTGCGCGGTCAAATACAAAGCCTCGTTTTTTACAATGGATTTCATGGCAACGAGCATAAACACACCATAAACTATGAAGGTGACCAAAACGATAAAAAAAACAACTTGTAAATGATCGTGTGGAACCCAGCTCGCGGTCAAATAGCCCCCGACCAAGCCCATACGAATAGCAAATGCGAGGCGACTAAATAGCGCTGATTGATCTAATTCCCTGAGCTTTAATAAATAGTTTTTTAATCCCGGGAAAGATAATCCGCTACCTAGCCCAGCAAGTAGCGCCAGCGTCGCTAATGCCCATGCATGATCAAGAAATGCCATGCAATATAACGCAATGCCTTCTAAAAAAATATTGCCTGATACTGCCCATGGATGATTCGCAGCCTTGGGGAATCGACTACCAGCATACGATCCAAGAACCCGCCCTAAATTGAGTCCAAATAAAATGGATGCGGCCCAAAATCCGGAAAAGTGCTTACCGGTTTGCGAAACGATAATAGGTGTATAGAGTGCGACGCCACCAGATGCAATCGCGACGCCGACATAAATCAGGTACGAATTAAATACGGCGTTGAATTTTTTATTTTGCATAAATGAACGGATCGATTTGCCTGACTAAATTCTGGCAAATCGAAAAGTGCGCTTCAGGATACGTTATAAATCGGCGACGGATCAAATCCCAAGCAGATTACTGTTAACATGTAGTCCTTGATTGTACCGCGTCATGAGACCTGAAGTAATGCAGGAATACACTATTCTTAAAGCAATTCCTTTATTTTCTTCCGATATTAGTTAATCAGACGATGTACAACTCTATTGAAGCTCTCGCGGAAAAGGGCATCTTTTTGTAAAACGAAGTCGGGTATATCTTTATCTTGCTTAAGTTTTGACGCGGTGATTAAAATACATTTTGTATTTTTGAATTTTCCCCCCAGGCGTTGGGCGGCGCTGATCAATGCCATGCCGTTCATGCGAGGTGTCTCCAAGCCAGTGACGACCAAGTCAAAAGGTTCGGATAATATTCGTCCCAAACCAAGGTATCCATCTTTTGCGACTTCAACGCGAAATCGATAAAGTTTCAATACCTCTTTAATGATGTTGACGACCACATCTGAGCTTTCTACAACCAAAGCAGAATAAGGGCTATGCAGTGCTTGATTTCGAAGATCTTGTAGCTTGAGTTTGATGTCTTCGCCGGGATTCTTTGACTGTTGGTATTGACAGGTGACTTTGCGCAATAAGTCGATGTATTCAAGTGCTGTGGCGACGAACCCTTGATACAGCGATTCATTATGTTCTAACAGATCAGATATTAAGTCCTCAAAGGGGTGGCAAATATCTGAGATAACGTGCATACCATACGTACCCCCACTGCCTTTTAAGCTATGAATTTGTCGGTACAGGTCACGGCAAACCTCTAAATCAAATCCTTGAGCTTCTAGTTTTAAAACCAAACTTTCCATATCATCAATATGTGAGGGCAAATCAGTCAAATAATTGGAACGCAATGCATCTAACATTGCTTGAGCCTTATTCATGTTTTATTCACTCACGAAATTCGTTGGTTGGTAGTGGTTTTGGCAGATAAGTAATTTGAACAACTTATTGTGCGTGTTTGTGTTTTTTTGGTCAATCAACTTTTAAAAAACGATAAATTTACCCTTGCTGAGTTTGCACGAGATGGCAATGGTTTTGCCAGTTAAACACATGACAGTTATTTACTATTAAAAAACCTAGAGATTTACATATGCTGGTGTCTTATATTTTGCTACAAATATGATTTAAATTGTAAATAAGTATTGGAATAGTATTCTTTTTGTCTCGTCACGTGAGACTTCCCGGATTTTGATATTCAATGTTTTTGGCGAATGAGAAACTACGTCTGTGCTTCGCTAACAAGCAGTTCTGCCGAAGATACGCTACACAATTCGTGTGTAGTTGAATTTAAATACACATTGATAAAAAAGGAAGAAATCATGTTGAAAAATAAATTGATGATTGCATTGTTGGCCGCTTCTGGTTTGATGTTGAGTGCAGCCGCATCCGCCCAAGTGTACGTTGGTGGCACAGTTGGTAAAGCATCTTGGAGTGAAGATTGCACAGGACAATCTAGCTGCTCCACAAATGCAAGTGCCTACAAAATTTTAGGTGGTTACAACATTAATGAAAAATTTGCGGTTGAAGCAAGCTATTTCTCCTTAGGTACTGTGAATGGTACACAAATGACACCTGGAGGTTTGGATGCTTACAACTTAAAAGGAACTGGTTTTGAATTGTCTGGATTGTACAACCAGGCATTGACAGACAAATTGACTGGTTTTGCGAAGCTTGGCGTAGCGCGAATTAAAGCAAAAAATAACTACATAGATCAAAATTTCGCAGGTAGTGATAGCACAACTTCTACTGCGCCAGTGTTTGGTGTAGGTTTGACTTACAAGCTGACCGATAAACTGGCACTGCGTGGTGAAGTTGAAACGCGTAAGATCAAATACAACGGTGATAAAGAAGCCGTGACTAACTACTCTGTTGGTATGCAGTATAGTTTCTGATTGAGATGATCTGAACTAGTGAATATCAAGCGAATATTGATCCTAGTTTTGATCGTTTTGTTATAGCAGAAAAACCGGAATGATTTGCTCTGGCAAATATTTCCGGTTTTTTTATATTTTACGTTTTAACGAGTATGCTTCGTGACACGTATATTATTTAATCAACATTTTAATTGCATCTCTTTGTATTGGGATTTACTCAAAACCACCCCAGCGGCGTTATAGCTCCTGGCTGTGCCCTCGTACTGTCGTCGCCATGCCTTGCTGGAACAATTTGCGTAAGCCCTATGTATTTTGTTACAACTGCTTACGAATGAAACGGTCTTGGCGTCAACGTGACACACTTACGTACCGTTAAATAGCTCACAATGCCACATTTTTAATCTTTACAGGAATTTTCCATGTCAGAGAACCAAGTAAGCAAACGTATTCATCCTCTGGTCGCCGGCGCCGCTGCGTCAGTCATATTGGTCAGCCTCGTTGGCGTTGCAGCGATGACGGGAATTTTGCCTAATTCGAACAGCGCACCAAAAGTTGACAATCAAACTGGAACGAGCGTTGCAAGCAATGCAGCTACTTCAGCGCTGCCACCTAACGCTACAAATATTGATGTAGCCGTTCCTAAGTCTATTGTTAAGCAAGAAAATCTGCCTCCATCCGAACAACGAGGTAACTCAAAAGAAGAACCCAAGTTTGCACAAAATAAGCTTGCGCAAAATGACGTGAACTCTGAGCCTGTTGCTCACAAAATTTGCGAAACTTGTGGTGTCGTCGAATCTGTTCGTAAGCTTGAAGTACAAGCTGAGCATGGTAGCGGTTTCGGTGCCGTTGCTGGCGCTGTGTTAGGCGGTGTATTGGGAAACCAGGTTGGTAATGGTAATGGCCGTAGTCTGGCGACAGTGGCGGGTGCCGTTGGTGGTGGGTTTGCCGGAAATGCGATTGAAAAGCGCGAACATACAAGCACCGTGTATGAAGTCAGGGTAAAGATGGACAATGGTCATGTCCGTACCTTCAAGCCTTCCCTTCAACCCGAATATCGTGAAGGTGATCGCGTGCATATCGCTAATGGCAATGTAGTTGCCGGATAAACGCCATAGGCCCGCAAGCACAACGCGGGCTGCACCCAGTCTACGGAATATCATCAACGTTCTGTATTTTTTGAAAAAGTAAATAAATACAGAGCGTAATGAAATTTCCCGACCATCAAGTATCTCAAGTAGAAAGCCTTAATTCTTCGGCTATTTCGACCTTATTCTGGTCGCCGGAATTCATTTTCTATCCATTTCAACGCATTTTGCCTGTTTAGCTTGTAATTTGGAGTGACTTTGACTTTTGCTAGCAAATTACCTGCTGCGTCTTCGGCGCTCAGATAGGCATATGGATCATCGTCATCCGGTACGATATTGAGCAAAATTTTATAATCGGCTTCGTCGGTGCTTAGCATCATGCTTTTGTTTAACTGAGCATGCAACTGCTGCTCGTGCCTGCGTATCACTTCGGATGCTGTTTTGACCAAAGTATTAAATGCATTGGTATCGAGGGGTTTAGGATTTTTTTTATCGCGTCCCATGGTCCATGGGCCGACTAGTGCAGGCTCTGGTTCGCCATCTTTCAGCATGGCGACTGCCCAGCCTTCGTCATCGTCGTTTTTGATGACGCGGGCGGTCCAGCCTTTATCTCGCCATAAACGGGGTTCGCGTATTGCCAGATTTTCTGCTTCTGTCGTTTCTTCAACGGCGTTGACGGCGTCGCCACTGGTGTTATTTGTTGCCGTGATGCTATTGCTTGTTGTGGAGTGCTGCAAAACAAATCCTGAGTAGGTAAGAATAGCTGACATCCTACACCCTGGTGAGTGTTCTGGCTAATCTGATAGAGCCGGTTAGCGTTAGTAAAGTGAAGCTATATTGGCTGGAATTAGTGCTTACAAATGAAAAATCCGACGGGAAGTTTTTCCGGGCCGGATTTTGGATAACACATATCGCGTTGATTTATTCTACAGATTTGATGCTGCCACAATCACTGCCTTTCCATCGTGCGTGAGCATCAATGGTCGCGTGCATTTTGCCTGCTGGCGCGCCTGGTACAGTTCCTGCAGCCATGACGCCATCACTGACCATGTTGTAAGTCCATTCTTTATCACTCTTGACGATGTATTCGCCAGTGGCATTCGACGTGGAACCATTTTGCATGTTGCAAACCGCATTGAATTTGCCACCTTTTTCGCTGGCAGAGATAACGTTAACTTTGCAGTTTTTTTGACTGGATTCCATTTTTTTCTTGAAGGATTCGACATCCATGCCTTTTGCTACTTGCTCAGGTGTGACGCAGTATTGCGATTTACCGCTCATTCCTGAATTGGCAAGAGATTTTTCCATGCCTGCGCGCTGCTCAGCTGTCATTGACGCCATGCTTTTTTCCATTTGCTTGCGCATCATCTCAACGATATTCTGACCATTGACCAGCATGACATGATCACTTTCCCAAAGACCTGGTGTTATTTTGACGCTGACGTTCTCGGCATAGGCGTTGAATGTCAGAGCTGACGCTGTACACAATAAAAAGCGAAGACCTGCCGAGGTAGAGATTTTTTTCATGGATAGTTCCTGATGTTAGGTCAATCTGCGCTCATCCTATGTTGTGGCGCTCGATAGATGAAGTGAGTAAGACTTGAAATGTTATCAAAAAACTTGTTCCTAAAACAAAAACTCTTTTACCAAATGTAATTTATCGTGCGTTTGGAATTTGAATGTAGTAGCCGCTTGTAATTGCTATGTTCGGCGTCATATTCGCTTCTTGCACGCTGTATGGCGCTGAAGGCGTCTATCCAAATTGTACAAGCCACCAGGAGATCATCATGTTTTTTCTGCGTCACCCGCAACCTGTGCGTCCACGCAAGGCAGTCGCGGAGCAAATCGTGAGCAGTGAGAGGTCAGCTCCTATCGACACCAGTCGCATTATTGTCGAACGTTCGTTAATCCAGATGCCAGTGATGGTAAATCCAGTCGTCAATACCGATGTTCATAAAGAGAAGTGATGAAGAAAAACTTCTACACGCATCCCAAAAAAATGGGAACCGTTAGCGATTCCCATTGTGTTGCCCTCAATTAGTCAGGATTGAGTGTCAGGCTACCTTAGCCGGAATGCGTTCCAGAACCGCTAACAACAAAGTCCAGTATTGGCCAACGGTGGTGATGTTGACCATTTCATCGGGGCCATGTGGGAAGCGTATCGTCGGACCAATGGACACCATATCCAGAGTTGGATAATGCTTTTTAAATAGACCGCATTCCAGACCTGCATGTATGACCATGATTTCAGGTTCTTTATGGTAAATGCTTTCGTAAGTTTCTTTGACGATCGCCATTACCGGTGAACTGGTGTCTGGTTTCCAGCCTGGGTAGCAACCAGAAAAAGTAATCCCCGCGCCTGAAAGATCACTTAAGGATTGCAGCGTGCTTTCAATATTTTCACGACCACTATCGATCAATGAACGAATTAAACACAACACGGAGACGTGCTCAGCTTCTGTTGTTACCACGCCCAGATTTAATGAGCTTTCAGTTACTCCAGCAATTTCATCACTCATGCGTATCACGCCGTTAGGGCAGGCGTTGAGCAAATTGATGAGTTTTTTTTGTGCTGCGATTTGCATCGTGTTTGCTGGCAATGCTGTGCTGTTCAGACTCAGTTTCAGCGCTGGTTCTGCAGTCGCTAACTCTGCTTGTAAGATGGACAGATATTGCCCGATACGTTGATTCAGTAAGTCTACTTTATCAGCGGGAACTGTAAAGCTGCATTGGGCTTCACGCGGAATCGCATTGCGTAAAGAACCGCCTTTAAATTCACTCAACGCCATGTTCAGCTCTACCGCATGTCCAGCTAAAAAGCGGGCGATCAATTTATTGGCATTGCCACGACCAAGATGAATATTAACACCAGAGTGACCGCCTTTTAAACCCGCAATGCTGAGTGTAAATGCCTGATGTTGTTGATCAGCGGCTTGCCATTGCATAGGCACGGTGATCTCGGCATCGACGCCACCGGCGCAACCCATGTAGATTTCGCCTTCTTGTTCAGAATCGGTATTGATCAAAATCTCTGCGTCCAACATGCCTGCTTGCAAGCCAAAAGCACCGGTCATGCCGGCTTCTTCATCGACTGTCAACAACACTTCCAGCGGACCGTGTTTGATGTCATTTGAACCCAGAATCGCCAATGCAGATGCCATGCCGATGCCATTGTCGGAGCCGAGCGTGGTACCAGTTGCTTTAACCCATTCGCCATCGATCCATGGTTGGATAGGATCAGTTACAAAATCATGCACTTTGTCTGCATTTTTTTGCGGAACCATATCCAAATGCGCTTGAATGACCACGGTTTTGCGATCTTCCATGCCTGCACTGGCAGGCTTACGGATAATCAGGTTACCGACGTGATCGACGACCACGGGCAAATTGCGGCTTTTCGCCCATTGCTGAATGAATTCACTGAGCGCTGCTTCATGCTTGGAAGGGTGAGGGATCGCGCAAATTTGTTCAAACCATTGCCACAAAGGGCGTGGGAAAAGCTGATTGATTTCTGTTGCAGTAGTCATTTTTCTGAATCTTGATCTGGTAAAGTCCGGCTAGATATGAATAGATATATCCGAGACTGAGGTCCTCAAGTTTATCATAGCCCGCTGAACGAACGTCATTCTCTGACGCAGAGTGACTACGCGATGAAAATTTCTTGGGCTGAGAATGTGTGAAATTCTTAATGGTTAAAAATCAAAACCCCATATAAATCAAGGCTTACCAGACCAAAATCAGTGATAAGCCTTGATATTACTAGAGATGTTTAATCATATTGTTAGTGTGTTAAGCCGTTGAGCCAGATTTTATCAGGCGCACTGCTTCCTCAAAAGCCGCTTGTATGCCGGTGGTTTGACCGCGCGCGAGCCATTGCGATACCGTATTCATAGGCCAGAGTCGCGGTGGCGTTTCTGGCGTCATCAATACTGGGGTTCTGCATGAACGGTCTTCGAGTGTTGCCCATTCCATGCCAGTTGCGTGCACCAGTGCATCACCAAATGTGATTTCCAGCGACTGTATTTCTTCGGCAGAAAATTTGATACCATGTTGTTGCATCACAATCGCATCGATAATGGCGAGCTTACCTTCGACGCTATCGTATTTCTGGCGCGCTTCTGGCAAATAGTGTTCACGTACCCACTGCCTTTGCGCTTCAATTTTCAGTATGTCGGCTGTGGACAAATATTGCAGGCTGTGCTTTTGTGGAAGTTGATTACCTGCGAGTATCCCTTGCTTTTCGCCGATATGAGCATTGGTGTTGACGGTATTGCTGAGATACGCCCAAACCACACCGACAACGAGTCCGGTTGTATGCGCCCAGTTTGCAATGGGTCCCAGCAAACCTGTCCAACATAAAACAAACCATGCCAGCATCATCACTATCGTATCTTTACGCAAATCATCGGCAAATCGTGGATTATGCCTCCCCTGTATCCAGATATAGCCAAACATGCCGTATAGCGCGCCAGACATGCCACCAAAATAAGGCGAGCCTGTAAAAAAATACTGCACCAGATTCGACAGCGCGCCGACCATCAGAACAAACGCCAGATAAAAGCCGGCTCCTTTTTTGTCCTCAATCAACCGCCCCAAATCCCATACCCACATTAAATTAAACACCAGATGCATGATGCCGAAATGAATAAACATCGGCGTCACCAGACGCCATACTTGCCCACCCATGACATCATTCAAACCTTGGCTACCAGGGCTGGCGATAAACAATGGGGTAAGTGCGTCAATTGAATTTCCAAGTTTTGAAATAACTGCGATCGCCACGCAAATTAAAATAATGGCGATTGAAACGATGGAATAGCGGTGCTTCATGATGACTTTCCAGTGATTAGAGCTGAGTGGTGGTAGCGAGGAGGAGGGGGATAGCACCCAAGCTGAGCACTGATCGCAAGTAGGGAGCTACTACTAATATGCCGAACCCACTTGCGATATTCTGTGTCTATTATTCTAAGTTTATTTATCGACTTGGTAATCCAAACTTAACCACCAGCGCTGCATTGGCCACGTTCGAATTAAACTCGCCTTTCAAAGAGTGAATGCGACCAACACCTAAGCGTAATCCTATATGTTTGTTTAACGCAAAATTTGCATACGGGATGGCTTGAACCACAGCACCGCCTTGAGAGTCAACACCGCCACCACCTGCTGCACCGATCAAGCCTTCTAAACCAAATGAGATACCGTGACCAATTTCCGGTGAGCGGATACCCGCACCAACCAGGCCGATAGAAAAGCCACCGGCGTTTCCACGCAGGGCACTATGTGCCTGCGCCGTCAGATAAGTCGAGCTGGTAATGTCGCGGTTCATTACAAAGCCGATGGTTTGCAAACTTTCCTTAGCCCCTGATTTGCGTGCGGCTTTCAAATAGTCAGCACCATCCAGCGCCCATTCAGCACCGTTAATTTGACGTAGATCATCGCTATGGGATGACTTATTGGCACTATCGAGCTTCATCCCTATTTGTACTAGTTCGTAACGTGATCTGAAGTTACCATTCGGCGAATTAGCCATGCCACCTTCCAGGCCAATAAATACCTGATCAGTGATTTGCCACTGTGCGTACACGCTACCTTTGACCAATGCACCACCACCGACGTTAATTCTGCCGCCGCCACCAGTCCCCAATGCGGCAATCGCGCCGACTTTGAACTTATTTGAAATGAGCGGATATTCGATGCCCACCGCGCCTAATACTTCGGCATAACCATCTGAAGATCCATGTGCAAAAGCGCCACCCTCCAGACCCCAAAACACATGTTCATGTAAAAAATGATCAGCGCGGAAACCCGCATAGCCAATCTTGCCTGCAGTGCTGCCATCGAGCTTTGTAGTACCAGAACGTGGTTGATAGCTGCCGCCATTGATCATAATACGATCAAAGCCAAGGCCGCCACGTTCAGAACTCAGCATCGATTGCCCGGCGAGTTCTGGCTGGGTGTAGATAAAGGTTTCATCCAGACTGGCAACCAGTCCGATTTGATTACTTGTTATGTGACCGCTAGGAAAGCGTACTTGTGAAATCGATAAACCAAAAGATGAACCTTTGTTGCGCAACATCAGATCAAGATGAGGGCGCAGCATCAAACCACCACCAACACCAGCACTACCGCCACCGCCACCACCGATGTACATACCCGGTTCAATCGATAAAGAAGGAGACACAGTTTTGCGCAAGCTCGCCTCAATACCACCGACGTATAAACCACCGCGCTTGCCTGTTACAGAGCTATACACTGCTGGCCCAAGAAACAAATCTTGCTGAACTTCCAGCAAATAATTTCCACCCAACAAACCCATGCGTTCATTGCTGGACATTTTTACAGATTCAAGGCTGAACTTCACCATTGACGCTACAGATTGTTGTGCATAGTTGAGCGGTGGAGTTGGTTCGCTCTCCGCCATCGCAACGGCAGGTGCTAAGGCGGGTATTAACGCAATACTTAATAACGATAAGGTATTTTTTACCATACAGACTTTCAGATTTGAAGGAGCGCGTGCTAACCCTCTATTACATAAATTCATTTAGGTGGCGCAGGATAGCACCGACATTTCGACAAAAAGCTTAAAAAAAGCTCAAAAATGCATGAAAAAAGACATCGCCGGCAAGGTTACCGTAATTAAGCTTGTTTTTGCAAAACAATCTCAATTCATCCAAGCCCTGCGGCAAGAAAATGCTTCTCAGGGAGGATATGTGGATTGCTTAGTAACCTGATTAGTAGCCTGAAAGAATGTCTAAAAAGATGTTAATTTGTCTTTATTAAGATATTATCTTTCTTTGGGGAAAATAAGACCAATCAAGAGGGAAATATGTCGACTAAGCCAAAGACTTTTGTTGTGATGAATCGCCGTTTCAAATGTATTCTTTCCAATGGCTTCTTGTGCCTCAGTGGCATCGTGATGCCGATCGCACCTGTTTTGGCACAGCAAATAGTGCCAACACTTCTGGCTTCAAATTCAATATCGGCAGCACCGGCAGCATCAATAACTTCAGATTCTTCTGCGAACATAATCAATACCGCAGATCAACCAAAAAAGAACGATGTCACCTTCGATATTACTCAAGCCTGCAATGTGCCGCCGTATCCAAAGCCTGCAATCCCCTTTGGCTTACACGGAGACACCACTCTGAAGCTGATGATCGATAAAAACGGCAAAATCGACGCCTTTGAACTACTTCAAAGTAGCGGCTGGAAAATGCTCGATATGACCGCCATGAAAGCCATCGCTGGCTGTCAGGTGATCCCTCCTGGTAACTGGATTCCAAGCGAACGCTTAATTCGATATAAGTGGGAATTTGGAACCGGCTACGTCAGCCCGGCTAAGCTTGACGAAGCAAGTTGTAAACCCTCAGAAAAACTACGCATTGCAGAAGACAAAGAACCCGGTCTGGGTATCGTCGTCGGTATTTACGTATCGAGTAGCGGAAAAGTTGTTGAGTCCAAATTACAGTGGGGTAGTGATAACGAGGAACTCAATAATGAAAGTCTTCGTATTGCCAAATCTTGCGAATTCACTCCTGCAGAAAACAGCGGAAAACGTATTTTTAATGCGGAGTCGATACGGTTTTTACCAAGAACCTAAATTTTCATCGGCAAACCGTTTAGGTAGGATCCGCATGTTATTTTTTTTAAATTCCTGAGGCTTTCAAAATAATGATAAGTACGTTGAGGTGATGAATCTCACCTCAACGTTTAGCCAATTTATCTATCTGATCGTGTCTTTGGTGTAGAACCACTTTCCCATTTTTTTGCTCGTTATGCTTAGATTAATTAGCATGAAATTAATTCATATTCAAATTTGTTTTGATACCAGTTGTAAGTAAGTGGTGAAAAAGGCATTCATTTGTAATATTTGTAATATTCGTGTGAACCGTAAGAGTTTTGAACTATTATCGGTTAGTTATTAAATTTTTGATAACTATTTACTGATATTTTTTTGAATTCTAGGATCGCGAAATGAAAAAAGCCTTATTTAGGAAGCCAGCCGCCACCATAATTTCAGTCGCCATTTCTGCCGTTATTTTGGCAGCATGCGGTGGAGGTGGTTCTAGTGCGTCAAACGATACAAGCAATACTACTCCTGCAACACCAACTACTTCTACCACCAATGTGATTACCGGCACTGTGTTTGCAGCGGCGACCTCTGGTGCAACAGTTAAATTATTTGCGGCGGATGCTAATGGAAATCCAACAGGTAATGCTTTAGGTACGGCAAGCACCGATGCCAACGGAAATTTCAGCATTGCGTTAACGAGCCAGCCAAGCGGACCAGTAGTTTTGGTATCGAGCGGCGGAAGCTATTCTAGTGAGGCGGATGCCACTACCCAAACTGGCGCAACATTTCAGGTCTTGGTTGCCAACGTACCCACAGGAAATTCATCGGCTCATCTCAATCCTTTGACCTCGGCAATTACAGCGCGTGCCAGCAATTTATTGAGCAATGCTCCGGCAACATCCCCAGCGGCGGCATTAAGTTCTGCGACGAGTTCAGTTCAAACCTTGCTCGGTCTCAGCGATATCAGCACCAGTGCGGTAACAATTGCACCAAATACTAATGCAACGAGCGGCGACGCATGGCTGCTGTCAGCCTTGGCTGGGACTCTGGAACAATTGCGTACCAACTCTGGCTTAAACTCCAGCGCCATTTATCAAGCATTAATGGATGATATTTCTGATGGCAAGTTAGACGGTTTGAAGAATGGTAAGTCAATTGCTATCGGCACTTCCGGTCAAACTTTGCAGTCCAGTCTGTTTACGACGCAATTGTCTGGAGCGGCAAATACCTATGGCAACACCCACGCCACATATCAAAGCGCGACCGGAAAAATCTCCACTGCGTTACAAAATTCAGCGCAAGCAGTTGGCTTACAAGTTGGCAGTTCTGGCTCCATCTCGTTGTATCAAACGCAGTCGAGTGGCACACAGTTATACTTTGCGGCTCGCACAGATGGTTTGGTGAAATTAGACATGAGTGTACCGAGTGCGCCTGTAGCAACAAAGTTAACGGCCATTAATCAAACACTGCTTTCTGGCAGCAATCCGAGTGGTCCGAAATTTGGATCGATTGATGGTATGGTCATCAATCCTACACCGATTACGGTCAATGGAAGTAGTAAGGTATACGGTCTGGTCTATAGCTATCAAAGCAGTACTGTCGCGTCAGTCAATCTGACAGATGGTGTGGTTGTCGGTACGTTGGCATTGCCAATTACGAAGTCGACCTCCTTCTCCGGTGCTATGGCCTATGTTGCAGGCGGCATTGCTGATGGCGCCCATAACTTGATCTGGTTGGCAACGAGCGAAGGCATGATCGGTGTTAATCCGTCCAATCTTAATTTACCGGTGACCAAAATTGCACAGCCGGTTGGTACGCAAATTAATGAAAATATTGGCGGCGATACAGCCAACGGTATTATCTTTTCTCCAGATTACATGGGGGCAGGTATTGTTGTATTTAACCTCATTGAGGGCAAATCCTATGTCATGGATAAAGCTACCTGGCAGGCGCTGTATGCCAATACAGGCTTCACCGGATATTTGGAAATGGATGGTGCTACGTTAGATACGCAATACAAGTTAGCCATCATCACGCCTGAAGGATCGAACACCATAGGCTTGTTGGGTTATAACATTCCGTCCGGCGCAACTGGCGCAACTGGTACCTTTGCATCAAAACTGTTTATGTCTTACGCAGTTCCTAATCAAGCGCTCAATTTTGCGAGTTATACGGGGGCAACTGTTGATCCGGTTTCTCACACAGCACTGTTTGTTGGCGAGGGGAGGGGGTTAGGTGTAGGGGTACTGGATAATCCAAGCAATGCGAACTGGAAGGGCTTCTCTACTTTCGTGAATGCAAATTCGAGCTATCGCTTCGAACCTCATGATCCACATACCTTGGGCACATTTAACATCAGTGGTAAGCCATACGGATTTTTGTTGAATGGCGCCTATGGTTCTTACAAAGTAGCAATCATCGATCTGAACGCGATGTTAGTAGCACCGACCACTGGTGGCTGGACAAATACGGATCCTTTCAACGATCCTAAAATCACTACCTTGATCGGTTACTAAGCAGGGCTTTCGTCAATCTTGTGATTGATTTTGGTAGATGAAAAGGGCAGCTTTTGATGGATAAAAGCTGCCCTTTTTTTGTATAGATTTATTTCCCAAACGAATCCTTCAACGTCGTAATCCGGTTAAACACCGGCTTCCCATTCACACTGTCAACGCGATCAGCGACGAAGTAGCCGTGGCGTTCGAATTGCAGGCGAGTGTCTGGGGTGACGTTGGCGACGCCAGGCTCGACAAAGGCGCGGATGGTTTCTAAGGATGAAGGGTTCAACAAGGTCATGAAATCTTTGCCACCGGCATCAGGGTTGGCGTCGGTGAACAGGCGGTCGTACAGGCGCACCTCGGCTTCAAGCGCGTCAGCGGCGTTGACCCAGTGGATATTGCCTTTGACTTTGTAATTGGCGCTGCCTTCGGTGCCGGATTTGCTGTCGGCAAAGTAGTTGCAATGAACGGCAATAACCTTACCGTTTTCATCTTTGTCGCAGCCTGTGCACTCAACGACGTAGCCATAACGCAGGCGAACCTTATTGCCCGGGAACAGGCGGAAGTAGCCTTTAACGGGTTCTTCCATGAAGTCTTCTTGCTCTATCCACAGTTCCTTGCCGATCGTGAATTCACGGTTGCCAAGTTCTGGATGATGTGGATGTATTGGCGCTGTGCACGCAATGTTTTCACCTTCAGGGAAATTGTCGATGACGAGCTTCAATGGACGCAATACCGCCGTCGCACGTGGGGCTTTTGGATCGAGGTCTTCGCGCAGGCAGCCTTCTAAAGTGCTGTAGTCGATCCAGCCATCAGAGCGGGTCACGCCGATGCGTTCGCAGAAAGCCTGGATAGATTCTGGTGTGTAGCCGCGACGACGGATACCAACGATGGTTGGCATACGTGGGTCATCCCAGCCGCTGACGATGTTGTCTTCCACCAGTTTGCGCAATTTACGTTTGCTGGTGACGACGTAGGTCAGATTCAGGCGTGCGAATTCGTATTGACGTGGAACCGGACGATTGACGAAACCACCTTGCGCCGCGTGTTCGATGATCCAGTCGTAGAACGGACGGTGATCCTGGAACTCTAAGGTACAAATCGAATGCGAGATGTTTTCAATCGCGTCTTCCAGCGGATGTGCGTAGTCGTACATTGGGTAGATGCACCATGCATCGCCCGTGCGGTGGTGATGCGCATGACGGATGCGGTAGATCGCTGGATCGCGCATATTCATGTTCGGTGACGCCATGTCGATCTTGGCGCGCACGATGTGTTCGCCATCTTTAAATTCACCGGCTTTCATGCGACGGAATAAATCTAAAGATTCTGCCGGCGCACGATCGCGGAAAGGGGAGTTCACGCCTGGCTTAGAAAAGTCACCACGATTCGCCGCCATGTCTTCAGCGGATTGGCTATCGACATAGGCGTGACCCGCTTCGATCAAGTATTCAGCAATGGCGTAGAACTTGTCGAAATAATCGCTGGCAAAATACAAATGATTGCCGCCACCGTTGGATGCTGGTTGCTGCCAGTCAAAGCCCAGCCATTTAACGCTGTCCATGATGGAGTCAACGTATTCTTGGTCTTCTTTTTCTGGGTTAGTGTCATCAAAGCGCAGATGACAACGGCCAGCGTAATCACGTGCCAGACCAAAATTGAGGCAAATCGATTTTGCATGACCAATGTGCAGATAACCATTCGGTTCTGGCGGGAAACGCGTAATCACGCTCGGCATGCTATCACGTTGGTAAGTGCCAGCAACCTGATCGTTGTCGATAATGGCGCGCAAAAAGTTGGAAACCGGTGCGTCGGTTGCTGCTGCGGCTGGCTTGTTGTCTTTGCTCATAAATTGTACTGGTCAATATTAGGTTGAATACGAATAGCGAAATAGCGAGACTGAGAGTTTGCTTTTGCGATCCACCGGACGCGGAACGGGCGAGTAGCGCGGGTTAGTGCTGATTTCGCACAGTGACGTGCGTGGCGCACCTGAGCGGCTTCGGCGGGAGCGCACACGCAAACCTCAGTATTTCCATCAAGGGATAGGAAGTATTTTACCGTAGCGCAGCACAGAAAGCGCATTTGTTTGTGTTTTGATAGTAAAGCGGCTTATTTAAGTCCCAAAAATTGGCCACTCCTGTCGATTTTATTTCCTTCCTTCTTTACACATCATGTTATCGCGACAATACGTTAGTAGCGTCAACGCCAGAAGTTGCAAGATGTAATAGAAGCATCCTTAAGTAAGAATCCTTCCGCAAAGTTTTATCTTTCGCTACGATTTTTGTTCTTTTCAGCGCCTTGCATTTCAACATCAGCAATGAAGCTCGCCAAAGGACTCATATCGTGAACGGATTATTCACCCACCCACGCGCCTTAAGCGTCAGCGGTGCCGCCTTGTCTGGTATCAGCAAGTCGTTAACACCTTTACGCTTGTCCGGTACCGATGGCATCAACCAGTTATTCGACTATCGATTGACGCTGCAAACATCGGATCGCGTTGGTGTTGGTGTGGGTGCTAGCTCGGGTACTGGCGCTGACCTTGACCTCGATAGCGTCATTGGTAAAGAAATCACCTGTACCATCGAACTTGAAGGCAAGGGCTCTTTTATCCCTGGCCTCCCCGGTGGCAGTGCTGCTCACCTCGGTGCAGGTCAGCGAGAAATCTCCGCCTTAGTCACCGCCGCACGCTTTATCGGCGTCGATAGCCGCCATACACTTTACGAATTCACCTTACGTCCGTGGTTACATCTCGCCACACTGACCAGCGATTGCAAAGTTTTTCAGAATCAAACACCCGTTGAGACGATGTTAGCGGTACTCAACGACTATGCGTTTGTCGTCGACAAGCGTTTGATTGAGAAGTATCCATCACGAGACTATTGCGTCCAGTACAACGAGACCGATTTTGCGTTTGTGACGCGCCTTATGCAGGAATGGGGCATCAACTACCACTTCGAGCACAGCAACGGTGTGCATCGGTTAATCCTCTCTGATTTCAATGGCGCATTCCGCACTGCGAGTGAAGCCTACGCAACGATTCCGTATTACCCACCTGGTCATAAAATCGACCGCGAGTACATTCACGCTTTTAGCCCAGAGAACAGTCTCACTTCAGGCAGTGTCGCCAGTCGTGACTATGACTACACCCGATGCCGCTCCAGCCTCGACGCTAAAAGTAGTGACCACCGCAAAACCGGACAAAACGACCAAGAACTCTATAGTTGGCACGATGCCCAGAGCGGCAATCGTTATAGCCAACCCAATGCCGGATCTGACCCACAGGCCAATAAAACGGACGAACAAGGCAAATTCTTAACCCGACTGCGGATAGAAGAACGTCGCCAACATGGACAACGTGCCAAGGCGAGTGCCTATCTGCGCGGTGTAGTGCCTGGCACCTCCTTCACCCTGACCGACCATCCTCAAGGCTCGGCCAATAGAGAATATGTCGTTATCTATACCCAATTTTTAATAGAAAACGTCAGCGAAGATACCCAACGTAACCCGTCCGCAAAGCTCAACCTTGCTGCGCTCCCCAATCTCATCACTGCGCGATCAGTCGGACAAATAGAACGCGGCTTATGGCAAGTCCAAACCGATTTCACCGTACAACCTGGCAACGAAATCGTACGCCCAGAACACACGCAAATCAAACCCCGTTGCTACGGCCCCGAAGTTGCCATGGTGACCGGCCCTGACCGTGATACCGCCGCCAGCAATATCTATACCGATCAATATGGGCGTATCAAAGTCCAGTTCCCATGGGATCGCTATGGCGAAATCAACCACAACAGCAGTTGCTGGGTTCGCGTCGCCTTACCATGGGCAGGTAATCAACTGGGGCAACAAGCTATTCCCAGAATAGGACAAGAAGTCATCATCGATTTCATCGGCGGTGACCCTGACAGACCGATTTGTAGCGGCAGCGTCCACAATCAATTTAATATGCCGCCATGGCAGTTGCCGAGCCAACAAGCCTTAATGGGCATACGCAGCAGAGAACTCACTGACCAAGGCGGTGGCAACAGCGCTACAGGGCGCAGCAACCACCTCATTCTCGACGATACCCAAGACCAAATTCAGGCACAACTCAAGAGTGACCATGACCACAGCCAACTGAGTCTGGGTTTCATCACCCGTGTTGAAAGCAAGCAAGGTCGTCAAGGACCACGCGGTCAAGGGTTTGAACTCAGAACCGATGGCCACGGCGCCATTCGCGCCAAAGACGGTCTACTCATCACGACCGAAGCCAGAGACAAGGCGCAAGGCCACATCACGAGCTTAGAAGAAACCGCCCAGCGTCTGCAACAAGCGCACAGCCAACACAGCACCTTAGCTGAGGCCGCACAACAGGCGGGAGCGCAAGAACAAAGTGACCAATCGGACGTTGCCAAAGAAATCAAACGACAAAATAGCGATATCGCTGGTAACGCCAATGCTAATCACAACAACCACGCAGACAAAGGTCAATTCCCAGAATTAGCCAAGCCGCATATCGTTATCGCAAGTCCGGCAGGCATCGCCACCACCACGCCCGGCAACACCCAACACCACAGCGGTCAGCATCACGCCATCACCGCCGAGGAACACATCAGCTTATCGAGTGGCAAGAGCCTGCTCGCCAGCGCGCGCGAAGCGATCCGTTTGTTTGCGCACAAGGCGGGAATGAAATTGATTGCTGCCAATGCCGACATTGAAATTCAGGCCTTAAAAAACAGCATCAATTTCATCGCTAAACTCAACATCAATCAGAACGCCGAGTCGATACGGATCAACGCAACAAAGGCCGTCATCATTAATGGCGGCGGCAGTTATACCAAATGGAGTGATCAGGGGATTGAACATGGCACCAACGGCGCATGGTGTGCTCACGCGGCGACCCATAGTTTTCAAGATGGAAAAAATATGGGCATAGATATTCAAGGATTGCCTCATGTCGATGACTATGATGAGAAGTTTGCCTTTCATTTGCCTTGTGGCACACCAATTGTGGGACAAAGTTATCACGCCAAAACTTCCATCGGTGAGCACGTAAGTAAGACAACATCAGACGGCGCGACACCAAGTATTTATACCTCATCACCGCAGCCATTGTATGTCGCTCCAGTGTGGCATGCGCTTAACTCACCTGAGCCGATGACACGGCCAGGATCGAGCAATCCAGGTGACAACAAGGGAGATAGTAATGCCAGTTAATACAACCCAAGGAATGACCAATAACACGCCCAACAGTTGCGTAAAGATAGATTGCGATTGTCAGCACGTATGGTCCTTAGCACAAGAATTTGCCTTTAAACGCTTGTCTGCTAAACCGCCTGTGCTCAATAAAACTAACATGTTGCTGTATCAATATAACGTCCGTGCCCGACGCATCAGTGCCACCTATGCGAGGTTTTATTTAGAGACCGAAGAACATGGAAATCCGGCTAAAAAAGGACGCTACTACTGGGCAGCATTAGCAGCATTTGCCAGTAAGACAGTCGCTTGTTCGATTGAAGACCCACGAGTCAAAACAATCGGCACCGTTTTACAAGGATTAGGTAAAGGAAATATGTGGTTGTTTTATGAGATCGCCCCATGGCATTGGGCGTATAGCCTTTCTTCTAAAAGTTTCGACATGTGCAAGGCCACACGTAGCGGAGATAATTTTGTGACCCCTATTTTGGACTCCATCAAAGCCATGCCATGGGCGAAGGAGGCGCTACCAAAAATCAATAATTTTAAGTGGAATGAATTGCTGGAATATGGTTTTAACAAGGTCAAGAAAATTGAAAGTATGGAACCGTTGATGCCAGGACGCCCTGCGGCGCAATTGGAACATCTGCTGAGTATTGCCAAGCACGAGCAAGGTAAGATTTTGCAGCCGCTGATCTACGACGATGAGGATTTTAAATGGTGGATACAGCAACAACGTTCAGCATGGGTGAATTGGGCATCACCTGCGCTCAAGCTGGTGTTTGCGTCGTCGTGTGATACCGATGATCCAGAATTGGAATCGGTGGCGCCCCGAGATACCATGCTTGAAGATTTTAAAAGCCGAATGATATGGATTGACTTAGCTGCAAAAAAATTTCATGGGTTAATGCAAGCAAAAAAATATTTTATGGAACATCAATTACAAACAATCGCATCGTGGGTAGGTCATCAAGATGATCAGATAGTAACCCCGACGATGCCACTTTAATGTCTGTTAATTTTATGTGGCATATCTTTAAAAAACTATTATTAGGCCTAGTACTAGTCGGTGCAGTTTCCGGCTGTGCTAGGAAAATCGACCACGGTTTGGGTAACGTGAAGAAAGAGGATGTAAACATGGTACAAAAAATATCTATTCGTCTTGGCGAATCCGGCGACAGTTTTACGCAGCGAATAGGACAAAAGAAAGTAAGACCAGATAGGCAACCGGCGGGATTAAATTTTTATGACGTTAATTTCACTGCACATGGTGCAGAAGCGGGTGAAGTAACGTTTGAACACGGCATGCATACTTTTAGAGTTGGTGCCGTGCTAATTATCATGGGAACGGAAGATGTAGAAAGAATGAACGCTGGAATTTATCACTGGGACATTAGTTTTGGACTTACTGCGCCAGAACTCATACCCCATGATGAAGCACGTCAAAAATTCATTGCTCTCCTAAAAATGCTACAAGAGAAAGGCTGGCGGCAATTCTACTACCGGGACGCTGCACGAATTATGGGATGTAGCTCGCTACATAATATCAACATAGATGTACGTTATATACCGACATTTGAGGAGTGGATGGCGTTAGAAGATGGCGCAGGTTGGAATTTAGAAGCCGATGGGGTCTATATGAGAATAGTCATGTATAGAG
>NZ_JACOFV010000012.1 GCF_014284255.1 Cognatundibacterium jejuense
ATGGACAATGCCTATTCAAAATTGGCGTATGGCGTTAAATCGTTTTATGATTGAGTTTGGTGACCGCATTCAAAAATACGATCACTAATTTGTTCCGTGGCATTTACACAGAATTTCTTACAGGCTCCGAAATTTAACACATGACACCTACTCAAAATCGAGCGCCCATGAAGCGTTGTAAATTATTTTTCTGGTGGTTAGCCACTATTGCTGCTGTGACGTTTCCATTGGTTGCCAACTGGATAATTGAAAATTTTGGTGGCTATTTTATTGATCGAATGTATTACGGGAGTTATCGGGATATTTTATCTTTGTGTTTTCTTGCGTCAGCATTTTCTTTTGCTTGGTTGATGTCGCGCCCTTCGACGCTATTTGGATTACGCTTCACAGTCTCATGGATTGTCTTGGTTGTATATTTACTTGCCGCTATGCTACCGAGGCCGACTTGTGATGAATTTATTTACCTAAACACACCTGACCACTCGGATCAAAAAAATCGGAATCAGTGCGAGTAATGCTTGGTGCCCGCTGGCACTCCTACGGCGAGCGCTCCCCACCTGTCAGCGTTATTGGCCAAAATCAGATAGCGTGCCAAAGGTGTGCCTTCTGGCAGATTGTGCTCGCGCCGAAGCAGCGCCTGGCCCCATGAATCCGGACAAGCATCTCGCAGGACATCGTGCAGACCATTGTAGCGTGTCGCTGGCCGCTCGTCCTCCGGCCGGAAAGGTAAGTTGACCGGGTCAATCGCCCACGTGTGGCCTGCATCGACATAACTGGGGGCGTACTTGAATCTACCCGAGCCTGCGACGGGGTCAGCAAGATAGCGTCCGACCGTGACCCACTCTCCGTTGTCTGGACGTTGCAAATAAATGAATAAGGGCTTAGAAGTATTCAGCATCTACTTCGCCTCCTCGTTCTTGTCGGCTGAGCTTTACTCTACGTTGGGGAGAGTCGGACCACAGGGCGGGTGCTAGCACAGGTATAGCATCCTCAAACACGCCCAAAATCAACAATGCAGCGAGGTAAGCGCCAGCAGCTGTACCTGGGTCGCCTCGTTCCATGCGGCGCAAGGTAGCCTCAGAAATACTCATTCGCACGCACAAGTCGGCGGCCGTTATGCGTTGACGTAAGCGTTGCGTGTGGATGCAGCGCCCCCACGTGCTCAGGCGCTCACGTACCAAAGTTGGCACCGTATCCACGTTCAAGAGCTTTTTAGGCATACGTGAATCCCCTCATAAAAAATGTATTATAGATCATAATATGATTTTTATGAGGGTTTATCGATTTAGTGATAAGCCATGCCTGATACGAAACGAAGGGTTTTTATATTTTCTGAATGTTTTTTCGATCAGGGGAAGGAACCGGATTGCCCAGCGGTTGATCGCGGAATGGTCGACAAAGGCACCACGTTCTTGCATCATTTCTTCGAGATGGCGGCAGCTAAGTGGGTTAGCTGCATACCAACGAATACAGACCGCTATCATTTCTAATGGAAATCGCATTCGTTTCGCGTCAAGCATGGCTTGGTACCAATTTAAAAAAGGTGCTGAGCTTAACCGATTTCGCTTTTAAAAAGTTATTGCGACAAACCGAATTAATTAGGCTCGGACCTGAAGTCAGGATTTTGCCTGGTAAGCCCATTCTCATTTAATGAAAGAAAACATCAGAACGTTTTGCTTTAACCGCGTTCACAATTTTATCCTTCATTATGACCACATCGTTAAAGTTGATGTCGTTCTCCTTATCAATTGATGCCACTTTTTTAAGCATATCAATTTTATTTTTTTCACAAATATCGAAGTAGTAACAGGAGGATTGAACTTCTATATCTTGCTCATCGCACGAAAGACCTAAATCACAGCCAGCCAAACGCCAAGCCAAACCGTAAATATTCCTGTCTTTTTCCGTCGGTTCTTTGCCATCATTGAGTGAATTAGAAAGCGTACTGGTCATTCCCCACGTTTCAATCAATACAGGATTTTGAGAATTAAAAACTTCTGCGGAAATTGATTTCCTTTGGTCATCATCTTTTGCGGAACTCAACTTTTTATTTAACTGCAGCAAAGGATCGAGCGCTACACCCGGGTCATTTTTAATTTTGTCCAATTCGGCCATGGCTTCATCTGGGGAGAAACCATAACAACGTTCTTGCATAAATAGTAATGCTTTTTGTCTTTCTGCCACAAGAAGATTGCTTTCTGAGGGATCATATTTCAAAGCTGGCGATGTTTCTATTTCCTTGTTTAAAGGCCGCTTCAAACATTCAACTAAAGCATTTTTGGAAAGAAACAAGCCACCGTCTGAAGCCTTTGTTTTGGCAAAAGCAACAAACGCTCTTAAATTACGAGTTTGTCCAAATTGAAGCGCTATTTTTACAGCATCTGATTTTTCAGAGGATTGCCCCGCTTTTACCGATGGTTCATTTGTTTTCACCGAAAACCATTTGTTCGCATTAACGACACTCGATTTGCCAGAAGCATCCTGTTTTATCATCGTTGCGACAGGAAGATCATTCAGCATCATGTAGCGATAGACAAGGGCTCCAACTAAAAAAAATCCTACAATCAATATTATTTTTTTCATATCAGATACTTTCGTAAAATCAATCTTTCGCGCAAGCTTTGGATTTAACAATACCATCGCCTTTTACCAAGTTGCCAGTTGAAACCATGAGAATTTCAGGCGAATGCGAGGCCCGCATAAACCCCGGGTTCTAATGGAATGGCCGGGTTCTGTTGCAATAGCGAGTCCAAGGCGAATTTTTTGCAGGCGGACTCTGCCCTTCATTAAATAGGACGGATTTTTCCTGCCAAAGCATAAAATTGGTCGGCAAACGACAAATCACCTGCGCCTTCCATCATCAGTTGGCCCTTGCGAATCATGTGAATGAGTTCGATACCAGCTAGGATGCTTTTAGCAGATTGGAACGATTTAAATCCGAGCATTGGTTTTGTTATTCGCTTCACTCCACGATGGTCTTGTTCCATAATATTATTGAGGTACTTGATCTGACGGACCACCATAGCTATTTCCATGTCGGCGTTGATCTCGTCAATCGCCGCTTTGTTCGCGCCATTTTTATCCATCGTGATTTTTTCAGGTGTGCCGTTCGCTGCTATGGCCTTGTCAAAAAAACGCTTGGCTGCTGCCCTGTCCCGATTGGCAGTCAGAAGAAAATCAATCGTCTTGCCTTCCTTGTCCACTGCACGATAGAGGTATTTCCAGACAGCTTTGACCTTGATATAAGTCTCATCCATCCGCCAGCTTCTACCGACCGGGCGCTTGTACTTTCTGAATATCTTTTCCAGTACCGGTAGCAATCGGATCGCCCGGCGGCTGACCGTTGATTGATCAACGAATACACCACACTCCGCTATCATTTCTTCAACATGGCGAAGACTCAGCGGATAGGCTGCGTACCAGCACACGCAGGTCAGCATCACTTCGAGCGGATAATGCATTCGCTTGATGATCTTACGTAGCGCGTCTATCATTACATGAATCAGAAATTTGGTCGGATCGGTAGTCTAACAGCGACGGCTTATTGCGACAGAACCCCCGCAGCGGGAGCAAATGGCTGGATAGCCTTCACATGGCGATCCGCGACTCTTTTGAAGTCTTCAGATATACGAGGATCGTTGATTACGTCCTGCCAAAATTGAAGCGCCATATCATAACACTTCGATAGATGCCTCAACTCCACTCGACCCATGTAGACTGGTAGCCAGTCTCGTTCAATAATCTCACCGTGAGAATTGGGACGATATAGCATTGGAAGCATGTCATATGCATTCAGCAATCGGTGCTTGCGTTCAAATGTCCATGAAACTGCGATATTTCCATGGTGCTTATCAGTGTTGCCGATGAGTGAACCGAAAAGGTCGAGTATTTCCACGGTAATAATGTCTTTTCCAGAAAGCTCTCCGAGTCGGCCAAGCTCACGGGCGACAGCTGTCCAGTTCTGATCCATCATCCCCAGATCACCATCTAATGCGGAGAAAGTAGCTATCGGAAGCCGTCCTCTCAACCCGACTCGATCAAACCGAACAACCTCCAAAAAAATCCGAGAACCCAATTCAAGAATTGCGGATTTTGCTGCGGCAATACCATTGCGCGCCAGAACTTGTAATGCCAAATGCTCAGATATGAGCAAGTCTCCCCAACGTCGTCCGGAAGGAGTATCAACTTGCGGAGAGAATTTAACTATGACGTGCTCAACCAACATCCCATCATCTTCGCGACGAATCATGGCAGTAAATTTGGGCTGCTCACCACCTGCGGATGAGCCCGGAGGCTCGCCTTGCATGGAGTCGTCCGCCATCCCAGGGTAACGCACAGCGCGCTCCTTAGCCGGTATAACTTGTTTCTCTAGCGTGGCAAAAGACTCAATGTACCTAGTATATGACTCGTTCCCTAGAATGAGGTCTCCTGCTGCATTTTCACTGCGCCGAGAAATGTATTTCAATACCTGTTCATCCGTCCAATGTAGGATGTTGTCTGGTAAATCCAAGTCCCGGTTTCTTCCCGGCTCTATGCGCCCCAAAAATCCTTGAGGACGGAGGTCTCGGGTAAAAAATGGCATACCCCTAAACACGCCATAACCGCTCCCCTCCAAGGGAATCGTGGCGTAAAAATCGCCTTGAAGAACGTCCAAGTATCCAATGGGTGCAAGCCCTCCCTCCTCGGATACACGGAAAATAGGAATAGGGACATCGACTCCTTGGACGTGACGTCTCAGAGCATACTGTCGCGCCTTACCCGCCCCCAACACCACCCCGTCGCGTACAGTTGCCCATAGACGAGAGAAAGTTGGTTGGCTGATGTCAAGTTCTCTCAGAATGGACGGCGTTTTTGCAGGTCCTGCCTTGAGAAAATGTTGCAATCTTTCAATGTTTTGGATTTTAGCCACGATGCTTTCAAAATTCTATGAATAGAAAAAATCAGCTTTTTTCTATAGGAGAAAGTCAATTTTTGAATACTAAAATGAATACTAAAATGAATACTAAAATGAATAGTATTACGAATAAAATTATCGTATCACAAAAGCGCTACGGAAGATACGACGCATCGAATTGGAATGGCGTTGTTTGTTGACGCGCACCGAATATTGACCAGACGGGGGTGCGGATAGCGCAGAAATTTCTTCAATCGCTTCCAGAGGGGTTTCAATTGTGGCAGACATAGGAGGCAGAGCAATGGCAAATTATATGAAATATGTTGCCAAAGGAGCTACAATTGTTGCCGGAATAGTTGGTTCTTCAACGGTAATGGCTGCCGACTTATTTTCAACGTCGCAAGAAGTTGGAGCATATTCCGACTGCGTAAGTTCATGTACCCTAAAATATAAAAAATAGGTTTTTCGTATTATGTCTAAATTAATGAATTTCAAGGAAAAACAAAACTTACCGCTTTTCAATATGTTAAGTGATGTAATGAGTAGTTATGATTTTATAAATTTAAATATAGATAAAGCTACGCCAGATTTAGTAACTTGGGACAAGGATTTATCATCGACGTTAAGGACAACAATGTTCATAACGTTATATCCAACATTGGCTCCAGACCACTGGTCGATTGTTTCAAAAATGTTTATATATTCTAGTTATGCCGCTGATCTCGCACTACAGCTCGGTTTGGACGATTGCTCATTGCCAACAAATGATTGGCCAAAACAATCCGCCGTTCCTATCTTGGGATTTAGCCCTTCCGGCATTCGATGGGAGGAGAATAGCAATCTCAAAGATCTAGCAATACAAGGGAATAATTATACTTTGGCACATATCCGTGAAGAGTTAATTGATGTATATGATCACTATGCGGCTCCAATACTAGAAATATTTGGAACGGTTTCAGGAGCAGCAAATTTTTTGCTCAATTCCCCCAGCTTATACAAAACAAAACGATTTCCGGTTTCGAGACCGCGATATGCACTACCTCAGTTTCCAGTTTGGACTGCTGTATTGCTAATTGAAAATGGTGAATTTAAAGTTGCAATGAATGTGTTGGAAAAATGGAAAAACAATGAAGGTAATGATCAAACTTTTCTAGCAACAGAATATGGTCGGCGCATTAACTATAAAGTCGAGAAATTGATTTTATTTTTGAATGGAAAATTAAACTAAATTTCAGAAAAAATAATTGACGGTATACTAACGGTGGCACTATCGATTTTGTTAGTCGAAAATCTAATCACTATTTTTTAGGCTACAAAAGCACTTAAATGAAAAATATAAAATCCCTCATTCTTTTAGTCGCAGCACTTCTGACGTCAGTCAACGCGGTTCCGTCGCATTAACTTTTTAAAAGTGAAATCGGTTTTGCTCAGCACCTTTTTTAAATTGATGCTACGCCATGCTGGATACGAAGCGAATGCGATTTCTATTAGAAATTATAGCCGTCTGTATTCGTTGGTATGCAGCTTACCCACTCAGCTACCGCCATCTCGAAGAAATGATGCAAGAACGAGGCGCCTTTGTTGACCATTCCTCCATCAACCGCTGGGCAATCCGGTTTCTACCTCTGATCGAAAAAATATTCAGAAAATATAAACGCCCTGTTGGTAGCAGCTGGAGAATGGATGAAAGCTATATCAAGATCAATGGACAATGGAAATACTTGTATCGTGCCGTCGACAAAGAGGGACAAACCGTCGATTTTCTTTTAACTGCTAAACGCGATAAAACTGCTGCCATGCGCTTCTTCGACAAAGCCATGCTTCTCAATGGCTTGCCAGGAAAGATCGCCATGGATAAGAGCGGTGCAAATAAAGCAGCGATTGATCAGATCATCGAAGACAAAGGACTGAGCATTATTGTACGGCAGGTCAAATATCTCAATAATATGGTTGAGCAAGATCATCGTGGGATCAAGCGTATGACACGTCCGATGCTTGGGTTCAAGTCATTTCGTGCCGCCAGAAATATTCTGGCGGGAATTGAACTTATGCATATGCTACGCAAAGGACAACTGAATCTGGTCGGATGTAAGAACATGTCATTTGCAGACCAGTTTTATGCATTGGCAGGCGTAGTCCGTCCAGCGATAATATAAAAAGTCGTAACGGCTTAAACTCGCCTTTTTAAAAGTTAATGCGACGGAACCTTTGCAGCAGACCTTCGGCTTTTGTCCATGATTGGCGTAAAACCGATAACAATTGGCCTAACCAGCCTATCGCACGGTTGCAAGTATTTTTATCATGTGAGTTCTTAACCTAATTTATTTGAAAGAACTCTATGTCAATCACGACAATGATCCCGCCACATGCCAGTCCCAACGTTCGCCTCGTAACAGATTTCATGCGAACCATTTGGACCGAAGCAAGTCCGGATGTGCTTGAACGGTTTGTCAGCGCCAGTTTTGTTGATCACGCCTATATTCCCGCTGATCAAACCGGTCACGCCACCATGGTGCGAATTTTCGCAGGCGCATTTAGCCAGGCAGAACATACGATTGAGCAATGTACCGAACAGGACGACATAGTCGTTATCCGGCTCAAGATCACGGCGCTGCATTCCGGACAATTCCGCGATATAGCTGCCACCGGAAATGCGGTTGAAGTAACACAATACAGAACATTTCGGATAGTTGAAGGCCAGATCGCCGAGCATTGGGCGTTGTTTGATACGGCGAGCCTGTTGCGACAACTTCAGCCGACGGTCATTGTTGCAGGAGCATGCGCAATCAAGCAGTAAATCCACTGAGCGATATCACCTTGTTTTACAATCTACAAAAATAACCTGAAGAAAAACTGCGCGCATGATTTCCTTTGCCTACCACAAGCAATTTGATGAAGCATTTGATACCGGAGAACGAAGCTTCGCGCAAACCTATTTGCTATACGCTTCAAGCGGCACCTTTCATTTGGAGGTGAATGAAAGGTGCTGGCTATTGCCTCCGCACCGCGCAGCACTAATTCAGGCAGGTATTCCGATACGCATTTGGACCAGCGCTGCAAGCACCTCAGCTTCGGTACTGTTCTCGCGTGACTGCATCTCCGTGCCATCCCTGCATTGCCAGGTATTTCGGGTCACTGCACTGATCACAGAAATGACAAACTACGCAACGCGCTGGAATGAGAGTCAAGCAAAACTGGATGATCATTCCCAGTCATTCTTTACTGCATTGGCACACGTCGTCAATGAAGCCAGTAATTTGGTGGAAGATTTATGGTTTCCTCGGGCACAAACTGCCGAATTATGCAGAGCAGTCGAATTCACATTGGCCAATTTGGGTGAGACTCTGAATTTTTCTGATGTAGCGAGAGCCGCGTTGGCGTCCGAACGAACACTGTCACGCCGATTTACCGAGGAATTCGACATGGGTTGGTCCGAATTTGTCCAGCGAGCCCGCATTATTAAGGCGACTGAACGACTGGTAATGTCTGCGGACCAGATTGCTCATATTGCACATGACACTGGCTTTTCAAGTGCGAGTAGTTTCAGTCAAACATTTAGACAAATGATGGGAGAAACACCCAGCCGGTATCGCGAAAGGTTGAAGTAGACTTGCCCTCGTACTTCCTTGCCCAGTGGACGCGTGTTACCAACAGACCATGGACAAAAAGCGATATGATTGTCACCAACTGTCAGAACGTAAGGGCGCACCCAGAAAATACGAATTAATCCGACACGGTATTCAAAATGGGTGTAAGAAAGCGTGCGGAATTTTTCATGATTTCATTAACTTACATCACGTCATGCGGATTGAGCGTTGCGTGTAGACAGATTTACTTTCCGATGCCGCATGCAGACACATTTACCTTCCATTACGGTAAGGAATTGGTCATTCTTGAATGACCAAGCCACTAAGCTTAGTGCGACCTCATCACCTGCAATATCAGTTTCAATTGCTGATTGCTAATGGATGGTTCTTTCAATGTAGAGAAGCGTATGAAACTAAGCGGTATATTCGCTCACGATGTGAATGAACACATCCCTCTAGGTGGAAACACGAGAGGATCATCTCCCCAACTAAAATGAGAGTAGATACCAACGCCATTTGATCTGTTGTGTTGCGCCGAAGCAGATCCATTTAGCGTTGGCAGTAGTGCCACCACCGCATCAACGTATCGTTACCCGTTACCGTTGGCGCTGACCAAGTTCTTGGTATTGCAAATGAAAGTGTGAAATCAAGAGCGGAAATGGTGGAGGAAGCGCATCCGTAAAGGGTCGATAAAGAGATAAAATACGCTAAAAAGCCAAACCGTTCCGACCACAAACGTGAGTTAAAATAGGTTTTGATTTTGATATCCGACATCTGTTGTGCATCAGCCTTTTTTCTCTGGTTTACAGATTCCGCAAATGACCTCGCGGCGTCTATTCGGCAACGAACTTAGACAAGGGTTTGTCTTGACGCGGTACCTCTTAATTGGCTGACTTTTTTACAAAACGCAGAAAGGAAATACGATGCATAAACCGACCTGTATGTGGCGTTTCACCTGAAGCATCGCTGCTGTCTTCTTGATACTTTCTAGTACGGGATGTTCAGGCTTGTATATCGATCAGGCCAACTCATCCCTATTGAACGGCATGTCTTACACGCCGCCTCAGTCCAGCGTCATACTCCGCTCAGTTTTTCACCTGGTATTCCATTTTCAGTATATCGTGCCGACCTTTGGCGATATGTTTATTGGGCATCAACAGCTTCGATTTATCAAAATCGGCACTTCACTCGATTGGCTGCTCATCCGTGCAACAACGTCTATCAAGCATGTCGTATCGCCATTTTTTTAAAGCGGTTAGCATGACTGATGTCACAACTTAAAAGTTAGTGCGACAAAACCTTAATTTGAACAAGGTCGTTTGAACTCATAGCCTTTAAGGGAGTAGCGAAAAGGGACTAAGTCGCCGTGTCTGGAAAAATACCATTGCGAGCCTTTTCTCAAGAACACGTAGGAGTCTGTATATCGTTGCGGAGTAGTAATATCGTCCCATTCTATCTGTACCTGTAATTGGTCGGGAGCGATCAATTTCCAGCAATAGAAAGTTGAGTACACATACCGATCTGTTCCATTGCTTGCTTCCGGAAGTAAACGTAGTTGCTCGCGTGAATCGGGTAGTACATGCTTCAGAGAATCTTTGGAAGAATTTGCTGTCGTTGCCATTAATTCCATTGCAAATAGAGCAATCGAAGTACTCGCACTTCTAATCTCTGCTACAATTTTTTTCTCATTGTCCTTAACAATAAACGCTTTTTTTATGACTTTGAAAGGCTCTTCTGCAACGAATCCATTACGCTGTGTTTCGGATTGTGCCTCTGCATTATTCATCGCTGTCATTGATACGCCCAAAAAAAATATAGACGCAGCATACACACTAAAAAACTGTTTCATAAAATATCAACTCCGGTAGAAAATTGCTCCCAAATTAAACTCTTCCGAGAGCCGAAAAATGGGCGTAATTTTATTTACTTACTAATTACATCCGAACGCGCTCGATTTTTAAATTTTTTAAACGCTAGCATAAACTTTCAAATGCTCAATTTGAGCAAGGTCGTTTGAACTCATAGCCTTTAAGGGAGTAGCGAAAAGGGATTAAGTCACCGTGTCTAGAAAAATACCATTCGGAGCCTTTTCTCAGGAACACATAGGAGTCCGTATATCGTTGCGGCGTAGTAATATCACCCCATTCAATCTGTACCTGTAATTGATCGGGATCGATCAATTTCCAGCAATAAAAGACTGAGTAAATATACAGGTCCCTTCCATTTGTTGCTTCCGGAAGTAAACGTAGTTGCTCGCGTGAACCAGGTAGTACTTGCTTCAGAGAGTCTTTGGAAGAATTTGCTTTAGTTTCCATTAATTCCATTGCAAATCGAGCAATCGAAGTACTCGCACTTTCAATCTCTTCTACAATTTCTTTCTCATTGTCCCGAACAAGAAATGCTCGTTTTATGAATATGAAAGGATTTTCTGCAATGAATCCATTACGCTCCGATACAGATTGTGCTTCTGCATTATTCATCGCTGTCATTGATACGCCCAAAAAAAATATAGACGCAGCATACATACTAAAAAACTTTTTCATAAAATATTAACTCCAGTAGAAAATTGCTCCGCAAATAAACTCTTTCGAGAGCCGAAAAAATGGCTGTAATTTTATTTACACCATTGGATAACAATCGTGAATCCCAGCAGCTGCCCGTCGCTTGTTCATTCGCATAACCTTTATTAAAACAGAGCGACAGCAATAGCAATGACTGTTCTCATCATTGGACTAACTCGGAATTGTTTGGAAGCAATGACACTTCAAACTGTATCATTGTTTTTTTTGAAATATGATACTCACTGTACGGTACTAAAAAATAATACTTTTAGTATTGGTTCCGCATGGATTTGGGTGGCGGCATCAAATTGTGTTCGTCGACGATTGTCACCTCAGTTAAAAAAAGCGCCCGAGGTGAATGATGGGCAGCCAACGCAGACATATCCCAACAAAGTATGAATGAACTACAAAGCGGATTAAATTCAGGGTTCTAACAAGATTCTTTCAGAGTGGAAGCTAAGTACGATCAGATCTTGCATTCAAACATTGCTAATAGCGCGTTAGTGCACCGACACAAAATGTACATTTAAGTAGTGTATAAAGCCTCCGAGGCTACGTGATTGAAGGAAACGACATGTCAGACACCACGAATATACAAACTGGGCTTAGCACAACGGAAGCGCAGCGTCGTCTGCTCAGTGACGGGGTGAATGAATTGCCCACCGCCAGGCCGCGCTCACTGCTGGGGATAGCCTGGGCTATCGTGCGTGAACCGATGTTTATCTTGCTCATCGCCTGCGGCAGCATTTATCTGGTGTTGGGCAGCAGGCAGGATGCCGCTATCTTGTTGGGCTCAGTGGTAATCATTATGAGCATGAGTTTTGTACAAGAACGCAAGAGTGAACGTGCGTTGGAAGCATTGCGTGACTTGTCCAGCCCACACGCACTGGTGTTGCGCGATGGCGAGCAAAAGCGTATACCCGGTCGAGAAGTCGTACGCGGCGATATCATTTTTTTGACCGAAGGTGATCGCGTACCGGCTGATTTATTTTTGCTCGACAGCTTGGGCATGACGATTGATGAGTCCTTGTTAAGCGGCGAATCCATCCCGGTGCGCAAGGTGCCCGGCAGCGAAGCGATGCCCAGATTTGCGGCACCTGGCGGCGATGATCACCCGTACCTGTATTCGGGGACGCTAGTGGTGCAGGGTAAGGGGAAAGCGCGGGTTGAGGCGACCGGTGCTAAAACTGTTCTTGGTGGTATTGGCAAAGCATTATTCACGCTGGAAGCGGAACCCAGTCATTTGCAAAATGAGACAGCGCATGCGGTCAGGGTTATTTCTGTTTCCAGCATTGTTCTGGTTTTAGTACTGACGATATGGTACGGCGTTACGCGTGGCGATTGGCTGAACGGTATTCTGGCAGGTTTGACGATGGCGATGTCACTGTTGCCAGCAGAGTTGCCGTTGATTTTGACTATCTTTCTGGGTCTTGGTGCGTGGCGGATCGCCAGAAAGCAAGTGCTGATACGCCGCATTGCTGCGATTGAAATGCTGGGCGCTGCAACCGTATTGTGCGTTGATAAAACGGGTACCTTGACACAAAACCGCATGGCTTTAGCGCAGATTGTCGTAGAAGACCAGACCTATGTTTTTGGTGATTCAAGTGTGAAAACACCGGCGGATTTTTTAGAAATTTTTCACGAAACGCTGGAATTTTCTATGCTATCGAGTCAACGCGACCCCTTTGATCCGATGGAAAAAGCGATTCAGGAAGCAGGTCGTACCGCACTCGCTGGTACGGAGCATATTCATGATCTTTGGACATTGGTGGAAGAATATCCGCTGTCGCCGCAATTGCTGGCAATGTCGCGGGTCTGGCATTCTCCTGATCGCGTCGATTATGTGATTGCTGCTAAGGGGGCGCCGGAAGCGATTATTGATTTGTGCCATTTATCAGACGATGAGACGCGGCGAATTAACGCACAGGTCGATCAGGTCGCAGATCAGGGATTGCGCGTCCTGGCGGTCGCTAAAGCGAGTTTTCAGCAACATGCGCTGCCAGATATTCAGCATGATTTTGAGTTCAAGTTTCTTGGTTTGATCGCGCTGGCTGATCCGCTTCGACCCAGCGTCAGTGCGGCAATCTCACAATGTCATACGGCGGGTATTCGTGTCGTGATGATGACTGGCGATTATCCGGCCACTGCGATGAGTATTGCCCGCCAATGCGGCATCGCCAATGGAAGTGCCGTCATGACAGGAGTGGATCTCGATACGCTTGACGATGTGGAACTGCAAAAGCGCTTGGCGCAGGTCAATGTGTTTTGCCGCTTACAACCGCAACAAAAACTGCGATTGGTCACAGCACTTAAAGCCAACGGTGAAGTCGTTGCAATGACCGGTGACGGCGTCAACGATGCACCCGCACTCAAGGCGGCACATATTGGCATCGCGATGGGCGGGCGCGGCACCGACGTCGCGCGCGAGTCGGCAGCACTGGTGCTGTTGGATGACGATTTTAATGCCATTGTCGCTGCCGTCGCGCTCGGCAGGCGTATTGTCGATAATATCCGCAAGGCAGTTGTGTTCGTGGTTGCTGCCCATATCCCGATTGCTGGCATGTCGATGCTGCCAGTCATGATGGGATGGCCATTGATCTTGCTCCCTGTACATATCGTTTTTTTTGAACTGATGATCGATCCGACTTGTTCTATCGTTTTTGAAGCGGAACCGGAAGAAGCTGATGTCATGAACAGACCTCCTCGACGCACCGATCAAAAAATATTTAATGCTGAATTGTTGATGCTGGGGTTAAAACAAGGTGTGATTTTGTTAGTGGTATTGCTGGCGGTTTATCTGTCGGCGCAATGGGCCGGATTGACTGTCGCTCAAGCACGAGCGCTGACTTTTAGTAGCATGATTGTCGGCGATATCTGGCTGATTTTTATTAATCGGTCGAGGTCATTGCCGCTGCTTCAATCGGTGCGATTGCATAACCCGGCGTTGTGGAGTGTGGTTGGGTTCGCGTTATTGATGTTGGGGCTGGCATTGTATGTGCCATACATGAGCGCATTGTTTCGCTTCGATGCACCACCGCTGGGGTATTTGTGTGTGACGATTGCGGCAGTCAGCGGGCTACTTGTGTTTTGTCATCAATTCATCCGTGCCAAGGCGGTTCAAGATTCAGCCTGAGGCGGAGTAAAAATTATTCATGTCGTAGTGCAACGATAGGATCCATGCGAGCGGCATTGCGTGCCGGAAAATAGCCGAAAAGTATTCCAATGCCCGCTGAGAATACCAATGAAAGCAGATTGATGGTGGGATCGAACGCGTAAGGCACCTTCATCAGCCCGGCCAAAAAATACGAAGCGATAGTGGCGATCACGACACCCACTAAGCCGCCGAGCGCCGATAGCACCATGGCTTCAATCAGAAACTGCAAAAGCACTTCCTTTTCCAGTGCACCGACTGCAAGCCGCAGGCCGATTTCACGCGTGCGTTCGGTGACGCTGACCAACATGATGTTCATAATTCCTATGCCACCCACCAACAGACTCACTGCAGCCACGGCACCCAGCAGGCTGGTCAGCACACCCATGGTGCTGGAGAGTGTTTCGGCGAGCTGTTGCGTATCGAAAATATTAAAGTTGTCATCATCGTGCTCAGCCAATTTCCGGCGCTCGCGCATGAGCTGACGCAGGCTTGCTTTGAGTGGTGCGCTATCGGCGTTTTCTTGCATGGAGACCATCAACATATCGACCCGATGTGACCCTGTTACACGGCGCTGTAGTGTATTCAATGGCACCACGACGGTATCATCCTGATCACCCATGCCGCTCTGTCCCTTGCTACCTAAAATGCCGATGACGTTGCAGGAAAATTGTTTGACACGCAATAATTCTCCTAAGCCTGTTTTGCCCGGCGTGCCACCAAAAATTTCGCGACGTACTGTTTCACCGATGATGCACACGGCGGACCCTGCGCGTTGTTCATCCGGATCGAATTCGCGTCCGCTGGCCAGCGTCCAGTTGCCGGTTTTAAACCATTCATTGGTGCTGCCAGATACACTGGTAATCCAGTTGCGGCCGTTCGCAATGACGGTGACGCTGGCACGGCCTAAAGGCGCTACTTGTGCTACACCGCCGATCTGCGCGGCAATCGCGTCTGCATCGGCATCCGTAAAGTGAGGAATACCAGCACTGCCTGCACCCGAACCACCGCCACCGGGCCCGCGTTGACCGGGGCTGACAATCAACAGATTCGCCCCCAGACTGGATATTTGGGTATTGATTGCTTGTGTCGCACCATTACCCAGCGTCACCATGGTAATGACGGCGGATACGCCAATGACGATACCTAAAATAGTCAGAAACGAGCGCAGTAAGTTGCGCTGCACCGACCGTAGTGCGAGGATGAATACGGAAAACAGCATCAGGTGCTTTCGTTGGGACTCAGGGATGGTGGTGCCGCTGTCGCTGGATGCAGATTAATTTCATCCCTGGCGATGCGCCCATCAACGAACATCACCATGCGTCGGGCATAGGCTGCCATGTCAGGTTCGTGCGTTACCATGAGTACCGTAATGCCGTGATCGCGGTTGAGTGCCATCAGCAATCCCATGATTTCATGGCTGCGCTGGGTATCGAGATTACCGGTGGGTTCGTCTGCTAGTACCACATCCGGTTGGGTGACAATAGCGCGAGCGATGGCGACGCGTTGTTGTTGGCCACCAGATAATTCGGATGGGGTATGGCTTTCCCAACCGCCGAGCCCAACGGACTGAAGCGCCACCGTTGCAGCAACCCGGCGCACGCTGGCGCTATCACCACGGTACAGTAACGGTAGTTCAACGTTTTCCTGCGCAGACGTGCGGGCAAGCAGATTAAATCCCTGAAAGACAAAACCAAGATACTGGCGGCGCAGGCGCGCGCGCTGGTCGCGTGACAGCGCTTCAACATGGGCACCTTTGAATAGATACTGCCCGCTACTTGGTGTATCGAGACATCCCAGAATATTCATTACAGTCGATTTGCCAGAGCCACTGGGGCCACTGATGGCGACAAATTCTCCTGCTTGAATATCGAGGTCGATTCCCTTTAATGCCATCAATTCGGCCGCACCACTGCCGTAGCGCTTGGTCACGCCACGCAAACTGATAAGGGGAGTGGCACTGTTCATTTAGCTTTGGTACTAGTTTGATCGGTAATGACCAGCATGCCCGCCTGCAAATCACCGCCTGTGATTTCGGTCATATGACCGTCGCTGATGCCCGGTGTGACCGCTACAGCAACTGCTACTTTGTCACGCAGCACCCATAATTGCTTGGCGAGTGCCGTGCTGGCACCAGCCGCGGCTGACTTGCGATTGGTGTTGCCTGGAATGTGTGGAATCAGACTCGACGCCATGCCAGGTTTGGTTGCGCTTGCCGCAGTGCCTGGCATGAAGCGCAATGCCGTGTTTGGAACCAGCAACACGTTATTGCGCTGCGCGGCGATAATCGAAGCTGTTGCCGTCATTCCCGGGCGCAGACTCATATCGGTGTTATCGACATCAAGATATGTGAGGTAAGTGACAACAGCATCGGTAATGGTTGAGCCAAAGCCAACGCGGGTGATTTTGGCCGGGAATTTACGGCTCAGATAAGCGCTGACGGTGAACGTCGCATTCTGCCCGACCTTGACGGCGCCGACGTCGGCTTCATCAACGTACACCCACAGACGTAGTTTGCTCAGATCGTCGGCTAATGTGAACAAGGTGACTGCTTGTAGCGAGGCTGCTACCGCATTGCCGGGATCGACGGTGCGAGTCAGTATGATGCCGTCGGCAGGGGCTTTAATGGAGGCCTTGGAGAGTGTGATCTGATCCGTTGATAGTGCGGCTTTTGCATCGTTCACCCCCGCCTGCGCACTGAGATCGTCGGCTTTGGCGCGATCCAGCGTTGCACGGCCGGTATCGAGTTCGGCTTTGGAGGGCACTTTACCCGCCGAGAGGATGGCGACCTCATTGAGCCGCGCCATACTTGCTGTGGCTTCTCTGACCGTGGCCGAAGTCTGTTCAACTTTGGATTTCGCCGCATCCAGCGTGGCAGTGGAGCGCAAAATCTGGTCATTCAGTTTCGCCGGATCGAGCACCAGCAGCACTTCGCCCTTTTTAACGATATCGTTGACATCAACATTGACCTTGAGCACAGTGCCAGAAAGTTCGCTGCCGATGTTAATTGAACGAATAGGTTGTAGCGTACCGTTGGCGGTCACGGTCAAGGTGATGTTGCCACGCGTCGCTGCTTGGGTGTTGTAGACCGGTAGCGCGTTTTGCGCATTACGTGCCATCCACCACCAAATCATGCCTGCAATGACGATCACCAGCAATGTGCCAGACCAGACCAAGGGACGAAGATACCAGTGCTTTAAACCCGGCTCGTTAAGCAGCGTGTTGATATCTATCGTCGCTGACGCTTTAGGCGATGGCGTTGATGCTGTTGGGGTAGCAGGTGCATCAGGTGCTTCAGGTGCAACTGGAACAGTCTTTCCCGATGCCTTTTCGGGTGCGGTTTTATTCGTCGATGGCGCCGCTAACAGCAGAGCATTATCCGGCGCCAGGTTTATAACTGGAAAGGAAGGTTTCATGGCGTTGCGATCAAGGTAGACTGATTTATTGTTGGTATTTCAGGTGCCATGTTTTTTACAATATTCTTCTCACTGTTAGCTTGCCATCCACCACCGAGTGCCTTGTAAAGTCGAATCTGATCACTGCTGACAAGCGCATTGGCGCTGGCAAACGCATCCTGAGTAAGGAGTTGGGTCAACTCGGTTTGCAATACCACCTGAAAATCAACCAGCCCACTGCTGTAGCGCTGGTTAGCCAGATGCGATGCACTGGCGGCGGATTCGCTGGCAATGCCCAGACTGCGCAGGCGCTGCTGGTCGTTGTTTAACGCAAGCAAGGCGTTTTCTACATCGGACAGGGCAGTCAGCACGGCGGTTTCATACGCTAGTTGTGCCTGATCGGATACGGCTTGTTGGAGCGCTACCTGAGCGCGTCTTGCTCCACCATCAAAGATTGGTAGGCTTACCCCGGCAATCAATGAACTGATCACCGACGATCCATTTGTAAGCATGCCAGTACTCAATGCACTCAGACCAATTGAGCCACCCAGAGAAAAGCCAGGCAGGTGTGCTGCTTCTGCCTGATTGATACGTTCCCTGGCTGCTAAAACATTGTATTCAGCCGCTTTTATATCGGCGCGTTGGCGCAAAACTTCCGCAGGTATATTAATCGGCAGCTCGCTGTCCGCCTGTGGTACCGCTTGTACTGTCGATAATATGGTTTCCAGCATTGCTGGTGGCTGCCCGGTCAACAGTGCCAAGGCATGTTGGTTCTGTGAAATGGCTATTTGTAATAACGGCAGCGTAGCTCTGGTTTGCTCAACAGCGGCACGTGCCTGTTCCACTTCAAGCGCCGTCACCAATCCAGCTTGCTGGCGCCATTGTGTAATGCGCAGTGTCTCTTCCTGATTCGTCAGATTTTCTTGTGCAATGGCAAAGCGGGTCTGGGCGTCGCGCAGGCTGATGTAGGTCAATCCCACTTCGGCTGCAATCATTACCTGCGTGTCACCAAGACTGGCATTACTCGATAGCGCAGCATTTTCAGCGGCATTTCGGCCACTGCGTGCAGCGCCAAAAATATCTGGCACCCAATTCCCTGTGGCATCTACTTGAAATAAATTGCTACTACCAATGCCATTTGATCTGTTGCGTTGCGCTGAAGCAGATCCATTCAGCGTTGGCAGTAGTGCCGCTGCTGCAATGTCACGCTGTGCCCAGGCCTGACGCAGCGCCGTCTGGGCGGTTTTTATCGTCAGATTGTTTTTGAGCGATTGGCTCACCAGCATGTCAAGTAGCGGATCATGAAACTTTAGCCACCACTGCATCAACGTATCGTTACCCGTCACCGTTGGCGCTGACCAAGTTCTTGGTATTGCAAATGAAAGTCCGGATTCAGGAGTAGAAATGGTGGAGGAAGCGCATCCGTAAAGTGTCGATAAAGAGATAAAAAACGCTAAAAAGCCAAACCGTTCCGACCACAAACGTGAGTTAAAATAGTTTTTGATTTTGATATCCGACATCTGTTGTGCCTCAGTTTTTTTTCTGGTTTACAGATTCCGCAAATGACCTCGCGGCGTCTGTTCGGCAACGAACTTAGACAAGGGTTTGTCTTGATAGGGCACCTCTTAATTGGCTGACTTTTTTACAAAACGCAGAAAGGAAATACGATGCATAAACCGACCTTTATGTGGCGTTTCACCTTAAGCATCGCTGCTGTCTTCTTGATACTTTCTAGTACGGGATGTTCAGGCTTGTATATCGATCAGGCCAACTCATCTCAATTGAATGACATGTCTTACACGACACTCGGCCAAGGAGCTCCCACCGTAGTATTTCAGTCGGGTCTCGGCGACAATCGCCATGTCTGGCAACAAGTTCTGCCTGTGATAGCACGTGACCATCGGGTATTTGCCTACGACCGGCCCGGTTATGGCGCAAGTCAGTCGACGGATCGTGCACGTGACCCATGCACTATTGCTGAGGAAGAGCGCAAATTACTGCGTGAAGCCGGATTTCAACCCCCTTATCTCTTGGTCGGCCATTCATTGGGCGGCCTTTATCAATTTGCGTTTGCGAAGTTGTATCCGGATGAAGTCGCTGGCATCGTTTTGGTTGATGCGACTTTGCCAATGCACTTGCAGCTCATGCAAAGCGAGGCTCCAAATTCATTTGCTGTGATGCGTGTGATCCGCAATACTTTGTTCAGCGCAGTCGAGAAAAGAGAATTAGACGAGAGTAACCTGTGTATGGATCGTCTGCATCTGGAGCAGGCACTGACTGTTCCCGCACGGGTTCTGGTCAGAACCGAGTTCAAGTTGGAGGAGTCGGGGGATTTTTCAACAATGACTTTGCGCCACCAGAACGATTGGCTTTCGCTGGTTGGCGTTGACCATATACAGGCAATAGGACATAGCGGGCACTATATACAGAAGGATCAGCCGCAGGCGGTTATCGACGCAATTAAGGCGTTCACTTTAAAGCATTAACATGAATAAATTTTTTTAAAAAATTTACCACTAATCCAGAAGATGAATCGCGGCTGCGTTCTCCATTGCTTAAGTCTTTATTTGGAATCGCTTTAATTTTCGGCGGATTTTACGAGTTACGTACCGGCACGATCAAACTTGGTAAAGTGAGCAATAATCCGGTGATTCTTTTTTTGATCATCAGGTAATGTTTATGGTGATGCTAGTGTCTATCCGGGGGCCTTACTCTTGCGTTGCTTTACAATGTAAGCAAACTCTATCTTTAGTGTGAAAATGAAAGTATAAATTTGAAGCCAGACGCTTCAAATTCTTTACTACGCTTGCCAGAAAAGCATTACATTATCGCACTTACTCTTTCAGTTATCTAGGGCAACATTTCCCCCTCCGTTTTTCTAAAATTATAAAAATGAACAATAGTCTTAACGCCGTAAGTAGGCTCAATGGTCTCGATACGTTGCGCGCATTAGCCATTTCTTTGGTGCTGATGTCGCATTATGGTGTGGTGGTCAGCCACAAACCCACGTTTGGGTTCCTGACTGATATTGGCTGGATGGGTGTGGACTTATTCTTTGTGCTGAGCGGATATCTCATTGGCAATCAGGTAATTTCTGCATTTGCGCGGGGCGAAGGTTTATCGCTGAAGACGTTTTTTGCGCGACGTTTATTGCGCACGCTGCCTAACTACTATGTGGTGCTGGCGCTGTATTTTGTGTTTTCGGCTGAGTTAGCAGGATCTGCAACCGCCCCGATATGGCGATTTTTAAGTTTCACGCAAAATATAGGTCTGCATTTTGGTGAGACATTTTCTCATTCGTGGTCGCTGTGTGTTGAAGAACAATTTTATGTGATTCTGCCGCTGGTGGCGGTGATGATTGCCGGGTATAAAAAATCGCTCAAACTTGCGTGGGGAATTCTGATTGCTGCGATACTTGCCGGTATGAGCTTCAGAGGCTATTCGTGGTTAGAGTATGGACGACAATCCATGAATGACGTGGACTATGCGGTACGCATTTATTATTCCAGTTTCGCTCGCTTTGACGAATTATTGCCAGGTGTCGCCATTGCCTTGCTCAAGAATTATCATACTGCGCTATATGAAAAAATCACCCGCCAGGGGAACCTGTTACTGGCGCTTGGAGCGACTGCTTTCGTTATCATGGCATATCTGATGTTGAATAATTTCCAAACGGATATCGATGGTTTTAATTTTTATCTGATGACGTTTGGCTTTAGCATGCTGTCCTGGAGTTTTGCCTTATTGACGTTGGCAGCACTCAGCACTACATCGCTGTTGTATAAAATTCGTGTGCCAGGTGCAGAGCGTCTGGCCTTGTGGTCGTATGCGATTTACCTTGCACATAAGCCGATTTTTAAGCTGTTGGTCGCACCACTCAAAGCCTGGAATATCGATTGCAATGCACCGCTTGGTATCAGCATTGTGATGGGCGTCGCTATTGTCGGTGGTTGGTTGCTATATCGACTGGTCGAAACGCCGTTTATGAATTTGCGGGCGAAGTTTTTTCCCGCAATTTCAGTACGAGCGAACGAAGCAACGCCCGGTCGCTCTATCATGAATACTTCTGCAATGACATCGACATCTTCAACGCAGAATTGAAAGTAAGGTCGATGTACAAGGTTTAACCTAGCGTCAGTTTAATGTTCAAACCATGACAATGCCTGTTGCAGAGATGCGCGGGCATTTTTTTCGATAATCGCATTATGTGCCACCACGATACGCTCTATCGGCCATGCCAGAATTTTGTTGGCGCAGTCACGTGCGGCTGGCTTATCTTTGGTCATCCAGCGTATCGTTTTAGGAACCGCCAGTTGCTTGCGCACACCAGTCAGTGACGCGTACATTGCTGCAGAAAAACTCAAATCACCTTGCCACCATTGGCACAAGTCCGTCAGTATCAATGTACCCGAGGCGCGATGAAACCATACTGTTTCGTTACCCACCGGGATGCCGGCAAAGAAAATTTGTTCCAGATCAGTTTGCCATTCAGGTTCAATATGGGGGCTTAATTCCTGCATGCCTTTGAGGTCAGGGCGTTTTTTGGATAAGCCCGGTGCGCCGTACAAACGGGCGGCTGGATATGCATGGAGATAATCGCCAACAAACAAATGATGGTATTTATTCGGTGCAACGATAAATTCTACTTTGCCTAAGGCATCCAGCTCCGCCTTCAATGTCGATGACAAAGCGACTGGTGAATGCAGCCACAGGTTACCGTTTGATAAACGTATGACAGTCATCCGGGACGAGACTGGCAAACCATTCGAGGTAAAAGCATGTTGTATATGCCAGATATTGGGAGCGATCAGCTGTAGCATGTTGTGATCCTTTTTGAGTGAAAACACCAGCCCAGCTTGCATAGTCGCAAATGTCATTGCTGCAAAATATTTTCGCCGGGAAATTTTACCATACTGCTAGGTATGGTGATATTCGCACCCACGCTTGCAATTGTCAATACCTTTCGGTATGGTGAGAAAATGGAAGAAAAAAATAACCGTCAGACCTGGCTGAATGCTGGCTTACAGCTACTTGCAACGCAAGGCCCCGAGCGCTTGCGCATCATGAGTATTGCCGAAGAATTAGGCGTCACCAAGGGTAGTTTTTATTGGCATTTCAAGAATCTCGATGATTATCATTGTGCCTTGATAGAAGAATGGGAGCGTAGTGACACACAACAGGCAATCGCTTTTGTAGAAAGCATGACGGGAGACGCCAATGCTAAATTACAATGCTGGATTACCGGTGCGTCCATGTCTGATTTGCGTTTGGCAAAAGCCATACGCACGTGGTCTATGTCGCATCCCCTGGTGAAAGAAGTGCAGGCAAGGGTCGACGAGCAAAGGATCAACTACTTAAGCAAATTACTTCGAGACGTAGGCTGGCAAGCAGAAGAAGCGGCGACATTAGGACAATGGACTTACTGGGCATTCATTGGTTTTTCTTCTCAGTCTGAACCTACGATCAGCGACAAGCAAATTCAATTGATTTTGAATGTGCTAACGCCGCGCCGGGTGTGATTCAATTGATGATAACGACATATCTTTGACAGCAATGTGGAACTCTGCCGCCATGTAGGAGTCTTCTGGTAAGGAACGTTTGTGTGGCTACATCTGAATACAGTTGCGAACAGTTTGTTTCTTGATTTTTAGTATTGAATCGCAGTAAAAATGAACAGTATGTTGGATATCATGACGCTCAAAATTACTAGAACGCAAACGTGGCATTGACCTAGACATAAAATTATGTAGCTCATCGTGTGCGATACTCATTGCGAGAGCATTCATTTTGAAAAGGCAATAGAAGAATATGAAAAACCTGAAATTCGCGTTGGTGAATGTAATGATCATGGGTTTAGTAGGCTCATTAACTGGCTGTGGCGGCACGTTTGAAGGGACCGTAGGTGGTACCGTGAACGGACTTGCTGGTAGCACCTCGGTTACATTGTTGAATAACGGAACAGACTCATTAACCGTCAATACTAACGGTAATTTTACGTTTGCTAAAACAATGTCAGCGGGTGCGGCGTATGACGTGACTGTGAGCACGCAACCTATCAATCAAACTTGTACCGTGACCAATGGAGCTGGCAGTATCAGTAACTTCAATAGCTCTAACGTCACCAATATTGCAGTCAACTGCACGATCAACATTTCCAGTAACAATTATGTGTACGGCAATGTCACTGGTCTTGCTTCAGGAAAAACCGTGACTTTGCAAAATAATGGCACAGACACGTACAAAAGTAGCGGTGGCAGTTTTATTTTCCCGACCCCGCTTGCGGTAGGCGCTTCTTACAATGTGACGGTTTCGGTTCAACCAAGCGGTCAGACGTGTACGGTGAGCAATGCTACAGGTTTGGTGGGTAGCAGCACGGTAGTCCAGATTGCTTGCCAATAATATCTGGAAATGCTTGATTGAGCAGGTCGAGGCGGTTAGCGAAGTTATTGTTTAAAGATATTGTGTGAAGAACTTCGCTGTTCACGTTCAGACTTTGCACGAATAAAGCTGGCGCTCGATGATGTTTTTAAAATTTGAGCGACCTGTTCTTTTAGGACTGGCAATACCTGTTCACTAAACCACGGGTTTTGCTTGAGCCAGATATTATTTCGTGGACTTGGGTGGGGCAGTGGTAATAAGTGCGGCCAGTTTTTCTTCCAATCTAAGACCTGTTGAGTGACATTGGTTTTGCTGTCATCTTGCAGATGCCATGCCATCGCATATTGTCCTATCACTAACGTCAGTTCAATCTTCGGCAGCAGAGCCAAGACTTGCTCGCGCCATTGTGGCGCACATTCTTTACGCGGCGGTAAGTCGCCTGATTTGCCTGTCCCTGGAAAGCAAAATCCCATAGGCAAAATCGCAATTCGTTTTGCGTCGTAAAAAATTTCTTTGTCTATACCCATCCATTCGCGCAGGCGCTCACCGCTCGCATCATCAAACGGTATGCCCGTTCGCTGTACCTTGTTACCTGGTGCTTGTCCGGCAATCAAAATTTTTGCATCTTGATGTGCTTGCAGAACAGGGCGCGGAACACATGGTAAATGTTCTTTGCATAAGGTACAGGAACGCACTTCTTTTAACAGGCTATCGAGCGGCGTCAGCGGAATAGTGGCCATGGTGTTGCCGTCCCTATGAAGAGTTTTTTCTATTGTGGATGCAAAGACGGATGAATAAGCATGTCAGCCTATTCATCCATGAACATACGATCAGATCACAGTTCTGATGGTTTTTTATTGGCAATAGTTTTCCAATTTTTGTCTGCATCAGTGATACGGTCTGACATGTTTTGTAGCCACAATGAGCGAATTTTTGCATCCAGGTTCAAATACAGTTTGCCGTTCACAATATCAAACTGCTCTGGATCTGCAACAAATTTTTTGTTGACTGAAACACCAAACGAACAATAACCGCCGTATTGAGGTAAAAATTTCTCGGGATTAGCTTCAAACACTTTTTTGTTTTCGTCTGTTGCGAATAAGTAAGTGACGCCATTGAGTTCAGTCAGGTGATGACCGTTGCCACGTTGCGGCTTTTCTTGACTGAAATAGGTAGTCAAATCGTATCCGCCAGCGCCGACGACATTATTGGTGATGCTGTCAGCAAAGCTGGGCGCTGAAAGCAAGAAAGCAAACAGACTGGTTACTGCAAGTATTGCGTGTTTAAACATGTTCATGATGATGCTCCTAAAGATTTAAAAATGCCTTTATGCGGGAAGCCTTAAGCATCCAATTCCAGGCCAACAACCGGGAAATCGATCGTTGTTCGGGCGACATTGTTGGTGTAATTGGTGAACGTCGTAGCGACCACATTGGCGATAATTTCTAATAAATCTGCCTCGGTCAAACCACTCGCTTTCAATTGATCGAGTGTTTCGATAGCGACGTGACCACGTTGTTCTACTAAGGCCTTGGTGAAGCTGGCGATGGCTGCAGCGCGGTCTGTACCTGGTTGTGCCGTGCGGGCAGCGATCAATTGTTGTGGATTCAATCCGGCATTTTTACCCAGCAAACTATGCGCACTGACACAATACTGGCAGCTATTTGCTTGTGAAGTTGCCAATGCAATGATTTCGCGTTCGCTCGCAGATAAGCTACCGGCACCAATGGTTTGGTTTAGTCCCAGCAGGCTATTTAAGGCAGTCGGTGATTTTGCCAAAGTGGCAAATAAGTTTGGAATCATCCCGATTTGTGCTTTGACTGCGTCGAGCGTAGCGGCAGTAGTTGGATCTGCTTGTTCAATCGATAAAGAGGTAATGTATGTCATGGTGATTTCCTTTAGTCAGTTATCTCTCGGCTTGAGCGACAGGACAAAGAATAAGCTATACTAAAAGACGGTTGTTAAACAAAAGTATTAAAAAACATGCGAATCGTCCAAAATGACTGAAGACCCTCTCACGCCATTACTTGCCCACTTTAAGGCGCAGGCGCAGCTCTTTTATTCTGGCAATCTGTGCAATGACGTGACTTTTACTGATGAAATGGGTACTGGATTTCTGCATTTACTGAAGGCCGGTAGTACTCGATTGCAGGATGAAACTGGTTATGCCGTCACATTAAATGAACCGACGTTGGTGTTTTATTCGCGGCCTATGCAACATTGGTTTCATCCTGATCCACATCGCGGCGCGGATTTAGTATGCGCCTCTATGCGTTTTGAACACAAAACCTTTAATCCGATATTGCTGGCATTGCCTGAACGTTTTGAATGTCCGCTCAGTTCTCTCAAAGGGGCAGGCAATCTGCTTGAATTACTATTTAATGAAGCGTTTGACTCCAAACCGGGTCGCCAGGAAGTACTTGATCGCTTGTTTGAAGTGCTATTGATCGATGTGTTACGTATCGTTTTGGCGAATCCAGATGGCACACCCGGATTGCTTCGTAGTTTGCTTCACCCTCAGATCAGTAGAGTGCTGGCAGCGATTCATGCAGAACCGACCAGAGATTGGTCTCTGGAGGTGCTGGCGCGCCACGCAGGTATGTCGCGTAGCAGCTTTGCCTCGGCGTTTAAGAAAGAAGTAGGAGATTCACCAGGCAACTATCTGACTCGCTGGCGCATCACACTGGCGCTGGCGCTGATACGCGAAGGTGTTCCGTTAAAACTCGTTGCTGAGCGAGTCGGGTATATTAGTCAGGCTGGATTTTTACGGGCGTTTAAACTGGTGATAGGAACTTCCCCGACCAGCTGGAAAAATAGTGGGGCAAAATAAAAATTGATTTTGTCGATCTATGCATGCGAAGATATCTGGCGTGGTTTAATATATTAAAATCTGAAGAAGTCAGTTAATTTGGCTTCAATATTTTTGATTATCGCTGCCACGCCGGACTAGTTCTTCTTGTCTTGCTTTTGCTAATGATATTAGTGGTCTGGCTGGCCAAGTTTCCACGCATCGTTCCCATCATTATCCGTTTTGATTATTGTGAGTGCGTCTTGAGTCTGTGATAGCTGATGCGCTTGTTTTTTTACGATGAGGTCTTATGATTGCCAAAAAAATTTCCGTGATGATGTTTTCTTTCTTCGCACTAATGCCGATGGCGCGTTCTGCGGAAAAGCTGACAGTTGGTTTGATCGTGACCACGACCGTCGAAGATACCAAAAAACGTTGGCAACCTTTATTAAATGATCTATCCAAAAGCACAGGAATGGAAGTGCAGACGGTGATCTCTTCAAATTATAAAGAGATTGTTGATGGCTTTAAAAACAACACGGTCCAAATAGCTTGGTTGGGCAATAAGGTAGCGCTGGAGGCTGTGGAAGATGGCAAAGCGACCATCTTTGCGCAGATGGTCAAAAGTGATGGATCCCGCGGTTATAAGTCATTATTAATCGCTAGCGCGAAGAGTCCTATTAGCAATTTTGACCAAATCGTAGCCAAGCCAGGTGTTTATACCTTTGCTGATGGTGACCCCAGCTCTACCTCAGGATACCTAGTGCCTGCTTATTTTTTGTTTTCAAAAAATAAGATTGAGCCAGCTAAGGTTTTTAAGAAAGTAATTATTGGTAATCATCAGAAAAATTTTACTTTTGTGACGAAGGGCGAGGTTGATGTCGCTACCTATAACTCTGAAGAATTAGATAGGATGACGAAAGAGGCACCTGGAGAAGCAAAAAAAATTCGCGTTGTCTGGTCCTCTCCATTAATTCCTAATGATCCTCTGTTATATAAAAAAGATTTGCCCCCTGCGACTAAAGCCCGCATAGAGGATTTTTTTATCAATTATGGCAAAGCTAAGAGTGCAACTAGCCAACGCGAAACTTTAAAAAATATTCTGGATTTATCCGGATTTCAACGTTCGAATGATGCCCAGTTGAAGCCAATTGCTGATTTAACTCTGTTCAGCATATTGCGCAGCAATTTGAATGACGCTAAGTTGACTGATAAACAGAAACAACAAAAATTTGATGAAGTTAGTGCCCGCTTTGGCAGGTTAAGTATTGTTCTTGAATCTGCACGTTTGAATTGAGCGAACTGTGTATGCATCATCGGATATGCAAATTAGCCTGCGGGGCAGGCTGATAAAAGTTCCGGAGCGTCGTGGGGGAGTTTCTAACGTCATGGTGCTGCCCTCACCTGAAAGGCTGGTCACACACTGATGTGGCCGACTGAAATGCTTTCAAGCAGATTGATTTGGTTTTTCAATACTGCCGCAACACAAAAATGGTGCCACTCGACAGCGGCACCATTTTTACGACATTGAATATGTCGTCAAGGCTGTCGGCCGAACCTGCAATTGCAATCGCGTGACACTCAAGAGTTTTCTTCCCCCCCTCGGTTCTACAATAACCAGTTAAGGCTCCTAAAAACACATTTTTTTACAAATTCATTCACAAAAGAAACAAACGACTAGCAATTAAAATGTAATAAATAAGCAATTAAATATCTATTTATTAATTAAATTCATATTTTTTACTAAAAAAAACAAAAATAATTAAAATTTTTTTGGGTTTTTGTAACTTTTCATGTCAACGGAAGTCCACTCTCCTTCGTTTTTGTCTTCAATGGATCTTTGCCAGTACTTTTCGGGTAGCGAAGAATCCCTTCTCAAGGAGTCTGGAAATGATTTACGAAATTTTGGTTCGCCCTTCTGACAATAAGAAGATGACATCCGATAATTTGATTTGGATAGAAAGTGATTTGCCATCACGTTCATTCGAAAAATGGCTGCGCGATCGCGCTTTATTGGATGGCACCTTGAACGCACCTATCGTACGCTGGAGTATCGTTCAAACGACACGCCCTGCTCATTTCAAATTGGCGACGCAGGCTAAAGCATTGAAGAGCCGTATTTCTGAATTGATGAGCGCGCAACCTGAAGTGCGCGAAGTGCCAGATGCTTCTATTGCATTGAGCGCATTTCGCTTGAAAGCGCAAAAAACAGAACTGGCTGGCGCTTACTTGTAAGTCTGACTTCCGGAAAGAAAAAAAGCACAATCTAGCTTAGTGTAGATTGTGCTTTTTGTTCTTGTGCAAAGCAGAGAAGCTTAACGTATCACTAAACTCTTCTGTCGTATCAGAACTCTTCCCAGTCGTTGTTATTGCTCACCGGTTTAGCCGTATGCTTGGTTCTTGAGCCGACTTTGGTGGTTGCACCCAGTTGAAGAACTTTGTTGGCGGACTTTCCTCGTAATGTTGCTGGAGCTGCTTTTGTCGCTGACATCACCGCAGTTTGAGCTTGAGTTTGCACGTAGCCTTGCTCTGCAATTTTAAATTGCGCGACCACGTGAGACAGCTTGCTTGATTGCTCGCGCATGCTTTCAGCGGCCGCGGCTGCTTGTTCTACCAAAGCGGCGTTTTGCTGCGTCATTTCATCCATTTCATTGATTGCAATGTTCACTTGCCCGATGCCAGAACTTTGTTCCTGGCTGGCAGACGTAATTTCTGCCATGATGTCGGCAACGTGTTGAACTCTGGTAACAATCTCTTTCATCGTCTGCCCTGCATGATCGACCAGCGTGCTACCGTGTTCGACTTTGCCAACAGAATCATCAATCAGGTGCTTAATTTCTTTTGCTGCTGAGGCGCTGCGTTGCGCCAGATTCCGGACTTCAGACGCTACGACAGCAAATCCCCGGCCTTGCTCGCCTGCACGCGCAGCTTCTACAGCCGCGTTAAGTGCGAGAATATTGGTCTGAAAAGCAATCCCGTCAATGACAGAAATAATATCAACGATTTTGTAAGAACTTTCCTTAATGGATCCCATGGTTGTTACCACCTGGTCAACCACATCGCCGCCTTTCAATGCAACGCCAGACGCCGTAACGACTAATTGATTTGCTTGTTTTGCATTGTCAGCGTTTTGTTTTACCGTCGAAGTCAGCTCTTCCATGGAAGAAGCGGTTTCTTCTAGTGAGCTAGCTTGAGATTCGGTGCGTGAAGATAAATCGGCATTGCCAGAAGCGATCTCGTTGGCAGCAACATGAATTGCTTCCGTTCCTTGTCTGACGTCGGCAATGACATGACTGAGGCCGACGCTGATACCATTGATTGCGGCCATTAATTCGCCGATTTCATCTTCACGATGGATGCTAACAGTGTCTGTCAGATCACCTTGCGCCATTTTTTTTGCAATATTGGTCGCTTCAGCAAGAGGTTTGGTAATCGAAGTTGTGATTAGCCAGCCACAAAGGCCAGAAAGACAAGCAGCGATAACGGACAAGACGATCAGTAAAATTCTGCTAGTCTCATAGGTTGATTGAATTTCTGCGGCGTGTTGATTGATCTGCTCGCGTTGCAATTGAAGAAGTTCTTCGATTTTTTTTACGTAAATTTTTGAGGCAGGTAAGAAATCTTGTTCCAGAGCTTGATTCGCTTCTTCGGCTTTATCTGCTTTTTTGAATGTGACGACCTTTTCACGCGCATCCAGATATGTTTTGCGTGATTCGGAAATTGATTTGAATAAAGCTATTTCTCGCTCTGAATTTAAATGAGATTCAATGCTTTTTTGTAAAACAGCAGAAGTGCGGGTAGACTCTTCCTGGTCTTCTTTGAAAAATGAAGCCAAAGATGGATCTGAACTTTTCGCAATGGCGCTGGTTCTACGCACGCCAGTATGGATGTTGCGATACCAGTCACTCACCAGACGTTCAGTGGTTAATGGATCGTTTAATAATTCCTGGGTCGCATGAGCCACATTGCTCAGGCGAGTTAATGCAATGATAGTTGTGATAAGTGACAAAAAAAGAACCAAGGCAAATCCTAAGCCCAGTCGTTTTCCTACAGATAATCGTTTAGTGAAAGAATCCATCTTTTTTCCGTAAAATTTCGGTGCTTTGGTTGATCCATCTTTGGGTGCATTGACTGATGATATTCGCGATAATCAGGTGCTTAGATAATATAAATTATTGAAACCATACGCCGCGAATTCCGATTTCCATCGGGCAATAATTATAGAGGCTTTACTCCATCTTTTGATGCGTGTTTTTACGTAAGTGATTGATTTTTTTCAAATAAACACAGGTAAACCTCAATAGTGGGTACTCGTTATGTTTTTTAATTAACTCTTTCGAAGCAAATTTTTGAAGATGCTGAATTATTTTTGTTTGATGTTCTTTTACTTTAGTACTTTTTAGGTTAATTGGTATGGCAAGACTTCCTCGTTTGGTAATTCCTCATTCTTTGCATCACGTAATTCAGCGTAGCCATGAGGGTATTGCTTTGTTCGCAGATGAAGAGGATTACCGCTATTTTCTGAACATTGCATTGCAGGCGACAAGACAATTCAAGTTGGCAGTCCACGCTTATGTGTTAATGCCCGACCATATGCATTTTGCGTTAACGCCCTCAGACGAGCAGGGCTTGAGCAGAATGATGCAATATATAGGACGCTATTACGTTCCCTACTTCAATCGAAAATACCAACGTTCCGGTAGTTTGTGGCAAGGGAGATTTAAGGCTACCGTGATTCAGGCCGAGACATATTTTTTACCGTGTAGTGTTTATATGGAAACCAACCCTGTGCGTTCGGGTCTGGTCTCAGATGCCGCTGACTATCCGTGGTCCAGTTATCAACATCACATAGGCCAACGAACGGATATGTTGGTTTCAGATCACCCTATTTTTTGGGCGTTGGGCAACACGCCTTTCCAGCGCGAAGCAAACTACAAAGAGATGATCGCGGCGTCCCTTTCAAAAAAAGAAATCAATTTACTGTCGGAATCGACGAATAAAGGGTGGCTGCTCGGTTCCGCTGCATTCAAAATTGAAATGGCAAAATTGAGTGAGCGCAGAGTAGAGCCAGCCCGGCCTGGTCGCCCGCGTAAGTCTGTTAGTGCTTAATGCGGATTGAGGTAAATAATTTAGTGCGCTAGGTTATCGCATTTTCTCTAATTTATTTTACTCTGACCCTAATAAAAATAATTGAAAATTCCAGATTAAATTAACTTACTCTGACCCTATTTTATTTGTGTTGATGTTTCTTTTGCGCTGCACTATTCTCCATCTCAGACTTTCAATTTTGCACTCTGGAGATAGCTATGCAAGCCCAAGGTTTATACGATCCGTCCAACGAACATGACGCCTGTGGTGTCGGTTTTATTGCGCATATCAAAGGTAAAAAAAATCACGCCATCGTCGAACAAGGTTTGCTGATTTTGAAAAATCTCGATCACCGGGGTGCGGTTGGTGCAGATGCCTTAATGGGTGACGGTGCTGGTATTCTGATTCAGATTCCAGACCAGTATTATCGTGAAGAGATGGCGAAGCAGGGGGTACAACTGCCGCCGCCAGGTGAATACGGCGTTGGCATGATCTTTTTGCCAAAAGAGCACGCTTCCCGTTTAGCGTGCGAACAGGAAATCGAACGTGCAGTCCGTGCTGAAGGTCAGGTCGTGCTAGGTTGGCGTGATGTGCCAGTCGATCGTGAGATGCCGATGTCGCCGACCGTGCGTGAAAAAGAGCCGGTGATACGTCAAATCTTTATCGGCCGTGGTCCTGACATCATGGTGACCGACGCGCTGGAACGCAAACTTTATGTGATCCGCAAATCCGCAGTGCACGCAATTGAAGCCCTGAAACTGATTCACGGCAAAGAATACTTCGTACCTTCGATGTCAGCACGCACTATTGTCTACAAAGGTTTGTTGCTGGCGGATCAAGTTGGTGTTTACTACAAAGATCTACAAGATGAACGCTGCGTTTCTGCGCTGGCGCTGGTGCATCAACGTTTTTCTACCAATACTTTCCCAGAATGGCCACTCGCTCACCCATACCGCATGATTGCGCACAATGGTGAGATCAATACCGTCAAAGGCAATTTCAACTGGATGCGCGCCCGTGAAGGCGTGATGAAATCGGCCGTATTGGGCGACGATTTGCAAAAATTATATCCATTGATTTTTGAAGGCCAGTCAGACACCGCGAGTTTTGACAACGCGCTTGAATTGCTGGTGATGGCCGGTTATCCAATCGCTCAAGCCATGATGATGATGATTCCGGAAGCCTGGGAAAATCACGGCATGATGGATGAAAACCGTCGTGCGTTCTACGAATATCACGCAGCGATGATGGAACCATGGGATGGACCTGCAGCGATGGCATTTACTGATGGTCGCCAGATCGGCGGTACGCTGGACCGTAACGGCCTGCGTCCAGCGCGTTACATCGTCACTGACGACGACCTGGTTGTGATGGCTTCTGAATCGGGTGTCTTGCCGATTCCTGAGTCCAAAATCATCAAAAAATGGCGTTTGCAGCCAGGAAAAATGTTCCTGATTGATCTGGAAGCCGGTCGTATTATCGATGATAAAGAAATCAAAGATACTTACGCTAATGCTAAACCCTACAAGCAATGGATCAAATCTGTCAGGATTAAATTAAACGAGCTCAAAGGCGAAGCAGATACTCAGCCAGAAGCGGCTACCTTGCTCGACAGACAGCAAGCGTTTGGCTATACCCAGGAAGATATCAAGTTCCTCATGACACCAATGGCAACCACTGGTGAAGAGGCAATTGGTTCTATGGGGAATGATTCGTCACTGGCGATCATGTCCAACAAGCTCAAACCCCTGTACAACTACTTCAAACAGTTATTTGCACAGGTGACCAATCCACCGATCGACCCGATTCGTGAAGCAATGGTCATGTCCTTGGTCTCATTTATCGGGCCTAAACCAAACTTGCTGGATACAAACAATATCAACCCGCCTATGCGCCTTGAAGTCGCGCAACCGGTTTTAAATTTTGATGATATTGCTAAGCTGCGTAACATCAGTGCCAACACGGGCGGCAAGTTCAAATCCTATGAACTCGATATCTGCTACCCGATTGCGTGGGGCAAAGATGGTATCGAAGCGCGTCTGGCTTCCATCTGCGCAGAAGTAGTCGATGCGGTCAAATCCGGCCATAACATCATGATCATCACTGATCGTAAGATGGATGCCAATTTTGTTGCGATTCCGGCCTTGTTAGCGACATCCACTGTGCACCAACATCTGGTCAGCAAAGGCTTGCGCACAACAACAGGTCTGGTCGTCGAAACTGGCTCTGCGCGTGAAACACATCACTTTGCTCTGTTGGCAGGTTATGGTGCTGAAGCGGTACATCCATATCTGGCAATGCAAACTCTGGCAGACATGGCAAGATCTTTGCCAGGTGATATTTCTGCTGAAAAAGCGATTTACAACTACACCAAAGCAGTCGGAAAAGGTCTGATGAAAGTTATGTCGAAAATGGGTATTTCGACCTACATGTCTTACTGCGGCGCGCAAATTTTTGAAGCGATTGGGTTGAACAAATCGCTGGTTGAAAAATACTTTAAAGGCACCGCCTCCAACGTTGAAGGCATCGGTGTATTTGAAGTCGCAGAAGAAGCCTTGCGCTTGCATACACTGGCATTCAGTGCTGATCCTGTTCTGGAAAATGCTCTCGACGCTGGCGGTGAATATGCATTCCGTATTCGTGGCGAAGATCATATGTGGACCCCAGATGCAATTGCAAAATTGCAGCATTCGACTCGCGCTAACAACTACAACTCATACAAAGAATATGCGCAGATCATCAACGATCAATCCAAGCGCCATATGACGCTGCGTGGCTTGTTTGAATTTAAAATCGATCCGGCCAAAGCGATTCCTTTGGATCAGGTTGAACCCGCCAAAGAAATCGTTAAACGCTTTGCGACTGGCGCGATGTCTTTGGGTTCTATCAGTACCGAAGCACACGCAACCCTGGCGATCGCGATGAACCGCATTGGTGGCAAATCCAATACGGGTGAAGGTGGTGAAGATCCGGCGCGTTATCAGCAAGAATTAAAGGGCATTCCTATCATGCAAGGCGCGAGTCTGGCCTCAGTGATCGGTCGTGAGCAAATCGAGGTCGATATTCCTTTGCAAGAAGGTGACTCTTTGCGCTCCCGCATCAAGCAGGTCGCATCTGGTCGCTTTGGTGTGACTGCAGAATACTTGATTTCTGCTGATCAGATTCAGATCAAAATGGCCCAAGGTGCGAAACCAGGTGAGGGCGGTCAGTTGCCAGGTCACAAAGTATCTGAATACATTGCGAAACTGCGTTTCTCAGTTCCAGGCGTTGGTTTGATTTCACCACCACCACATCATGATATTTATTCGATTGAAGATCTGGCGCAATTGATTCATGATTTGAAAAACGTTAATCCCAAAGCGTCTATCTCTGTGAAGTTGGTATCAGAGGTGGGCGTCGGTACGATTGCGGCAGGTGTCTCAAAAGCTAAAGCGGATCACGTGGTCATTGCAGGTCATGATGGCGGTACTGGTGCTTCGCCCTTGTCTTCAATTAAACATGCTGGTACACCATGGGAATTGGGCTTGTCTGAAACCCAGCAAACGCTGGTGTTGAATGGCTTGCGTGGTCGAGTCCGTGTGCAGGCCGACGGCCAGATGAAAACTGGTCGTGACGTCGCGATTGCTGCTATGTTGGGTGCGGATGAAATCGGTTTTGCGACGGCGCCATTGGTGGTTGAAGGTTGCATCATGATGCGTAAATGTCACCTCAATACTTGCCCGGTTGGTGTTGCAACACAGGATCCGGTCTTACGCGCCAAGTTCTCTGGCAAGCCAGAATATGTGGTGAACTATTTCTTCTTTGTTGCGGAAGAAGTGCGTCAAATCATGGCGCAATTGGGTGTGCGAACTTACGATGAATTGATCGGTCGTGTCGATTTGTTAGATAAATCCAAAGCGGTCACGCATTGGAAAGCGAAGGGCTTAGATTTCTCGAGAATTTTCCATCAACCAGAAACCACGGCGCATACAGAAATTCGTCATGTTGAGGCGCAGGATCATGGGCTCGAAAAGGCGCTCGATAACAGACTGATTGCCCAAGCAAAAATTGCTTTGGAAACGGGCGAAAAAGTATCGTTTATTTCGCCAATCAAAAATCTGAACCGCACAGTCGGTGCGATGTTGTCGGGTGAAGTAGCGAAAAAATATGGCCATGCAGGTTTGCCTGATGACACGATACACATCCAGCTGCAAGGTACCGCTGGTCAATCCGCAGGCGCATTCCTGGCTCAAGGCGTGACGTTGGACCTGGTTGGCGAAGGCAACGACTATGTGGGTAAAGGATTGTCTGGTGGTCGTATCATTATCCGTCCAAACACTGAGTTCCGTGGTTGGGCCGTTGACAATATTATCTGTGGTAATACGGTTTTATACGGCGCGATTGCAGGTGAAGCGTTCATTAATGGTGTCGCTGGTGAACGATTTGCGGTACGAAATTCTGGTGCTGTCACTGTTGTTGAGGGAACTGGCGATCATGGCTGTGAATACATGACTGGTGGCACCGTGATTGTATTGGGCAATACTGGTCGCAACTTTGCTGCGGGTATGTCGGGTGGGATCGCGTATGTCTACGACCCGGACGGCGAATTTGAAGCTAAATGTAATATGTCCATGGTAACGTTGGAGCCCGTTTTGGCAGGCGACGTACAGGCGGCGACGGTTGACAAAGCAATCTGGCATAGTCGTCTGCGTGGTGGTGAGCCTGAAACTGATGAAGCGATATTGCGTAGTTTGATTGAGCGCCATTTCAAGCATACTGGTAGTACCCGCTCCCGCAATTTGCTGGATGACTGGGCACGCAGCCGTGCTAAATTCGTCAAGGTTTTCCCTACCGAATACAAACGCGCTTTGGCTGAAATGTACGCCGCAAAACAGGCAACGTCAGCTTTAGAAAAGGCAGCTTAAAAAACATCGATTGTCAGCCGGGAGTGGTATCACGGCTGACATTAGAAAATGATTTTAGGGCTGTCAGCCCGCAACGATATTGAGGTCAGATTATGGGTAAAGTAACCGGTTTTATGGAATATCAGCGCTTGCAGGAAGCCAGCGAAGCGCCGCAATCGCGTAAAAAACATTACAAAGAATTTTTAGTGCATCTGGATGACGCGCAATCAAAAGTTCAGGCAGCACGCTGCATGGATTGTGGTATTCCTTTTTGCAATAACGGCTGCCCGGTCAACAACATCATTCCTGACTGGAATGATCTGGTGTATCACGGTGATGTAAAGCAAGCATTGGAAGTTTTACATTCGACCAATAACTTTCCGGAATTTACCGGACGCATTTGCCCTGCACCATGCGAATCAGCATGTACTTTAGGTATCAATGAGGATGCCGTTGGTATCAAATCAATAGAACATTACATCATTGATAAAGGCTGGGAAAATGGTTGGGTAACGGCGAAAGTTTCAACCAACAAAACCGGCAAAAAAATAGCCATCGTTGGTTCTGGACCTGCAGGCCTGGCCGCTGCACAACAATTGGCGCGTGCCGGACATGATGTGACCGTGTTTGAAAAAAATGACCGTGTCGGTGGTTTGCTGCGTTATGGTATCCCTGATTTTAAGATGGAAAAATCACACATCGATCGCCGCGTTGAACAGATGCAAGCAGAGGGTGTCACGTTCCGCACCAGTGTATTTGTTGGTAAAGATTTTCCAGCGTCAGTAACAAACTGGTCAAAAGAAACAATTTCTCCGGAAACTTTGCAAAAAGAATTTGATGCTGTTGTTATTGCTGGTGGTGCAGAAACACCACGTGATTTGCCTGTGCCAGGTCGTGAGCTCAAAGGCGTACATTTTGCGATGGACTTTTTGCCTTTGCAAAACAAGGTCAATGCGGGCGACAAAGTAAAAGATCAGATTATGGCAACCGGCAAGCATGTTGTGGTCATCGGCGGTGGCGATACAGGTTCCGATTGCGTTGGTACATCTAATCGTCATGGCGCAAAATCGGTGGCGCAGTTTGAATTGTTGCCGCAACCGCCAGAGCAAGAAAACAAGCCATTAGTCTGGCCGTATTGGCCAACGAAGTTACGTACCTCGTCTTCGCATGAAGAAGGATGTGAGCGTGATTGGGCGGTCGCGACTAAACGTTTGGAAGGCAAAGCTGGTAAGGTTGATAAGTTAATTGCTTGTCGCGTGGAATGGAAAGACGGAAAAATGCAGGAAGTTCCGGATTCTGAATTTGAAATGAAAGCTGATTTAGTATTGCTGGCGATGGGTTTTGTTTCGCCAGTTCAACAAGTTTTAGATGCATTTGGAGTCGATAAGGATGCGCGCGGAAATGCAAAAGCGACCACAGAAGGTGTTGGCTGCTATAAAACTAACGTCGATAAAGTGTTTGCTGCTGGTGATATGCGTCGTGGTCAATCTTTGGTGGTGTGGGCCATTCGTGAAGGTCGTCAGTGCGCGCGTGAAGTTGATACGTATTTGATGGGTAGCTCAGTCTTGCCGCGTTAAATACCCCTTCTAATTTGTCAATTTTGACATTGTTTGCGCTGTTTTTATCAATAGCTGATTTCCGGAAAGAAGCGGAAATCAGCTATTTTTTTTGAATATTATCAAAATCTTGAAAGTTAATGACTTTGAGTTCATTAATTATTTGTGCTTTGCAAAAAATATTTTGAATTTAAATTTAAATTAATGGCAATTTTCAATATTTAATTCGGAAATTTTCATTTATTTTGAATTGGTGAAGATTTATTATAATTTTGATATACTTGTTGTAACAACTTCCTTTTCTGATCTGCATTACAATCTAGCTTTTGCAACATAAAATTCTCATACGTGCCAAATCTTGTTGAAATTCGCGATGTGCAATTCGGTTACGGAGCCCGGACAATTTTGTCTGGGCTGCGTATGGATTTCCCACGTGGTAAAGTCATTGCCGTCATGGGCGGCTCAGGTTCTGGTAAGACCACTATCCTGCGTTTGATCGGTGGACAAATACGTCCGCAATCAGGCACTGTGAGTGTGAACGGCCAGCCAATCCAGGATATGGATAATCAAGCTTTGTATGGCATGCGCAGAAAAATGGGCATGTTATTTCAGCACGGTGCATTATTAACGGACCTAAGTGTCTTTGATAACGTCGCCTTTCCGCTGCGTGAGCATACCAATTTGTCAGAATCGATGATGCGCGATCTCGTCATGCTGAAGTTGCAGGCGGTTGGATTGCGAAATGCTTCCACTTTGATGCCATCTGAAATTTCTGGTGGTATGGCGCGTCGGGTAGCATTGGCGCGCGCGGTGGCACTTGATCCGGAATTATTGATGTACGACGAACCTTTTGCTGGTTTAGATCCGATTTCTATGGGTGTCACGGCCAATCTGATTCGAAATCTGAACGATGCGCTGGGATCAACATCGATTCTGGTATCGCATGATGTGAATGAGTCTTTTGCGATCGCTGACTACGTCTATTTCTTGTCGCAAGGAAAAATCGTGGCAGAAGGAACTCCAGCGCAGATGCGTGAGTCTGAAGATCCCTATGTCAAACAATTTGTCCATGCAGAAGCTGATGGCCCCGTTCCTTTCCATTATCCAGGCAAAACTTTATTGGATGACTTGGGTTTGAAAGGGCAGGCATGATATTTGAACGCATAGGACGTTGGGTACGTGAATCAGCGAATGATCTTGGCTATGCCACACGCTGTTTCTTTTTAATTTTGCGGAGTGCGTCAGGTTTATGGCGCAGACCACGACTGATTACCGATCAGATTCATTTTATCGGTAATTATTCGCTGGTAATTATTGCGGTTTCCGGTCTGTTTGTTGGTTTTGTTCTTGGTTATCAAGGGTATTACACGCTGAATCGTTATGGGTCGGAAGAGGCATTGGGCCTTCTGGTCGCCTTGTCACTGACGCGTGAATTAGGTCCGGTAGTGACCGCTTTATTATTCGCCGGTCGCGCCGGGACTTCATTAACAGCTGAAATTGGTCTGATGAAAGCCGGCGAACAATTGGCGGCGATGGAAATGATGGCGGTTGATCCGATACAGCGGGTGTTGTCTCCACGCTTTATTGCCGGTTTGATTGCATTACCTATCCTGACGGCGATTTTTAATGCTATGGGTGTGATTGGTGGCTATATCGTTGGCGTGAAATTGATCGGTGTCGATGAAGGCTCATTTTGGTCGCAAATGCAGGCTGGGGTTGAGGTTTGGCAAGATATTGGTAATGGTGTCATAAAGAGTATCGTGTTTGGTTTTGCGGTCACGTTTGTGGCGTTGTTCCAGGGATATGAGGCACAGCCGACGCCCGAGGGCGTGGCCCGAGCGACTACTCGCACCGTGGTGATTTCATCTTTGTTGGTATTGTGGCTAGATTTCTTGCTGACTGCATGGATGTTTCAGTAAAAATAGAATGAGTTTATAGAGCGCAATAATGCTAGTACGCTCTTTGCAGCGATAACATTAACTTCCTTTTTAGTATAAGGAAGCGGATTTTTTAGGAAAAATAATGCAAAAAAAATCTTTAGATTTTTGGGTGGGTTTATTCGTTGTCCTTGGGGCGGCAGCACTGCTGTTTTTAGCGCTTCAGGCCGGGAATATGAGTTCACTTTCTTTGGATAAGACCTATGATGTAGTAACCCGCTTCGATAATATCGGCGGTCTCAAGCCACGCGCAGCAGTCAAAAGCGCAGGGGTTGTCGTTGGTCGTGTAGCTGATATCAAATTTGATGACAAGACCTATCAGGCAACTGTTACTTTGCGCTTAGATACGCGTTATAAATTTCCAAAAGACAGTTCTGCCAAGATTTTGACGGCAGGATTGTTGGGAGAGCAATACATTGGTCTGGAAGCTGGCGGAGATACCAATAATCTGGTCGCTGGTGACAGAATTAAAATGACGCAGTCAGCCGTGGTGCTGGAAAATCTGATCAGTCAGTTTTTATTCAGCAAAGCGGCAGACAGTAGTTCGGATGATAAAAAATGAAACACCAAATGAATAAAATTTCCCTGCCCCATCTTTGTAAGATGTTGGCACTCACTATGTGTATTCTGGCGACAGGCTGTAGTACTACCACAGTGACTAAGATCAAAGATAAGGCTGATAAGACGATTGATGCCATTGCGGTCAAAACCAATATTGGTCAAAACCCGCGTGATCCGCTCGAAGGCTTCAATCGCGTCATGTACAATTTTAATGACACGATTGACCGTGCGGTTGCAAAACCGGTGGCGCAGGTGTACCACGATGTTTTACCAACATTTGTGCAGACTGGAGTAGGCAATTTTTTTGGTAATATCGGCGATGTCTGGAGTGCGTTTAATAGCTTGCTGCAAGGAAAAGGCGCGGAAAGTTTTACCAGCATCGTACGTGTGGGATTGAATACAACTTTTGGTCTTGGTGGTTTGATTGATATCGGTTCTCCAGCTGGATTGACCAAACATAAAGAAGATTTTGGTCAAACTTTGGGTGTTTGGGGTGTCACCTCCGGTCCATATCTCGTGTTGCCAATCTTAGGCCCAAGTACCGTGCGTGATGCCATTGCAACGCCGCTGGATTATTATGGCGATGCCTGGTCGTATTATAAGCCGGTATATATACGTAATACAGGCACGGTGGTGCGACTGGTCGATAAACGCGCAAACATCCTTGATGCAGGTTCTTTGATTGAAGACGCAGCACTGGATCAATATGTCTTTATCCGCGATGCCTATTTGCAACGACGAGAAAATCAAATTCATCCTGACGAATAATTCCGTCTGGGTGTCGATAGTGTTAAAAAATTAATGCCACAGATACGCTTGTATTTTATATAGGTAGCAACAATGTAAGCGATGGCAAATGTTGATCATCGCTGGATATGGAAAAAAAATGAAATTAATGACATCAATTAAAAACCTTTTCACACAAATTTTTGTGTTGGCATTGGTAAGCTTGACGCTGGCTTCGCCAGCGGCTGCAGCAGATGAAGCACCTGATGTGCTGGTTAAACGCATCAGTCAGGAAATCTTAGATCTGGCAAAAAACGACAAAGAAATTCAGGCGGGAAATCAAAAACGGGTGTACGACATGGTGGAGTCAAAAATTTTGCCGTACATTGATTTTCAGCGTATGACTTCCTTGGCTGCAGGTAAGAGCTGGAGAGAGGCCACACCTGATCAACAGCAGCAACTGACCAAAGAATTCCGTACTTTGCTGGTATTCACTTATTCTGGAGCAATCTCCCAGATCAAAGATCAGCGCGTCGAGTTTAAGCCTATGCGTTCTGCACCGGAAGATACTGAGGTAGAGGTTCGTTCACAAGTGATTCAGTCCCGTGGCGATCCAATTCAATTGAATTATCGCCTTGCTAAATCTGCAACTGGCTGGAAAATTTATGACATCAATGTACTCGGTGCTTGGTTGGTTGAAACTTACAAAGGTACCTTTAGTGAAACCATCAGTAAATCTGGTATCGATGGCCTGATTAAAACCTTGTCGGATAAAAATAAGAAGTTGGCTGCAGCACCAGTTAAGTCAACCTCTAAATAATTAAATAACTGAAAGTTTTCTGTGTATAAATTAGCAGGCGAGCTCTCGCAGAAAAATGCCCGTGAAGTTGCGGCGGCTGGTAATGATGCCATTGCGCAGGGGCAGTCTGATTTTGATTTTTCCAATCTGGTTCAGATTGATTCATCGGCCGTTGCCACGATGATTGAATGGCAACGTCAAGCTGCACAATATAAGAAAATTCTGCAATTTCATGCGGTCCCGGCAAGTTTAATCAGCCTGATACAACTTTATGGTCTGTCTGACCAATTCCACATCACCCCTGCCGAGCGACATTGACGCTCACTGCCAGGGGGAAATTTTCACGCCACTTTCAAGGCATTTACCGTAGCTGCTTTCAGTTCAAACGCTGAAAATCCCCTATAATCAAAGGTTTCGTCGCTATTCATTTAGTGATGAAACTACTGGTTTCTCGTTTATCTCCGATTCCTTTTGAGCACGCAAGTGCAAACATGCCATATGGCTGCCATACAAATTAGCAATATACAAAAGCGCTACCAGTCCTTGCAGGCACTGGGTGGGGTCTCACTGTCGATTGAAGAAGGTGAGTTTTTCGGATTACTTGGCCCAAATGGCGCAGGTAAGACGACCCTGATTTCCATTCTTGCCGGACTAAATCGGGCAGATGCTGGTACGATTACCGTGCAAGGGCATGACGTCGTCAGCGACTATAGAAATGCCCGAAGCAAGTTAGGTGTTGTGCCACAAGAGTTGGTTTTTGATCCATTTTTTACCGTCCGCGAGACCTTGCGCATGCAGTCTGGTTATTTTGGCATCAAAAATAACGACAAATGGATAGATGAGATCATGGAAAACCTTGATCTGACCAATAAAGCCGATACCAATATGCGCGCCTTGTCCGGAGGTATGAAGCGCCGCGTACTGGTCGCGCAAGCACTCGTACACAAACCGCCGGTTATCGTTCTGGATGAGCCAACTGCCGGTGTTGACGTTGAATTGCGTCAGACTTTGTGGAAATTCATCGCACGTCTGAACCGTGACGGTCATACTATCGTGCTGACCACCCATTATCTGGAAGAAGCGCAGGCTTTGTGCAATCGTATTGCAATGCTCAAGCAGGGAAAAGTGGTGGCACTCGATACTACGGCCGCCCTGATTAAGCGCATCTCAGGCTCACAATTGCGCGTTACTTTGGCGAACAGCGGTAATATTGCTTTGCCAGCTTCTTTGCGTGACAAAATTATCACTCACGAAACACCGTCCAATCCGCATCAATTTATTTTGCGAGTGACTGATTATGCCCACGTCGAATCGATGTTAAGTGAGTTCCGTCTGGCGGGTTGTGTGATCGACGATTTGCAGTTGTTGCAAGCGGATCTGGAAGATGTCTTCCTGCAAATTATGGAAGGCTGAATATGATGAATATGACTGGTTTTAATACGCTGTTGTACAAAGAAGTGTTACGCTTCTGGAAGGTCGCAACGCAAACGATTACCGCGCCAATCATGACTGCATTGTTGTACTTGCTGATTTTTGGTCATGTACTGGAAGATCATGTACAGGTATATCCGGGCGTTCGCTATACCGCTTTCCTGGTACCTGGACTGGTAATGATGAGTGTTTTGCAAAATGCATTTGCGAATTCATCGTCATCCTTGATTCAGTCTAAGATCACTGGCAATCTGGTTTTTGTTTTGCTGCCACCTCTATCGCACTGGGAAATTTTTGGCGCATATGTTTTGGCTGCGATATTGCGTGGACTGGCAGTTGGTGCTGGCGTCTTTATTGTGACGGTATGGTTTGCGAATCTGAGTTTTTACTCACCTTTGTGGATTATCCTGTTCGCATTGCTAGGTGCTGCCATGCTGGGTACTATGGGCTTAATCGCTGGTATCTGGGCAGAAAAATTTGATCAGTTAGCCGCGTTTCAGAATTTCCTGATTATGCCTGCGACCTTTTTGTCGGGAGTGTTTTATTCGATTCATTCCTTGCCGCCATTTTGGTTGACACTGTCACGTTTCAATCCATTTTTTTACATGATCGATGGCTTCCGTTTCGGTTTCTTTGGCAAGTCCGATGTCGATCCTTTGCATAGCTTAATGATAGTCACAGTGTTCTTTATTCTGCTGGCGACAATTGCACTGCAGATGCTGAAGCGTGGTTATAAGTTACGTCACTAATTTAGTTTTAGAAAGAAAAGCTGTGTTTCCTACCCCTGAACAAATTAAAAATTACATTGCAGCTGGCCTGGAATGTACCCATCTGGAAGTCGAAGGCGACGGCCAGCATTTCAACGCCGTCATCGTTTCCGCCGCATTTGCCGGTAAGCGTCCGATTCAGCGTCATCAATTGGTGTACGCCGTGTTGGGTGATCGCATGCGCGAAGAAATCCACGCTTTATCGATGAAAACCCTGACGCCTGAAGAGTACCAAGCATAATGGACAAATTACTGATTACGGGCGGTTCCCGCCTGAACGGCGATATTCGTATCTCCGGTGCAAAAAATGCTGCGCTGCCTATCTTGTGCGCGGCCTTGCTGACCTCGGATGAATTGGTGTTACATAACGTCCCTTCATTACAAGACGTTAGCACCATGTTCAAATTACTACGTCAGATGGGCGTCAGTGTTACGCAAGAAGATGGTGTCACCACCTTGCGCGGCAATGCGATTGATAAACTCGAAGCGCCGTACGATATGGTGAAAACCATGCGTGCATCTATCCTTGTATTGGGGCCATTGGTGGCACGTTTTGGCGAAGCCAGAGTGTCTTTGCCAGGTGGTTGCGGTATTGGTTCGCGTCCGGTTGATCAGCACATCAAAGGCTTGCAAGCCATGGGTGCAGAAATCAGCATTGAAGCTGGCTATATCCATGCTAAAGCGACTCGTCTCAAAGGTACGCGAGTCGTTACCGATATGATTACTGTAACTGGTACTGAAAACTTGCTGATGGCAGCGACGCTAGCGGACGGTGAGACCATTCTGGAAAACGCGGCACGCGAACCAGAAGTGACTGATCTTGCTAATTTGCTGGTTGCCATGGGTGCCAAGATTGAAGGCATAGGTACTGACCGTTTGGTGATTCAAGGTGTTGAACGTCTCCATGGCGCTACTCACACCGTGATCTCTGACCGGATTGAAACCGCCACCTTTTTGTGTGCCGTTGCGGCGACGGGCGGTGACGTTCGTGTGACCCACACACGCACCGATATTCTGGATGTCGCTTTGGATAAGCTGCGCGAAGCTGGCGTGGTGCTGACCACCGGACCAGACTGGATCCGCGCGCAAATGAGTGCACGTCCAAAAGCTGTGGGTTTCCGCACCACTGAATACCCAGGTTTTCCAACCGATATGCAAGCGCAATTCATGGCGATGAACTGTATTGCCCAAGGCAATAGCCGCGTTACCGAAACGATCTTTGAAAATCGGTTCATGCATGTCCAGGAAATGAATCGCCTCGGCGCTAAAATTGAAATCGATGGTCACACTGCGATTGTTAATGGCGTGGAAAAATTGGTCGGTGCACCAGTAATGGCGACAGATTTGCGCGCGTCAGCATCCTTGGTGATTGCAGGCATGGTGGCTGAGGGTGAAACACTGATTGATCGTATCTATCATTTAGATCGCGGATACGATCGTATCGAACTCAAGTTGTCGGCAGTGGGTGCCAATATTCAACGAGTAAAATAATGACGACACAACTGACATTGGCATTATCCAAAGGCCGTATTTTTGAAGAAACCTTGCCATTGCTGGAAGCTGCAGGCATACGCGTGACCGAAGATCCGGAGAAATCGCGTAAGCTGATTCTGGCAACCAATGATCCTGCAGTACGGGTGATCATCGTGCGTGCGTCAGATGTGCCAACTTACGTGCAATACGGCGCGGCTGATTTTGGCGTAGCGGGTAAAGACGTATTGCATGAGCATGGTGGCGAAGGTTTGTATCAGCCTATTGATTTGAATATCGCCCGATGCCGTATGTCAGTGGCTGTCTCCGCTGGCTTTGATTATGCCAAAGCCGTGCGTCAAGGCGCGCGCTTGCGCGTCGCAACCAAGTACACCGAAACTGCACGTCAGCATTTCGCCAGCAAAGGTGTACACGTTGACTTGATCAAATTGTATGGTTCAATGGAATTGGCTCCGTTGGTCGGTTTGTCGGATGCCATCGTCGATCTGGTTAGTACTGGCAATACGCTCAAGGCGAATAATCTGGTCGAAGTCGAACACATCATGGATATTTCTTCGCGTCTGGTCGTGAATCAGGCAGCATTGAAATTAAAGCGTGAGCGTCTGCAACCGATTCTGGAAGCATTTGATCGCGCCTCCAAACTGAATACCTAATTTCTAGAGATAAGCATGGCTTCACTGATTACCCGCCTCGATTCTGCAGATGCAGATTTTTCTACCAGATTGTCGTCATTGCTGGCATTTGAAGCGAGCGAAGATGAAGCCATCGATCGCGCCGCTGCACAGATATTGGCCAGCGTCAAAGCCAACGGCGATACCGCCGTACTGGAAGCGACTAACCGTTTTGATCGTCTGCAAGCGGCCAGTATCGCTGAGCTTGAATTGTCGCAATCCGAAATGCAGGTAGCGTTGCAATCCTTAAGTCCTGAACGTCGTGCCGCATTAGAAACCGCGGCGCAGCGTGTGCGTGCTTATCACGAAGTGCAAAAACGAGAATGCGGTTCCGGTGGTTTTAGTTATACCGAAGCCGATGGCACGGTCTTGGGACAAAAAGTCACACCTTTAGATCGTGTTGGTATCTATGTGCCTGGTGGCAAGGCGGCTTATCCTTCATCGGTATTGATGAACGCGATTCCGGCGAAAGTCGCTGGCGTGCAAGAAATCATCATGGTGGTGCCGACACCGGATGGTGTTAAAAATCCATTGGTATTGGCTGCTGCCGCAATTGCTGGCGTTGATCGTGTATTTACTATCGGCGGTGCGCAAGCAGTGGGTGCTTTGGCCTACGGCACTGCAACGATCCCGCAAGTCGATAAAATTGTTGGCCCGGGCAATGCTTATGTGGCTGCTTCTAAGCGCCGCGTGTTTGGTACGGTCGGTATCGATATGATTGCCGGACCTTCAGAGATTCTGGTGTTGTGCGATGGCACCACCGATCCTGATTGGGTAGCGATGGATTTGTTCTCGCAAGCTGAGCACGATGAATTGGCGCAATCCATTTTATTATGCCCTGATGAGGCTTATCTGGAAGCGGTTCACGCCAGCATCATTAAACTGTTGCCAGCCATGCCACGTCATGAAGTAATACGTACCTCGTTGGCTAACCGCGGTGCCTTGATCAAGGTGCGCGATATGGATGAAGCCTGCGAAATCGCCAATAGTATCGCTGCTGAACATTTAGAAATCTCTGCTGAAAATCCACAGCAATGGGCAGATAAAATTCGTCATGCAGGTGCGATGTTTTTAGGCCGCTATTCATCCGAAGCGCTGGGTGACTACTGCGCCGGCCCTAATCATGTTTTGCCAACCTCACGTACTGCAAGATTTTCTTCACCGCTTGGTGTGTATGATTTCCAAAAGCGCTCATCGATGATTTTTGTCAGTGAACAAGGTGCGCAAACTTTAGGTAAAGTCGCTGCCGAGCTGGCGTACGGCGAAGGTTTGCAAGCCCATGCCCGTAGCGCTGAACTGCGCCTGAAATGAATACGCTGAAATGAAAATTTCTATGAGTCCATGCGCATGAATGCAGATTGGCGCAATCAGATTTTTTGCGAAGATGCGTTAAATGGCTTAGCGCGGTTGCCTGATGCCAGCATCGATTTATTGCTTGCTGATCCACCGTATGGACTGGGCAAAGATTATGGCAATGATTCCGATAAAATGGAGTCAGCAGCCTATCTGGAATGGATGGCGCAATGGATAGATGCTGCTTTACCTAAGCTCAAAGCAAACGGCAGCCTGTATATCTTTTTGACCTGGCGCTATTCACCTGAGGTATTCGTTTTGCTCAAACAGCGCATGACGATGATGAACGAAATTATCTGGGACAGGCGCGTACCGTCGATGGGGGGCAGCGTGCGTAAGTATTCTTCGGTGCATGACACGATAGGTTTTTTTGTCAAAGCCAAAGATTATTATTTTGATCTGGATGCGATACGGATTCCGTATGATGCCGCTACTAAAAAAGCGCGCAGCCGGAAAATTTTTGAAGGCGCAAAATGGTTGGAGCTAGGCTTCAACCCTAAAGATGTCTGGAGTGTTTCACGCTTGCATCGAGAGCATGCCGAACGTGAAGAACACCCAACCCAAAAACCGCTCGAAATTATCGAACGTATGATCAAGGCCTCTTGCCCACCAGGCGGCGTGGTACTTGATCCCTTTATGGGCAGCGGAACCACCGCCGTCGCAGCAAAACGTTGTGGGCGTGATTTTGTCGGTTTTGAGTTAAATCCCGATTATTGCGCGATGATAGAGAAACGCCTGAGTTTGCACCCAAATATTGCGCCAGCAGTGGCGCTTGCATAAAACAATGTAGGGGGGGAGTATGCAGTGTTGACTGCATATCGCCAGCTAAACTTATAGGCTTTCCGTTTTTGATATGCCGTACTGCCTGGAGTATATGGAATGAGTAGCAGCAACGTAACGAATTTAACGACGCTAACGAATATTATTCGCCCTGAAATCGCCAGTCTGTCGGCGTATCACGTGCCGGATTCTGCCGGTTTTGTGAAACTCGACGCAATGGAAAACCCTTTTGTGTTGCCATCAGAATTGCAGCAAGACTTAGCGCATCATTTGGCACAGGTCGCGATGAATCGCTACCCTGTTCCTTCTTATACGAATCTCAAAAGCATCATTGCTGAAAAGTTAGGCGTACCAGCCGGACATGAAATTATTGTCGGTAATGGTTCCGACGAATTGATCGCCATGATCTCGGTCGCTTGCGCAAAGCCAGGTGCCAAAGTACTCGCGCCTGTGCCGGGTTTTGTGATGTATGCGATGTCTGCCAAATTTGCGGGGCTGGAATTTATCGGCGTTCCTTTGAATGCGGATTTCACACTCAATAAAAACGCCATGCTGGCAGCGATTGCCGAACATCAGCCTGCGATCACCTATCTTGCCTATCCGAACAATCCAACCGGCACCTTGTATGATGCGGATGACATGGTTGAGATTTTGCACGCCGTAGGCAATACCGGCGTTGTGGTCGTTGATGAAGCTTACCAACCGTTTGCGCAAACGAGTTTTATGTCACGACTGGCAGAGTTTGATAATCTTGTCGTGATGCGCACCGTGTCCAAGCTTGGGCTGGCAGGAATACGTTTGGGTTATATGGCGGGCAACAATGCTTTGATGAATGAATTTGAAAAAGTGCGCCCACCCTACAATATCAATGTCTTAACACAAGCAGCGGCAGAATTTGTTTTACAAAGAGTTGAAGTGCTGGATGCACAGGCAGCCGCATTACGCGCGCAGCGTAGTCAGTTAGCAGCAGCCTTGAGCGCGATGTCTGGCGTGCAAGTATTTCCCTCGGCAGCAAATTTTTTGCTGATACGTGTTGCAAACGCTGAACAAGTCTTTGTCAAATTGTTGAATCACAAAATTTTAGTTAAAAATGTGGGTAAAATGCATACTCTGCTAGAGAACTGTCTCCGTATCACCGTCAGTACTCAGGAAGAGAATGATTTATTTCTTGCTGCGTTTGCAGCTTCTATGTCATCAAAATGAATAACTCAACTCAACGCATTGCGGCGGTTACCCGCAATACCAACGAAACACAAATTCGTGTTGCCATCAATCTGGATGGCACCGGTCAACAAAAGCTCAATACTGGCGTGCCATTTCTGGATCACATGCTGGATCAGATTGCCCGTCATGGTCTGATTGACCTTGATATCGAAGCCGTCGGTGATTTGCATATTGATGCGCACCATACGGTAGAGGACGTTGGTATTACCTTGGGACAAGCGTTTGCCAAAGCCATGGGTGATAAAAAAGGCATACGTCGCTATGGTCATGCGTATGTTCCTTTGGATGAAGCGCTGTCGCGCGTCGTTGTCGATTTTTCTGGTCGCCCTGGTCTTGAATACCATATTCCATTTACCCGCGCCATGATTGGTGGTTTTGACGTTGATTTGACGCGCGAATTCTTTCAGGGCTTTGTGAATCACGCATTGGTGACATTGCACATCGATAATTTGCGTGGCGACAACGCCCACCATCAATGCGAAACCGTGTTTAAAGCCTTTGGCCGTGCTTTGCGCATGGCAACAGAGCTTGATGCCCGCGCTGCTGGTACTATTCCATCTACTAAGGGTAGTCTTTAATTTGTGTTTTCAGACTCTGTCACAACATAATCATGAAGCTTGGATGGTAAGGTTGATGCGGGGTAAATTATGATGAATAAAATTGTTGTTGTTGATTACGGTATGGGAAATTTGCGCTCAGTAGCGCAAGCCCTGCGCGCCGTCGCGCCTGAGGCCAATGTACTGATTTCCGGCGAAGTCGCCGACATTCAAAGCGCTGATCGCATTGTTTTGCCTGGTCAGGGTGCAATGCCAGATTGCATGAGCAGTTTGCGCGACTCCGGTGTCCAAGAAGCGGTTTTGGATGCTGCGCGGAACAAACCACTGTTTGGCGTGTGTGTCGGTGAGCAAATGTTGTTTGATCTGAGTGAAGAAGGCAATACACCAGGCTTAGGCTTATTGCCTGGTAAGGTAGTGCGTTTCAGACTCGATGGTCAGCTGCAGGCCGATGGCTCACGTTTTAAAGTCCCGCAAATGGGATGGAACCGCGTGCAACAATCGCGGTCTCACGCTTTGTGGCAAGATATACCTGACGAGGCGTATTTTTACTTTGTGCATAGCTACTTTGCGCAGTCTGAAAATGCGCAGCATACGGTAGGCATCACCGATTACGGTCATCCATTCGCTTGTGCAGTGGCGCGCGACAATATTTTTGCCACGCAATTCCATCCTGAAAAGAGTGCCCAGGCTGGCTTGCAACTGTATAAAAACTTTGTACACTGGAATCCCTGATCGAAGTTTTGCGCCTTAGCTGGCGCAGCATTTGTATTTTTTTGAATCACATTTGGCTTTTTTGATTTTTTACTGTCTTTTAGACGCTTATATTTCTTTTACATCATGTTGCTCATCCCTGCTATCGACCTGAAAGATGGTCACTGCGTACGCCTCAAACAAGGTGATATGGACCAAGCCACCGTGTTTTCTGAAGATCCGGCTGAAACCGCTCGCCATTGGCTCAAGCAAGGCGCACGTCGCCTGCATCTGGTTGATCTGAATGGCGCATTTGCTGGCAAGCCAAAAAATGAAGCGGCAGTGAAGGCAATTATTCAGGCTGTGCGTGACTACGCCGAAGAAACTGATACCGAAGAAATTCCGGTGCAGTTAGGTGGTGGGATTCGTGATCTTGATACTATCGAGCGTTATCTGGATGACGGCTTGTCATACATCATTATTGGTACAGCCGCGGTCAAAAACCCAGGCTTCCTGGCAGATGCATGTAGCGCATTTCCTGGTCAGATCATCGTCGGTATTGATGCCAAAGATGGCAAAGTAGCGACCGATGGTTGGAGCAAATTGTCCGGCCATGAAGTGATCGACCTCGCGCAAAAATTTGAAGGTTATGGCGTTGAGGCAATTATTTATACTGATATTGGCCGCGACGGCATGATGGGTGGCGTGAATATTGAGGCGACTGTCAAATTGGCGCAAGCGGTCAGTATTCCCGTGATTGCTTCTGGCGGTGTGCATAATTTGGCCGACGTTGAAGCCTTGTGTGAAGTACAAGGTGAAGGCATCGAAGGCGTGATCTGCGGTCGTTCAATTTATGAAGGCACACTGGACCTGTTGACGGCGCAAGATCGTGCAGACGAACTGAGCGACGACGCTACCGAGTACTATTCCGAAGAAGAAGCCGAATGAGTTTAGCTAAACGCATTATTCCTTGCCTTGATGTAACGGCTGGTCGCGTGGTGAAGGGAATAAATTTTCAAGAATTGCGCGATGCTGGTGATCCTGTCGAAATTGCGCGTCGTTACGATGCGCAAGGTGCCGATGAAATCACATTTTTGGATATCACCGCCTCATCCGATGGACGCGATCTGATTTTGCCGATCATTGAAGCGGTCGCTTCGCAGGTATTTATTCCATTGACGGTCGGTGGCGGTGTTCGCACCGTGGCTGATGTGCGCCGCTTATTGAATGCAGGTGCCGACAAAGTGGGTATCAATACGTCTGCCGTGACCAATCCACAACTGGTCGCGGACGCTGCATCGAAATACGGTTCACAATGCATTGTGGTTGCCATTGATGCCAAAAATGTCGCACCAGGAAAATGGGAAGTCTTTACCCATGGTGGACGTAATGCAACAGGTTTGGATGCCGTTGAATGGGCGCAAAACATGGCCCGCCTTGGCGCTGGCGAGATTTTGCTGACCAGCATGGACAAAGATGGCACCCGTTCTGGTTTTGATTTAGGACTTACACGTGCGATCTCAGACGCCGTGTCTATTCCGGTTATTGCATCAGGCGGCGTTGGTAGTTTGCAAGATTTGGCCGATGGGATAAAAATAGGTGGGGCTGACGCTGTCTTGGCGGCCAGTATTTTTCATTATGGTCAACATACGGTTGGCGAAGCAAAGCAATTTATGGCAGCGCAACATATTCCTATGAGGTTGGTATGAGTGCCGCTAAGTGGTTAAATAAAGTGAAGTGGGACGATCAAGGTCTGGTGCCTGTGATCGCACAAGAGGCCAGTAGCAACGATGTGTTAATGTTTGCCTGGATGAATCGCGAAGCCCTGTCCAGAACAGTGGAATTGGGTGAAGCCGTGTACTGGAGCCGTTCGCGCAAGAAATTGTGGCACAAAGGCGAAGAATCCGGTCACGTACAAAAGGTCAAAGAAATTCGCCTCGATTGCGATGAGGATGTCGTTTTGCTGAAAATAGAGCAAACCGACAGCATCGCTTGTCACACAGGTCGCCATTCGTGTTTTTTTCAAAAATTTGAAGGTAGCCTCAATGATGGTGATTGGCAAGCCGTTGACCCCGTGCTGAAAGACCCGGAAAGCATTTATAAATGAGCGCTACTCAAGAACAAGTTTTGCAGCGACTGGCAGAAATCATCGAAAGTCGCAAGCTCGCCAATGGTGGTGACCCAGACAAATCGTATGTCGCGCGCTTATTTGCCAAAGGCGATGATGCGATTCTGAAAAAAATCGGCGAAGAAGCAACCGAAACCGTGATGGCTGCTAAAGACGCACGCGTCTCGGGTGATCATTCTAAGGTCTTGTACGAATGTGCTGATTTGTGGTTTCATTCGCTTGTCATGTTAGCCCAGTATGATCTGCGCCCGCAGCAAGTATTGGATGAGTTAGCGCGACGTGAAGGCCTTTCTGGTCTGGAAGAAAAAGCCTCTCGATCAGAATAGCAGCCTGAGCCAAGCTAAATGAGTTGTTTCTTTGCTTATTGAAAACGGATAAAACGTGGATAATTGCATTTTCTGTAAAATTGCGGCTAAGCAAATTCCTTCGTCTATTGTTTACGAAGATGATGAATTGCTGGCGTTTAAAGATATTAATCCGGCAGCGCCTGTGCATTTACTGGTAATCCCGAAAATCCATCTGGATACCTTGTCTTCTGCACAAGCTGAACATCAGGCGGTTTTAGGAAAAATGCTGGCGCTCGCCCCCAAATTGGCGTCAGATCACGGTTGTGCACCCATTCAGCAGGCGGATGGTCGCTATAACGGCGGCTACAAAACCTTGATTAATACGGGCGCGGACGGTGGACAAGAGGTGTATCATTTGCATATGCACGTCATTGGCGGCTCTCAACCGTGGCGTGGACAACGCTAATTAAATTTTGATGAGAGCATTGCTTTCATTAGCATCAACAGGAGTACATCATGGGTTCATTTAGTGGTTTGCATTGGCTGGTGGTTCTGGTCATTGTGATTTTGGTATTCGGCACCAAAAAGTTGGGCAATATCGGTAGCGATCTTGGCAAAGCAGTCAAAGGCTTTAAGGACGGCATTAAGGGTGAAGAAGAAAAAGCACCTGTTGCGCAAGCCAATGCTGAAAAAACCATTGATGTTGACGCCAAAGAAAAATCCAAACAGTGATTTGTTCAAAGGTGCTTTTCAGTGTTCCCGGTGCTTATCTAGCGGATAAACACGATGATTGATTTAGGTATCAGCAAACTCGCCCTGATTGGTGTGGTTGCCTTAATCGTGATCGGTCCGGAAAAACTGCCGCGCGTTGCCCGCATGGCAGGCACGTTGCTGGGGCGCGCGCAACGCTACATCAACGATGTCAAAGCAGAAGTCAGTAAAGAAATAGAGCTCGACGAATTGCGCAAGATGCAAAAAGACGTGCAGGAAGCTGCGCACAATGTTGAACAATCGGTGTCGCAATCATGGAATGAAACGACCGATGAATTGCGTACGATAGGACAAGAAAATTCTATTTCGTCTTCGACCTATAGCAATTCCTGTGTCAGTACCGAGCAACTGGCGCGTAAGGCAAAAGAGTTTCGCCGCAAAAAACTGGCTAAAACTTCTGCCATTCCAAGCTGGTACAAAAATCGCCACGGTCAGCGCAATCACATTGTTTCAGGTTCCGCACGCATGGCGCGCCACCGCGCTAAATCGCGCGCGCCTGTCAGTTTCTATTAATTCCATTTGATGTCACAGTCTATGTCCCAGCGTTCTCTTTTTTGGGTGGTATTCGCATGAGCGATAAAATTGAACCCGGCGTTGAGGAAAGTTTTATTTCCCACCTGGTTGAATTGCGTGATCGTCTGGTCAAGGCCTGCTATGGCTTGGCCATTGCCACCGCATTGTTGATGTTATGGCCAGGGCCTTCTGCGATTTATGATTTTCTGGCGCAGCCTATGGTCGACTCTTTACCGGTCGGTTCGCAAATGATTGCAACTGGTGTGATTTCGCCTTTTATGGTGCCAATGAAAGTTACCATGTTGCTGGCGGTTTTACTGGCATTGCCGTGGATACTGTATCAAGTGTGGGCGTTCATTGCGCCGGGCTTGTATGCGCATGAAAAGCGTCTAATCGCCCCGCTGGTGATTTCGTCATCGATACTATTTTTGACTGGTGTGGCATTTTGTTATTTCATCGTTTTCAGCCGCGTTTTTAAGTTTATCAATGCGTTTTCACCAACCTCTATCCACATGGCACCGGATATCGAAAATTATCTGGATTTTATTATGTCCATGTGTCTCGCCTTTGGCGTGACGTTTGAAGTACCAGTGGTGGTGGTGGTACTGGTTCGTATGGGCATCGTTTCTGTTGAGAAGCTCAAGGCGATTCGTCCGTATGTAATCGTTGGCGCATTTGTGATCGCCGCGATTGTGACGCCACCCGATCTGGTCAGTCAGTTCTCACTGGCGCTGCCGATGTGGCTGTTGTATGAGCTGGGTTTGGTGATTGCGCCGCTCTTCGTGCGCGTGACGCAGGCGCCAGATACGGTCGACTAAAAGCCATTGTTTGACAGGTTTCAGTGAATAAAAAAGAGGCGGGGTGTCATCGGACATCCCGCCTCTTTTTTATATTTGATCGCTGATGAACTTAAGCACCGCGCAACCATTGTACGAGCGGCAGAGCGCTTTGATACGCTTTGAGCAAAGTCTGCTTAACCTCATCGCTGCCCAGACCTTGATAAGGGCATTCAGTCCACACCATGAAGTTTTTGAGCTTCAGGTATTCAATGTGCTTAAGATCGGCGTCATAGCCTTTTGGTGGGCGTTTGAGCTTACCTTCTTCTTGTAGTTCACCAAACGTTTGCTTTAACTTTTTATCTTTGAGCAGTTTTTCAAAGCCAGCTTCATCATTGATGATTTGTTCACGGATCGCTTTTAAACGGTCAGCAGGCGGCATATATTCGCCGCAGGCAAAGAATAGTCTGCCGTTGGCATCCAGTTGAAAGTAGTAGGCCGGGCCGCCGCCTTCACTGGGTTTTTTGCGACCGCTAGGCAGAATCGAGGAGGAAAACGTGGTTTTGTATGGCGATTTGTCGTGCCCAAAACGCACATCACGATTAATTCGAAACAGCGCTTTTTTAGGTTCGCAGCCGGTAATAGCAGCATCAAATTTTTGAATACCGGTGATTAGCTCTGTCACCAGTTGCAAAAATTCGGCACGCAAAATATCGTAACGTGGTTTGTTCATCACAAACCACGCACGATTATTGTTTTCGGATAGCTCCGACAAGAACGCTTGCAGATCAATCAGATGCATTTTGTTTTATTCTTCACGACGTGATGGTGGACGTTTGCCTATCAATACTTGCAAGGTAGGTTCTTGATTGTTTCTTAAAACAGTAATTTTGGCTTTATTGCCAGGCGTGAGTTGCGCCACTAAATTAAACATCTCCAGCGTTCCATTGACCGGCTTACCATCGATGGAGACCAGAATGTCACCAGGCTTCATGCCTGCTTTATCTGCTGGGCCACCACGGATTACGCCAGCGATGATCGCGCCAGATTTTTGTTTGATGCCAAAACTTTCAGCTAATTCAGGCGTGATTTCCTGTGGTTCTACACCGATCCAGCCGCGTACCACCTGACCCTGGCTAATGATCGATTCCATCACCGATTTCACCGTGGAAATCGGTGTTGCAAAGCCTATGCCTACCGAGCCACCTGTTTGTGAATAAATTGCGGTATTGATGCCGAGTAAGTTACCGTTAATATCGACCAAAGCACCACCCGAGTTACCAGGATTGATCGCTGCATCTGTCTGAATAAAATTCTGAAACGCATTTTCAGTCAGATTGTTACGTCCTAACGCTGAAACTATACCCATCGTCACGGTCTGACCGACGCCAAATGGGTTACCGATGGCAAGAACCACATCGCCGACCTGGGCGTCGTCAGGATGCCCCAGAGTGATTGCTGGCAGATCAGGAAGATTAATTTTGATGACTGCCAGATCAGTTTCCGGATCCGTTCCGACGACTTTTGCTGCCGCTGAACGTCCGTCGGCGAGGGCAACATCAATTTCATCTGCGGATTCAACCACATGGTTGTTGGTCAGGATATAGCCTTCCGAGCTGACAATGACCCCCGAGCCCAGACTGGACTGGCGTTCTGATTTCTGACCTTGGTCGCCGAAAAAGCGTCGTAGACTAGGATCATTCAATAACGGGTTGCGCGAACGCTGGACTTCTTTTGAAGTGTAGATATTCACCACGGAAGGCATCGCTTTTTGTGCTGCCTTGCGATAACTACTTTGCGCTGCAATGTTGTTTGCAGGCGCTTCTTTGAGGTTTAGAGTGGGTGACAGGCCTGGCACGTGACTATTATTCAAGGCATTATTGGCCCAGTCAGGTTTGAGGGTGGTTAAAATAAACCAGATCGCCAGACCAACTGTCACAGTCTGGGCAAATAATAACCAAAGACGTCGCATAAGGTGAATGATGAGTAAAAAATTGGTAAATAGGGATCAACTTGCAAAATTTCTAGAGTTGGAATTGCAAGTAACACGTGTCCGTGATTATTGCCCAAATGGCTTGCAGGTGGAAGGGCGAAATGAGATTAGCTGTATTGTGACTGGCGTTACTGCCAGTATTGCCTTGCTCGAAGCCGCCATTGAACTGCGTGCCGATGCCATTATGGTACATCATGGTTACTTTTGGCGCGGCGAGGATATGCGCGTCATTGGTCACAAGCAACGTCGCCTCAAGCTCTTATTGCAAAACGATATTTCCTTATTTGGTTATCACTTGCCATTAGATATGCATCCGCGGATCGGTAACAATGCACAACTTGCGCAGGTTTTAGGTTTGCGTGCCACGGGACGTTTTGGTGAGGATGACCTGGGATGGCTCGGGGAAATTGAGGCGCCGGGGATGGTAACGATGGCAGATCTGGCAGACCATGTCGCTTTAAGTCTGGGCAGAAAACCTTTGTTGATTGGTGATGGTGCACAAAAAATAGGCAAAATAGCGTGGTGTACCGGTGCTGCACATAACATGTTAGATCAGGCAATTACTGCTGGTGCCAGTGTGTACCTCAGTGGGGAAATTTCTGAACCTACTGTACATCTCGCGCGTGAAGCGAGTGTTGCCTACCTCGCTTGTGGTCATCATGCGACAGAGCGTTATGGGATCAAGGCGCTGGGGGAGTTGGTTGCGCAAGAGTTTGGCATCGAACACCATTTCATTGATATCGATAATCCAGTCTGATGTCTGGTTTGCAGCCATTGAATCGGGTGAATCAGTGGCTGCTCCTGGTAAGAATGCAGTGCGACTTTATTTTTTCAGGGAATCTCGAATTTCTCTGAGTAAGATGACGTCTTCTGGTGTTGGCGCTGGTGCAGGCGCGGGTGCTGGTTCTTCATTACGCAGTTTATTGACCAGTCTGACCATTTGAAAAATCACAAAAGCCAGGATAATAAAATTGACCGTTACGGTAATGAAATTACCATACGCCAAGACGCCACCGGCTTTTTTAGCTTCAATCAAAGTCAGTTGTGCGCTTTGACCATTCAGTGGCAGGTAGTAGTTGGAAAAATCCAGGCCGCCAAATAATTTACCAATAACAGGCATGACAACGTCGCCGACTAAAGAGTCAACAATTTTGCCAAATGCACCGCCGATGATGACACCCACAGCCAAATCGACTACATTTCCCTTTGTGGCAAAGGTTTTGAATTCTTGCATCATGCTCATTGATGGTCTCCGTAAAAATTAATGGCAAATGTGCCGTTCGATCAATTGTCCATATTTTAATGCGCAAATCGTTGAATTTGCCGCTATAGTTTGTCAATTATCTTTACAGAAAATCACTGATTTTTCACATTTAGCACATAAAATCACGTGCCAATATGAACTATGTCAAATAGTGACGGTTTTGTAAAAATAAAGGGAAAGTGTTGCTGTTTTGGGTAGTATTTGCTTTAAAACCATATCTCGCTACTTTATAATTTAATGTTGCTAGATGCGGGTTTGAACTTCATCAAGTTTCGATTTTTGACAGATTGGGGTTGGTATGAGTAATGAAAAGCAGGTCGATTCCGGCCGTCGCGGTTTGCTCGTCGCCACTTGCGCGGCGGGTGGTGTGGCAGGATTGGCAACGGCTGGGGCGCTAGTCAGCACTTTCCAGCCATCAGAGCGTGCAAAAGCAGCTGGCGCTCCGGTGGAAGTAGATATCTCCGCTCTAAAGCCAGGTGAAATGACCACTGTTGAGTGGCGTGGTAAACCTGTATGGATTTTAAAACGGACGCCAGAAATGTTGGCCAGTCTGCCAAAAACAGAAGATAAGGTGGCTGATCCAGAGTCTAAAAAACCTTACACCATGGAGTTACCTGAGTATTGCGATAAGCAAACCCGTTCGCGTAAAGAGCACTCAGATTTGTTAATTGCCGTAGGTATTTGTTCTCACCTCGGTTGCTCGCCTAGTTCAAAATTCCAAGCCGGCGCACAACCTTCGCTGCCAGATGACTGGCAAGGTGGTTTTTTGTGCCCATGCCACGGTTCGACTTTCGATCTGGCCGGTCGTGTGTATAAAAACAAACCAGCACCGCAAAATCTGGATGTGCCACGTCACATGTTTTTATCGGATACCAAAATTATCATCGGTAAAGATGAGAAAGGCGAGGCGTAATCATGGCGTTTGTTGAAAAAAAGCTTCCAGCTGATGCACCCGTTGTCGATAAAGCCCTTAATTGGGTCGACTCCCGTTTTCCACTGACTAAACTGTGGAACGATCAATGGGGTAAATACTACGCACCTAAGAATTTTAATTTCTGGTACATCTTTGGCTCACTGGCCATGTTGGTGTTGGTCATTCAGATCGTTACCGGTATTTTCCTGGTCATGCACTACAAGCCTGATGCAACATTGGCTTTCGCATCGGTTGAATACATCATGCGTGACGTGCCTTGGGGTTGGTTAGTGCGCTACATGCACTCGACTGGCGCCTCGGCCTTCTTCATCGTGATTTATCTGCATATGGCACGTGCATTTATGTATGGCTCTTATCGCAAACCACGTGAGTTGATCTGGTTGTTTGGCTTCGCGATTTTCTTGTGCCTGATGGCTGAAGCCTTCTTCGGTTACTTGTTGCCTTGGGGTCAGATGTCATACTGGGGTGCGCAGGTTATCGTTAACTTGTTTGGTGCGATTCCATTCATTGGCCCAGATCTGTCTTTGTGGATCCGTGGTGACTATGTTGTTTCTGATGCGACACTGAACCGTTTCTTCTCGTTCCACGTGATTGCCATTCCTTTGGTATTGCTGGGTCTGGTTGCCGCGCATCTGATCGCTTTGCATGAAGTGGGTTCGAACAATCCAGACGGTATTGAGATCAAAGAAAACTTAGGCCCTGATGGTCATCCTGTTGATGGTGTTCCTTCACATCCTTACTACACTTTCCACGATATTTTTGGCGTGACAGTGTTCCTGACCTTGTTCAGTGCTGTGATCTTCTTTGCGCCAGAAATGGGCGGTTACTTCCTGGAATACAATAACTTTATTCCGGCAGACTCACTGAAGACCCCTCCACACATTGCGCCGACCTGGTACTTCACGCCGTTCTACTCGATTTTGCGTGCCACCACTTCAGAGTTTTTGTTCGTAGCGCAGGCTGGTATTGCGGCCTACGTAGCATTGATCTACCTGACTACAAAATTACCGCAGACCATCAAATTTGCGATAGCTGGCTTGGGGTTGGTCGTGATAGCAGGCATGATGCCTGGCGCATTGGATGCGAAATTCTGGGGTGTGGTGTTGTTTGGTGGCTCCGTCGTTATCCTGGCCTTCTTGCCTTGGATTGATCTGTCACCAGTAAAATCCATACGCTATCGTCCTGATTGGCACAAATTGGTGTATATCGTATTTGCGATTACTTTCGTGACTCTCGGTTATCTGGGGGTACAACCACCATCACCAATTCGTGAACGTATCTCTCAGGTTTGCGCAGTCATCTACTTCAGCTTCTTCCTGTTGATGCCTTGGTGGAGTGCGATGGGTACCTTTAAAACAGTACCGAAGCGTGTAACTTTTACGCCACATTGAGCAAATTAAGCGAGGAAGAATAAGCATGAAATTACTTAAAAAACTGATCGCGACTCTGGCTTTCGTTCCGGCTTTGGTGATGGCAAATGAAGGAGGTTTTCCTTTAGATCACGCACCGGATCGATCCACAGATATGGCTGCTTTACAAAATGGCGCTAAATTGTTTATCAATTATTGCTTGAACTGCCATTCTGCTTCAGCGATGCGTTACAACCGTCTGCGTGACATTGGCTTGACTGAAGATCAAATCAAAACCAATTTGTTGTTCACTGGTGAAAAAGTCGGTGATCTGATGAAAACCACCATGGCACCGAAAGATGCCAAGGCCTGGTTTGGTGCGGTTCCACCAGATTTGTCAGTGATCGCCCGTGCCAAAGCATCAGAAGCAGGCTCCGGTGCCGACTGGCTCTACACTTATCTGCGTACTTACTACAAAGACGAGTCTCGTCCGACTGGCTGGAATAACATGGTCTTCCCTAACGTTGGCATGCCGCATGTGTTGTGGCAATTGCAAGGTGTTCGTACCGCAAAGTTTGTCGAAGAGAAAGATCCGCATGATGAATCTAAGTCTGTTCACAAGTTTGACGGCTTCGAAAAAGTTTCCGATGGGACATTAACTACAGCAGAATATGACAACGCAGTGGGTGATCTGGTAGCATATCTACAGTGGATGGGTGAACCAGCACAATCAACTCGCAAGCGTTTAGGTGCTATAGTTGTGATATTCATGGCGTTTTTAGCGACACTTGCATGGCGTTTGAATGCGTCCTACTGGAAGGAAGTTAAGTAAAAGCAATGTTTCTGTCTTGCGAAATGAGTTAAATAACAAGTCAGAATTTTCTCAGATCGCCCGTTTTTCTCCGTCGTAAACGGGCGAGTAATCCCTAGGGTGAGGTGCGCAAAATTGGCACCTCGCCCTGATCGTTTTTAAGGAACTATAAAAATGATGGTTCTCTACTCGGGCACAACTTGCCCATTTTCTCAACGCTGCCGTTTGGTATTGTTTGAAAAAGGTATGGATTTTGAAATCCGTGATGTTGATTTATTCAACAAACCTGAAGATATTTCGACCATGAATCCATATGGTCAGGTGCCAATTTTGGTTGAACGCGAATTGATATTGTATGAATCCAATATTATCAATGAATACATTGACGAGCGTTTCCCACATCCACAATTGATGCCTGCTGATCCATTGCAACGCGCACGTGCACGTTTGATGCTGTTCAATTTTGAAAAAGAATTGTTCGTTCACGTTCATACTTTAGAAAACGACAAAAATACCAGCTCCGCGAAGGTTCAGGACAAAGCACGCGCAGAAATTCGTGATCGTCTGACACAATTAGCGCCTTTGTTCATCAAGAACAAATACATGCTGGGTGATGAGTTCTCTATGTTAGACGTGGCGGTTGCGCCGTTGTTATGGCGTTTGGATCACTACGGTATTGAGTTGTCTAAAACAGCAGCACCTATCATGAAGTACGCAGAACGTATTTTCTCCCGTCCTGCTTACATCGAAGCATTGACGCCATCTGAAAAAGTAATGCGTCGTTAATCTGCTTGTTTAAATGAGCAGATTGATCCTTGCAGGTCATAGCACGAGGCTGACTAGTTGCATCAGGTCAGCCTTGTTGTTTTCTGAACTGCAATCTATGCTTAATTATTTATACGTTTGAGTATCTCTTATGCAAGAAACATCTACTAAGCCCTATTTCATGCGTGCCATTTACGAATGGTGCACAGATAACGGCTACACCCCCTACATGGCAGTCAAAGTTGGTGGTGCAGCGCAAGTACCGATGGAATTTGTACGCAATGGCGAAATTGTCCTCAATATCAGCTTTGGTGCCACCAGCGGCCTCAAAATGGATAATGAAGCAGTGACATTCAAAGCCCGCTTCGGTGGTGTTTCGCGCGAAATCTATGTACCTGTCGCCAACGTGATCGCGGTCTACGCCAGCGAAAATGGCCAGGGTATGGCATTTGAACTGGAACTCGGCGAACCCGTTTCCGAAGAGGAAGATACCCCGCCGCCAGTCGAAGAAAAGACCAAACCTAGCCTTGGTTTAGCCGCCGTAAGTTCCGGTTCTGGCAGTGTCACAAATACAAATTCTGAAAAAGATCAAAAAAAATCAGAAAAGCCCTCGCTAAAAATAATAAAGTAGACTATAATCTTGGTCTTCGGAAGTGCTTGAGCAATCAAGTGCAGACGATAAGATTTCCGCCGGCTTAGCTCACTTGGTAGAGCAGTTGACTTGTAATCATCAGGTAGCCAGTTCGATTCCGGCAGCCGGCACCAGTAAGACTAAGGGCTCACAGCAATGTGAGCCCTTTTTTATTTCCGAAACTGTCAACCAAGTGTCAACCGAGAAAGCGGGTTTAATACCCTAACTTCTTGAAGATGCTCTGGGCTTAGGTGCGCATATATCATTGTCGTTTTCAAATCTCTATGGCCTAAGACTTTCTGCAAGGTCAAAATATTCCCTCCATTCATTACGAAGTGACTAGCAAAAGTGTGCCGAAGCACATGTTATAGCGTTCTTTGGACAAGTTTATTTGCGAAATAATTATAGAAAAACTTTTACTAATTCAAATAAAAAGATTTAACTTTTTTGCATATAATTAATTTACCTTAATATGAAAAATTAGGCTAAGGAGCTCAATGCTTACGCCCGAAAATCTTATCCGAATAAGCGATTTGGTAATACCTTATAGATTAAGAGCTATCGCTTTCGGAAAAACTGCGATTTCTCTTGAAAAAAAATATACCATCAATGAGGTGGTTGAATTGAACATTGGTATTCAGGCAAATTCTAAATATCATGGATTTCTTGGGGATTTCACTCAGCCGGTAGTGTCTTGCGCTATTTTGCATAGTAGATGCTTACTTGAGTTTCTCGGTTTGGCATTAGATCATAGCGCTAAACAACTTAATGTGAAGGCTTCAAATAGAGCACGTAAAGAAAGCGATATTGGTATTGAACATTTCTTTAATCGTGATGGCGTGAGTTTGCAGAAACTCAGCCCCAAATCGGCAGTTGAAATTTTGGATAGAGCGGATGATTTTAACGTTCTGACCCAGGCTTGGGGCAAAACCTTTGCCGCAGCCCATCAGCGATTGGCACATTCAACAAATGATGAATTGCTTGGTGGTGAACATGCTGGTGAAGCATTTGAATTAGCGTTTGATTCAATACCTGAACTTGTGCTTCGAGCTTTTTATGACGCAAGTGGAAAACAGCGTCCAAATTTAGTTTGATTCAGACCTAAATTGTCATAAAAAAGTAAAAATTAATTTGAGGAATGTATGTTTACGGATTTGAACTCATTGTCTACATGGGGAAGTATAGGTGCCGCGTTTTTTGCTTTTTGCACTGTAATTGTTTCAGTTTGCCAAATTAAAGCAAATAATCGTGTCGCAAATGCTTCAATTGAATCACAAAAAGAGATGACGAGGCTAAATTTGACAATGCAATTTATTGACAAATACGATAGCCCTCATATCAGAGAAAAAAGAAGAGAATTAGCGAAGCATTTAATGCAGGAGAGGGAATATGGCCGTGTAAATAAGACAGGTATATATATTGCCGGCGTTGAATATGTCATTGATATTTTGGAATCGGTAGGTATTTTGTATCAACGTGGTTGGTTAGATAATTCGCTTGTCTACAATTCATTCTCATATCCTGTCATGCAATGGTGGTACGCATTAGAAGGTTACATAATTGAGGGAAGGGATGCCGGTATTGCTGAGTATTACGATAAATTTCAATTTTTAGCTCAAACATTCATCAATCGCGAGGAAGCGCAAAGAATGATGACTGTAGAGAGTAAGGACAAAGAATTAAGTGAATTCTTACAATCTGAAATCTCATAATTTTGAAGAAAATATTTGTAGACTCTTTATTAACGGCCAGTTCTCTAAACTCGGTCGTGTAAGCTTTTTTTGATACCCTGTTCATCATTTGTCTTTCCAAAGTTACGTTTATTTTACGTCACCTTTGGGGAACTAAATTTCGGGGTAAGCTCGGTTCTGCCACTTCGACTGACAGCTTCAGGGCATGAGTTTATAGAAGCGCTATCTAATAAAGAAGGGGGGGCACATGGATAAGAAATCTGCAGCAAAGCTAAAACGAAATTTCAAACACATGGCAACAGCAGTGGCAAATGCTCCGCTGGTTGTGGCGCATGAAGTGGTCGAGGAAACGACGCATATGCTTCATGCCGATGGCGAGCTTAAGCCTGGAAGTGGTCTTGCAAGTGGTGTTTTCGCGCTGGCCTTGGCGATTTTATGCTTTTTAGGCGTGCTGGCATTTCATTTCCCACAATATTTAACGACGCCAGAACTCAGGGTCAAATACAACGTGACTGTGATACGGCAGGTGATGTTCGTGGCTTTGATCATTTCAGGTAGTTGGTCGCTGGCAAATGTCGCCAGAAACCGTAGCCGTGGTGTCAATTGTGCAGCGCTTTTTTTGGTGTTGGCGACGGTGGCGTTGGGTGGCTCGCGCGTGCCGGTCGGGGATTTTGCAGATGGCACGCCTTATCTCGGGCTCGATTGGCTGATTCTGGATTTGCTTGGATCGTCGATTATCTTCATCGTTTTGGAGAAGGCATTCCCACTCTATATAGGGCAAGCGATATTCAGAAAAGCGTGGCAGAACGATTTGGTTCATTTTGTGGTGAACCATTTACTGATTGGCTTCATGCTGTTAGTTGTGAATTATCTGATACATAACGTATTTGGCTGGATGGTGAGACATGAGGTGCAAGAATTTGTCAGCGCGATCTGGTTTGTTCCTCAACTTTTACTTGCCGTGTTTGTGGCTGATTTTGTGGAGTATTGGGCTCACAGGGCATACCATGAGGTGCCTTTCCTGTGGAAATTCCATGCGGTGCATCACTCTTCGGAGGTTATGGATTGGATCGCAGGCAGCCGCTTGCACATGTTTGAAATCATCGCGACGCGTGTCGTTATCCTCGGTGCTTTGTATGTCGTGGGTTTTACCAAACCAGTGTTGGACGCCTACATTATTGTTGTAGGTTTTCAGGCGGTGTTTAATCATGCCAATGTCCACATCAATTGGGGACCGCTACGTAAGGTGTTCGTAACGCCAGATTTTCATCATTGGCATCATTCGTCGGATGACGAGGCGATCGACAAAAATTATGCAGCGCACTTCGCGTTTATTGATTGGATGTTTGGAACGGCGGTGGATTCCGAGAAGCAGTTCCCAGAAAAATATGGGGTCGTGGGCGACTATGTTCCGATTGGTTTTCTCAAGCAACAAGCTTTTCCTTTTAAGTCACTTCCGAAGGCGGATTCTTAAGGCATGAATAACAAGCGCAATGTTACTGATACTTCGCCAGATCATTGCGCGTGAAATCGGTCGTGATACAATCCGCCACATGACACGTCGATTCCTGTTTCTGTTGATAAGCATCGTGGCCTTTCAGTTCATCTGGAATGCCGCGTCAGCCTATTGCGAACATGAAACAGGCAAGCCTGCACAGCACTTTGGGCACCATGCGCATGAGATGGATGCCGACGAGAGTTTTTCTATCTCTAAAGTGGACCCCAAGTCTGCGACGAAATCCATTCCGCATATGCATTGCTCGCTCTGCGCACATGGCATCGTGTTTCTAGATGAGCCTGCTGTTCACGCTTTCGGTATTTTGTTGCTAGGATATGCTGCTGTCGCAACAGATCCCGGACTCCCTTCTAATTACAAATCCCCCCCAGAACGCCCTCAGTGGTCGCTGCCGGTTTAACTCCGGTGGCAATGTTCGGTCTCTCTCGCTGATTCTGCGCCCAGGCATACTCTGCCGGGCGTAAGCCTTGCCGCTGGATTTTCTTCGTATTTTATTTTTCGGAGTTATCTATGCAATCCATACATTTTGTCTTTGCAGCTGCATTGCTGATGCAGTTGTTACCTCATGCTCGTGCCTATGCAACTGAGCAAGAAAAAAAAGCTTCTCATTTTAATGATCAGGCCGGTGCCAGCATTACCAGTGATTTATTAACGTTAAACCAGGCTATTTTATTGGCGCTGGAATCGAACCCCGAGCTAAGATCGGCGCAGCAAAGCGTTGATATCGCGAATGGTGTACGTGAACAAGCAGGTGCTTTTCCTAATCCTGAAATTTCTGTATTGAAAGAAGGGTTACAAAAATCGACGAGTACACAAACCATTCAATTGAGCCAGACGCTGGAGCTTGGCGGGAAGCGACAAGCCAGAATTAATGTCGCTGAGCAGGAGCGTCAATTAGCGACTAATCATGTCACGATCAGCCGTGCTGAGTTACGTGCAGAAGTGGTTGCTGCTTATCTGGAGGCACTCAATGCAAGCGAACGGGCGAATCTTGTCAGCGCATCCTTAGAGCTCGGCCAAAAAGCCAGCAATGCTGCAGCGAAGCGATTACTTGCTGGCAAAATCTCGCCGTTAGAACAAAAACGTTCTGACATTGCGGAAGCGAATGTGCGATTAGAGTTTGTACAAGCAAATGTCGAGCTAAAGCACGCCAGACGTCGCTTAGCGGCATTGTTGGGACGCTCTGGTGACCTGACAGAGACGCTTGTCATGCCTGAATTTGAATTGGCTGAAATTCCTTCACTTCACGACCTCAAAGCCCGCCTCGATACCTCGCCGCAGTTGCGGCAAGCACGTAACCAGATCGCGCGTGAGGAGGCACAGCTCAAATTGGAACGTGCCCTCCAAATGCCTGATGTAACCGTGGTGATCGGTAATAAGAAGGATGGTGAGACAGGCCGTTCGCAGAATGTGGTCGGTATATCCGTCCCCTTACCATTATTTAATCGCAACCAAGGTAACGTGCTGTCCGCCCTCAATCGTGTCGAGAAAGCAAAAACCACTGTTGAAATTGAGTACCTGCGTATGAGTCAGCAATTAGCAGATGCTTACGAACGTGCGCAAGTATCCGGGCGCCAGATATCAGCCATCCGTCAGGACATCTTACCTGCCGCACAAGCTGCATTTGATGCTGCAGTGAAGGGATTTGAATTGGGTAAATTTAATTTCCTGGATGTACTTGATGCACAACGAACTCTTTTTCAAAGCCGCACCCAGTATTTACGCGCCGTGTCTGATCGCTATCGTTCGATTGCAGAAATGCAGCGCTATGTCAGTGTTGAAGGTATTGAGTCGGGTGAAAATTTTTTCCTGAATGGGAGGAATAAAAAATGAAGATGAACAAAAATTTCAATCAAAAAATGATCATTATTTATGTCGTGCTTGCCATCGTCATGATCATTGCAGCGACCATGTTCTGGAATAAAAAAACGACTGCAAAGGCGGATGAAAATACAGTACAAAATGCGGCCAAACAAAAATCAGATCATACAAAAAAAGCCAACGATGAAGCAGAAGAAGCAGACGATGATGTAATCCACATGGATCAGCAGCAAATGCAAACTGCCAATATACAGATCGCTCAATCAGCACCGGCAAGTATCACCAACACCATCACATTGCCAGGAGAAATCCGATTCAATGAGGATCGTACTGCGCATATTGTTCCACGATTATCTGGTGTTGCTGAATCGGTTTCCGCTGATCTGGGGCAAAGGGTTAAAAAAGGACAAGTCCTCGCCGTCATTTCTAGCCCTGAGTTAGCAGAATTACGCAGCACATCGATGGCAGCGCAAAAACGTCTTTCTTTAGCACGGTTAACTTATGAACGTGAGAAGAAGCTCTGGCAAGATAAAATCTCCGCAGAGCAGGATTATTTGCAGGCACAGCAGGCCTATCGTGAAGCTGAAATTAACGCGCAAACCAGCAAGTCTACATTGTCTGCGCTCAATGCGGATGACACTGAAGGAAAACTGAATCGCTATGTGTTGCGTGCGCCTTTTGACGGCATCGTGATTGAAAAACACATCGCGCTAGGTGAAGCGGTCAAAGAGGACGCCAATGTCTTTCTTATCTCGGATCTGTCCAGCGTCTGGGTTGAGGTGGTACTCACCCCCAAAGACCTTGAAAGCGCACGGATTGGCGACGAAGTCACTATCCGATCTACTTCTACAAACTTATCTGCGGTTGGAAAAATTAACTATATCGGCAATCTCTTAGGTGAACAGACGCGCACGGCAAAGGCACGTGTTGTCATCACTAATCCAAACCTTGCCTGGAGACCTGGCTTGTTTGTGAACGTTGCTTTGAGCCATGGAAAAAAAGATCTCGCGGTAACAGTGCAATCTGATGCTATCCAAACGCTCGAGGGAAAAACCGTTGTCTTCATCAAAGTTCCCAATGGCTTTAAGGCGCGAGTGGTTACCACTGGCGTCAGTGATGGCAAGTTGACTGAAATTCTGGATGGCATGCCGATTGATGTTTCTTATGCGGCGGCGGGTAGTTTTGTGGTGAAAGCCGAGGCAGGAAAGGAAAGTGCTGAACATGCGCATTAATTTACACAATCAAGCAAATCAAGGGGATCACTATGTTTGAACGAATCATTCGTCTCGCTATTGAACATCGATGGTTGGTCATGCTTGCGGTGTTTGCCATGGCAGCGATCGGGGTTTTTAATTATCAACGTTTGCCGATTGATGCAGTGCCTGACATCACCAACGTGCAGGTGCAAATTAATACGGCTGCATCCGGCTATTCGCCATTAGAAATCGAGCAAAGGGTAACGTTTCAGATTGAAACCGTGATGGCAGGCTTGCCACATCTGGAGCAGACACGTTCTTTGTCGCGTTATGGTTTGTCTCAGGTGACCGTCATTTTTAAAGATGGGACAGACATATATTTTGCACGTCAATTGGTCAACCAACGTATTCAGGAGGCCAAAGCAAATTTGCCACCCGACGTGCTGCCAATGATGGGGCCGATTTCGACCGGACTGGGTGAGATTTTTCTCTCGACCGTAGAAAGTGAGCCCGATGCAAAGAAAGCCGATGGAACACCTTACACATCAACCGACCTGCGCGAAATTCAGGACTGGATAATTAAGCCACGATTGAGGCAAGTTGATGGTGTTACTGAAATCAATACAATTGGTGGTTACGCAAAAGAGTATCACATCACACCAGACCCCATTAAATTGAGTTCTTATGGGTTGACGTTCAAAGATGTGGTGAATGCCATTGACCGTAACAATAGCAATATAGGCGCAGGGTATATCGAACGACGGGGAGAACAATTCCTGATCAGAGCCCCAGGTCAGGTGCGCAGTCTGGACGATATGCGTGACACGATAGTCAACAATGTTCAAGGCGTTCCGATTCGCGTTCGTGACATTGCAGAGGTCGCTATCGGACGCGAGTTACGCACCGGTGCCGCAACAGAAAATGGCCGCGAAGTTGTGTTAGGTACGGTGTTTATGTTGATCGGTGAAAATAGCCGGGCTGTCTCCGCAGCAGTGGCGAAACGCATGGTGGAAATTAATCGCTCACTCCCACCAGGTGTTAAAGCGGTGACGGTGTATGACCGCACTGTATTAGTTGATAAAGCCATTTATACCGTCAAGAAAAACCTGATCGAAGGTGCGATGCTGGTGGTTGCGATCTTGTTTCTGTTTCTGGGAAATATTCGTGCTGCTTTCATTACGGCGATGGTCATTCCTCTTTCCATGCTGTTCACCTTTAGTGGCATGGTCACTTATCAAGTGAGTGCCAATCTGATGAGTCTGGGTGCTTTAGACTTTGGCATCATTATCGATGGTGCTGTGGTGATCGTTGAAAATTGTGTGCGACGTCTGGTCCATGCACAGGATAGGTTGCAGCGGGAACTCACTCTGAATGAACGCTTTGATGAAGTGTTTGCAGCAGCAAAAGAAGCTCGGCGCCCGCTGATGTTTGGGCAGTTGATTATCATGGTCGTGTATTTGCCCATTTTTGCATTGACCGGTGTCGAAGGGAAAATGTTTCATCCAATGGCGTTTGCGGTGGTGACTGCATTGTTGGGTGCGATGCTGCTCTCAATCACTTTTGTCCCGGCTGCCGTTGCACTTTTTATCGGTCAGCGCGTTGCTGAAAAAGAAAATCGGCTGATGTTGATGGCAAAGAACATTTACGCCACACTGCTCAACAAGGTCATGCGGAATCGTTCTTTGGTACTCGTCAGTGCACTTGGCGTGATGCTCGCTGCGGGCATTCTTGTGACCCGCATGGGGAGTGAGTTTATTCCAAGTCTGAATGAAGGCGACATTGCGATGCAAGCCTTGAGGATTCCGGGTACCAGTCTGACCCAGTCATTGGACATGCAGAAAAAACTCGAAGCCGGGTTGAAAGAAAAATTTCCGGAAATTGATCGCTTGTTTGCACGAACAGGTACGGCAGAAATTGCATCCGACCCAATGCCGCCGAATATTTCTGATGCCTATATTATGCTCAAGCCAGAATCAAATTGGCCTGAACCTAAGAAAACACGGCCAGAACTCATCGCAGCAATTCAAACAGAAGCCGCGCGGTATGTCGGTAACGCCTATGAATTTTCACAACCGATACAGTTGCGTTTCAATGAGTTGATCTCGGGTGTGCGTAGCGACGTGGCAGTCAAAATTTATGGCGATAACATGGAGGTGTTGGCACAGACCGGGAAGAAAATCGCCAGCGTATTACAAAAAATTCCGGGAGCGATCGAAGTCAAGGGAGAGCAAACGGAAGGACTACCGATGTTGACCGTGAATATCGACAGAGCGAAGACGGCACGATATGGTTTGAATGTTGGTGACGTTCAGGATGTGTTGGCAACCGCCACAGGTGGACAAAAAGCTGGCATGATCTTTGAAGGTGATCGCCGCTTTGATATCCAGGTTCGCTTACCTGAGGTTTTGCGCAGTGATCTTGATGCTTTGAGACAGTTGCCGGTTCCTTTGCCGCCACAAGCTGGGATGCCTGTCAGCTTTATTCCACTCAGTGCGCTGGCGACACTTGATATCGCGCCAGGCCCTAATCAGGTCAGTCGTGAAAATGGCAAACGCTATCTGGTTGTTAGTGCCAATGTGCGTGATCGTGATATTGGTAGCTTCGTATCGGAGGCTCAACAAATAGTCGCAAAAGAGGTCAGCGTCCCCTCGGGTTACTGGACAAGTTGGGGTGGTACTTTTGCACAATTAGAGTCGGCGACGCAACGCTTACAAATCGTTGTTCCCATCGCGTTATTCATGGTGTTGACACTGCTCTTTGTGATGTTCAACAACATCAAAGATGGCTTGCTCGTTTTCACTGGTATTCCTTTTGCCCTGACCGGTGGTATCTTTGCCTTATCACTACGTGGGATACCGATGTCGATCTCGGCTGCCATTGGCTTTATTGCCTTATCCGGTGTCGCGGTCCTAAACGGCTTGGTACTGATTTCATATATCCGTTCATTAAGAGAACAGCATATGTCCTTAGACGAAGCCATTTCAACCGGTGCGCTGACGCGGTTACGTCCGGTACTCATGACAGCGCTGGTTGCCTCGCTGGGCTTTGTTCCCATGGCGCTTGCGACTGGCACTGGCGCTGAAGTGCAACGCCCGCTGGCAACGGTGGTGATAGGAGGGATTTTGTCTTCGACCTTCTTGACGTTGCTCGTGCTGCCTTTGTTGTACCGGTTGGTACATGCTAAAGACCATAAGGATGCGACAACTTCTGAGGAGCACATTGCGATGAGCTAGCATCGAAAAATAAGACTAATTTTCGCACGCTGTCCTGACTCTTCGGAGAGTCATACCAACGTGCGAGATTTTACCCGTGATTTAAATACCGCACTGAAAAGTCTCGATATGTTGCACATCTTCGTGTTGTAATTTTCCGGAGGCGACTTCGGTCGCCAGCGATTCGGGGATGCCGTTTTTAACAGCGACAATTTGCGCCATGATGGAGAGGGCAATTTCGGCAGGGGTCTTGCTGCCGATGTAGATACCTGCCGGACCGTGCAGGGCTTGCAAGCTATCGTCAGAAATATCGAAGTGGGTGCGTAGTCTTTCGCGTCGTTGTTCGCTGTTGCGGCGTGAGCCAATTGCGCCGACGTAAAACGCCTTGGATTGCAACGCATCGATTAATGCCAGATCATCCAGTTTGGGGTCATGCGATAGGGCGATGATGGCGGTGCGAGTATCAGGTTTGAGTTGCAGTATCAGATCATCCGGCATTTCTGCGCTGACAGTGATACCGCTTAATTGCCAACTGGCGCGGTATTCTTCACGCGGGTCGCAGACGATCACTTCGAAGCCTAAGCTCAGTGCAAATTGACACAAAAAACGCGACAAATCACTCGCGCCGATAACGATCAGACGCACTTGTGGACCAAAATACGTCATAAGTTGATGCTCATCGAGTATCGGGACACCACCACGCGTACTGGCTTGCAATTGCGTGTACCCATTTCGTAAGTCCAGCCTGCGTTCGACATTACGACGTCGCTCACAGGCGGATAATAATTGATCCAACTGACTAAGTTCAGAAACAGGTTCCAGCACTAACTCTATCGTACCGCCACAAGGCAGACCAAAACGATGTGCCTGATCCGCAGAGATGCCATAGCGTTGTACGACTGGCAGGCCGTCTTTACATACAGCCTGCACACCTTCTTCTTTAATCCGGCTAATCAGATCATCCTCGATACATCCGCCAGAGATCGAGCCCACCGTTTCGCCACGATGATTGACGGCAAGCAGTGAGCCCGGCGGACGAGGTGACGATCCCCAGGTACGGGCTACCGTCACTAATATCACCGACTGCCCGTGCTGATGCCAGTTCAGGGCAGTACGTAAAACGATGGTATCGAGATCTTCCATTTCTTCCGTTTAGCTGATGTTCAACTTAGTTTAAAAGGCAATTGACGAATTGGTTTACCAGTCAGCTTAGCGATCGCATTGGCGAATGCCGGTGCCAATGGTGGTAAGCCAGGTTCGCCCATACCAGTGGGGGCGTCGCCGCTGGCAACGGTGTACACCGCAATATCTGGCATATCTGTGATGCGCGGCACCACGTAATCGCTGAAATTGCTTTGCTCAACCACGCCATCCTTAAACGTAATTGCTGCCCCTGGTAAGCACATCGACAAGCCCATCAAGGCCGCGCCTTGCACCTGTGCTTCTATCGTACGCGGGTTGACGACCAGATTGCAGTGCACGGCTGCCGTTGCCTTATGCAGGACAGGATGTCCATTCTTGACGGATGCCTCAACCACATACGCAACGACAGTATTGAAGGACTCGTGAACTGCCACGCCCCAGGCTTGGCCCTTAGGTAATTTCTTTTTACCATAGCCACTTTTTTCTACCGCTAATTCGAGTGCGGCGCGGTGACGCAGGTGTTTGTCGCCGTAGGATTCGAGGCGGTAGGCCACCGGATCTTTTTTGTTGGCGTGAGCAACTTCATCGACCAGGGTTTCCATCACAAAAGCCGTGTGCGTGGAACCAACGCTGCGCCACCAAAGTACAGGCACATTCAGTTTAGGATGATGGACAGTTAACCGCATAGGAATATCATACGGTTCACGCATACCTTCGACGCCGGTGCTATCAATGCCATTCTTGATCATGAAGCCTTCAAATGGCGTACCCGCGGTGATGGATTGACCAACGATGACGTGATCCCAGGCTAAGACCTTGCCGTGCGCGTCGAGACCGATACGAGCCTTGTGCAGTTGTGCCGGACGGTAGTAACCGCCGCGAATATCATCTTCGCGACTCCACATGGTGCGCACTGGCACATCCAAACCTGCAGATTTGGCTGCCTTCGCAATGGAGCAGGCTTCAAAAACATAGTCGCTGGTGGCAATCGCGCGACGACCAAAACCGCCACCTGCCATTTGCACATGGACTTTGACTTGTTCAGGCTTTAAACCCAATACACGCGCCGCCATCATGCCATCGAGCCCAGGCATCTGACTGCCGACCCATATCTCAGCCAGATCGCTATTGAAACGCACGGTACAATTCAATGGTTCCATTGGTGCATGAGCGAGGTAAGGGAAGGTAAATTCGGCGTCTATCTTTTTGGCGGCAGAATTCATCGGTGCCATATCGGCTTCAAAGTAACGGTTGCCCGGCTGTTTTGCGAGCTCGCGATACTGTATCAGCTGTTTTGCGCTGTCGACTTTTTCAACGCCATTGGTATCCCATGTTATTTTAAGAGCATCCCGCCCTTGTTTCGCAGGCCAGTAGCCATCGGCAATGATGGCTACGCCTTCTGCACCACGATCTAGCGGCACACGCAGTACTGCTTTGACGCCTTGAATTGCTTTTGCCGCTGCATCATCCAGCGTCGCGATTTTGGCGCCGAATACAGGAGGACGCAAAACCACCGCCGTCAATTGGCCAGGCAAATGCATATCGATGCCATAGCTTTGTTGACCACTGCTTTTTGCCACCGCATCTAAGCGCGTCGTTGCGTGACCGATAATGCGGAAATCCTTAGGATTTTTCAGTACTACGGTTTCTGGTACAGCTTGCCTCATCGCTGCTTCTGCCAGTTCACCATAGCCGAGTTTGCGACCATCTGGTGCAATGACTTCACCGTTCGCAGTACGTAATTGTGCTACATCCACGTTCCAGCGCGTTGCTGCTGCTGAGATGAGCATGGCACGCGCACGTGCACCGAGTTCACGGTATTGCGTAAAACTGTTTTTGATCGAACTGGATCCACCAGTCAGATGCATGCCCATGCTCGGGTCTACATAGGCGCCGTCATTCGTGCCGTGACGGCTCTTTACTTTAGACCAGTCGGCGTCCAGTTCCTCCGCCAATATCATTGGCAGAGCAGTTTGCACGCCCTGACCAAAATCGAGGCGATTAATGGTGATCGTTACTTCACCATTGGCAGCGATTTCTACAAACGCAGAAGGCAGTTGCGTTGGGCCTAGTGGTTTAGTCGCCTCAGTCGCATTTTTTGCTAGCACTAAGCCAGGAAAAGCACCGAGGGCAAAACCGCTAATACCGGCAAGTTTCAAAAAGCTACGACGTGATGGTGCACTTGGCACATTGTTGTTATCGCGATCGAGAATGTGTTGTAGTGCGCGTGGGAGTTCGCTGTAATTGATATTTGGTAGCATGGTTTTGTCCTCAGATGATGGCTTTAGCAGCGTCTGCAACCGCCGCACGAATGCGTGCGTAGGTTCCACAGCGGCAGATATTGCCCGCCATTGCTGAATCAATTTCAGCGATACTAGGCTGTTTGCCGTGTGGCAGCGATTTTAAGAATGCAGTGGCACTCATAATCTGCCCGCTCTGACAATAACCACATTGAGCCACATCGTGTTTCACCCACGCTGCATGTACCGCATTGCCAACTTTGTCTTCGCCACCAGTCGTTGCTTCTATCGTGGTTATTTTTTTACCTTGCGCTGCAGAAACAGGCGTCACACAAGAACGGATGGCTTGACCATCCAGATGTACGGTACAGGCGCCACATAATGCAGCACCGCAACCAAACTTGGTGCCAGTCAACCCAAGCGAGTCGCGTAGCGTCCATAGAATTGGTGTATCAGGTGAGACATCAACGTCGGTATTTTTGCCATTGATATTGGTACTGATCATGAAAACCTCCAGGTGGGAACGGGAAAGAATAAATCCAAGCTGTGAGATGATAGTACTAATTTCGAAAATGTGTGCTGGATACTTTTAATAAAGAAATCATCCCCTACAACGCTGAAAAATACTTCTTGGAAGTAACATTATTTAGTGAAGATAAGTCCTAATTGATAGAAATTGCCTGTATCCATTGATGATTGACCCAACCCATGTGCCCGTCGACATGTACCGCTATCCAGCTACCGCGTACTGTTTGAGGTAGTCCAGCCACGAGCTGGCCTAATTGTAATTTTTTTAGAAGTTGGGCGTTGATTTCTGGTGCTGAACGCATCGCGAGGTCGTTCAACATTACACGATATAGTGAGCAACTTGACATTGCGTCAGCTGCTTCAGTTGTCGCTTGCGAAGAAATACTTCTACTTTTTTTTAGTGTGTTAAGTGGTTTTTCAGGCGGTTTGAATTTTTGTTTGGCTTCGTCGGCTTTTTCGTTTGTTTTAAAGGCTGCGATTGTGTTGAATCGTGTCTGTGGCGTATAGGTGACGACACCCTCAGCTAATACCCAGCCTTTGATGCTATCTGAAACGACATTCGTCCACGAGATGTTGTCTGTGAATTGTGGTTCCTCTGCCCCTTCTTTTACGACTGTGTTGTAAGGAAGTTCCAGTAATGCATATCCGTGATGATCTGGTGTATCGCGCATCACCAGGTTGTCAAAAATTACTTTTAGCGTAGAGCTATTTTCAGTTGATTGTTGCCAGGTTTTTGTTGTTAATGGTGAACGCAGGTGTTCCGTCTTGCATGGATATATCTCTATCTCCGTAGTTGCAATAACGTCTCTTTTCTTATTAGATGAATTAAAAGTCACGATGTCCTCTGGCTGCATGTCCGACATGGAAAAGCCACTAGTCGCTTTAGCAAAAAAAAGCTGTTTTATTATTAAAATTCGTTGCACTGCAACGAAGGCCTAGGCCTTCTTGTGTGAACTTGCTTACGCTATATTTGAACCGCAGAAATGAAACAGCGATGCAATTCCTTGCTAAGTAACAAGGTCAGGAACATGGAGGAGAAATGGCAGGAATAAGAAACCCAAGACGATAAAATTTTTATCTGTGTGACCTTTGCTTTTGATCGCATTTGGACGAGTTGTGCAGGCCAGCTCTGTAGAATCTCTGAAATTAAGGGCGTTATCCTGTATCTGTGATCGACATTGATAATTGCCCTGAGTATAGGTTTCCCCATCCCGACTATGTTGCATTTGTGTGGCTATTTCAATCAAACGTTCGCTGTTGGTCCGTGAATACACCGAATCCAGTGACCAAATTGCGATGGATGCTGCGCATATGGCTAGTGCCTTTTCATTTTTAAGAAGGCACAGCAAAAAGTTTTTTAAGAACAGAAATGCCTTCAAATTCATATGTTTGTCTCCATTCGTGAACTCATCAACGCAGCGACTTGCTATATTTTTTGTTTAGCCGCAAACGTTTGCTATTTCGAATGAGTCTGCTTTTCTTTTTTGATTGGTCCATGACCAGCTCAATATTGCAATTATTGTTGGCAGTGTTGCTTGTTAATAAAATGACTCGATAAATTCTACTGATCGATAAGTTTCTGGGAACACTTTAATGTAAGCAAATGTAATTTACAGATTGGACTTGTTGATGTGATCCGAAATGAATCTTTTTTCTATAGAAAAAAATCTGAGCGTATTTTTTGAAAATTTGTTTTTACTTTTTTCTTCAATTAATAGCGTCATCCGTTTTTGCAGAAAAATTTACGAAATTACTGCGGATTTACATACGCAGAAATTATCAATTTCTCTTCAAATAGTTAGTTTATTTTTTTGATGTAGTAAAACTAAGTGGTATTAATTGATTTGCGACAAATGTTTTTTATTTGGTGCTCAATATTATTGATAAATCGAACTATTTTTTTAAATTAATACATCAGTATAGATATGTGGTATTTCATGAAATTGAAAACATTGTTTCATTTTATGTAAACAAAAATTCCTAATAAATTCCTAGTGGAAATCATTTTTTAAATTGAATTCAGTGATTTTGAAATGAATTGTTACAAAGTGAGGCAACTTTATTAATGTGTTGTTTTCATTCACATCGATAGTAGAGGTAAATTTCACAAAAGATAATGTAATGAATGATTTGAGAACATATTAGTTGGGTAAGCTTTTATTTTAATTTTATTGAAATATTAATATGTATATTTTGTTACATAATGACATTTAATATTGAATTATGTGATGTAAGAAAAATGCGTGAAATTCAATACGCATTAAAGCTTGTTTTGCTCGCTTCTGGGCGCTCCTTACCCTCTGCTTCTCGCAGATTTTTGTTTGATTTATGTCTGAAAGAAATTGCACTCTTAAACGACAAAATTGCGAACTCCTTCGCTCTTCTTTGGTCATAATGCTGGCTAAGAGCTGTTTAGCGTGGCATTTCTAATTCAAAATAAAATTTCAGGGGGATGAATGGATAAGCGATGGGGTTGGTGCGTTTTACCGATGCTGTTTTTTAGCGTAGGTCAAGTTATGGCGAGTGATGGGCAATTGAGTTTAGAGACGCTATACCATCCGCTAAAAAAAGAGAAGTTCACAACAGCACCACTCACGCGTTTATCCTGGGACGTGCAAAATCGCTTGATTGAGACGCAAATCCAAGAAGGAAATGTGAAGCTATTTGTAGTTGATCCTAAGACTTGGGGGAAGCAAGAATTAAAAGCCGACACCCAAGTGATGAGTGTTTTGAAAAAAGCGGGAATTACTGACAAAGAGGCGCTCACTCTGGCAGAACAATTGGGACCGCAAATAAAACCGGAAGTCACCTCCTACCTGTTTACCTACAAAAATGATTTATGGTTGCTCGATTTAAGAAACACCAAAGCGCGTGAGTTGACCCATTCTCCTGAAGTGAGCAAAGATGAGGCAATTCTTTCACCCGATGCTAAATCGGTCGCGTATCTGAAGGGAAATGATCTCTATATCACCGACATTGCCAGTGCAACAGAAAAGCGTCTGACCACAGGAGGTAGCGATACCAATTTGAATGGACGGCTAGACTGGGTGTACATGGAAGAAATTTATGGTCGTGGCGTCTTGCGGGCGTTCTGGTGGTCACCAGATTCGAGCAAATTGGCTTTACTCAATTTTGACGAGAGTAGAGTTCCGGTCTATACGCTCAGTGGCGACCACTTGCAACCAGCACAAACAACCCGCACACATTACCCAAAAGCAGGTGATCCAAACCCGATAGTTAAGCTGGGTGTGGTTGACTTGAATGGCAAGCTGACATGGTCAGAGAACCCTTATCAAGGTAAAGAAACGCTGATCGTACAAGTGGGTTGGACACCAGATGGTCGTCTGCTTTCTGCGTGGCAGGATAGGGTGCAGACTTGGTTAGATTTACGTTTGTATGACCAATCTATGCAGCAAAGTAAAGTCATCGTGCATGAGAGCAGCCCCGCATGGACTGAGCGATTGCCGTTCCCGGTATTTTTGAAAGATGGTGGTTTTGTCTGGGAATCAGACCGCACTGGACACCGCCACTTTTATCGCTATGACAAAGATTATCAATTGCAGGGAGTGATCACTAAAGGCAATTGGGAGGTGCGCACAGCTTATGGTATCGATGAACAGCATGGCAGAATTTTGTTCTCCGCCGATGAACGCAATCCCATAGGCAATGACGTCTATTCAGTCAATTTAGACGGCAGCGATTTACGTCGTCTGACTACCGAATCCGGTACACACGCAGTGCGTTGGAATAAGAATTTCACCCAATTCTTAGATAGCTGGAGCAGCATCAAGCAAACGCCAAAGCAAGCTTTGTTCGATGATGCAGGAACGCAATTGAAGCTGGTTGATGATGTCGGTATGCCAGCAACGATGAAGGCCTTGCATTTAGCGACGGTCAAGCAACAGCAGATCATGTCGCGTGATGGTTTTCCTCTGGAAAGCCTGCTGTATTTGCCGCCAGATTTTGATGCAAAGAAAAAATATCCGGTCTATCAGCATTTATATGCAGGGCCTATGGCGCCGACAGTAGTGGATCGCTGGAGTAATGACTTGTACTTCCACTTTTTAGCGCAACAAGGTTATGTTGTGTGGATACTCGATAACCGTAGTGCCAGTAATAAAGGGATGGCAAGCGCTTGGCCTATCCATAAAAAGTTAGGTCAATTGGAATTGCAAGATCAACTTGATGGCCTGGCATGGCTACGTCAGCAGGGCTGGGCCGATATGGACAGAATCTCGCTCGATGGCTGGAGCTATGGCGGTTATTTTACGTCATATGCGTTGACGCATAGCGATGCCTGGAAAGTCGGTTTCGTCGGTGCCCCCGTGACCGATTGGCGTTTATATGATAGCGTCTATACCGAACGCTACATGGGCTTGCCGCAGGACAATCCAGAAGGCTACGACAATAGCAGCGTACAAAAAGCCGCTAAAAATCTACATGGAAAAATTTTGTTGATGCATGGCACGATGGACGATAATGTACATCCACAAAATACCATTATGCTGATCAATGAATTGATTAAAAATGGTAAAGACTACAGCCTGCAATTGTACCCAGGCCAGGCTCACGGACCACGCGGAGATTGGATGATCTGGTCATTACAAAAAAATAAATGGGAATTTTTGAAGAATAATCTTTAAAAAAATGGGGGCGAATAAAGGTTCCCTGGTTTTATGGAGCAAATAAAAACATTACAATTACCTGGCGAAGACTTCTCTCAGGTTCAGAATCAGTGTCTAAATTATCGATGTGCTTGATTGCACAATGCTTCTGGCTTTATCCCACCTACATCATTTTGAACTCACGATATTCGTTTTTTGACATAGAGGTTCGTCTTGATTTTATGCAAGACTTACAACAATATAAAAAATTCCCGGAAGCAATTGCCTTGTTTTGCGACAGTTTGCATGTAAGTTTTACAAATTGTTAAAAAAAGAGTATTCCCACTTTAAATTGGGCATCTTTCGCTAAACATGCCTATTATATATTTTGTAAATTCAATCAAGATTACGCATTGTTAATGCGTATCGGATCATTTCCGCTGAAGTTAATTCGAGCGTAAGCAACTAGATTTCGCGATTCAGACATTTTTCTCGGGAGAGTTTTATGTGCGATTTATCTTTGATACGTAAATGTTTTTCATTTGTTTATCACCTTGTTTTAAAAACTCCAATCAAAGTTGTCGTGACGATTTTTGCATTAGCGCTTCCGACAATAGCTCTATCAGAATCCAGCGTGCCTTCACGGGGAAGCGAAATGGTATTTGGATTCGCGGAATATCCTCCTGTTGGGATTACAAACGCCCAAGGTAATCCAGATGGCTATTTGTTTAGACTAGCAGAGGCTGCAATTAAGAAGCTAGGTTACCAACCGCGCCTACGAATTTTACCAACCACGCGCATTGAAGAATCCCTGAAAGATGGATCTGTGAATTTCACGATATTAGGTAACAGTCCAAAGCGTGAGGCATTTTGTGCGGTGGGGAAGTTACCAATTTTTGTCGATGAATTGCGCGCTATACACTTGAGTAGTGTCCCAAACATTAAGAACGTACAAGATTTGGCTGGCAAACGTATCATTCGAATGGCTGGCTATGGCTATGGTGGTGTATTAGATTTTCTTTCAAATAAAGAGACAAAAACCACAGTAGAAGAAGCATCCACTCGCGAGGCAGGTCTTGAGATGATGTTGAACGGGCGCGCTGACTATTTCATGGACTATGCTGGTCCCGTTGCTGGTGCACTTAGTCAACTCAACAATCCGAATATTCGTGCTGAAACGGTTTATAAATTGGATTTCGTTGTTCTTGGAGCGCCAAAAAATGCCGAAGGCCAGAAGATGGTAGAGCAAATTGAGAAAACACTTAAAGAATTGCAAACTTTGCCGCAATTTAAGATGCCAAAAATGTAGAAAATATCTCAAAAAATTAAATATTCTTTCATTAATATGTCTGCGCTTATCGATAAAGATCGGTTGAGTAAACGTCTGATTGTGCAGATCATTCTGTTTAGCTCAATGCTAACGTTGGTGATAACGGTAATTCAGTTAAGTATGGACTATCGACAGCAACGTTCAGACTTATATCAGACGCTTGAGGAGGTCGCTGCATATGTACCCAGCGCTACTGACAGTGTGTGGCATTACGATAAGAAGCAAATCGAATTAGGTCTGCAGGCGATGGATCAACTGCCTGGTATCGAGCTCGCCCGAATAGTGACGACGAATGGTAAGAGCTGGGAGCACGGTGAGCGCGTATCTTCACATGTTGTTGAACGTACGTTTGCTCTGCAGCATGAAAGCGAAGGTGGCGAAAAAGAGACGATTGCCAATTTGTACGTTACCGCAAGTATTGATTTGATATACCAGCGTATCGCGGAAAAAGCTATCTCAATATTGGTGAGTAATGCTGTAAAGACTTTTTTGGTCGCTTTGTTCATGATGTATGTTATGCGCCGATTGGTTACCCGGCGGGTGCAACTTCTGGCAGAAAAAGTACATGGTTTGAATTTTTTGACCCAGACAGAATCATCAGAAAAATTAGATTCTGCACCCCATCTCTATCGCATTGAGGGGGATGAAATAGACCTCGTTGATCATGTTCTGGATGACGTTTTTTTGCGTTTACGCCTTGCCATCGAAGAATTGAAAAATGAAGTAAATACGCGACAATTAGCAGAAAAAGAATTACTGCAAACACAGCAAAATCTGGAACACCTTGTCAAAGAACGCACTTTAGAATTAGAAGCTGAACGGGCGAATTTGAATACCAGCTTAAGTGAGATAGATTTGGTTCTCAATAATGCTTCGATTGGTATTTGTAATATTGACGGCGATAAAGATGACAGGTATATCCGGCGACCGAATGTTGCATTCGAAAGAATGCTTGGTTACGCACCCGGGCAGCTTGAAGGTCAAAATACACGCTTAATACACGTCAATGATACGGAACATCAAAAATTAAGAGAAGCACAGCAAGTCATTGCTACCGGTAACACCTTTAGAGCGGAAGGACTTCTGAAGTGTAAAGATGGTACGGTTGTTGAGGTGGCGCATACAGCATTGGCGGTCGATATCAACGACTATTCCAAAGGTGCTATGTGGCTCGTGGAGGACATTACACTGCAGCGCCAGGCTGCACGTGAAATGCTGCATGCTAAAGAGCTCGCTGAGTCTGCTAGTCAGGCAAAGAGTGGTTTTTTGGCCAACATGAGCCATGAAATTCGAACACCAATGAACGCCATTATTGGTTTATCAGGTCTGGCTTTGAGAAACGATATGCCAACGCGTATCGCCGATTATTTGCAAAAGATAAAGCAAAGCGGTGAGCACTTATTGGGAATTATTAACGACATACTAGATTTTTCTAAGATTGAAGCAGGGAAGCTCGATATAGAAACAGTCCCGTTTGGCATACATCAAGTAACCGACAACTTACTCAATTTACTCTCTTCAAAAGCGGAAGACAAAGGATTGGAGTTACTGCTGAAATTGGATCCACGCCTGCCTGCGGTGTTACTGGGAGATCCTTTGCGCATTGGACAAATACTCATCAACTATGTAAGTAACGCCATTAAGTTCACTGAGGCGGGCGAAGTGTGTATTGATATTTCCGTTGAAGAAAAAAGTGATGCTGACGCCTTATTGAAATTTCAAGTGATGGATACAGGTATTGGTCTGACCCAAGAGCAAATAGGACGCTTATTCAATAGCTTTGAGCAAGCGGATTCCAGCACAACACGTCGATATGGTGGAACTGGTTTAGGTTTGGCTATTAGCAAAAAATTAGCCGAAAGTATGAGGGGAACGGTAGGTGTTCAAAGTACAGAGGGAAAAGGAGCAAATTTTTGGTTTACTGCGCGCCTTGGCATAGGTTCAAATGAAACTTTCTTTACTACGTCCAAAGAGGAATTGCGCGGTAAGCGTGTTTTAGTGGTTGACGATAATGAAGCCGCAGCATTGGGTCTTTGCTCAATGTTATCTGGTATGGGCTTCAATGCAGAATACGTCCATTCCGGTAAGGAATGTATCGACCTCTTACAACAGACAAAAAACAGTGAAAAATCATTTGAATTTGTCATGATGGATTGGCGGATGCCCGACATGGATGGTTTGCAAACCATAGAAACCATTCAGAAAATGCATTTGAAAAGTTCCCCGTTTATTTTAATGGCAACAGCTCACAGATGTCAGGAGCTCGTGAGCGACGCGGAAGGTCTTGGCATTGAGCATGTACTACGTAAACCCGTAAGTGCATCGGAATTGGTTGACACCATGACTCAAATGTTGAGATATAACTATCCGCAACATGGGGCCAAGCAAACTTATATGAAGCCATCGACGCCAACACTCAACCTTGATTTGATTAAAGGTGCTCGTGTATTACTTGTCGAAGATAACGTCATCAATCAGGAAATTGCATGCGAATTATTGCATTCCGCCAGTATTGAGGTTGATGTCGCAGAAGATGGAAAAATAAGCATTGATCTGGTTCAGGCGAGGTTTTTTGAGGGGCAGCCCTACGACATCGTTTTAATGGATATGCAAATGCCAGTGATGGATGGTGTCGTTGCAACACGACATATTCGCCAATCGCATACGTCGGCCGATTTACCGATTGTTGCGATGACTGCTAATGCGATGAAAGTTGATCGTGACCGCTGTATGGATGCAGGTATGAATGCGTTTGTTACTAAGCCTATAGATCAGGATGAACTTTGGAGAACTTTGCTAACGTGGATAAAACCACGACCAGGGCTAGGTGTAATTCAACCGCAGGCAACCACAAATCGTGACGATGATGAAGATCAATCACATGTGTTACCTGTGGTAGCTCGAACAGAAATAGCCGGCTTGGATTTAAACATTGCACTTAAGCATATGATGGGTAAAACCACTCTGCTTGATAAAGTCTTGAAAAAATTTCTGGAATCGCAAGAAGACGAATTTGCGTTTATGCGGGACGCCTACGCTAAGGGAGATTTTAAAACTGCGCAACGGTTGGCACACTCGCTAAAAAGTAATGCAGCCAATTTTGGGGCTATTGAACTTCAACAAAGTGCTGAACGCTTAGAGCAACAGTTCAACGATATTGAATCGCCAGAATTATTGGAATCACAAATTTCCAATGTGGAATTACAACTGATGCAAATTATTTCTGCTCTACGAATATATTTTGATGAGAAAAATAAAACGCCATAGTTTAGTAGCATCGAAATGAATTTTATTGTAAATCGATTCAAATGCGATGATTTTTAATCGCTGATCTGCAACGCTCATTTCTAACGAACAAGCGCATACAACTGCATACGTTTTTTGGTGGGAGAAGGTTTCATGGTCCGATATTATTCAATCATAGTTCCGCTCATACTGATCTTTTTAGTTTTTGGTATTTCATTCGGGCACTTGCGCGATAGTCATGGCAAGTACGAAGAGCGTGCGATCCTGAACGCCCAAAATATGGGCATCATGATGGCGGAGGAGACGAGAGCTTACTTCCGTCCTATTGATGTCACCTTACTCGCAGCAGTCGATCAAATTCAATTAAATATCGGAAAGGAGAAGCTAGATAATTTATTTTTGGATAGGCAGCTCTACACGTTAGAAAGAAGGGTACCAGGACTGAATTTGCTCAAATATGCGGATGCAAGTGGAAATGTTCTATCGGGAGGAAATATTTCAATGAATGTCGCCAACACGGAATATTTCAAAGGACTGCAGTCGGGCGCTAATTTTAATATGGCAATTAGCGGTCCTCTTCGCGATCCGGATACAAACGAATGGTTCTTGGTTTGCGCCAGGCGTTACGTCCTTCCAGATGGGAAATTTGGTGGCGTGGTGTTTGCAACGTTAAAAACCGATCGAATAATTTCTCAATTATTCGGAAGCATGTTGCAGATAAGTAGTCGTGATATTTTGCTGATTCTCAATTCGGAATTTGCAACGCTAGGTGCTTTCTTCAATGGCCGTGAATCAAGGGAAATTATCGGTAAGAAGATGGCTTTCGATGATTTTGTGGGTTCGAAGAACCTAACTTCAAGCCCGAATGTGAAAATTACATACACCGTTTTTGATCAAAATAAGCGCTTTACTTATTTTAACCAAATTCCTAAGCTTCCCTTTTATGTTGTCGTTGGGTTGAATGCTGAAGATGTATTTTCTCCGTGGTGGAAGGAAGTAATTTTTATTTTTTTCATCGATTTATTACTGGCAGCATTAATCTCTTTTATATTCTTCTCGCACTATCGCTCTCACCGTAAAAAAATAAGCGAGCAAGAAAAATATCAGAACGACTTGCAGTATCAGGCAATGCATGACCCACTGACTAAACTGCCAAATCGCTTATTGTTGCTTGATCGCATAAACAGTGTCATTCAGCTCGCGTATCAAGATAAATTTAAGGTGGCGGTATTTTTCATTAATTTAGATAAATTTAAAACCATTAATGACAGCTTAGGCCGTGAATATGGCGATCAGGTATTACGCGAAATCGCATTACGTCTTAGCGACATCATACGAGACCCCGATATTATCGGTAGATTGGGAAGCGATGAGTTTCTTGCAGTTTGTCAGATCAAGCAAAATGATAATTCCAATTTGAATGCCCAGCGTGTCCTTGAATGTTTACGTACACCATTACAGTTGGGCGGCTCAACGCAGGTGTTGGGGGGGAGCGTTGGAATTTCTGTTTACCCGGAAGACGGCGACAACGCAGAGATATTATTGAAAAGTGCCGAGTTGGCGATGCATTGCGCAAAAAAAAGTGAGCAAAATAATAAAGTTCACTATTATTTGCGCGAAATGCAATCCGAGGCAGAGGATCGAATGCTTTTGGAAAAACGTTTACGTGAAGCAATTCCTAATAACGAGTTGGTTCTCTATTACCAACCACAGGTAGACCTGCGTAGTGGCACCTTGACGGGCTTCGAAGCGTTGATACGTTGGAACTCTCCGGTATATGGCTTATTGCCTCCTGGTCGTTTTATCCCAATTGCAGAAGAAACAGATATCATCAAAGCGATAGGATATTGGGTGCTGTACACCGCGTGCAAACAAATTCGTGATTGGCATGAGCTCGGTTATGAATGGCTATCAGTCGCAATTAATATGTCAGCAGCGGAATTCTGCAATGGTGAAACAGTTGTGTACATTGAAGATGCAATAAAAAAATATAATATTCCTGCGTTTTGCCTGGAGGTAGAGCTAACAGAAAGTTTGTCGCTGAACGATCCTGAAGCAAGCATAGAAACTATGCATAAGCTAAAAAAGCTCGGTGTTCGTTTAGCTATCGATGATTTTGGTGTGGGTTACTCCAATCTTGGCTATCTCAAATTATTTCCTGCTGACTGTTTAAAAATTGATCAGGTATTTACGAGGGGCTTATGCCACAACCCTGAAGATCGAGCAATTGTTAATACAGTGATTCAGCTAGCCCATAGCTTGTCAATGGTCGCTTTAGCGGAAGGAGCGGAAACAGAAAGTGAGGCCAGGCAGCTTTGCGCACTTGGTGCGGATCGCGTTCAAGGATATTGGATTGCAAGACCAGTACCGCCGGAAGATGTTATTCCCATGCTACAAAAAGCACGGATGTTTGATCCAAAATTATTAATGCCTACTAGCGAACGTCTCAAGGTGTTGGTGGTGGATGATAGCTCGACAATGCGAGAATTCTTAGTGGAAGGCTTGGCTGATTTAATACCGGTTGAGTTTTTATGTGCTGAAGATGCAAATGAAGCCATGTCGATCATACTGTCACATCAATTATTTGCAATCATTGCTGACAATTATTTGCCAGGTCAGTCAGGCGTAGAATTACTTGCTCAGGCGCGAAAAATTTCACCTGCTGTTCTCCGTATACTTATTACTGGTACACCCAATACACAACTGTTGCGGGAGGCTATTAATTTTGCCGGCGTTGAACATTTTTTAAGTAAGCCAGTTGATCTGGATCATTTGCTGGATATTTTAAAAAAGGCGATGTTGCGGGAAGTGTCGGTAGTCATTTAATTGATTCCACCATGTACAGTTTCGTATGAAGAATTTTTTTGCTGGTAGAAGGCGAATAGTACCAACTCAAAGTAACGTGTTCGCCTATAAGAATTTTGGAATTCAAACAGCAGACTTTTTTTTTAGGTGAGCGAGGACCGTTAATGGCTAGCGTTGTGGCCTGGAACAGCCAAAAAAATAGATTCGCCACCCTGCAGAAATTATTTCATCCCGTGCCAGCGCGGCGTGAGTTGATGCGGAACGGCGAACATATCAAGAACGCGACCAACGGTGTGATCGACCATCTCGGCAATCGATTGTGGGCGTTGGTAAAAACCAGGAAGCGGTGGGAAGATAATGCCGCCCATCTCTGTGACGGCGGTCATATTGCGTAAATGTGCAAGATTGAGCGGTGTCTCGCGCACCATTAAGACAAGGCGGCGGCGTTCTTTGAGCACCACATCAGCTGCACGAGTGATCAGATTGTCTGACATTCCATGTGCCACTGAAGCCAGGGTTTTCATCGAGCAGGGTGCAATGATCATTCCGTCTGACAAAAACGAGCCGCTGGCAATGCTGGCACCAACATCCCGCACGTTATGCACGACATCTGCCAGGGTTTCAACGTCTTTGCGTTTGAAATCCATTTCCTGATGCAAATTGAGGACACCAGCCTCAGAAATCATCAGATGGGTTTCTACTTCAGGCAAATCTCGCAATACTTCCAGCAGCCGCACGCCATAAACTGAGCCTGTCGCGCCAGTAATGGCGATGATCAGGCGTTTTGGCGTGGTAGACGGCTGCATGGTATTGATATTAATCTTTGAGCAAAGTCAGTAATTCGCCACTTTCGTACATTTCGTTCATGATGTCAGAACCACCGATGAACTCCCCTTTAACATACAACTGGGGAATAGTTGGCCAGTTAGAGAAGTCTTTGATACCTTGGCGTACTTCAGGGTCTTCCAGTACGTTGATAGTGACCAGATTTTGCACACCGCAGGTTTTCAGCAATTGCACCGCACGACCAGAAAAGCCGCATTGTGGAAATTGCGCAGTTCCCTTCATGAACAGTACAACAGGGTTTTGGGTTACGGTTTCTTTGATCCAGCTTTGAACGTCGCTCATGGCAATCTTCCTTATAAAACGAATTCCACCATTATAGTGGAAAGCCAAAAACGATGTGCTTAGCATCTACTATCGAATCTATAACTTGTTTATCAGTGACTTATTCGCAAATTACTTTCAAAAATAACCATAAAGCGATAGCAGACTTGAGAATTTATTGGATTTTTTCTAATCTTCCGTCTTTCCAAGTTTAGAACCAATGTTCATGTCGGCGTGGTGCCTACAACTTACTGTTGTATGTCTGGAGCATCATTTCATTGGGTATCGAACAATAAATCATGAAATCATGAAATCATGAAATCATTAAATTTTATTTTTTCATTTCAGATTCTTGCGACCCTACCTTGTTAAATCGAATTTATCTATACAGGCATTCGTATTTCGACAATGGTGCCGGGTTGTCCGTTTAGAATTTTTAGCTCGCCCTTCACTGCATGTACACGTTCACGCATTCCAATTAAACCAAAAGATTGCTTTTTGTTGAGGTCAGAATGAGAAATTCCTATGCCGTTATCAGCAATCTTGAAGTATAAGCCCTCGCTATTTTTAACGAGTTCAATATCTACATGCGTTGCATACGCATGGCGAGCAATATTTGATAAGGATTCCTGAACAATCCGATATATCGTCGTTGAGGTTTCTTCACAAAAATTCAAATCATCTTCAACTGCAATCAACTGACAGTTGATCAAGTGACGCTGGGTAAATTCTTTGGAGAGCGCGCGCAAAGAAAAAAAGAGTCCACCTTCATCTAAGGAGTTTGGGCGCAAATCAGAGGCGAGTTGCCTCAAGCTGGCAATGGATTTCAGGATTAACTTATCCATGCCATCAATATGTGTCACTGCGTCTGTGTTTTCGGACTGCTTATTTCGTAAAAAGTGCAAATCGATACGTAGCGCAGCCAGAAGTTGTCCAAGGTTATCGTGCAATTCACGCGCAATATGTTTTCTCTCTTCTTCGCGAGCAGTCTGTATTGATCTGGTCAGATTGCTTAACTCTTGATGGTACTGATCCAATTTTTGCTTGGCGATTTTGCGTTCTGTAATATCGCGAAAAATGACCGTGTAAAAACGTTGCTCACCTTCGGTGAAACTAGAAATACTGGCCTCAATTGGAAATTCCTGGCCATTTTTTTTTAGTCCAGTAACATAAAAATCTTCAAAATTAGCTCCCATCTCGCGAATGGAAACGCCAGTTTTCCCAAAATTTTTAACGTGTTGATTATGATTTTCGCGATGCCGACCAGGAATTATCTGATCTAAATTCATCCCTAACATTGCTTCATCTGTGCTTTCGGACCCATACCCAAAAAACATGGTAGCTGCCGCATTCACATAAATGATCTTATGATCTGAATCGATGGTAATAATGCCGTCTTTGGCGCTGGCAACAATCCCAGAAAAACGCTTAAGATTAGACTGCAATTCTTGTTCATTATTATTCATGCTGGTAAATACAAAGAGTGAAATGAGGAACGTAAAAAAGATAATAGTGAATCGTGCTAGTCATACTTGGCGGCTTGTGCAAAAGTCCAAAGCATTGTCGAAAAAGCGAACCTCAAAATATTCGCTTATGTGCCAAGGAAAAATAAAACTACTATATTGTCAAAGTATCCTTCTATTTTGATTCACTCGCAACAATACCAACATAACTTCTAATGTTTTTTGATAGTGTGAATGTAGCGTAAGAGTAGCCTTGAAAAGCTAAGGAAAACGACATTCTTCATAGCGAACGTTTAGGTGATTGAAATTAAATTAGGCAGTTTTTGTGACAGTTTGCAGGAAGTGAAATAGTTATAAGTGACTATCAAAATAGTTAGTATTAGCGTGTAAATTTAATTTAATTTTCTAATGCTCTTGAGGTAGAACAATAAGTTTTCATAAAACCGAAAATAGCTTTATTCTTTCTAGAGGGCGGTTTGAGGTGTATCAATTGAACTTAGCTTTCTAGGAATATTGTGTAGTAGCGCCGCCGAATATCAATCGGAAATGCCTTAGCTTCAATAAGATTTCAGAAATAGCGGTCATGTTTTCGTTTGATTAATTCATTGAACATTGATTCATCAAGAGATTCTTACAGAAGAAAAATAAAGAAAATGCCAAGTCAAATTACCAAGGATTTATCATTGTTTATCGATCAGCTTCCTGGCGTGATCTATCAGTTTTTTGTCTTTAAGAATGGTGACTGGAAATTTCTTCTGCTCAGTAATCACATTCGTGATCTGTATGAGGTATCACCTGAAGAGGCCTACGAAAATCATTTCGTTATTACCAATCAGATTATTCCCGATGACAGAGCTGATCACCGAAAGTCGATTGAAGACGCGGTTAATCAACGCAGAAACTGGGCGCACCTTCATCGCATACGGACCCCATCAGGTACCCTCAAATGGGTATTTGCCCAGGCGTCGTTATCTGAAACGAATATCGACGGTAGTCTCTGGTCAGGTGTATTGACCGATGTGACAGATTTGATTGGAAATGAAAGCCAGGTAATTGAATTTATTCAAAAATTTGAAGACTCTCTTAAAATCCGGCAAACCGAAATAGGCAGGGAAATTCATTTTCTCGATAATCTTCGACGTCGTTTTTTATCGGATCAAGTGCAACCTGGCGTTTGTCATGACAAGTCCGTTGCAATTTCAAATACGCCATCACCAATTGACGTGAACGCAGACCCATTTATTCGTAGTAAAAAAGCTGCACGCAGTGGGGAAAGTTTGTCAGCAAGAGAGTTAGAAATCTTAATGTTAATTGCTAAAGGTGGAACCTCAAAGAGTATTGCCGATAAGCTGAATATTGCCTTGACCACGGTCAACGCTCATCGCAGAAATATGAAGAAAAAGCTTAATGTGACGACGACAAATCAAATGATGCAATACGCCATACTGCATTATCAGCAGGTCAAATTTTGACTATGTTTGTTGATTTGAAGTGATTTTAATTGTGGCTGGCTTGTATTGTTCTGGCGCTGATTGTTGAAAAAAACCGGAGACTGTGCTCCGGTTTTTTTCTTACGTAAGTGCGGATCTAGCCACGCAGCTTTGCAAATGCAGCCGCCATTGCATTACCTGCAGGAGCTGCCGCAGGCGCTTGTGAACGATGTTGATTGAGACGTTTCGCATCGTTACGATCACCACGTTGTTCTGGCTTGCTGCCCGCTTGCGGTGCAGCATCGGTCAAACGCATGGTCAGGGCAATACGCTGACGTTTGACGTCCACTTCTAACACTTTCACCTTCACAACCTGACCTGCTTTGACGACGGTGTGTGGGTCTTTTACGAAAGTATTCGACAGGGCAGAAATATGCACCAGCCCGTCTTGGTGAACCCCGATGTCAACAAAGGCGCCGAAGGCTGCCACGTTCGTCACAACACCTTCTAGTATCATATCCGGACGCAAATCTTTGATTTCTTCCACGCCTTCTTTAAAGGTGGCGGTAGTGAATTCAGGACGTGGATCGCGGCCTGGTTTTTCCAATTCTTTGATGATGTCAGTAATCGTTGGTACACCGAATTTTTCATCAGCGTATTTGGCTGGATTCAATGATTTTAACAAGCCGCTGTCACCAATGACGCCTTTGACATCTTTCTTGATGTCAGCCAGAATTTTTTCAACCAACGGATACGATTCTGGATGCACCGCAGACGCGTCGAGAGGATTCGTGCCGTTCATGACGCGCAAGAAACCCGCCGCTTGTTCAAATGTCTTGTCACCAAGGCGTGGAACAGAACGCAAATCGGCACGTGAATTGAACATCCCTTTAGCATCGCGGAAGTTCACAATGCTTTGTGCAACACTAGCAGACAAGCCGGAAACCCGCGCCAATAAAGGAGCAGATGCGGTATTGACGTCGACACCAACTGCATTTACGCAATCCTCAACCACAGCATCCAAAGAACGGGCTAACTGGCTTTGACTCACATCATGCTGATATTGACCTACACCGATGGATTTGGGGTCGATCTTGACCAATTCTGCCAACGGATCTTGCAAGCGACGTGCAATCGATACTGCACCGCGGATCGAGACGTCGAGGTCAGGTAATTCTTTAGAAGCAAATTCAGAAGCAGAATAAACCGACGCACCTGCTTCAGAAACGACGATCTTAGTTAGTTTTAACTCTGGTTTGAGTTTGATCAGGTCTTGCGCCAGTTTGTCGGTTTCGCGTGATGCCGTGCCGTTGCCGATCGAAATCAACGACACATTGTGTTTGGCGGCCAGCTGCGCCAAGACATGCAAAGAACCATCCCAGTCATTGCGTGGCTGATGCGGGTAAATGGTTGCGTGTTCCATGACTTTACCGGTGGCATCGACAATGGCGACTTTGACGCCAGTACGTAGACCAGGATCGAGTCCCATGGTCGCACGTGGACCCGCAGGCGCTGCTAACAGCAGGTCTTTCAGGTTACGTGCAAACACGTTGATCGCTTCGATCTCGGATTGTTCACGCAATTTGCCCATCAATTCTGTATCCAGATGCATAAACACCTTGACACGCCATGCCCAGCGTACGGTATCGACCAGCCATTTGTCGGCCGGGCGATCTTTTTGACTAATGCCAAAATGCGCTGCAATTCGGCCTTCGCAAGGATTTAATGGCGAAGCCCAGGTTGGTTTTTCTTCTTCGCTATCAAGACGCAACGTAACTGTCAGCATCTCTTCGCGACGGCCGCGGAACAAGGCCAGCGCGCGGTGTGATGGGATCGTGCCCAGGGTTTCTGAGTAGTCAAAATAATCGGCAAACTTTTCACCAGCTTCTTCTTTGCCTGGTACCACTTTGGATTCGACGACGCCGTGATCGTTCAGATATTCGCGCAGGGATTGCAGTAGTGTCGCATCTTCTGCAAAGCGTTCCATCAAAATCTGGCGCGCGCCATCGAGTGCCGTTTTGGTATCTGGTACACCAGGGTTGTCGCCGTTATCCGTCGTGAAGGCAGGTTTTAAATATACTGCCGCTTCGGTTTCCGGATTCAACAGGGGGTTTGCCAGCAAAGCATCGGCGAGTGGCAACAAACCAGCCTCTACAGCAATTTGCGCTTTAGTGCGACGCTTGGGTTTGTACGGGAGGTATAAATCTTCGAGACGCGTTTTGTCTTCGGCGTGGGTAATCGCATCTAGCAGAACTGGCGTCATTTTGCCTTGTTCTTCGATCGACGCCACAATCGCAGCGCGACGGTCTTCGAGTTCACGTAAATATCGCAGACGCTCTTCGAGTAGGCGCAGTTGGATATCATCCAGTCCACCGGTAACTTCTTTCCGGTAGCGGGCAATAAACGGTACGGTAGCACCTTCATCCAGCAAGGCAACGGCAGCAGCAACCTGAACTGGCTTTGCAGCGAGTTCTAAGGCGAGTCTTTGTTCAATCGAAGGCAGCATAAATCCAGAATCCAGACAATAAAAAGCAATCAAGGCGCAGATGATACGCAATTTGTGCAATTGCGCCAGTCTTGACAGCGTGAAAGACTGGAGTTAAAAGATAGAAACGTGCAAGTCTGTCAATGTTGATGATGAAAAAGGATAAGGTTTTGTATCTGTATCTGTATCTGTATCGGGTCGTGAGCTTGATATTGCTCTTGCTAGTATCAATGCCAGGAGTTGCTGGTGGATTGTCACCAATGACGATGAACTTTGATGATGGGGGCAGTGCGATTTATTACTCTTTCGATAAAAGCATAACCAGTCCGGGTGACGTCGTCGGGCCGATTAAAAACCTAATTTTTGTTATTGCTGGTTCCGGTTGTGGCAGCATGGGACGCTTCTTGCCAGAATATTTTACTGGATTAGAAGGGGAGTCTGGGCGAACCCGGATTTTTGTATTGCAAAAGCGTTTTATCGCTGAAATGGCAGATGGTCAGAAATGTAGTGACGATTTTGTGCGTGCCGACCATATTTCGCAATGGCATGTGGATCAATTGAAGTTCATTCGTGCGCGACTGGCGGAAATAGATGTGGCAACTGGCAGGGTGGTCTTGTTAGGCATTTCTGAGGGAGCCGAACTAGTACCCTTAATAGCGGCCGATTTACCACAAGTTACGCACATGGCCTTGCTTTCGCACAGCGGGATGAATGCTGGTCGTGTCTATCATGCATTAGCTGCGGATTACCCGCATATGGCACGCGGCTGGCAGGAATTGCAAACGGTACTGGCGTCTCGACCGGCCGATCCCGACGGCGTATCTATTCATAGTCGTAGTTGGCGCTACTGGAAAGAAATCCTCGATTTACCGGAGACCGAGAGTTTATTGGCAAGCAAATTGCCCATATTATTAGGTGCAGGAGGGGCGGATCGGTTGATTCCAGCACATTCTTTGGATCAATTGCGGCATCAGTTTATCGAGGCCGGAAATGATCATTTACGTATACTCCAATATCCGCTTGCTGATCACGGTCTGATGGGGCCAACTCATAACTATTTACCTGACTTCATGTGGCAACTCGATCTTTGGTTGTCTGAAAGCAAAACATTGACCCCTTGAATCCACAATATATTTTTCTTGATTTTGTTGTTTCATGCACCTTGCTGGATAAAAATCAAATGACAGGAAAACATAGTTTTCATATAATTAACAAATCAGGTAATCGCCTGCTCACTCATTTCTATATTCTTCTGATCGCTCCCTATGCGCCTTTCTGCAAATAAATTTTCCCCAATCTTTGCTGCACTGATTTTGAGCGGTTGTGCGACCGCTCCCACTCATGATAGTCAAGTCGGCAATACAATCGCTGTGGTCAAAACGGGCAATATTGATGAAGCTATTAAGCAAGTCGAGCAACAAACTCAAGGGAAAAATGAGAAAGACTTATTGCTGAATTTAGAAAAAGGCGAACTCATGCGTGTCGGCAAACGCTATCAAGAAAGTCTTGATGCTTTTGGTGTTGCTGACGTCAGCGTCAAGGCTTGGGAAGAAACGGCAAAGTCGAATCCTCAAAAACTCATGGGTCAGATCGGTGCTTTGATTATGGGGGATGCAAGTCGTGATTATGAAGGCCAGGATTACGAAAAAGTCATGTTGACCATCAGAATGGCGATGGATCGCATCAATCTTGGCGACCTCGATACAGCCCGTGTCGATATCAAGCGCACGCACGAACGCGAAGCAGTTATTGCTGAGTTCCGTTCTAAAGAAACGTTGGAAGCGGAAAATGATGCAAAGAGTAAAGGCGTCACTACTGGTAACAAAGAGTTGAATGGGTACCCTGTAGAAACGCTCAATGATCCAGCCGTGTTGCAGCTAAAAAATGGCTACCAGAATGCATTGGGTCATTACCTGGCCGGTTTTGTCTACGAGGCGTTGAATGAGCCTGGTTTGGCTGCGCCTGGTTATCGCAAGGCTATCGAATTACGTCCGGAATTACCAGTCCTTGAAGATGGTTTGAAGGGGCTTGATCAACGCACTAGTTTTAGACGTAAAAAAGGTGTAACGGACGTATTGTTTGTGATCGAAGCTGGTAATTCTCCAGCACGTCAGTCGAAAAAAATTGCGTTTCCTGTTCCTACTGGCCATGGATTGATCACGGTCTCGTTTGCTTTCCCAGTTATTTATCCTGATAATGACGCGCCGGTAATTAATTCTTTTGCTGTTGGCAACCAGATTTTACCAACGGCAATGGTCGCAGATTTTAATGTGATGGCACGTCGTGCACTGAAAGATGAGTTGCCAGGTATTCAAACACGTGCAGCTATCCGGGCAGTGACGAAAGCTGTTGCCCAAGATCAGGTAAATAAGCATTTTGGAGCACTTGCTGGCTTGGCAGCCAATATTGCGGTTGCTGCTACTGAAAGTCCAGCTGATGACCGCATGTGGAGAAGTTTGCCGGAGCGGGTGTTCATTGCCCGTGCATTTTTGCCGCCTGGTGACTATAACGTTAATTTTTCTGGCCGTGCTGGAGATACCACCAAGGTGACTGTTGATGGACGTTATATGGTCGTTCCTGTGCGCCTGTATCCTAACCAAACTTATGTCGGTGATCAGGCAAAATTTGGTACCGTGACGCCTGTAGCGGAAGTTGCGCCTGAGCCAGCATCTAAATCAGCATCGAAGAAACCTGCGGCTAAAAGTAATAAATCTACGGCTGCTGCAGCTGCGACAGCAGTTCGCAGTCCGACGAATTAATTTAAATGATTTAATTGATAAGGACGAATACCAATGAATTTCAAATTATGCGCTGCGGCGGTCGCTCTCAGCTTCGCCTGCAGTAATGCGCCAGTGCTGGCGGAAAATTTACCCATTGCAATTTCACCAGGTATCGCCGCCAAACTGATGGTTCGTGGTCCGCTGGAGGGCGTACAGGTGACCGATTTGCGTTCTCAAAAGCGCAATGATGTGTTGGTGGTGCAAGCAGAAATGTATAACACCACAGTCAATGACGTGCGGGTTTACTACCGCTTTCGCTGGACTGATGCCGGTGGTATGCAGGTTGGTGATGGTGAAGTTTGGAAGCCTCTTACCGTACTTGGCAAACAAAGTCAGTTAATTAAGGGAACAGCTTATGGTCCGCAAGCAGTTGATTTCAAAATTGAAATGAGTGCAGAACCACGCTAAGTAGCTTGTTGTTGATCATTTTTGTCGCTTCCAAATAAAGTAAAGAACTAAGGAGTTTCCATGTCCCGTTTTGTTTCTATTTCAAAATCTCTGTGTTTGTTGGCGTTAATCGCTGGCGCCTTGTCTGCTTGCCAGACCCGTGTTTCTCAACCAACCGTCAGCTTGGCTCGTCAGGTTAGTTATGGTGATAATAAAGCGGTTGAAACCGTTACTAATGAATTTGGTTCTACTGATTTGCAGATGATCGCAGAAAAGATGGTGGGTTCACTCCTGGAAGATCCAGTTCTTAGCGGTCGCCCGACTTTGACATTGGCTGGCGTGCGCAACAAGACCAGCGAATACATCGATACCAAATCGATTATGAATACAATTCAAACCGCGTTGGTAAAAAGCCGCAAAGTCAAAATGACACGTAGCGCTGACGAAATGCAGCAAGGTGTTGATGAGTTACAGCGTCAGAATCAAAGTGGCCTGTACAAATCTCAAGGTAAGGCAAAAATCGGTAATATGGCTGCCGCCAAGTATTCACTTGAGGGTGAAATCGTTTCTATCGTTAAACAAAATGCGACAACTAAAGACGTGTTTTATAAAATGACACTCAAATTGTATGACATTGAAGATGGTTCGATTGAGTGGGAAGAAGAAAAAGAAATTCGTAAAACGTCTAAAAAATAATTCCGGTGGGAAGTCTTTTGACACGCCCACTAGCTTGTATCCCGAAAAAGGAAGCATGATGTTCCAAGTTAAAACCTTAATTGCGACAGCATTTTGCTCAGTCAGCGTACTCAGTGCACTCAGTGCATATGCGGCAGAGCCAAAAATTGCAGTCACTGATTTGACCTATGAAGAAAAAGTTAGCGAGTATTTTCACGTGGTTGCTGCCAGCAGTAAAAGTAGCGTCAAAGGCAGCTATAGCGAACGTGAAACGGATCACAGCTACTCTCAACGCGGCAACGTAAATGCCAAAAGCGAGAGTAATTATTATGAAGCCGAAGGCACCTATACGTATATCGATCGAGGCGAACTTAAAAATTATACAGCTGATCTGAAAGGTGCGATGATTAGAGGTGGTGGCGTTCATATTATGGAAGCACGTCCTTATGTTGGCAAACCGATGGAAAAGATTTACGACATCATTAGCCGCATTAAGCAAGGGATGTATCCGGGCGCTGATTATGTTTTGTTTGGTACGGTAAGCAGTATTCAATTCCGTCAAGAAAGTAATCAACTGCAGTACGGCAATTCAATGACGGCCAGTCTGTCACTTGATCTGGTTGCTGATTTTAATTTGATCAATACCAAGACTTACGAAGTGAAGGCGGCGTTTAGCGCTAGTGGCTCCGGTGTCGATACGAAAATCATTAGCCGTGCGGGTGATCGTGTTGCATTTAATCGTGGCAAGGTCATTCAGGAAACTTCGCGCAGTCTTGCTGATGCTGCCTATGGTGAATTGATGGCGCAGTTTGGCGTACCGCGTGGTACCAATCGTACGCAATATCAAAACACAAATGGTCAGATGGTTGCACCGCCACCAGTTTCTGAGCCGGTCACAGTCTATCATTGATAAATTTTGATGACAGTCGGTAAAATCAGGTGAGTATATAAAGTTTAAAGGCTGGCAATTGCTGGCCTTTTTTACGTCAGTTCATTGCTTTAGAGGGAATTAGAAAAATTTTCATTGAGGCGGGTGGTACCCGTATGAACTGCGTATAAGTGTTAAGGGTGGGATGAGTAGATTATCTGCTCATCCCACCCTTACTATTTATATGACTAATTGAATAATCCCGGCCGCAACTAATCCCGGATTTCCAGTGCCCGGTTTAAGCTCAATGCAGCCATAGAGCAGGCGGCGCCAGATAGTAAATAGAGGCTGACGTAGGCCAGTCCGAAATGCGAGGATAGGCCAAGAGCGACCAAGGGTGCGAAACCAGCACCGACTAGCCATGCCAGGTCTGAAGTTAATGCTGCGCCGGTATAGCGGTATTTGGCAGCGAAATTTGCAGTCACTGCACCAGCAGCCTGGCCGTAAGACAGCCCCAGCAATACAAAGCCCAACAGGATGAAAATGTTTTGCCCTTGTTCGCCACCATCAAGTAATGTTGGGACAAAACCGCTTAGTACGGCAATCATCAGCGCAAGTGTACCCAAGGTATTGCGGCGTCCAAAGCGATCGGCGATCAAACCAGATAAAACGACTGACACCGCCATCAATGCAGCACCACCCACCTGAATGTACAAAAAATCACTTAAATTTCGCGGCGAATACAAAGTAATCCACGATAAAGGGAAAACCGTCACCAGATGGAATAAGGCATAACTTGCCAGTGCTGCCAGTGCGCCGATTAGTACATTGCGTCCCTGGGAGCTTACTAGTTCGGTGACTTTGGTTGGCTCTAATTCACGTTCATCCAACAAACGAGCGTATTCATTGGTGGAAACCAGGCGCAAGCGGGCAAACAAGGCCACTACGTTAATCGCAAACGCCACATAAAACGGGAAACGCCAACCCCATTCCAGAAAATCCTCTGCCGTTGTGTTCGATATCAAAAAGGCGAAGATACTACCGGCGATCATGAAGCCAAAAGGGGCACCAAGTTGCCCTAGCATCGCATACCAGCCGCGTTTGTTTTGCGGTGCGTTCAATGCCAGCAAAGAAGGTAGTCCATCCCATGCACCACCCAAAGCAATGCCCTGTCCGACGCGCAAAACTGAAAGCAGTACAATGGCAGTCACGCCTAAATGACTAAATGTCGGCAAAAATGCAATTCCAGCTGTCGAGAAACCTAACAAGACCAGCGCCATGGTCAATTTTGCTTCTCGCCCCAGATGGTGCTGGATAGACATAAAGATAATAGTGCCGAAAGGCCTTGCAAGAAACGCGAAAGAAAATATAGTGAATGCGTACAAAGTGCCTTCAAGGCGCGGTACGAAAGGGAAAAATACCATCGGGAAAACAAGTACCGAAGCGATGGCGTAGACAAAAAAGTCAAAATACTCCGACGCGCGTCCGATAACGACGCCAATTGCAATTTCTCCTGGCGCAATTGTCGTGTGGTCAGACTTGGTGTTTTTGGTTGAACCAGTGTTGGAACGGAGGGGAAATTCGGCGTTATGTTCGCCGTGGTGGCTGATACTTGGCATAGTCGTCTCTCGTAGTTATGGTCTGATCGATGGACGCCATGAACCCTCGCAGATATAACTTTGCTAAGGTAGGACAAAACGTCCAATCGCTAATGCTAGTCAGTCCATGTACATTACCATGAATCTCAGTCTAAATTGGATTTTTCATTATGATTTCCCTACTATTGCGGCGCGGACTTATGCTGTTTTGCGTTGCGCTGTTGGCTGGATGTGACACGATTGTGTTAAATCCTTTTGGCGATATCGCCGCCCAGCAGAGCAAACTGATTGTCGTTTCAACAATATTGATGCTGATCATCATCGTTCCGGTGATAGCACTCACTCTCTTTTTTGCATGGCGCTATCGCGCAAGCAATACGGAGGCAGCCTACGAACCCGATTGGGATCACTCCACAATGCTGGAGCTGATTATCTGGGGTGCACCGTTGTTAATTATCATCGCTTTAGGCACGATAACCTGGATTTCTACGCATACTCTTGATCCATATCGAAAGTTGTCGCGTTTAGATGAAAATCGTTCTATCCCTGCCAACGTGAAACCACTAGTGGTGGAAGTTGTTGCATTGGACTGGAAATGGTTGTTTATTTATCCAGAACAAGGTATCGCCACAGTGAATGAATTGGCGGTTCCGGTTGATGTGCCAGTCAGCTTCAAAATTACTGCTTCAACGGTAATGAACTCATTCTACATTCCAGCGTTGGCAGGTCAGATTTATGCGATGCCAGGTATGCAAACCGCATTGCACGCTGTGATCAACAAACCTGGTGTGTATGACGGTTTCTCCGCCAACTACAGCGGTGCAGGTTTCTCTGACATGAAATTCAAGTTCCACGGCATGAATCAGCAAGACTTTGATGGCTGGGTTGCCGCTGCGAAAGCAAATGCCAGCACGCTCAAACGTGCTGACTACATGAAGTTGGAAGAACCAAGCATTAAAGATGCTGTGCGCCATTATGGAACCGTGGATGCAGATTTGTTCCATGCGATTGTCAATCGTTGTGTTGCAGCTGATCAGGTTTGTATGGACCAGTTAATGGCAACCGACATGAACGTTAAATCTGCAAAGAATAGCGATACAAAAGGGTTGACTTTGCTTGCGCAGAATCAGCGTAACGGACGCACGCTTGATGCTGAAGTGTGTACCACGCCGTCAATTACTAGTGGGAAAAAATAATGTTAGACCAAATTGATATGACTAAGCTGATATTCGGCCGTCTGAGCTGGGATGCAATTCCCTTCCATGAACCGATTTTGTTAGCGACTTTTGTAATGGTGGCGCTGGGTGGAATCACCTTGTTAGGTGCCTTGACCTATTTCCGTGTATGGGGCAACTTGTGGAACAACTGGTTCACCAGTATTGACCACAAACGTATCGGTATCATGTACATGATCCTCGGTATCGTGATGTTGTTGCGCGGTTTTGCTGATGCGTTGATGATGCGTGCTCAGCAGGCATTGTCGTTCGGTGACGCACACGGTTTCTTGCCACCGCATCACTACGACCAGGTGTTCACGGCACACGGCGTGATCATGATTTTCTTCGTCGCAATGCCGTTCGTTACTGGTTTGATGAACTACGTCGTGCCTATGCAAATTGGTGCCCGCGACGTGGCTTTCCCGTTCCTGAATAATTTCAGCTTCTGGATGACGACCTTCGGTGCAGTATTGGTGATGGCATCTTTGTTCGTTGGTGAATTTGCTCGTACAGGTTGGTTGGCTTACCCACCGCTGTCAGGCATACTCGGTAGCCCGGACGTGGGAGTCGATTACTATATCTGGTCCTTACAGATTGCCGGTGTTGGTACCTTGTTATCCGGTGTGAACCTGATCGTCACGATCATCAAAATGCGTGCTCCTGGCATGACAATGATGAGAATGCCAGTATTCACATGGACAGCTTTGTGTACGAACGTTCTGATCGTTGCTGCTTTCCCAGTGTTGACTGCGGTATTGGCGATGTTGTCTCTGGATCGCGTCTTCGGTACGAACTTCTTCACGAACGACATGGGTGGTAATTCCATGATGTACGTGAATCTGATCTGGATCTGGGGTCACCCAGAGGTGTACATTCTGGTATTGCCAATTTTTGGTGTGTTCTCAGAAATCGTTTCTACTTTCAGCAGCAAACGTCTGTTCGGTTACACCTCCATGGTGTACGCGACTGTCGTTATTACCATCTTGTCTTACCTGGTATGGTTGCATCACTTCTTCACAATGGGATCCGGTGCGAGTGTTAACTCGTTCTTCGGGATCACGACGATGATTATTTCTATCCCGACCGGTGCGAAGATTTTCAACTGGTTGTTTACGATGTACCGTGGTCGTATCCGCTTCGAAGTACCGATGTTGTGGACCATGGGCTTTATGGTGACGTTCGTGATCGGTGGTATGACGGGCGTGTTGCTGGCGGTTCCACCTGCTGACTTCGTATTGCACAACAGTTTGTTCTTGATTGCTCACTTCCACAACGTGATTATTGGTGGCGTGGTATTTGGTACATTTGCTGGTATTAATTTCTGGTTCCCGAAAGCGTTTGGCTACAAGCTCGACGCGTTCTGGGGTAAGTGCTCATTCTGGTTCTGGACCATTGGTTTCTACTTTGCGTTCATGCCTTTGTATGTATTGGGTCTGATGGGCGTTACCCGTCGCCTGAGTCACTTTGAAGATCCATCCTTGCAGATCTGGTTCCAGATCGCTGCGTTCGGTGCGGTGTTGATTGCCTTCGGTATTGCCTGCTTCGTGATTCAGTTGGGCGTCAGCTTCATGCGTCGTGATTCATTGCGCGATTTTACTGGTGATCCATGGGGTGGTCGTACTCTGGAATGGTCGACATCTTCTCCACCTCCAGCATACAACTTTGCGTTCACACCAATGGTGCACGATATCGACACGTGGGCAGATATGAAGAGCAATAAATATCAGCGTCCTACTGATGGTTTTGTCTCTATTCATATGCCAAAAAATACAGGCGCTGGTGTGATTATCGCTGGCTTGAGTGCGGCTGTTGGCTTTGCTCTGATCTGGCAGATGTGGTTGCCTGCTGTTGTCGCGTTTATCGCAATGATGGTAGCGATCATTACTCATACCTTTAATTACAACCGCGATTACTACATTCCGGCGGACGAAGTTACCCGCACTGAAGCAGAACGCACACGTTTGTTAGCGAGCCATGTCTAATACATCTACTTCTACTCATAACGCGATGGGCGCAGCTTCCGGCTCACGCTACTTTGTTCGGGAACACCATCCTGAAAACGGCACTATGTTGGGTTTTTGGTTATACCTGATGAGTGACTGTCTGGTCTTTGCCTGCTTGTTTGCTGCTTATGCTGTGTTGGGGCGCAATTATGCAGGTGGTCCGACTGGTGCAGAAATTTTTGATCTGCCATTGGTTGGTCTGAATACTTCTTTGTTGTTGCTGTCGTCGATTACTTACGGTTTTGCGATGTTGGAATCGCAAAAAGATCGTTTGCGTAACACGATGATCTGGTTGGCTGTTACCGGTGTTTTGGGCGCGTGTTTTATCTATTTTGAATTGTACGAGTTCGTACATCTGATCCTGGAAGGCGCAGGCCCACAACGTAGTGGTTTCCTGACGTCATTCTTCGCGTTGGTGGGCACTCACGGTTTGCACGTCAGCTTCGGTATTATCTGGCTGGTGACTTTGTTATTCCAGTTGAAGCGTCATGGCCTGACACCAGAAAATCGCCGTCGCCTGATGTGTTTATCTATGTTCTGGCACTTTCTTGACGTTGTCTGGATTGGTGTCTTTACCTTTGTCTATTTGATGGGAGTTTTGCCATGAGTGCACACCACAATCACGGGGCTCATGGCCACCATGACCATCATGATCAGCATGGCCACGACCATGCTGATCACGGTAGTCTGAAAAGTTATGCAACCGGTTTCATCCTCGCTGTTATTTTGACGGTGATTCCATTCTGGCTGGTGATGGGTAAAGTATTCGATAAATCCAGTACCACAGGTTTTGTGTTACTAGGTTTGGCAGCAGTGCAGATCGTTGTTCATATGGTGTATTTCTTGCACATGAACTCGAAGTCAGAAGGCGGCTGGACGATGCTGGCATTGCTGTTCACAACCATGGTTGTTGTGATCATGATGAGTGGTTCTTTGTGGGTCATGTATCACCTGAATCACAACATGATGCCAGGGATGGATCACGAAACAGTACCTGAATCTATCAAGATGGCACCGGTAGAAAAAGAAATGAAGAAAATGCCTGGCATGTCATGATTGACCGTTTGAATCATGCGACTACTGATGCTGATGCATTAGTAGTCAATGCTTCCCAACCCCGTTCCAAATTTGTGAGGGTCACCCTCACAATTTGCGCGGGGTTGTTATTTTTGAGCTTCTTTTTGCTTGGCACCTGGCAAATTAAGCGGCTGCAGTGGAAGCTTGATCTGATTGCGCGCGTAGAGCAAAGAGTGCATGCTGCTCCGCAAGATGTACCTGTTGCCGCAAATTGGGCAAAAGTAAATGCGGCACAAGATGAGTATCGTCATGTGCGTCTCAGTGGTACTTACCTCTACCAGTACACTAGTCTGGTGTTGGCATCGACGGAATTAGGCCCTGGATATTGGGTCATGACGCCATTGCGAATGGACGATAACAACATCGTCTGGATCAATCGTGGCTATATTCCAACTGCGATGGCAGGACAATTTCAATCAACGAATACCAAGACTGCTGATGCTGGTGTGATGATCGCTGGTTTATTACGTATCAGCGAACCGAATGGTGGCTTTTTACGCCACAACGATCCAAGCGCACAACGGTGGTTTTCGCGTGATATCGAGGCAATGAGTACCTCTCATCGTTTAACTTTTGCGGCGCCGTATTTTGTTGATCTTGAAGCGCATTCATCCTCATCTTTGCCGGAAGCTAATGAATATCCAGTTCCCGGTCTGACCGTTATCGCCTTTCATAATAGCCATTTAGTCTACGCCTTGACCTGGTATGTGCTGGCATTGATGGTTGCCGGTGCCTATTTCTACGTCTGGCGCGAAGACAAGCGCCTCAACGCGCAGCGAAGCTCTCGTCAAGTCTCATAGTCTGTTAACATAGCGTGTTGCTGGGTTGTTCTGGCAAGTTTCAGCAAGCGCAAGACCACAGCATCCTTAGGAGACGCAGGAATGACGGCTAGCCCGGTACAGCAAACTGACGAACGCGAAATCCAGACGCATCAGAAACGGGTGTTGTATGCCGCATCCGACTACGAAAGTTCTGCCGGTCATAAAAACATGTTGCAGCTGATCCATTTAAGATGGATTGCAATGCTGGGGCAGGTATCAACGATTGCGCTGGCGACCTTGGTTTTTGATATCAAATTGCCGTTGTTGCAAATATCATATGTCATTGCGCTACTCATTGCCTTCAATATTGCCAGTCATTTGCGTTGGCATGAAGAAGTAAAAGTATCGAACAGAGAGTTATTCTTTGCCCTGCTGGTAGATGTCGCAATTTTAACTGCGCAACTGTATTTATCCGGTGGTATTCATAATCCGTTTGCGTTTCTGTATTTGCTGCAAGTCATTTTAAGTGCAGTGCTGCTGGAAGCATGGTCGACCTGGTTGATCGTGGTTATTTCTGGTGTCTGTTTGTTTGGACTATCTTTATTTTATTATCCGCTGACCTTGCCAGTCGAGCATATCGATAGCATGCCGGGTTTGTATCAGGATGGCATGATTATTTGCTTTCTGGTCAATGCGGCTCTATTAGTTTTTTTCTTAACACGCATCAGTGGGAATCTCAGTAGTCGTGATGCGCAATTGGCGGATTTAAGACAGCACGCAACGGAAGAAGAACACATTGTCAAAATGGGTCTCCTGGCCTCGGGAGCGGCGCATGAACTCGGCACCCCTTTAGCGACATTATCAGTGATTTTAGGCGACTGGCGACGCATGCCAGAATTTAGTAAAAGCCCTGAATTGCTCGAGGAAATCAGCGAAATGCAGAGGCAACTGCAACGTTGTAAAAGTATCGTCAGCAGTATTTTGCTGTCTGCTGGTGAGGCACGCGGTGAGTCTTCGGTAAAGACCACGCTCAATACCTTCTTGAGTAACCTGGCGGAGGATTTCCGAACTACCCGTCCAGTGGGTACATTTGTGTTTGAAAATCACCTGCAACAGGATGTTCCGGTTGTGTTTGATTCAGCACTCAAGCAGATGATGTGCAATGTGTTAGATAATGCGCTTGAAGCATCACCACATTGGCTTTCTTTGGAGGTCAGCAGCGATGCCAATTCTTTGAGTATCGTTGTAGCAGACCAGGGCCCGGGATTTTTGCCAGAAATTCTGGAAAAGTTAGGACAGCCTTACCAATCGACCAAAGGGCGTCCCGGTAGCGGTTTAGGGATATTTTTTGTGGTGAATGTGGCGCGTAAATTGGGGGGGGCCGTTTCTGCCCGCAATCGCGCAGAAGGTGGAGCGGTGGTCAAAATTGTGCTGCCGCTATCAGCAATCATGCTTTAAAGGGTTAAACAAAATGTCGGACAATCGTCTGTTGTTGATAGTCGAAGACGATACTGCTTTCGCTCGTACTTTGGCACGTTCGTTTGAACGTCGCTCGTATACTGTAATTCATGCTGCCAATCTCGAAGATGCAGCGGACTTACTGCGCAAACATTCGCCACGTTATGCTGTGGTCGACTTGAAATTAAATGGTAATGCTTCTGGCCTCGCCTGTGTGCAAATGCTGAACAAACACGATCCTGAAATGTTGATCGTAGTATTAACTGGTTTTGCAAGTATTGCTACTGCTGTTGAGGCAGTGAAGCTAGGCGCATGTCAGTACCTTGCCAAACCCTCGAACACCGATGACATAGAAGCTGCATTCGGGCACGTTGCAGGGGTTTCTGAACCCGAACTGACCAACCGTTCCACATCGATCAAAACCTTGGAATGGGAACGTATTCACGAAGTGTTAGTCGAGACCGATTTTAATATCTCCGAAGCGGCCCGCCGTCTCGGTATGCACCGACGGACATTGGCGCGTAAGCTCAATAAGCAGCAGGTGAAATAATCTTTTAAATTCCCGTCCTTTGCATCTTATTCACCTATACTGAGGCAACCCCCGTATTCGCGGGTGTCTATCAGGAGCAATATCATGAGTAAAGTGACCAAGACCAACAAAGAAACGAAGAAACAGGCTTTACTCTCTCCGAAAGAGAAAAAAGCGGCAAAAGATGCGAAAAAATCGGCTGGTGTGTCTATTCCTATCGGCGCTCGTTGAAATTTCTTGTTCTAAAGCCCTATCCTCGGCCACATAAAAAAACGACTTCACTAATCGAAGTCGTTTTTTTATTGGATACTGATTGGGAAATGATGCGCAGATAACTTAGCGTAAATAAATAGTTGGCCTATTAATTTCCATAAAGGTCTCCGGTTTGGCTGGGGCTTGAAATCCAAATTTTTCGTACAAACCACGTGCTGTGCTACTGACTAAGATAAAGCGGCGTATCTCTTGTAAATCTGGATGTTCCTGCACCGCATGCATCAAGGTTTTGGCATGACCTTGTCCGCGATAAGCGGGCAGTACGAAGACATCCATCAAATAGGCAAAGGTTGCTTTATCGGCGACAACGCGGGCAAAAGCGATCTGTTTCCCATCGATGTAAGCACCAAAGCACAAAGAGTGTTCAATCGAACGCTGTACCTTTTCTAAAGGTATACCCTTTGCCCAAGCTGATTGTTCAGACAGAAATTGGTGTATCAGTGAAACATTGAGTCTTGCTTTATCGGTCGATATTTCCATTTAATCGCCCTAATTCCATTGCCCGCCGGATACCCGTTCTATACCCGCAAGGTCACGCCAGCTTTGGACTTGCATAAAGCCTTGCGCAGATAATAATTCGCGGACTTCGGCAGCCTGGTGATAGCCATGTTCCATCAGCAACCAGCCGTGCTGTGCTAAATGGGTTGGTGCATGTCTGACGATATGCCTGTACGCACTCAAACCATCACCATGATCGGTCAGCGCATTGATCGGTTCAAAGCGTAAATCCCCCTGCGTCAGATGGGGATCATTTTTGACGATGTAGGGTGGGTTACTGACGATGGTTTGAAAAATTTGCCCGGTCACAGCGCTGTACCAATCGCTTTGCAGTAACTGAAGGCGATTTCCTGTCAGATTACGATCGCTATTTTTACGAGCAATTTCTAGTGCTGCGTCGCTGATGTCCACTGCCGTTACTGCCAAATCTGGTCGCGCGTGGGCAACGGAAATCGCGATAGCGCCCGAGCCAGTACCCAGATCTAGTAGTGCTGAGTTATCCGGAGCATAGTTCAGTGCTAACTCCACCAATAATTCGGTATCGGCACGTGGGATCAAAACAGCGGCTGAGGTATGAAACGTGAGACCAAAAAATTCGCGCTCACCAGTCAGGTAGGCAATCGGTTCTCCATCAAGACGGCGTTGCAGCAAGGCTTGCAGATCTTGTGCTTGCTGCGTAGTGAGTAGGTGTTCTGACTGGGTAATTAACTGTATGCGGCTCAATTTTGTCACATGCATCAATAAGATGCGTGTTTCTAATTTTTCTAAGGGTGACAACCGTTCATAGTCAGCAATAGTCAGACCCGATTGTTGCCACGTTTGCATTAGCGGTGCTTCCCAAACATACCAGTTTTTTCACGCGAGAAAAACAGAAACAGCAAAGTACAAGTCATCAATACAAATCCTATCATCGCCCAGGCAGGCAGAGATAAGCCCAGCGTAGGTGGGTAAGGAATCTCACACAAGCCATCAGCGCGGAACAAAGTCGGCCACCAGTTGGCTAGAAATATTTTATTTAGACCAGTTTCCAAAGGATCAATACCGCATGAAAATCCCGGGTTTGCTAAAACGTATAAATGTTTTGCCGCAATACCAATACCGGTGAACCCGGATGCTGTCGCTAAACCAATGCTGATGCGGCGTGTGCCACGTGGCATTGCTGCACCAATCAGGCAAAAGATCGCAATCGCAATAAAAGCATAACGTTGCAAAACGCACAGCGGACAAGGCAACATGTGCTCGACGATTTGTAAATAGAGTGCAGCACCGATCAAACCAATGCAGAATGCGGCAATGCCAAGTAATACGGGTTTCGAAGAACGCATGAATTTCATCCGGAAAATGAGAGCGGTTGCCAGCTTACACGGTTTTAATCGCTGATGCGCAAAAGCTGTGTCGACAAACTGGCGTAAATCATAATTACTACTTGGACGACTTAATCGTCGCCAAGTTCCGCCAATAATTCGGCTTGATGTTCGGCGATCAGCGCATTGCTGAGTTCCGTCAGATCGCCATCCATAATAAAGTCGAGTTTATATAAAGTCAGATTGATACGGTGATCCGTCATCCGGCCTTGGGGATAGTTGTAAGTACGTATGCGTTCACTACGGTCGCCAGAGCCGATCAGACTCTTACGGGTCGCTGCTTCTTTGGCTTGTTTTTCGCGTAACTGACCGTCCATGATGCGGGTTGCTAACACGCGCATTGCCTGGGCTTTATTCTGATGCTGGCTACGACCATCTTGGCACTCGACCACGATTCCGGTCGGGATGTGGGTCAGACGCACTGCAGAATCGGTTTTATTAATATGCTGTCCACCAGCACCGCTGGCACGGAACGTATCAATACGCAAATCAGCGTTATTGATCACTACGTCGGCCAGTTCATCCGCTTCTGGCATCACCGCTACGGTACACGCTGAAGTATGAATGCGGCCTTGGGTTTCTGTTGCTGGCACGCGTTGTACGCGGTGACCACCGGATTCAAATTTCAGCTTGGAATAGGCACCCAGCCCGGCAATACGGACGATGACCTCTTTATAGCCGCCTAATTCGGAAGCGGATTCAGACATCATCTCCACCTGCCAGCGATTCCGTTCAGCAAATCGGGTGTACATACGCAATAAGTCGCCGGCAAATAATGCTGCTTCGTCACCGCCAGTACCGGCGCGAATTTCCAGCAAAATATTACGTTCGTCGTTGGGATCTTTCGGCAATAACATTTTTTGCAAATCCGCTTCCAGATTTTGCATATTGACTTTTGCTGTTTCGATTTCGTCCTGAGCAAAGGCTTTCATTTCAGGATCATTCAACATTTCTTGCGCTTCATCGATATCGGCTTGCGCTTGCTGGAAATTTTTATACAGCGCGACCAAAGGATCTAATTCCGCATGCTCACGGTTGAGTTTGCGGTAATTGTCCATGTCGTTGGTGGCCCCTTCTTGCATCAGCAAATGACCGACTTCGTCGAGGCGTTCAGCTAGTTGATCTAGCTTGGAAAGCATTGATGGTTTCATACTTGAATTGAGTGAAAGTAGAGGAGGGCATGTGCCCAAAAGCGTGCGTACTGTTCGTACAATCGCAGAACGCTGGAAAGACCGGCGTCGCTAACGTTTAGTGCGGAATAATTGTGGGAGTAAGCTTGCCAGACGCGCACGTTCGTCGCCGCTGGCCTGATGCAAGGCCTGTTGTGGGCCATGCAAGAATTTTGCAGTAATACCTTTAGACAAGGCTTCCAATACGGCATCGATATCGTCGCCGCGTGCCAGCATTTTGCGGGCGCGGTCGAGTTCCATCATGCGGACTTGTTCACTGCTTTCGTGCAAGTCCTGAATCACAGGAACGATGGCGCGGCCATCAATCCAGTGCATAAATGATTGCACGCGGGTTTCAATAATCGCTTCGGCTTGTGCAACTGCTGCCTGACGATTTTCTATACCAGACTGAACTACGGTGCCAAGATCATCGACGGTATACAAAAACACGTCATCAAGCTTGGCCACTTCTGGCTCGATATCGCGTGGAACTGCCAGATCGACCATAAACACAGGGCGGTGTTTGCGCGCTTTGACTACGCGCTCTACCAGGCCTAAACCAATGATAGGCAGGGAGGACGCGGTACATGAAACGATAATGTCAAATTGAGCCAATTGCTGTGGTAAATCGGCAAGTCGTATCGCTTTGGCATTAAAACGATGAGCGAGTGCTTCACCACGCTCCAACGTCCGGTTGGCGATGGTGATTGATTTAGGATTTTGCGCGGCAAAGTGCGTTGCACAAAGTTCTATCATTTCACCCGCACCGATAAACAAAACATGCTGGTCAGCAATTTTGTCAAAAATACGTTGTGAAAGTCGCACTGCAGCGGCTGCCATAGAAACGCTATGCGCACCGATTTCTGTGGTACTGCGTACCTCTTTGGCAACGGCAAACGTGCGTTGGAACATTTGATGCAGATATGTGCCAAGACCACCAGCCGCTTCAGCCTGTCTTACGGCATCTTTCATCTGACCGAGAATTTGCGGTTCACCCAATACCATCGAATCCAGACCGGACGCGACGCGGAACGCATGTCTTACGGCATTGTCTTGTGGCAGGGTGTACAGATGTGGCCGTAAATCGGCGTAAGGCAAGTGGTGATAGTCAGCCAGAAAGTGTGCGGTAGCATCGATAGGATTCGCTGCCGGACACGCTGCGTACAATTCTGTGCGATTGCACGTAGACAAAATGGCAGCTTCTGTCACGCTATTGCGTTGTGCCGTTGCAGCATTGTTACCAAACCACGCACGCGCAGCCGCCACCGCATGAGCGATTTGCTCCGGCGAGAAGGCGACTTTTTCCCGCAATGAGAGCGGTGCAGTCGTATGGTTGAGTCCAACAGCAGTTAGTTGCATGCCAAAGTGTGCGTGGGATTAAGTCGTCATTATAGCGCGTAGCGGACAATATTTTTTGTGTCCGCCACTTTGATCTCTCTTGATCTATCTCAAACTAAGCTAGCGGGGAAACGCAGGTTGAACGTCGATCCCTCATTCGGAGCACTGGTAAAGTCGATTTTGGCGTGGTGACGGTCCAAAACCGCTTTCACAAACACCATGCCAAGGCCAACGCCGTCGTTCTTAGGCTGCTCGTTGGTTTTAAAGCGTTGAAAGCGTTGAAACAGCTTATTTTGCTCGGCACGTGGAATCCCATAACCTTGATCGATGATACTGCAAACGATTACAGCATCGGCTAAATGTTGCTCCAAGGATAACCTGCAAGTAATTGTGGTATCGCGCGGGCTGTATTTGATTGCGTTTGACAACAAATTGGTCAAAACTCGTGTGACCAGAGAGCGGTCAATCCGCGCCGGAAATTCAGCGTCAGGAATATCGGTTTTGATACGGATATTTTTGCTTTTTGCTAAAGACCACATTTCTTCTGTGGCATCCATCAGTACGTTTTGGAAATCGACCTCATCAAAGCGATAGTCTTGCGATTCGGCTCGTGCTAACTGGACAAAATTATCAGCCAGACCCAAAGTAATGCGTGACGCCTTTTCGATTCGTGCCATGAACTCGTCGGCTGGTAATGCGGTTGCTGTTTCTTTTTGCATTTCCAATAATGCAAGAATCGACGCTTGTGGTGCCCGCATGTCGTGAGAAATGAAATGCAAGGTCTCATCACGGCTACGTTCCGCAGCGCGGATTGCGGTGATGTTGATGATGCTGACGATCCAACCTACGAGGACTTTATCCGCGTTGTAACACGGTGCGCTTTTGATTAAAACGTCTTGCAATTTGGGGTCGCGAACTTCTATCCCCAGTTTCATGTTTGCTGTATGTTTCAGATCGAGAATGTCCCACCAGCTAAAGCTCGTCTGATCATTCGCTTGCGGGGGCGACATCTGAGCAAATAAATACGGCAATAAGGCGTCATTCACTTTAGGCATGCCGAGACCGGCAAAGTAAGCGCGTGCCGCCTGATTGGAGAGCAACACATTGCCATCGGTGGTCGTGACTAGCGTCGCATCTGGCAAACTGGCCAGGCTGTCACTAATAAATTGGCGCAGATCGCGTACCCGGTTTGCCGCCATGCGCATGGCATTTATACTGTTTTCTAACGTGTCGGTAAGAGCGACATCCTGTTTTTGTTCATCTTCGACAAATTCTGGCAGTAAGTGCGGTTCTTTTTCCAGCAAGCTAAATTCTTCACCCAGATATTGAATGGCGGCTTCGAGTCTGCGCCAGCTCCAGATCGGGTAGGCGATTAGCAAAGATACCAATGCTGACGAGGATGGCAACCATACTCCGAGATAACGCATGAATAAAAGGCTGCCGGTAATTGCAAGCAAAAACAGCATGCCTGTGGTGATCAGTGCTTTTCTTGGTGAAAGCATTTGATACGCCATTAAGGCGAGGCTCAGTATGGCCACATTGTACAAGGCGACTTGCCATAGCAGTGCAAAGCGAATGCTACGTTCATCGAGCAAACTGGCAAGAATATTCGCATTGATTTCTACGCCTGGAATGCTGCCTTCAGTATCGGAAACTGGAGTGGGAAAAGAATCCGCCATTCCCACCGCGGTAGTTCCGACCAGAACATATTTTCCTTTGAAATAATCAGCAGGGACTTCGCCGCGTAAGACCGAGACATAAGGGATCGTTCGAAAATGCCCTTTATCGCCATAAAACGGAATGTGCATCTGATAATCACGTTGCCAGGTACCGGGCTGGGGAGTGTTATGCAACCCTGCTGGACGACGTTCACCAGGGAGATATTTCTCTGTCCCCGCGGCAGAGTTTTGCCCAACGTCTTTGAGCGCCAGCGCAAAATGCGGCCACCATTCACCCTTGATTCCTTCGCGCAAAAAGACACTACGGAGTACACCATCTGGATCAAGTTCAATACTATTATGACCAATTTGTCGCGCAGAAGAAGCTAACAAAGGTAATGGCAAAGTCGCTGCTAAACCTTTGCCAGCACTTGCGGAAACTACCGGCAAAACGACGCGGTTACTTTGCGCTATGGCGTTCGCCAATGCCTGATCACCACTTGGGCTACCATCGGGATTATTGCCCTCTTCTTCCGGTAGTACCATGTCCAGGCCGATAGCCAGAGGCTGGGCGGCATTGATTTTGTTGAGCAATTCAGCATGGCGTTGTCTCGGCCACGGCCATTTCCCCAATTCGCTAAGGCTAAAGTCATCAATGGCAACAATCAGGATGTCGTCGCGCGCTTCATGCGAATTAATCTGCATAAAATGGTCGTACAGCACCATATTGAACCGACTCAGAACATTGGAAAAACTCAGTGCGGCCGTTAATGCCATTAATAAGCAACTAAGTATCAGCCACTCGCGAAAAGCAATATGTTTAACCTGTAGCGGTGCGTTCGCCATTATTTACCAATCAAAAGCCAGTTCCCAGTGTTCCACCGCCAGTAGAAATCGCATTACCATCGCTATCGACCCAACGCGCTTTGATGGTGATTTTTTGGGTAGAAGAAAATGCCCCGACGTAGCCATCCGGATCGGTCGCTTGAACGCGAATGTAGTATTGTCCGGCATCAGGTCGCTGAATTTTCAATTCAGCAGCACTGGTGTCACGTGCCAGGTATATGGTTTTGAACTCAGGATCTTTGGCAATCTGAATCAGGAATTTTTGGCCTGGTTCTGCCGCCCAATTGAAGGAAATCTCTTTTCCTTCTGAATCTGCAAATGCGGCGCCAGTTTGTGCTGGCAGGCGGCTGAATGCTTGTGGATCACTGAACGGCCCCTGATTTGACTTGCCATCTTTTTGGATGACAACAGTGGCAATACGCCAAAAATAGTTTCCTACTTTGATGGCATCACTGCTGAACTGCACGTCTTTTAAATTGCTTTGATCAAGTACGATGTCTTTGAACTGATCATCATTGGCGACTTGCAAGTGATAAGACTCAGCGTTACTGGCTTCGGTCCAGACAAAGTCAGTTTTATCGCTACGGATTTTGTTTTTTGGCTGTACGGTAAATGGTGGTTCCGGACGCGCTTTTAGCGTAAATGCTTGTGTCAGCGGAATGCCTTCCAAACCGTATTGGTCTATCGCAGCAATGCGAACATAGTAAGCGCCATCTGCGACACCATCGAACTTAAAGCGAGTGTCTTTGAACGTGTTCTCCGTCAACACATCCAGTGCTTGCGCATCTCTGGATACTTGTACATGGTAGCCAGTTGCTGCTTCCGATTTATCAATCAGAAATTGGATAGTAGGGCGGACTTGCAGTAAGTATTGCTCGCTAAGTTTTGGCGCAGGTAGCAAATCGACGGCTTTACCCACAATGCTGGCGCTGATGATATTGCCTTTACCCGCTGGTAAAATGATACCAGTCGATTTCTTCAATGCAGGATTGTTGACGGCAACCCCACCTTCCAGCACTTCATTGGCTGTACCAGCTGCGGTCACACCAACGCGGAAATGGGTTCCCCGTACGCCTGCTACCGCCAGCGGTGAGCGCACTTCAAAACGGCCTTTGTTGGACAGCAAGCTAGAGACATGTGATTCAACTTTGCCTTCAAGTAATGAAATTTCAGTTCTTGGGCTTGCTGTATATTTGGTCTTACGTAATTTGGCGAAGCTGATCTGACTATTCGATGGTATAGAAACGCGTGAATTGTCTGGGAATGACAACGTGATAAAACCATTTTTACCGGTAAAAATTTGCGTACCTTCCTTCACCACCGTACCAATCGCTAATGGTGTATCGGCCCCGTTGACGGGCTTGTAGGTCGGGTTGCCAGCAAGTGCCAGCACCTTTGCTTCACTCTCTTCTTCCGGCAGTAGTTCTAAGGGGATCAATATTGCTGTGCCTATGGGGATGGCGCGGTCATCTGCGATGTGATTGCGCTTACCGAGTATTGTCCAGTTAGGTGCTTTATCGGTGAATCGCTTAGCAATACTGGATAAAGTGTCGCCTTGCTGCGCGAAATACGTCATATCGGGTGGTGTGGCAAGCACACTGCCAGGTTCGCCACGCGGCGTCTGCGCAAAACTTAGTGGGGAAAATGAGAGACAAATTGCTGCCAGTAAGCTGGTCTGACATTGTCGCAGGAGTGTTGTTCTCGAAATGCTCATGCGCGAAAATCCTAAAGTTGAAATGCAATCCGGGTCAGATTTACTGACCCGGATAATTTATTCTGGAGTGACTTGTTCTAGTCGGTAGCCATAGCTATAAACAGGAGCGAGACGATAACCATTTTCTGGTCTCAATTCCAGTTTGCTACGTACCCGTGAGATGTGGGTGTCCATGGTTCTGGATGGGATATCGACATCACGCGACCAGACCGCTTCCAGAATGTAAGCACGTGACAGTGGGCGGCCAAGATTGCGGAACAGCAATAAGGCGAGGTCGAATTCTTTCTGTGTCATTTCCACCGGCACATCATTGATACTGACGCGACCCGCGCGGGTTTCAAACTTATAGACACCAAATTGCAGGTGTTCAGATGCAGTTTGTGTTGGATATGCTCGGCGTAACAAAGCTTGTACGCGCGCCACCAGTTCACTACGACGAATAGGCTTGATCATGTAGTCGTCGGCACCAGCAGCCAGACCGGCGACGATGTCGTCTTCTCCGGAGCGGCTGGTCATAAACAACACTGGTAGTGTCGGAGAGAGTTTTTCTCTGACCCAATGCAAAATTTCTGTGCCGTTCAGGTCAGGAACCTGCCAGTCCAGAATCAGCATGTCATAGCTTTCGCGGCGTAATTGGTGCAGCATTTCTTTGCCACTCAGGAACGGGTGGCAGGTATGACCTGCTGCATTCAGAATGGTACAGACCAATTCCAGCAGGTTGTTGTCGTCGTCTAGTACAGCGATTCTCATGGGTAGCTACCGTTAATGTCCGGCAATTAAAATGTCATGCTTATCATTATATCGAAAGCAAGTGAAAAATTTGAAAATTGTGAAAATATGTGACCGATAAAATGTGTCTTAGCAACGATCAGTAGCGTTTCTATGATTCGCAAAAATGTAGTTGGTGGCTAGTACTTACTTGATTGCAGGTACCACAACATCAATAAAATTGCACAAAAACTTGGAATATTTAATTTTCAAAAATGAGGACAATATGCAACAAATTTGCCGCCAAATCATCACTTTTCAATTGATCTGACGGCATATTTCTTTTAACTTCGCATTTCCAGGTCTGGCAAAACCACGTTGACATCCAGTACTTCGAGGTTACCTTGTTTGTCTAGGGAAACTTTAATGTCTTCCGCATTGACCTTGGTGTACTTGGAGATGACAGCGATCAATTCTTCACGCAATGCCGGTAAAAAATCGTAACCATCACGGCCTGTGCGTTCGCGTGCAATGATGATTTGCAAGCGTTCTTTCGCCATATTGGCGGTTTTAGGTTTACTGTTAAATAAAAAAGAAAGCAGAGCCATTTTATTTACCTCCGAAAATGCGCTGCAGCAATCCCGGTTTTTCATAGTTAATGAAACGCAATGGGGTATCCTGGCCTAAGAAGCGTGATACCACGTCTTCGTAAGCATCGGAAACATCGCTACCCTTCATATGAATTGCAGGATTACCTTGGTTGGAAGCGTGCAATACTGCTTCTGATTCAGGAATAACACCAATTAATGGGATACGCAAGATTTCTTGCACGTCGGTATGCGATAACATTTCGCCCGCTTCTACGCGTTTGGGAGAGTAACGGGTGATTAATAAGTGTTCTTTAACAGGCTCGCCACCAGCTTGTGCACGTTTGGATTTGGCCTGGATAATGCCAAGGATACGGTCAGAATCGCGCACCGATGATACTTCTGGGTTGGTGACAACGATGGCTTCGTCGGCGAACGTGAGCGCCATGACTGCACCACGCTCGATACCTGCCGGAGAGTCACAGACGATGTATTCAAAATCCATCTTGATCAGATCATTGAGAACTTTTTCTACGCCTTCTTCAGTCAACGCGTCTTTATCACGGGTTTGCGAGGCAGGCAGGATGAATAAGTTGTCGCAATGCTTGTCTTTGATTAGTGCCTGGTTCAGTGTCGCTTCGCCACTGATGACATTGACCAGGTCATAGACCACGCGGCGTTCGCAACCCATGATCAGATCAAGGTTACGCAGACCAACGTCAAAATCCAATACGGCAGTCTTGTGTCCACGCATAGCGAGGCCAGAAGCAAAGCTTGCACTGGAAGTCGTTTTTCCAACTCCGCCCTTGCCGGATGTTACAACGATGATTCTTGCCACAAAAAACTCCTTTTTCTATCCGAAATAACTGCAATCATTTGCTTCATTTATTTGTTTAAAGGGCGTCAGCCGACTAATTTTACTGATGATACTTCAATACTATCCCCATTGAGCTTCACTTGTACTGGATGATTTGCTTGCAATGGTGGAAAACCGTTTTCAAATGTTCTGTAAATTCCTGCGATGGATACCAATTCAGGCTCCATAGTCAGGGCAAAAATACGTGCTTCGGTGTTGCCAGTGGCGCCCGCCAGCGCGCGACCGCGCAAAGGTGCATAAATGTGTATGCTGCCATCAGCGATCACTTCAGCACCATTATTGACGGACGCGGTAATAATCAAGTCCGCACCACGCGCATAGATCCGTTGTCCGGCGCGTACTGGCGTATCAATCACCATCGCTGGGTTATTGCGAACAATGATCTGCGGTTCGACAGGCGCCGTTGCTGGCACTTCCACGACTACGGGCGCAGGTGCCGTTGCTTGTTCGGTTTCTAATCTTGGTTTGCTGACGACATCAATGCTCAGACCATGTGACCGTATGGTGTCGTAATCTTCTTCGCGTGCATTGCGGACCGCTACTGGATTTAAGCCATGGGCTTTAAATAAAGGAATTAAGGCATTCCAATCGACCTCAGCATCGGCGATCGCTTCGACATCAATCACGGCAAACTCATCGTCAAAAAAATCTGGTGAGCCCGCAGTCATTTCTTGCAGTGCTGCCTCGAGCACGGAGGTGGACGCATCGTGCAACAAAATTGCGACAGCGACAACGGTGGAAATCTTTATTTCTATAGGCTTGCGCGTCAGACTGTTTTGCATAGGTCCAAGGGAAAAGAGGAAAAACTGTCACTTGCACATACTGCATCTCCGTGGATTTTATTGCCACAGAGAAGCAAAATGCTCGTACGAACTTGTAAGTTCGCCCTAAAAGGAGCCATCCTACCAATTGATGAGCAGGATTGCAAAAATATGCCTGTTTTGTTGGAAACAGCACAGCAAATTCACCTTTATGCGCTCTTATAATGAAATAAATATTTCTTTTTTATTAATTTAACAGATTCTTGCGTCGATAGGTGCACACATTTTCGTTATTTCTTTTATGCCGCAAGTTCCGTTTGCACTGTAGCGGCGGTGATTTTCGTTTGTCGGCCGATGTGATTGAGGGGGAGGTGGTTACCGCGCCCAAACAATTGATGGCGCAGAGTACCATCGGTGTAATGGGTTTTATAGCGGTGTCTACGCTGCAATTCGGGAACGATTAATTTCACCACGTCGCTGATGGTTTCATGTGACAGCGCAAAAGCCAAATTGAAGCCATCGATACCAGTTTCATCAACCCAGGCTTCCAGTTGATCGGAAATTTCTCGTGGATTTCCAACCAAAACCGGGCCACGCCCACCAAGGCCGATAAATTGTGCGGCTTCACGTACGGTCCAGACTTTGTCAGGATCTGCCGCGCTAAACGAGGCCAGTGCTGAACGTCCGGCATCCGAATCAATGTAATCGATGGTTGCATCGAGCGGGAATTGTGAGAAATCAACGCCAGTCCAACCTGATAACAAGGTCAGGGATGCTTCGATATTGATGTATTGCAGATAATCCTGATATTTTTGGTGGGCGGCCTCTGATGTTTCGGCCGTAATAATTAAGGCTTGCGCATAAATTAAAATCTGCTCCGCTTGGCGACCCGCAGCGAGAACGGCAGCACGGGTTTCGTCTACATAGCGCTTGACCACTTTTTTACTCGGACCGCTGACAAAGCTGCATTCCGCATGTCTGGCTGCAAAAGCAGTGCCGCGTTTTGAGGTGCCCGCCTGAAACAGCAAAGGCGTGCGCTGAGGTGAAGGTTCGCATAAATGAATACCAGGTACGTTAAAAAAGCGACCTTGATGGCGGATAGGATGGACATGCGCGGGATCGGTGTAGACACCATTTTTCTTGTCATGCCGAACCGCCTGATCGTCCCAACTTTGCTCCCAGAGTTTATAGACTACATCCAGATATTCATCGGCAAGATCGTAACGTTCATCATGACTCAATTGCTGATGCAATCCCAGATTCCGTGCGGCGCTATCCAGATAGCCCGTGACGATATTCCAGCCTACGCGCCCTTTGGTCAGGTGATCGAGGGTAGACATGCGACGCGCAAATGGATACGGATGTTCATAACTGAGCGCGCACGTCACGCCAAAACCCAGATGCCGTGTGACATTCGCCATCAATGGTACGAGTGCGAGCGGATCATTCAAGGGTAGTTGTATGCCATGTTTTAAAGCAGCATCAATATTGCCTTGATAAACATCATAGACACCTAAGACGTCAGCCAGAAATATCGCATCAAACAAGCCGTATTCCAGCAAACGCGCTAATTCGGTCCAATGTTGAGCACTGGTATATTGATGGCTGTTATCGCGTGGATGTCGCCACAAACCCGGAGACTGATGCCCCGGTGTATTCATTTGAAATGCATTAAAACGGATGAGTTTGCTCATGATTTATTTTTTTGTCGCTTCTAGTGCTTGCTGATAATCTGGTTTCGCAAAGCCAGAAAAATATTGATTAGTGACAGCTAAAAATTCACGCGAACGATATGCGGCTTCGAGATCTTTTACCCACGGTTTGTCTTTATCCGCAGTACGTATCGCAACCAGATTTTGATAGCGTGTCGAGATTTTTTCTTGTGCTAAGGCTTCGGTAAGCTTAAGGCCAGAAGCGAGCGCATAATTGCCGTTCACGAATGAATAATCTGTGTCTTCGAGTGAGCGAGGTAATTGCGCAGCCTCTAATGGGATCAATTTGATTTTTTTGAGGTTCACAGCGACATCGTTTTCTGAAGCACGCACCGGATCGACCTTGGCTTTGAGCTTAAGCCAACCTAACTGCTCCAGCAATACCAGGGCACGTGCCTGATTGGTTGGATCATTTGGAAGGGCAACCGTCGTGCCTTCTTTAACCTCGGTTAAAGACCGATGCTTTTTACTGTAAATCGCAATTGGTGCGGTGGGCACTTTGATTAATTCGCTTAAGGCTAATTTATTGTCGGTAGAAAACTTCGTCAGATACACTATATGCTGAAACGCATTTGCATCCAGCGATCCTTCTGCCAAGGCAAAGTTAGGTTGAATGTAGTCATTGAATTCAATCACTTTAACTTTGTAGCCTTGTTTTTCCAAAATCGGTTTGATGCCGAGTTTGACCTGATCTGCATACGGACCCGCGCTGGTGCCGATGACTAATTCTTTCGCATCTTTTGCAATGGCGGATGTAGATACCAAGCTCAATACACTGGTAGTGATTGACGCGATTAGAAGACGTTTTAACATACAACTCCTTTGAAATAATGACCGTTAATTAACGTTTATCGAGTTTGTGTGCAAGATGATTGCCAGAGTATTGAATCACTTGCACTAAGGTGATTAAGATGGCGACCGTGACAACCATCACATCTGTTTGAAAGCGGTAGTAACCGTAACGTATCGCCAGATCACCAATCCCACCACCACCGACGACGCCCGCAATGGCAGAGTAGGAAAGAAAGCTGATCGCTAATACTGTGAGCGCTAACACCAGACCTGCTCGCGCCTCGACCAGCAATACCCGCCACACAATCTGCCATTCAGAAGCACCCATCGCATGCGCCGCTTCAATCACGCCACGCGGGACTTCTTTGCAACTTTTTTCTACCAGGCGCGCGAAGTAAGGAATAGCAGCAATCGACAATGGCACCGATGCCGCCACTGGTCCTATCGATGTCCCAATAAGCCATCGCGTAAATGGTACTAATGCCACCAAAAGAATAATGAATGGAAAGGAGCGTATGGTATTGACCAGCCAACTCAAGACAATAGAAATAGGACGGTGCTGTAATGATTGACCTTCATCGACCAGAAACAACAAAATGCCTAAGGGGCCACCGAGCACGATGGCAGTGGATAAACCGATTGCCATCATGGTCAGTGTTTGCCCTATCGCTATTCCTAGTTCCGGCAGAATCGCGATGATATTGTCAAACATGAGCGGCATCCTTGTGGTGAGTGTTGCTGTGCTCCTCGTGCCAATGGCAAGACAATTCACGTCCTAAAGCTGTGACACGTAATTGACTCGTTTCAGCAATGGCAAAAGATTCAGCAATTTCGCCATCGGCGATCACGGCGACGTGTTTGCACAAACTACTGAGTACAGATAATTCATGGCTGACAATCACAATAGTGACTCCTAAACGTTGGTTGATATCGCGTAAGGTATTGAGTACTTCGCGGGTGGTTTCGGCATCCAATGCCGAGGTTGGTTCATCGCAGAGCAAGACCTGCGGACGAGAGGCCAGCGCACGTGCAATCGCGACGCGTTGCTTTTGCCCGCCAGATAATTGTGCGGGGTAGCTGAAGGTTTTATTCTCTAATCCCACAATTGCCAGACATTGCTTCACGCGCTCAGCTATTTCTTGCTTACTCAAGGCGCCATGAATTTTTAACGGGAATGCGACGTTATCGAACACATTGGCGTTTTGCAGTAAATTAAACTGCTGGAAAATCATACCAATCTGCTGGCGAGCTGAACGCAAGGATTTTTTGTTCAATTGCGTTAATTCTTGTCCGGCGACGACGATGCTGCCGCTATCTGGCTGCTCCAGCAGATTGATCAGTCGAAGCAGGCTAGATTTGCCAGCACCGCTTTTTCCGATCAATCCAAAAATATCTCCTTGAGCAATTTCCAGGCTGACATTGTTGACGGCATGAAAAGTGCTGCCATCGTGAACAGGAAAAGATTTGCTAACCGCTGACAGTCGGATCACGGGTTGCGACATGGACATTCCTTCTTTTTATGAGTACGGTGTCGGCTCAGGCACTGTGCCGTCCAATAAATAGCGCCCCAGGTCACGCAATTTGTAATCGATAGGATCATGCAGCGTGTGTACCCGGACGTTACGCCAGAAGCGGTCAAATCCAAATTTTTCTGAAGTCGAACGTGCACCAGTGATGTCGAACAATTGTGTGCTGATTTCTATGCCGGCACGATGCGCGAGGCATTTGGCTTCAGCGACAGAAATCGCCAGACTCCCCCGGTCTTCAGCAGTAATCAAAGCGCCTTTTTCGAAGACTTGTTGGAGTTCTCGTCCGGCTTGATCAGCAAGGGCGATTGCCGGTTTGAGCAGCAACCAAAGTTCTGCATAGCGACGTTGAATAAATAGATCATCCGAGGAACGTTCTACGCCAGAAGAAAACCACGGTTTGGCTTGCTCTTTTGTGTATGTGCGTGCTGCTTCAAATGCACCAAGACCAATGCCGAGATACAGATTGGTCATGATCAGTTGAGCGATTTGCGAACGCACTGTGGCTTGCGCAGTTGGTTTTTTAGCGGGCGGCTGCAAAACCAGATCATCAGGTAGAAATACTTGATTGAAATGCACATTGCCGCTATCCGTTTGCTTTTGACCAAAGGCATCCCAATCGGACTGAATTTGTATTCCTGGTTGTTTGCTTGGTATGACGGCAATCAGCGGACTTTGCGTCACTTCATCCCATGCGGAAATAGTGAGCCAGTCAGAACCAACCGAACCCGAAGAAAAGCTTTTCACGCCATTTAAAACATAACCATCTTCCAATCGCGCTGCAACCGTGCGTTTGTCTAAGGGATTGAGGGCATTGCCCCAGAATAGTTGCTTCTCTACCGTGGCGGTCAGCAAGCGTCTTTGCTGCTGCGCGTTGCCATACAATGACAAACCTGCGACCTGCAAATGATGGAAGCCAAATACATGGGCGAGTGAACTATCCACTTGCGCCAGAATACGCACAACGTGATTGATGGTTTCCCAACTCGCGCCCTGACCGCCGAACTCTTTAGGCACTGACAATGTCAGTAAACCTGAATTGCGTATCCATTCTCTTTCCGTTGCAGCGTGTCCACCAGCATGATCGCGCTCTACCGCTGTTTGTGCTAGTCGTTGTGCTAAGGCACGTGCAATCACCAACACGTCATCGCGCTCCTGATGTTGATCTGAAGAGATGTGGTCGATGCTTTCAATTTTTTGTAAAGAAGGAGACATAAAATACCTGACTTGGATGCTTGAATACATTCCAGTATTGCACTCAGGTCATGATTTCGTACACGAAGATATTTCACGCAGCTTATGCGTAAAACTCCTATGTCAAAAAATGACATTAGATAGTTGAAAATCTTCCTTGTCTCTAGTGACTTTGCTTTTTATGATCGATCTGACTTATTCAGCAATGTATTTCAAAATAAATCTTATCTAAGGAGAAATATCAATGAAACTGGAGACAATTGCGGTACATGGTGGCTATACACCGGATCCGACGACCCGCGCTGTTGCAGTACCTATCTATCAAACGGTGGCGTATGCGTTTGATAGCACGCAGCATGGTGCAGATTTGTTTGATTTAAAAGTACAGGGCAATATTTATTCACGCATCATGAATCCGACCAATGATGTGCTTGAAAAACGCGTTGCCGAATTAGAGGGCGGGATCGCCGCGTTAGCGCTGGCCTCCGGGCAGGCCGCGATTACCTATGCGATACAAACGATTGCCGAAGCCGGTGATAATATTGTTTCCGCGTCGACCTTGTACGGTGGTACCTATAATTTATTTGCGCATACGTTTCCGCAGTTTGGCATTACGACGCGATTTGCGGACTATCGCGATCCGGATTCATTCGCCAAATTGATCGATGAAAAAACTAAAGCCATCTATGTCGAATCGATAGGCAATCCTTTAGGAAATATTACTGATATCGAAGCGATTGCTAAGATCGCGCATCAGCACGGCGTGCCGCTGATTGTCGATAACACCGTACCTTCGCCTTACTTGTTGCGTCCTATTGAATTCGGTGCCGACATCGTGGTGCACTCATTGACCAAGTATCTGGGCGGACATGGTAATTCTATCGGCGGGATTATTGTTGATTCTGGCAAGTTCCCGTGGGCGGAACATAAGCAAAGATTCAAGCGATTAAATGAACCCGATGTCTCTTACCACGGAGTGGTGTATACCGAGGCATTAGGAGCCGCTGCTTACATTGGACGGGCACGTGTCGTTCCATTGCGTAATACTGGTGCGGCCTTGTCCCCGTTCAATGCATTTTTGATTTTACAAGGTATAGAAACGCTGGCATTGCGGCTGGACAGAATTACAGACAACACGCGTAAAATTGCCGAATATCTCAGCCGTCATCCTAAAGTTAAATGGGTCAATTATGCAGGCCTACCTGATCATAAAGATCATGCTTTAGCAGTGAAATATCTCGGTGGAAAACCATCGGGTATTCTGACTTTTGGATTGGCTGGCGGGCGTGAATCTGGTGCTCGCTTTCAGGATGCGCTAAAACTATTTACGCGTCTGGTCAATATTGGCGACGCCAAGTCACTTGCCTGCCACCCGGCGACCACCACACATAGACAACTCAATTCCGAAGAGTTGCTCAAGGCAGGTGTGACAGAAGATACAGTGCGCTTGTCGGTTGGCATTGAGCATATCGATGATTTACTGGCGGATCTGGAACAGGCAATACAAGCGTCCTGATCTTCTTGTATCCCTTCCTGTTCGTCTACCGGGGTGATCAGGAAGGGAGTTTTCTATTTGTAAGAAATACCCCGTTTTCAGCTTCCTCCCCATCATCAGGCTTGCCGCCCGTTTTGTTATAAATCAAAAAATCACACTTTTGCATTGCTTGTCAATGATGTGGATCATTGTCGCATGCTTGTTGCCCCATATAATTCGCGTGATTTTCTATGGTTTAGCACAGCGATGCCGCAGGCATTTTTTATATTGCATTGCAATTTTTGCCCGACGTTGCATAACTGTGTGATTGACAGCATGATAGTGCGGTGTATGAGTCTAAGTAGTATCATCTTATATAATAATTAATTAAGAGACTCCTTGCCGCCAGATACCGTGCCGCTTATCCACGACTTACCACTTACCCACATACGCTCATGTCGACCACCAACTTATCCGCGCAGGTAAACGAATTGAACTCTTTGCAAACGCTGGCGGAGTTATTTAGCTGGCGTGTAGCTCAGACGCCTGATGTAGAAGCATATCGCCAGTTTGACGAAGGCAGCCAACAATGGATGAGTTACTCCTGGCAGCAAACTCATAAAAAAGTTCAGCAATTTGCGCAAGCCTTAGCAATGCTGCAACCTGAGCGTGGGGCACGAGTCGCGATCCTGCTGCCGAATGGATTGCATGCGGTGTGTATGGATCAGGCGGCAATGCAATTGGCATGTGTTCCGGTTCCTATGCATGCGTTGGATAATCCCGCCAGTATCGGCTACATCGTCGGTGATAGCGATGCCACGTTGTTGATTGCGGCGACGGATCAACAATGGAAAGATATTTCTGAAACAGGCATCGCTATGCCTGCTTTGCGTCAGGTGGTGGTGTTAGAAAAAACCATTCAAGACGCGCAATTTACTAGTCCGGTTCCTATGCTTATGTTGCAAGATTGGCTGGAAAAAGGCGCTCAGACTACACTGCCAGCACAAGCTCCAACTCAGGATGATCTGGCAGCTTTGGTCTATACCTCCGGCACAACAGGCAAGCCTAAAGGCGTTATGCTGACCCACCTGAATGTACTGTCAAATGTAAAAGCCGTGGTACAACGTGTGGCTCCGGTCACCAGTGATGTGTTTTTGTCATTCCTACCTTTGTCACATACGTTTGAAAGAACCGCCGGTTACTACTTGCCAGTGGCTGCCGGTGCTTGCGTTGCCTTTTCTCGCTCGACGAAGCAATTGCCTGAAGATTTGACCATCGTTAAACCTACAATTTTGATTTCTGTGCCGCGTATTTATGAACGTGTGTATAGCGTGATTCAAACTAAGTTGGCGACGTCTAAATTTGCTGCGACTTTATTCAATACGGCCATTGCCGTTGGCTGGCGTCGTTTTTTACGTGCACAAAAAAATCTGTCGGATGGCGTATTCAACGCCACTGTGGATGACATCGCCTGGAGCATTCTTGACCCGCTGGTTGCAACTAAATTAAAGCAGCAATTTGGTGGACGTTTGCGCGTTGCAGTGAGTGGTGGCGCTGCTTTATCGACGGTGATTTCACGTTGCTTCCTGGGCTTGGGTATTCCTATCGTACAAGGTTACGGTATGACCGAAACCTCGCCAGTTGTTGCATTTAACTCGCCGGATGATAATGATCCTAACACGGTAGGACGTACGATGGCTGGCGTTGAGGTCCGTATTGGCGAGAACAAAGAATTGCAAGTCCGTGGCCCCAACGTGATGCGTGGCTATTGGAAACGTGACGAAGACACCGCCAAAGCTTTCGTTGATGGCTGGTTGCGTACCGGTGACCAGGCTTCTGTTACTGATGGTCGTGTACGTATCCTCGGACGTGTCAAAGAAATTATCGTGACTTCTACCGGTGAAAAAATCGCGCCAGTCGATCTTGAATTGGCAATTCTCACTGATTCGTCGTTTGAACAAGCCTATGCGTTCGGTGAAAACTCACCGTTTATCGGCTGTGCTGTCGTGTTGAGTCAGCGTTATTGGCAAGAATTGAGTACGTCCTTAGGATTGGATCCTCACGATCCTAAGAGCCTCAAAGATGCAGCGGCTGTCGATGTCGTCGTAAAACGGGTGCGTGAATTGACAAATAGTTTGCCGTTTTATGCCCAGCCTAAGGCAGCGATTTTGTCCCTGGAACCATGGACGATAGAAAATACCCTGATTACGCCAACGCTGAAATTGAAACGCAATAATCTGGCCAACCACTTTGCGGATGATATCGTACGTCTCTATGCACCACGTCATTGATGTTCATTGTTGAGCGTAACGGTTGATAAATGAAACAGGCATGCAAATTGATTTGATGCCTGTTTTTTTTCGTACTGATATTACTGGTATTAGATAAGCTTAGATTTTCTTTCTTTTCTCTTTTTTTTTCTTCCGATTAATGTCAGTAATAGCGGAAATTTATTTTTGTTAAGCGAAAAATTATTTGTTTGCGTGATTTATCTTATTTTTTTCAATCTGATTAAAATCGTCTGAATTACCTCGAATTTTCTTCAAAAAATTCCTGAATCAGCATTTTTTAATTGACGTCAGCTGCTTCTTCCAATCTCATATCTCTACAAATCAAAAATCCTCAGTCTATGCCAAGGATTTACAAGGAGATATACGTAATGAAAATTGCCTCAAAGAGAATCACCGCATTCATGTTAGCAACTGGTATGCTCACCGCCTGTTCCAGTATCGATGGGGTTGGTCACAATTCTGCATCATCCAGACAGATATTTAGCCCCTACAAATATGTCAGAAATAACATGGCCTCGAATCAAAACCAACTGATCATCGGGGTAACGGGCAAGAGCACGCCACTGTTAGATGTGATCCCTAAGCAATTAAAAACAATTACTTTGGCATTTGCAACTGGTGAATGCGGCGAAGAAAATTGGGATGGATTGTCAGGCGCAGTCTTTGCTGAGGCAAATATGCCATTGTTAGCGAGAAAAGAAATCAACTACATCATTTCGACCGGAGGCCAGGCGGGCTCTTTTACTTGCAGTAGTGATGCTGGATTTAAAAAATTTATTGAGCGCTATCATAGCGCACAGCTGTCAGGTTTTGATTTTGATATTGAAGCCGGCCAAACAGAGGAACAAATCAATCAACTGATACAGAGAATCAAGCTGGCACAAGTGGCCTATCCAAACTTGCGGTTTTCTTTTACTTTACCAACGTTGGCTATTGTTGATAAACCTGCTCTTGGTGCTATTGGCTTGACCGTGATGCAAGCGATTAAGAAAGCAGAGTTACATGATTACTATATCAATCTGATGGTCATGGATTATGGCGTTTCATCCACGGATGCTTGCGTGCTGGGTGCCGATGCACGATGCGATATGGGGGTATCGGCAATACAAGCGGCGATGAATCTCAATCGCTATTTTGGCGTCCCATTCGATCACATTGAATTGACGCCAATGATAGGAGGGAATGATACGGAAGATGAAGTATTCACTTTAAGCGATGTCGCAACCATCAAGTTGTTTGCGAAAAAAAATCGTTTGGCAGGTTTGCATTTTTGGTCATTGGATCGCGATACGGATTGTGCACCGGGGCCAGCGTCTCCTGATTGCAATACATACGGGCAAGCAGGTCTTCTTGGCTTTACCAAAGCATTTCTTTATTGATGTAGAGAGTGCGAATATCAAAGTAATTGAAACGGCGAATTACCTTTGTTTCCGGTGTTTTTGAGGCTTTGTTTCAATCAAGTCTATAATTCGATATTGATTAAGAGATTCATAGCAAAGAATAACGATGACTAAAATTGAAGCAATGCAAAGAATAAACGGCCGCCTTGGCGCGGTGACCTTGTACGACAATAATACGTTTTGGTCGGCCTGCGGGCGCTACGGCGGTGATGAAGGTTGGTGGCTAAAGATACCGTTGGCAAGCTTTAAGAGCGATATTCACATCATTTTGAACCGTGAAAGCAGCAAGGTTTTTTTGCATTTGAAAATCAGAGCACGTGAAATACTGAGTCCGGCAATGAAATTTCGCTGTACAGAACAAATGGCGGAAATGTTTATTCCTGCTGCCAATATGCGAAGACTCGGGGATATTCTTCCAGGCGGAAGTAAGCATGGATTGAGTAAAAATATTGTTGCTGAATATCGTTTTTAATTCACCTCAATATTCTCAGCTGAGTGGTGTCAACTTAGTGCAGTCAACTTATTAAAGTTAAATTAATAAGACTGTATACAAAATCTTCTTTAAATACTGAGCAATCAATGCCGACGCAAGCAAGCGCAGATGAAAGACTGAGTGTCGTAGATCGTGATGGTTTGCCGACAGGGGAACGAAATCTTGCAATGGTGTCACTGGCAATTGGCGTTGGCATGGCCTCATTAGATACGGCGATTGCGAACACTGCTTTACCTGCGATTGCCAATCAGTTACATACAACACCAGCCGCTTCGGTCTGGATTATCAATGTGTATCAATTGGCGATGGTGGCAACACTGCTACCATTTGCTGCGCTGGGAGAAATCATAGGATACCGGCGCGTCTCAATTGCTGGTCTGGCTTTGTTTACTCTGGCGTCTTTAGCTTGTGCTTGTTCGTGGTCATTGTCATCGCTGGTCGTTGCCCGTTTGTTTCAGGGGGTAGGGGCAAGCGCGATTATGGGCGTAAACGTGGCAATGGTCAGATCCATTTTTCCAGCCAGTTTGCAAGGACGGGGTTTCGGCTTGAATTCACTGGTGGTCGCCGTGGCATTTGCAATCGGACCCACCACGGCTTCATTAATTTTATCGGCATGGAGCTGGCCATGGTTGTTTGCCATTAATGTCCCGCTTGGGGTGTTTGCAGTTTTTCTGGGGCAAAAGGTTTTGCCGATTACCCATCGTTCCACGCACAGAATTGATAGTTTGACCGCGTTATACAACGTCGGTGCGTTCAGCATGTTAGTTTTGTTATTTGGCGACGCAGCGCATCTCACTGATGTAAAGACACTGTTGTTAGAATTGATCGTAACAGTCATCTTTTTTGTCTTACTGCTGCGCCGCCAGACGGGGCATCAGGCACCGATGTTACCCGTAGATTTGTTTCGTCATCCTGTTTTCTTTCTATCGGTTATTACTTCAATTTGCACTTTCGCAACCCAGAGTCTGGCCTTCGTTTCTTTGCCATTTTATTTTGAAACTGTACTTGGTCGTTCACCCGTTGAAACAGGATTTCTAATGACACCATGGGCGGTTTTGGTGGCGGTAATGGCACCCATTGCGGGTCGTTTGAGTGATCATTATTCTCCCGGTGTCCTGGGGGGTATTGGACTGGTGATTTTATCTGTCGGAATGTGGTCTTTGCTTGGCATACCAGCGCATCCAGCAGTAATCGATATTGTCTGGAGAATGGCAATTTGCGGTATTGGATTTGGTTTTTTTCAGACACCAAATCTTAAAGCAATGATGGGAGCCGCACCTCTGGCACGGGCGGGCAGTGCTAGTGGCGTGGTTGGTACTTCACGTCTGATCGGGCAAGCGTCAGGTGCTGCTTTGGTGGCACTGTGCTTTAGCTTATTTGCAGATAAAGCAACGCATTATGCTTTAGGCATGGGAGCGGTATTCGCCGCTGTCGCCAGCGTCGCGAGCTTTTCGCGTTTGCTTGTGGGGAAGAACAGCGTTTGAGGTACTGAGCGCTATCAGATAACGCTTAGTGTATATCCTGATGGATGTCTTGATTTGTGGTGACACCAGCGTATCACCACAAAAAGATGTCTTAGCCGACCCAGAGAACGACTAACGATGCGAATAAGCAATATGCGCCAAAGAAGTGCCAGCGGCCTTGTTCCAACCAGCGTGACAACCAACGCAACGCAACCAGACCGGTCAGAAAACTTAATACCATGCCTAACAAGCCAGGTACCAAAGCATGTAATAACACAGCAATGTCGCTGCCAGCAGAAGCGGCTTCTACCTGGTACAGACGATACGCTTCTTTAACGATCACAGCTGGCGTTAATACTACGGCCAGCGCAAAGCTGAATTGTTCTGCGCGACGACGATTGACGCCTAATGCCAGACCAGTAGAAATGGTTGCCCCAGAGCGCGAAAAGCCGCGGAAAGGCAAACATAAACCTTGTACTGCACCAATGATCAAAGCACTCCGTGTATTGACTTCATTGTCGCCGCGATCTTTCATACGTGATGAAACGATGATCAACACACCAGCCGACGCCAGTGCAGTTGCCATCAGTTTGGCATTGCCAAATAAATGTTCTATCTCAAACGTGCTTGGATTGGCGACGAAAAAATGCTTGATGATGTGCATTAATCCGAATCCAACGACACCTGTGGCGATCGTCGCAATCACCAGATTGGCACCGTTAGTGCGAAATTGTTGTGCAGAAGCGAAATATGTTTCGCGCCAGGATTTCCAGAAATAGGCAATCACGGCGAACATCGTGCCAGTGTGCAACATTACCAAAATCATCGTCATTTGAGGTGACGTTGGGTCGAGGCCCATTAATTTTTCAGCCACGATGACGTGCGCTGAACTGGAGACGGGCAAAAGTTCAGCGATGCCCTGAACCATAGCAAGAATGAGGATGTAGAAAAATTCCATGCAGCTCTTTCGGGAAAAAGCGCAAGCATCGCCTATTCTGATGCGTTTGTCATCCCATGCTTGCCCAAATGATTAATTTTTTTACCTGTTTTTTTTGAGGTTTCGGTAGTAACGTGAATGGAAGTTGTCTTGAATGCATTTATTCATGTTTTTATTATTAAATTTTTGCTTGTTTTTTCGCGGATATTTACCGAACTGATCCCGATTATGTGGACTTTGTACAACGCTATCCGTGCTTGGTTTCCTACTTTTTTCTATCTTGCTGAGTAAAAAACATTGTCCTTTTACGCTTCTTTCTGAGAGTGAAAATCGACTTCTGAATTGCCTTATATTGAGGTGATTGGACGCGAGCATCTGATAAAACAATCAATAGGTTTTAACGATTTACTTTGTTTTTGCTTCTTGCGATTATATGTTTAGTGCCTTTTTGCAGGTGGTGCCAGCGAGATAGGCCTTCAATACGATTCTGAAGGATGTGTGTTTTTGGTGCATAGCAACAGGCATCAAACTTGCTTGCTCGTGAGTGAGACACACTGGCATATCGATTGAAATTCGGCGCGATTCAAAATTTAAATTGGTAAAAGCCAGTTTACACTTTTTTATTGTCAGGATTTTCGACCTGCCTGGCCTTAATTGGGGGAGAACTGATGCGTGATTTATCTGTGTCAGGTGTAAATAAGAAATGCAACATACACAAAGGATCAACATGAATCTCAGAAGAACAAAATTAAATCTTTCACTGGCGTCACTGTATTCCAACTATCAGGGAGCACGGCAAAATACAGGTACGGTTGTTTGCGCGTTGGCAACCAGCTCTTTGATGCTGGCCAATCCTGCCTGGGCACAACAGGCTGCTGAAACGACTACACCCGCGGCATCAACAGCACCGGTGGCGAAGTCTGGTGCTTTAACTGACCAGATTCAGTCCATTAATATTACCGCGACTAAACGTAAAGAAGATGCCAGCAAAGTGCCTTTGAGCGTATCTGTTATTGGCGGTGATGAATTAAATGCGCAACATATTACTGACTTTGTCGATGCAACACGCTCGATACCAAATATCTCTTTCTCTGGTGGCGGTGGCGGTGGAAATGCCGGTAACGGTCCTGGACTATCTAACGTGGAAATGCGCGGTATTAGTTCTGCGGCAGGTTCCGCAACCGTCGGTATCTACCTTGATGATGTGTCGATGACTTCAGGTAATTTGTACAGTATGGGTAGTGCAGAGCCGAAATTTTTCGATTTGGATCACATTGAGGTACTGCGTGGGCCGCAAGGAACGCTGTACGGTGCGAGTTCCATGGGTGGAACGATTAAATTTATTTCGAACCAGCCAAATACCAAGGTCAATTCTACTGACATCTATACCGAAGTTTCTTCGACTAAAGGTGGTGGCACTAATTACCTCGGCAATGTCGTATTTAACAAGGTATTGAAAACTGACGAGCTGGCATTGCGCGTCGGCATTCAGACTGCACATAATAGTGGTTTTATCAATCAGGTTGATCCAAATACGACGGCGACGATTGCCAATGGCATCAATACGGAAGATGATGCTGTCGTCAGAATGGCGTTAAAATGGAATGTGACTAAAGCATTGACTATCACTCCATCCATTTTCTATCAGCGAGTGAAGACAGGTGACATTGATGTCGCTTATACGAAGACGCTCAACGGCGTGCCACTGCCTGACAATACGACAAGTAAAACAGTACGTGAACCAGGTAAAGATGTCTTAACTGTTCCGTCATTGACCGTGAGTTACGACACTGGCTTCGGTGATCTGACTTCGGTGACCAGTTACTTTAAACGTAATTTTGATCGTACCCAGGATGGTACGACAGTCAATAGCTCTTATCTTGGCAGCCAGATCAATAGCAATTATCCAAATTTGGCAAGTGTCGTTGGTGGTTTGCCTTCGACCATTTTTTTGAATAATCAAGTGACGCAATTCTCACAAGAAGTGCGACTGCTCTCTAAGCCTTACGATCCTAACGTTTCTCCATACACTTGGTTGGTTGGTGCTTATGCGTCGAATCAACATACAACCTTGTTTGATAACGAGCCTGTGATCGGTATTAATGCCGCATTTAAAACTGCTGGCGTGAGCATTACTGATCCGAATGTGATTGCCAATCCGGTCAGCGGCGGTTTTCCGAATGATAATTCGTATTACACCGGACGTTTCTACCATGATACGCAGCAAGCAGTATTTGGCGAAGGTAATTACTATTTCAGCCCCGAACTCCACGCAACGTTGGGTGCACGTTATTTGAAAGCCAGCCAGACCTTCACTCGTGATGCGCTCGGTTATTTTGCCAACGATACGACGAATGATGGTGTTGCCCATTCTACGTCTTCTTCCAGCGGCAACAAGCTGACACCTAAGCTCTCTTTGACCTGGGAAGTGGATAAGAGCAATACTTTGTACGCGTCGGCCACCGAAGGCTTCCGTGTTGGTGGATCCAATTTCCCATTGCCACTGGGTTACTGTGGACTGACAGCGGCGAATCCAGTTAGTTATGGTCCGGATAGTTTGTGGAGTTACGAAGTCGGTAACAAATCGCGCTTCCTGAATAACACGCTGTCGGTCAATGCTGACTTGTTCTACATTAACTGGAAAAATCTGCAACAGGCGATTAACATCCCCGCCTGCGGCTACGCCTACAACACCAATGTGGGCAATGCGACAAGTTCTGGTGCAGAAATTGAAATCAAATTCAAACCAACTAAGAGCATCGTTCTGGATCTGGCTGCTGGTTATACCGATGCCACCTTGTCCGATAGTGCTGGTGCGAATGCGGGTGTGGTCGGTGCGGTAAAAGGTGCGCGAGTACCGGGCGTGCCTAAGTACAATATGGCATTGACGGCACAGTACAATTTCTTCGTCAATGACGATGTATATGGTTTTGCCCGTGCAGCGGGTCATTGGACAGGTTCAAGCTACGGCGCACTTGATCCTGCTAATCCTGATTATCAACGTCCATCCTATTCAACCTATGATGCAAGCATTGGTTTGAGTCGTGATATCTGGGAAGTGACTTTGTACGTTAAAAATCTGACTAACAATCAAAACGTGATTCAGCGTCCGCAAGTTCAAGGGACTGCGAATGAAGTGTATCGTATTAACCCAAGAACGATAGGCATGAGTTTGTCAGCCAAGTTCTGATTCTGGTAGCGCAAAAAAAGCCCCGCGTTGTTAAACAAACGCGGGGCTTTTTTATGCAAGCGAATTATGACCTGATCGCATCAATAGAAAATCTCAACGTCTTCGCATCATATTCAAACAATTCTGCATAGCGCCCCCAGTCTGTTACTGTACGTAAGGTGCGATTCGCCTCCGCAGAATTGAGATGGTCTTCCAGTTCGGACATAAAACGGAGACGAGGTGCCTGATGTTCTTCTCTGTCGTCCAGTACATGCCGTATATGTGCCGCCAGCGGAACGTAATGCAGCAGGTGTTCACGAAACATACGTTTGCGCTCTTCCATGCCGGCTTGGGAAAAAATTTTCCCAGACGCGGTCAGGCGTATTGTTCCTTCTTTCAGTTCAGCAAATTCAAGCAAATGCAGTGCCTCTGCAATCGGTAATAACATATCTACACCAAGTACAAAAGGTCGGGACAATTTTGCCAGATCAGCTTCACCGTTAAAATAATTTGATCCCAAGGTTTCCACCAAACCGCAAATACGAATACTTGAAGCACCAGGCAGAATTTGCGTAAAGCTGCCGCTTAGTTGGTGTTGTGCATCGCTCGATGCTATCGCGCGTGAAGTCAGTATCGAATAGACTTGATCAACAATTGCATGAAAATCCGGCGCGAGTCGGTTGCGCGGATGCGCTAAAGATACTTCAATCTCGGCGGCAATGCGCCCTGGATTGGAGGCGAGTATCAAAATGCGATCACACATTAGTACCGCTTCTTCTATATTGTGCGTCACCATTAAAATCGACTTCATTGGCAATTGATGACCATGCCAGAGATCAAGCAAATCGCTGCGCAGAATTTCAGAAGTCAACACATCCAGTGCGGAAAAAGGTTCGTCCATGAGCAAGATGGTTGGCTGTACGACCAAGGCCCGCGCAAATCCCACCCGTTGTCGCATACCGCCAGAGAGCTCGCGTGGATACGCAGATTCAAAACCATCCAGACCAATCACATCAATCGCAGCCAATGCCCGTTGACGCGTCACATCGGCTGGTAAACCCAGCGCATCAAGACCAGCTTCAACATTTTCTAAGACCGTAAGCCACGGGAACAAAGCAAATGTCTGAAACACTACGGCGATCCCTTCTGCTGGGCCATTGAGCGGTTTGCCTTTGTAGAGAACTTCGCCTTTACTGGCTTGTATTAAACCGGCGGCGATACGCAATAAGGTTGATTTACCGGAGCCAGAACGCCCTAATAAACCCAAAATTTCACCCGAACGGGCGGTGACATTGATGTCTTCTAACACCGGCAAATTTCCACCTTCGGGTTTAGAGAAAGTTTTGCCTACGTGTCGTAAATCGATAATCGCTTCTTTGTTGACATCGTCAACATTCGTCTTCATCACGCTTGATGTCATTATGTTTTCCATTTTCAATCCAGTTTAGTGCGGCGTTCTGCAAATGCATACAGAGGACGCCAAAGCAAACGGTTCATTGCAATAACAAACAACGACATCAAGGTGATGCCTAAGGCGATGTGTGGGTAATCGGCAGTTTCGGTCATGTTCGCGATATAGGCACCAAGGCCTGATCCATTTAATCTGGTCGGACCCCAACTGACGACTTCCGAGACGATACTGGCATTCCATGCGCCGCCTGAAGCTGTAATGGCACCAGTGATGTAGTAGGGCAGAATCCCGGGCAACATCACATCACGCCACCACCTCCAACCTTTAATCCGGAAGCTACGCGCTGACTCTAGCAAATCATTCGGAAAGGTCGATACGCCGGCAATCACATTGAACAAGATGTACCATTGCGTTCCAAGTATCATCAATGGCGATAACCAGATACGTGGATTGGCGTTGTAACGCAGAATTAAAAAGACTGCGATAGGAAACATCAGATTCGCCGGAAACGCTGCCAGAAATTGTGCAAACGGCTGCACGATCTGCGCCCAGCGTGGCCTTAGTCCGACCGCGACACCAATCGGTACCCAGATCAGGCTGGCAATGATCATAAGGATTATGACCCGAGTTAACGTCAATAAACCCGCCTGAAATACAACGAGAAGATCGTTCATTGATACTTCATTTTTAAAATAATGCAGTAATATCCATAAGCCGTAAGCCAATCCCAGTAGCACCGAAGTAAGCCAAAGACGGTCGATAATGTGACGCGAACCCGTGGGTCGTGTCAGAGCAGGAATGTTATCTATCCAGGACAAACGTGCGCGTCCAACACGTTGCAGAGCGTGGGCGAAATGCGCAGCGAGAGGACGTAAAAAACGTGTACTGCGGATCAGTGAAATCAACCAACTTTTAGCATTAACCTGTGCGGAGGTTTGCTCAAAGCGGAATTTTTCTGCCCATGCCACTAAGGGGCGAAACAGCAATTGATCGTACATCAGAATCGTGATGCTCATCGCCACAATCGCCCAGCCTATCGCATGCAGATCGCGATGCTCTATCGCTGTCGCTACGTAGGAACCTATGCCCGGTAACGTGACTTGTAGTGTACCCACAGTAATCGCTTCTGAGGCAACAACAAAGAACCAACCGCCTGACATCGACATCATCATATTCCAGATCAAACCCGGCATCGCAAACGGTACTTCCAGACGCCAGAAACGCTGCCAGCCAGAGAAGCGAAAACTACGACTTGCTTCATCCAGATCATTCGGGATCATGCGCAAGGACTCATAAAAGCTGAAAGTCATATTCCATGCCTGGCTGGTAAAAATAGCAAAGATTGCCGCCAGCTCAGGCCCCATCACATTGCCTGGAAATAGCGCAATAAAAAACACCGTAGTAAATGACAAATAACCTAAAACTGGCACCGATTGCAACACGTCTAAGATAGGAATAAGCACCATCTCAGCACGACGGCTCTTAGCGGCTAAGGTCGCATATACGAACGTAAATAATAAGGAAGCCAGCAAAGCTGCTAACATCCGCATAATGGTGCGCAATGCATAATTAGGTAAAGCAGAGATTGATAATGAAATCTCAGGTTGATGCGCAACGGCAAACGGTTGCAACATCTGCCGTGCACCTGAACCGAGTAAGATCACCACCGTCAAAACCAAAAGGATGGCGAATAAGTCACGCCATCCCGGCACACGCTGATTCCAGCCATCTCTCACTATCAAGGTGAGGTTTTGATGCATACGATACCTCGATGAATTTGCACGACAATTCGGTATGTTGAAAAACGGAAATCTGATGCTGATACGGCTTGTTGAGATTAAGTCGACGCAATGATCTCTCACTTCGGTGTCCGCAATTACTCGTCTGTGTAAATATAAACACATAAAGTCAGTGGAAACTGTGCCATATCAAACGTACAGCAAAGGGTAAGAGCGAAACGAGCTTAGGCGTAGATTGTGGCAAGTTGATGACAAGGAGATGACTCTTTGATATTGAGCAAATTGCTGACATATCGCCGACAAATCCATGGCCAGTCCTGAAACTTCACGAAATTAAAAAATATTCTGTTTTGCATACAATATTTTCAAATCTCAAACGTCTTCATAGGTATGACATCACCAAATAAGCCAAACAACACGCATCAACAGCACAGTGCCATCACTGAGGTAGTCGTTCGTTTCCGCAAGAAACTAGCGGGCTTCATTGTGCGCCGTGTTGGTGATACTAGTGAGGCAGAAGATATTTTGCAGGATGTTTTTTATGAATTGGTTGAGGCATATCAGTTTCCGGACACCGTAGAGCAGGTCAGTGCCTGGTTATATCAGGTCGCTCGTTTCCGGATAATTGATCGGTTTCGCAAGAAAAAAGAACTATCCCTGCCTGAGCCTGGTGATGATCTGGGTGAAGAAGATGAGTATAGCCTCGATGGATTGTTGCCATCGCCGGATGAGGGGCCAGAAGCGGCCCTCGCCCGGACGATGATGCTACAAGAATTGCAGCTTGCCATCGATGAATTGCCAGACAAGCAGCGCGAAGTTTTTATTGCACACGAATTGGACGGCCAGAGTTTTAAAGATATGGCTTTGCAAACCGGCATTGCAATGAATACCTTGCTTGCGCGCAAACGCTATGCAGTGCTGGCGCTGCGTAGCCGTTTGCAAGAAATTTATGATGCATTGGAAAATTAAGGAGAATGACATGAAATACGCATGGATGAGATGGATGAAAGCTTTAATGTTAGTCATTTTTGCAGCACTCGCTGCAGTGGTGATGTGGTTATGGAACTGGGTCATGCCTGCCTTGTTTCAAGGTGTGCAGGTAATTGATTACTGGCATGCACTCGGTTTGTTGGTGTTATGTCGGATACTGTTTGGCGGCTTTCGCGGGCACGGCGCGGGACACGGTGGCTGGCATGGCCATAGACACTGGCATAAATGGCAAAAGCTCAACGACATGACGCCCGAAGAGCGGGAGCAATTTTTTCAACATCGTCGCCGTCCATTTGGTCAGCGTGAGCAATAAAAATGCGTTTAAACCCTAAGCCAAGGCGCAAGTCTGATTGCAAGCAATCGCCTGGTCTTCTGATGCCTATCGTGAATTTAAAACGTTGCGAAGGCAAAGGTGATTGTCTGACTGTTTGCCCAGAAAACGTGTTTGAAATTCGCACAATTGATGCAGCAGATTTTGACCACCTGAATTTGCTGCAGAAACTCAAGCTCCGTGTGCACGGCATGCAAGTCGCGTATACTCCCAACGCTGATGCTTGTCGTGCATGTGGTCTTTGCGTGACAGCTTGCCCGGAAAAGGCCATTACTCTTGGACGTAAAAACTAAAAATGACGACGACAGATCCCAGTTCTTCCAAACCAGTATTCTCGACCTATCAAAAGTTGGTCGTTGCTATGCTGGCATTTTTACAGTTTGCTGTGATTCTTGATTTCATGTTGATGTCGCCCTTGGGCGCGACCATCATGCCTTCAATGGCGATTTCTGCCAAGCAATTTGGGCTGGTGGTGTCAGCCTACGCATTTAGCGCCGGACTCTCTGGTTTACTCACTGCGGGCTTTGCTGATCGCTACGACAGAAAAAAACTGCTCTTATTTTTTTACACTGGTTTCATACTTGGTACCGTCTGGTGCGGGCTGGCGCAGAGCTATGAAACGCTGTTGCTGGCGCGTATTGTGACGGGCTTGTTTGGTGGCGTGATTGGTTCTATCGTATTGGCCATTGCGACCGATTTATTTGCACCGGAAATGCGCGGCCGCGTCATGGGCATGATACAAACCGCGTTTGCGGCCAGCCAGGTATTGGGTATCCCCTTTGGTTTGTATTTGTCCAATCGTTGGGATTGGCATATGCCGTTTTTTGCGATGGCCTTGTTAGGTTTGATTGGCGGCTTGTTAGTGCTGTGGAAGCTGAAGCCAGTCGATGCTCATCTGGCGATTCCGCAAGAGCATAGCGCCTTTAAACATTTGTTCCATACCGTGACTGAACCACGCTATTTATTGGCGTTTGCAGCGGTGTCGTTATTGACTACTGGTGGTTTTATGTTGATGCCTTTCAGCAGCACTTTTGTGGTCAATAATCTGAATATTAGCATCCATCAGTTGCCGACTTTGTACATGATCACTGGTCTATGCACGATCTTTTTTGGACCAATGATAGGTAAGATCTCCGATGCAGTGGGTAAATTCAAGGTCTTCATTTTTGGCACCTTGATGTCAATGCTGATGGTCGTGATTTATACGCACATGGAATCAGTATCATTTCCACTGTTGGTGCTTGTGAATGTACTGCTGTTTGTTGGCATTTTCTCGCGCATGATTCCCTTTCAGGCGATGATAGCTTCTGTGCCAACACCAGTACAGCGCGGTTCGTTCAGTGCTATTAGTGCGTCGATACAGCAATTGTCTGGTGGCGTTGCATCTGTGATCGCAGGCCATATTGTGAGTTTCGATGCCAACGGAAAACTTCTCCACTACGATAGTTTGGGTTACGTAGTGATCGGCACGTCGATCATTGCTTTTTGCATCCTGTGGCGCTTGCAGCACGTCAATGGCCGCGCTGCGTTGTTAAGTGGCACCCGTCCTGTTTGAGAGAAAATAGCGAAGAGGAACCATCACGCGAGCTAAAGTCAAAGGATGATCAGTGTTTAAGTTGCCCACCGTGGCCACCGCGCCATTCTGCCCTTCAGAAGTGACGGGTACAGTCACAGTTATATCGACCGATCCTGCGTGGAAAAAAGTACTGCGCTTCGCTGGACCTGGTTTGTTAATCTCGATTGGCTATATGGATCCCGGCAATTGGGCAACCGCGATTTCTGCCGGATCTTCGTTTGGCTATGCGCTGCTATTTGTCGTTGTTTTATCCAGTTTGGCGGCGATGTTGTTACAGAGTATCAGCCTTAGATTAGGTATTGTCACTGGTAAAGATCTGGCGAAACTCTGTAGCGAGCAGTACCCGCGACCAACCGCGCTCGTTATGTGGGCGTTTGCAGAGCTATCCATTATTGCCTGTGATGTCGCTGAAGTCCTTGGATGCGCATTGGCGTTTAAGTTAATTTTAGGCGTTTCTTTGCCAGTGGCAATCGGTATTACTGCTCTCGATACCATTTTAGTTTTGGGATTAAAAGGTGCTGGATTTCGTAAAGTAGAAGCCATCATTTTGGCGCTAATCGCCACCATCAGCATTTGCCTGTTAGCAGAACTCATTCTATTGCGTCCGTGCTGGGAATGTGTCGCGCAAGGCATTCTTCCTTCCATGAGTGCGCTGAAGAATACCGACGGTTTGTATCTTGCTATCGGCATCCTCGGCGCCACTGTTATGCCGCACAATTTGTACCTGCATTCTTCTGTTGTACAAACCAGAAAAATTGGCAACAGCGAAGCCAGTCGCCGTGAAGCAATCCGCTTTGCCAATATTGATTCGATCATTTCTTTGTTTTTTGCCTTACTGATTAATGCCGCCATTCTTATCCTGGCGGCTGCGGCTTTTCATGGGAAATCGGTGGTGATGGAATTAGATGATGCCTACCATTTGCTTGATCCTGTGACGGGGAGTGCGTTTGCAGGATTGATCTTTGGTATTGGTTTATTGGCTTCTGGTCAGAGTTCAACCTTTACCGGAACCATTGCCGGTCAGGTGATACTCGATGGTTTTCTGAAAATGAAAATCCCATGCTGGCAGCGACGTATTGTGACAAGAGGTCTGGCGCTGATTCCTGCCTTGATCGGCGTCACGATCTGGGGTGAGCATTCGGTCGGAAGGCTGTTGATTCTGAGTCAGGTAGTGTTGAGCTTACAGTTACCATTTGTGATGTATCCCATGATTAAAATGGCGGCAAATGGGCGCCTGATGGGCAGATTTAAAAGCTCAGTTATAGTTCAACTGGCGGCGTGGATACTCTTTGCGATGATTTCTGCAGCAAATCTCTGGTTGGTATTGCATACATTTGACGTCATTTAAGTATCGTTTCATGAAGTTCTAAAAGTTGTGAAAAAATTATTTCAAAACGTATCAACTTTCATTGGTGATAAGTTAATATGTGCTCTCATTTTTCCAACCTCAAGGAGTTTCGACGTGAAATTAATTCGCCTTATCAGTATATGTATGGCTGCCACCTGTATGGTTTTATCCGGCTGTGCATCTGTCAATGACGTGCTCGTCGCAAAGGAAAGCGGTAAAGAGGGGCTGACCCATGAATATGCGATTACTCAAGATCAGGCGTGGGACATTGCAAGAACCGTATTTCGTTGGGAAGGTGCTGACGGTATTGAAGAACATCGCACTGAAGGTTATATGCTGACTTCTTCTGGTGTAAGTTTAGCTTCTTCTGGTTCGGTGATGGGTGCCTGGGTAGAAAACGGTGCAGATGGAAAAGTGAAGGTCACTGTCGTCACCAAACGTCGCGTTAAAACTGACCTCTTTATCCCGCTGTCAGAAGAAGGGTTCCATCGTCGCTTTACACAAGCAGTGGCGATTGTGAAATCAGGTCAAAAATTACCTTTAACATCGCCTGCGTCGTAATAGTAAATTTTTTTTGAAGTAGCGACCTCTTTTCTGTCGATGCGGGAAAGAGGTTTTTTTCAACCAATTTTTTAAAAAAAAGGCACTAAAAAATTTCCAATTGGTCGACTAACAAGACCTGTTTTTTCTTGCGCAATTTGTTTAATCGCAGAAGCTAAAAGAATTTTCTCGCCTTCTCAACATAGCGCTCGCTAACCGGAATCTGGGCGCCACATATTAATTTAATTGAATACGAACCATCTCCCACTACTTCTATACTTTTCAATTGATCGATGCGGACTATAAAGCTACGATGTACACGAATAAATACCTGTGGGTCGAGGTGTTTTTCTAAAATACTTAAGGCGATGCGATGAAGGACGATACGTTGATTTAAATGTAGTTCCACATAATTTCCAGCACTGGCAATCCAATCGATGTCGTCAATAGAAATCGACTCCATTAATCCGACGGAACGTGCCACTATTTTTTTTAAATAACAGTTGGAATTATTATCCGTAAGCGTTGGAACTTGTTCTCTATCGAAGTAATCGCGCAGTGCATTTGCATATCCACGTTTGTCGTTGAGCATTTCAGATGCCCGTTGAAGGGTTTGCGTAAAACGACGTGGATTAATTGGTTTAAGCAGATAATCCAAAGCGTGTACTTCAAAAGCTTCGATCGCGTGAGTGTTGTAGGCAGTCACAAAGATAATGAGGGGCGGTTGTTCGGAATTGCTTAAACTACGTGCAAACTCAATACCATTTTCTTTTGGCATTTGTATATCGAGAAAAATGATATCGACTTTCTGAGTATCTAAGAATGAACGCGCTGTCGCTACATCAAAAAACTCACCAACTATCGTCCAGTTTTTTTTTGCTGACAAAAAATATCGCAACATAATACGGCCGGATTCCTCATCATCGACAATGATTGCACGATTGATTTCTCTCTCAGTCAATGTAGCATTCGTATTCATTTTTTAACGATTCAAGAAGCGAGGTAAGCGTAGGTTGACCTCGAAACGCTTGTTGATTCGCTGCGTTTCTATACTGGCTTGCCCACCATATAGCAGATCTAAGCGCGCGCTGATATTGCGTAAGCCGAGGCCAGCACCTTGATTAATGCTGGTAGTACCATCCAGATCGTGCAAGGGGTTGCTGATGTAAATTTCAATATGAGTTTCCGTATGGCTAAATTCAATCAATATATCACTGGCTCCCTGGTGGCAATCCAGATCATGGCGCAGCGCGTTTTCCAGCAAGAGTTGCAGTAGCAATGGAGGGCATTCTGCATTGTTAATCACATCGTCAATACCAGTGATAGTTAATTGCAAACGTGATCCATAACGTAATTTTTGCAAGCCAATATAGTCTTGTAAAAAGGCAAGTTCATCAGAAAATTGTACGCTATCTTTTTCTGCTGCATCAAGAGCATAACGTAATAATTCGCTTAAACCTTGAATGCCGTTCAATGCTTTTTCTTTACTATCTGTTAAAACCAATGCACTGATGGCATTAAGTGCATTAAACATAAAATGGGGTTCAAGTTGTGCTCGTAAAGCAGACAATTTTTGCTGTTCCAATTCCAAACGCAGATGCAAATTTGAGATACGTTCTTGTTCCAAAATTTTTTCTCGTAATTGTGTTCTTTGCCAATTCTTGACGATCACAACCGCAAAGAAAACCGCAGTCACTGACGATAATCGTAATAATGAAGAATAGTCATCCAATGCGGTGATGTGGGTTTGAATTGTTTCCCAGGTTATCTGTTGATTGCCATCGCTCAAAAATAGTTTGAGCACAAAAAACAAATTTAACGGCAAGAAAGAGAGCAATAAAAGCCCGTAGCTTAAGATGATCCTTTTGCCGTTGCAAATCCAATCCGGAAAGCGCGAAAAAACTGCATAGAGAATGAAACTCAGGATACACAATGCGATGGCACTGCGACCCCAATCTTTGAAAATTTCCCAATAGTCAGGCAAGAATCCCGAACGCAAATCATCGTTGTAAGAAGTCAATGCACCAATGGCGGTAAAGACCAGCCATGCCGCAAAATTCAGTGCAAGAATTTGAGCCAGCTTTTGCCAGTAAGACCAATTCGTTAATTGTGAATTGGTTACTATTTTCGGTTCGGTTTTCATTTTGGAATAGTATAGCAGCGGTGCCAAATAGCAAGTCAGTGCATCATTCAACAAAGATACGTATCCCAAGATCTGTTGCGGCACCGCTACCTCGGGTACCGCATTCATCCAAACAAAGCGAAACTTGTTTTCTAGGTATTACGCCTTTTGCCAAAAATTCAGTCGACTTTCTCTGATATGGGCTGGTATATATTGTGACCACACACAAATCAACGAGCCCACGAGCAAGACAGCATATTCGCAGCCATCGCTGCCACTACCAGATGAAAACCATCCATGAGGTGCATGGTAAAAAATGGTCGACATCGTATAAATGAAAGTAAAGAACAAGCCGAGCGGAAAGACGAAGCGTCCCCATGCAAACAGGGGGGCTCCAAATGCTTCTACGATGGTAATAAGCCAACCTAAAGCGAGCCCTGCCGGGAAGCCCATATCTGTGATGGCACCGCCTAGGTCTGCTGGCCCTGAAAACGCCGGAACAGCAAAAAACAGTCGTGCCCAACCGTGGATCGTGATGAGTGCAGCAATAAGAACACGTAAAAATATCATCATTTTTTGATTACTGTGATTACTGTGATTACTTAACATAGAGTCTCCTAAAGGTTAAAAATTGCAGGAGAAATTATGGAATTAAATGTAAAAGATGTGGTGCAAGATGTGACGAAACTCCGATATTCTGGGAGGAATTTTGGCGTCTCAGTTTGGAGTGGTTTCTATGGCGGTAGATTTAATTTCTTGTAGGACGGGTGTAACCCGCACTACCTGAACTTGTGTATGTTGCTCTAGGCTTTGCGCCAGAGCGGTCGAACGCGTAAGAAAAAATTATAAAGCAGATCTAAAATAGAGAGCGCAAAGCGATTGGAAAGTAGCGGCGTGATCCACGACAAGGCGGGCAAATGTTTCCACATTTCGACAAAGGCGGCTGCTCCGTGTACTAAATTCCCGCTTGCGTCTCTGACGTGCAATCGCGCTAACGCGGCTGGTCTATCGAGAGTTGTGCCTAGTTCTTGTTCATTACAGACACTGGCATCTATCCATTTTATTTGCTCGCCACCTTTTAATTTTTGATAAGTCGCAATTTCTTTGGAACAGATAGGGCATGCCCCGTCAAAATACACGGTGCAGCTATTTCGAGGTGTGCTTGCTGAAGAATCAGAAGTGGTCATGATGATACCTGTCGAGGTAATGCAACAACATGATATGCCGCCGATTTTCTGTGCAAATCGACGTTATCAATCACCATTATGCCACTAATGCAGATTATATTTTTTTGGCACAGATATTGTGCTGTCTGGTATTCCAGATTGATGAAGAACAACACAATTTGGAATGCCAGAGGGACAAAATTTATTAAACTTTTAGAACTTATATGTTGCACCGACTTGTGCGCTACGACCAATGTACTGATACAGGGAAGGATCGTAGTAACCACGATAAGTGGTCATCCATACGGCGTCAAATGGTGGCGCACGATTCAGCAAATTATTGACGTTTGCATACAGTCTCCAGTTTTTAATGCCGGAATAGCTGGCTGCTAAATTAAACAAGCTATAAGACGGCGCATCGGAGCTGGCAGTATTAATCACTTGCTTATATCCGCCAGTGAATTGCCAGCTCAGAGAAGTAGTCCAATTATTTTTAGTCAGACTAAGGCTGGTATTGCCTTTCCAGTGTGGCAACGCACCGCCGAACACGGTGTTATTAGCACCGTTATTACCAGCAAAATCAGGGACGATGCTATCAGGAATTTTGAAATGCCAGACGTAGGCCCAGTCGCTGTTTAAAGTGAAGGTACCGATGCTACTTGGCACGACTTGTTTCAGAGTCGCTTCGAAGCCATCTGTATTTAAAAATGAAATGTTTGAGTAGGGCAGTTTGTATAATGGCTGTCCCGGATTGGCTGTAACGATGGCTTCAATATTTGGTTGGCTGATGACATTGCTGACATAGATTTTATACCAATCTAATCCAATGTCCGTCGTTTTGGTTGGCGAAAATTGAAAACCAAGATTGTAGTTTTTTGTTTTCTCAGGCTGCAGATTAGGATTGCCAGTAAAATATTCATTCACGTTTTGATTGCCTACGACTTGATACGTAACGCTTTCTTTTTGATCGAGTTCAATCAAGGTCGGTGCACGGAAACCGGCATTGTACGAGCCATACATCGTGAACGATTTTGTTGGTTGATAGCGCAGCGCAATGCGTGGTGAAAACACGCCACCAAAATCATTATAGTGATCATAACGGCCAGCCTGACTCAGGGACAAATTGCTCAAGAGTGGCACGTCAACTTGATAGTAGAGTGCCGCGGCATTTCTTTGACCTTCAACGCGCTGCGTAATCGGATTAACAAAGTCAAACGAACCCGCACCGATGAATTCACTCTGGTGTTGGAATTGCGCACCAAAGCCCAAGCCAACATCACCAGCCGGGACTTTAAACACATTCCCTGAAGAGATTGTCGCGTCCAAGGTATCAAGCTTAGACAGTGCGTGATAATTGGACGTGCCAAACAAACCCGGCAGCGCATTGAATGTCGCTGGGTTAAACGTAGCGGGTGTGACGCCATTCAAATAATTTTGCACTGCCGACGCATTGATTTGATTGCTGTAGGCGTTTGATACTTTACTTTGTGAATGACCGTAAGAAGTTGCCCAATCCCAGTCACCATATTTTTCAGTCGCAAAAGAGCCCTTGATACCGGATGAAATTCTATAGAAGTCAGAGGTGGTGTTAAGTACCTGAGAATCAGGGAAGTAGTAACTCAATGGATTGCCACCAAGCGTAGGCGCAAACGGTGTATATCCGGTGCCTGGCACGAAGTACAGCGATGGCACTAACGCATTCGCGCCGAAGCCAGCCTGACCCGCGGCGAGAGACGTGGTATTGTGGCTATCCATCAGATCAATGAACGCTTGGCTATAGTCGCCGATACGGAAATCCGCATGCACCTTGGCGCTACTACGAGTTACCTGCGCTGCCAGTGATTGTGCGCTGGCACCATTTTGTGAACAAACTGTGCCTTCACTTTTTGTCTGTAAATTGTTTGCGCCAGAGGTTACCTGCGCGTCAGAACCGCAAACAGGCAGTGCTTGTGGGCCATTTGGCGTCATCACAAATGAACTTGGCTGCGAAAATAGACCGCCTTTCTTGCCAGAGTAATCCTGCGTTTTGGTTATGTCTCTTTGCGCCATGGAAATACCACTTTGATTCAGATAGCTCAATGCAGTCGTTATGTTATAACGATCTGTATCAAGATTGCCGAAGCCATTCAAAACACTCAAACTTTTGGTGTATTGACCGCCCAATTGCGTACCACCCACGTTACCGTCAACTTCAGTTCCGTGATAATTTTTCTTGGTAATGATATTGACGACACCAGCGATAGCATCTGATCCGTATTGTGATACCGCACCTGCTTTAACGATTTCAATATGATCAATGATGTTCAATGGCAGAGTGTTGAGATCGGTGAAGGTGTCTGTGCCACCAGATGCAAATGCATATGGTGTCGCACGCTGACCGTCAATCAATACCAGCGTGTATTTGACGCTCAAGCCACGTAAGGCAATACCTGTTGCGCCCGGCGATTGATTGAGCACTGTGCTCTCGTTGTAACTACTGCCTGAGTTGGCGCTGATATCACGCAAAAAATCAGCGACGGTTGAGGCGCCACTTTCCTGAATATCAGCCGCGGTGACACGTTGCACCTGGTTATATTCGGTTCGGTCTGAAGCACGTATCAGCGATCCAGTCACTTCAACACGTTGCATCGGTGTCTTATCGGTCGCGTCGGTTGTGCCAGCGTACACACCGAATGACAATGTCAATGCGGTACCGCTAGCAACATGAGAGAGTAGAGTCGAAGTACGAGGTAGTGTGCGTGGTAGTGTGCTAGCGACTAGCGTTGAAATAAGTTTTTTCATACGAATTTTCTTTGTAAATATTTTTAATTTGCGATGTTCGTCATTGACGAAAGAAATCACTTCAGGGCAATGAGAAAGTGTTTCGTTAATATTGTGTGGACAGAAAATCCGATGGAGAAAAAATGATATGCCTTGAAAATGCTCGGAAGTGGTGAGTACGTAAAACGACATGGCATCAAGACTCAAAACATAGAGGCGTGACGATGCCTTGCTCAATACATCTGCAATCACAGGACGTGTTTAGCCAGAACGTGAGCGTGCATCAGCACGACTCGCGAACAAAGGCGAAGCGCGACCTTGATCATGACGCAAAGTCGAAAAAAGCGACGAGCGTGCCGATCAATAAATTAATCAATTTTTTTGGATAGGGAATGAAACTGGCGATACGCCAGAATGCTACAGCTCGCAATAAGCAAGCTGCAGGAGAGAAGTCTACCTGGAGCTTGCGATCACTACGGGGCTGATTACCCATCCACCGGATAACGGTGTGTATCTACAACTATAACTGTCCAAGATCGGACCTCCTATGTGACATAATGCGGCGGATTCTAATTGCCTTAGTTTTGATGTGTCAAGTAAATAAAGTGTAAACGTGAAGAAAAAATTTTAATCGTTTTCATCATTTTTTTAATGTTCATCAACACCAAAACTACATTGAATTTACATTGAATTTGCAATGATCTTTAACTAAAATTATTGCTAATTTTTTGTAGGATTTTTTTAATTTTGATTTTCATTGCAAATCAACCGGGGCGGCATAAAAAATTCGTCGAAATAAATTTATTTTTTTTACTTGACTTGCTTTTGTAATAAAAACTAAAATTCGCCATCGAAAAAACATGGAGCTTTGATCTTGGACAGTTGTAGTTGTCGCTTGCTGAATTTGGGATACACCCCAGCCAATATCGTTTAAGCTCTGTAGTCATCTCTGCTGCAGCGACGATTTCGCTGTAGTGTCACCGACCATCACGGTCATTTCCAAACTTGTTTGCCACACGATGCGTATGCGCTAGTGTTGACCTTTGCTCCTTGCGAGTTCTTCGTCAGCCAGCTTGTCGCCTGTTCGGAAATAAGACTGCGTCTATCTACCTGAGTCCCGCAGCATGCATTTACTTTGAAGCGGATTAAAAACGAAGAGTGTTCGATAACACATCGACCTTTTCATTTGTGGGCATTCTTTTTGCAAGCGAGTACTAAAAATGAAAAAAATAGAAACCTTAAGCCTGGTCGCCAATGGCCGACACGCAGAAAAATCCAGCAACTGGAATTTTGGATGGTCTAGCCGGCAAGTGGATGCAGCAATAAAAAGCCGACGTTTATCAGTTGATCACAGCGCCAGAAACAGTGGCAATGAATCAGGTAGCTTTCTGAGTAAAATTCCATCCGGACGATAGGCCAGCTCTGTCAAAATTATGCGTGCTCAACGGCGTATATTGGAACTGAATATAGTCTATCGGAAAAACCTTGTGCAAGCTTGCTCGGAGAGTTAGCATCAGTTGAACAATTTCATTATTTTCAGTTACCGTAGCTACAAATTTTTTATGCTAAACATATCGATATTGTCGCGCTTTACCTGCTTGCTTTTGCTTGGCTGCTTATCGTTACCTATAGCTAGCAAGGCCGCGAGTATCATTGATTATCCGTTTCAGGAAAATTCAATTGCCGTTTGTAAAGTCGATTTGCATAAAGATCAATTGCAGATGTTTTGGCGCGATGAACGAAAAAATGTTTTTGGCAAATTCGGTGTATTGCAGCAATGGCTCAATCAACGCGGTAAATCCTTGGTATGTGCAACAAATGCAGGGATTTATGAAGAAAGCCTTCGCCCTCTGGGTTTATATATCGAGAATGGCATTGAATTGCGTCGCCTTAATGTACGCAAAAACGCGTACGGAAACTTCTATTTGCAACCGAATGGTGTCTTTGTTATTCGTGGAACGCAAGCGAATATTATTAATACCGATCAATTTGCAGCTGAGCGCAGTATGCAGTGGTCCGATGTAACCTTTGCCACGCAATCTGGTCCTCTGTTGATTGAGCATGGACGTATCAATCCTATGTTCTCCGCAGGCTCGGATAATCGCTTAGTCCGTAATGCGATATGTACGCTTTCAATCAATGAAAGTGCACTGGTCTTCTCGCGTGGACCGATCAGTTTTTTTGACTTCGCCCATTTTCTGAAAGATAAATTGAACTGTACTGACGCACTTTATCTGGATGGCAGTGTTTCTCGTTTTTACCCTGGGTTAGCTTCAGATATCGGGCCACAATTTGGTGCGATGATTGGGGTCGTTAAATAAGTGAATCACGATCGATAGTAAATAGTCTTTTGTCGAAAAAAATGCCGCTGAATTCATTCGCGGCATTTTTTCTGTCATCGACAACAACTCAGGAAATTAATCCTTCTCAATATCCTGATTCGCATCATTACGAATATATCCTTCATCGTGAATCGTAAAAGTACCAGGTGCAATCGATTTTTCATCGACCACGCTGATTCGCCATGCCGTTTGACCCTCAGATGTGACGATCAGCATCGGTAAGCGGTAACGAGCACTCCAACAGATATGGGTTGCCCGATCCGATTGAATCAAGTCGTACCACTGACATGCACTTAATGGTTCAGGCGCTTTAGCCGGAGCACTAGCTTTTTCTAAACGGTATTCACCCTTTGGATGCTTCAAGCCGTGTGCCAAATCAAACCAATCCGTAAAATTTCCTATACGGTACAAATTAGTGCGATCAATTCGGGTGTGGATGTGTTTTTTTAGATCCAAAATCGATAAGCTGTACTCAACATCACCAGGTTTGCGATTCGCATAGATTTCTATCGTGTCGTCAGTACGCCGTTTTAAACGTTGTTGACCATCACGCCAAACTTCTAATTGGTGCTCTTCACCTTTTGCCGTGAATACGGCTTGGTAATGCAGGCGCTTGCTTTCACCTTTGTCGCTAAAAATTTTATTAAAACTTAGAGAATCTGCGTGGGCATTCAGATGAGAAAAGCTCGCGATAGCACCTATCGCGAGCCACAATCTGAATCCCTTCGCTGTGCGAGGGATAAAAAATTTCATTATTGGCGAATCGCTTTTGCGTAATCAAAATAACGGTAAGTCTTACCATCAACGGTCAGATCTTTAACACCGAGGTTAATGTTGTAACTACCAGTCAACGAAGAATCCGCAGTTGCTCCAGTTGGATCGGTTGGCAATTCAAAACGCAGACCTGTCGCTGGGCTTGTTGGGGAAACAGTGCTGACAACAACACTTGGCGCTGATTTGCTGGCTGGCGTCACCAAGGCTTCATTCAGGATACGACCATCCGCTTGTGGCATCGACAAACCTAATAAGTAGGCAACAGTCGGTGCAACGTCAACGTTACCAGAAGGTCCGGCAATGGTCGCGTTGCTGAATGAAGGACCCGATGCAATCAAGGTATTGTGGACATCAGTGATGCCGAAGCTACCATGCATACCATGTTGACCGGCGCTAAAGCTTTCAAATTCGATGCCTGGCATACCTTGGATGGATACCGTGCTATCCCAGTTAAAGCTGACCACAACGTCTGGCTGACCATTGTTCTGGCGATTTGCATTTTCCAGATTGACTTGCGCCATTGTTAATGTGCCTGGGATCGAACCATAACGGCTATCCACAAAGATCGCACCGTATTCTTCACGTTGTTGCAGGAACTTGACCAGATTTTTTACTGTAGTTGCGTCGTGACCAGGAACATAGAAATAATCCGAACCACCGTTGGCGGCTACAACGATACCATTTGCAGGCAGTGAACCTGGTGCTGGAACTGCAAATGCTGCAACAGGCTTGGCGAGGCTTGCGCTGATTGCCTGGTATTTCGTGTTAGCCGCGCCGCACAGTGATCCTGTTGTATCCACTTGAACTGCTAAAGTTGGGGTACCTGCAGCGTTCAAACCGTACATAGGAGAAACAGCACACTTAGTGCCATCGTAAGCACTGAAGCCGCGATAGGTCAGCAAATCTGCGGAACGCACGTCACCAGAGAATGAATAGCCACCGCTCGCAGCAACACCGCCGATACTCGCAGTGTTGGTGCCGCTAGTGGAGCCATTGACCAACGGCCCATTTGGCAGTGCTGTGGAAGCATTGATAGTACGCAATGGGTAAAGATTCAATGGACCAGAAACGCTGGAGTGGCCATGATCCGACACAACGATAATATTAGTTGTGCTGTCCAAACCGTTGCTGCGTAAGGCCGAGATCAATTCACCTAAACGAGCATCTTGTGAACGTAAACCTGCTTTGGCATTGGCAGTGCCTGGTCCATAGCCGTGCTCGACATTATCTGGGGTACGGAACCAGATCAGAGACAACATTGGTTTTTTGGTTGGCAGAATATAGGAAGTAAATACGGACATCATGTATTTATTTGCTGCATCTTCTGGTGCACCTTGGGTCGCATCACTAGGATCGCGCGACGCAATGGCTTGCACACCATTAGGATCAAATGCAGTGGTATTGAATGTCACATAGCCAGCACGTGCAGTTGGATTGCCGTTTGTGGCAGACAGCGTTACTGCATCAGTACCTGAATAGCCGCGTACAGTATTGGTAGGCAATGCATATCCAGCCGTCTGAAGTTCTGTTACCAGGCTACGTGGCGAGACCGTATTCTCGTCCAGAAAGTAACCACCCTTACCCAAATCCTGAATATACGCCGCGCCACTCTTACCGATGGTCGCAGTCACCAGGCCACCCGCTTGCGCCGTCGCAAACAAGCTCTTTACGAGCAACAACTGACCACTGTAGTAATTGTTCAAGGTATTGAGTACTTGATAGTCTTCGGTAAAGACTGGATCAACGTAATCTTGTGCGCTACCACCAGCACCATTACCGACAGGAATGGTATTGCCTGTGCCTTGTGGCGGCGTCCAGAATGTATTGCCATAAAAACCGCTGGTTTTAGGAAAAGAACCTGTGGCAAATGATGAGCCATTCATCATTGTGAAGGTTGGATACGTCGAATGGTTATCGGTAAAGTTGGCTCCGGATTGACGCAAGCCGTACAAATTGGGTGTGTCGGTGGCGTTAACAGAATCTGGACGCAAACCGTCCCACACCATAATGATCGTGCGTGTTGCAGTGATCGCTGGTGTTACTGGCGTTACTGGTGTTGCTGGTGTAGTAGAGGAACTGCCACAACCACCTAGCATTAAGCTGGCAGTCAGTGTGGCAACCATAGACATTGCATATTTCATGGAAATGAACTCCGTGCGTATAAGGAACAGTGGTATGACAGGTGGGGTGCTAAATCAGGCAGGCTGATGTTATTGGAATAAAGTTACACAGTAGTGACAAGGTGTAGCTGAACGGGGTTTGCTATGTAATTTATTGGCTTAGATATATTAATAAATTATTGCTAATTTGAAATTATTAAATTATTCTCTTCGCACATTGGCTGACTGCTTAACTAGTCACTTCAGCTAATGAATCTTTCTGTTTTTTTTGAAAAAGATATTAAGCAAGACCCGGCGTACGTGATTCAAGTTCTTATGGCTTTACAAAAACGAATAATGTTAAGAGGAGACTGAATTGAGTAAAAAGATTTTATGGATAGTGATAGCCTTGGCTGTACTGTTCTCGATAGTGATCGCGGCGATGGCACCAACGTCTCAAGGCGATGCGTCGCGTGCCACGGCACAAATCGCTGTAGTGGATGATGCATGGAGAGCTGCATTACCGCGTGATCCGGTGGCGGCAACAGAGGCCTACATGTCACGTATTTCGCCAGCAGCAAAAGCACGTTCAGATGCGTATTTTGAAGGTGGATATTGGCTACAATTGCTTGATCTCATCGTTGGTCTGGCTGCTGCACTTCTTTTGTTGCGAACCAGAGCACTGGCAAGTACGCGTGATTGGATTGCAAAAAAAGTACGCCCAATGTGGCTGATCGATACCTTTACAGCGATGGTTTATAGCGTTTTGGTTTCGCTCATTACATTTCCGGTGGCGGCTTATGAAGGCTACTATCGCGAACATCTATACGGCCTGTCCAACCTGAGTGCGATTGATTGGTTTGTTGAAAATATCATGATGCTCAGTATTTCAACGGTAGCGATGGGGATAGCGGTTGGACTTCTTTATATTGCTCTGCGTCGCACGAGCCGCAATTGGTGGATTTGGGGCGCTGGTATCGGCGTTGTGTTGATCGGTGTCATGATGTTGTTGGCGCCAACTTATATTGATCCTTTATTTAATACCTATAAGCCGATTACAGAAGAACGCATCAAAACACCGGTGATGGCAATGATGCGCGCCAATGGTGTGCCGATTGATAATCTGTATCAGTTTGACGCCTCTAAACAAAGCAATCGCGTCAGTGCCAACGTGTCCGGAATTTTTGGTTCCGCCGCAGTACGGATGAATGACAACCTGCTTAACCGCAGCACTGTGAGCGAAATCAAGGCGGTATTAGGGCACGAGCTTGGTCATTACACGATGAACCATATCTATAAAGCCTGGATGGAAGTTGCGATCGTCCTGGTTATCGGATTTGCTTTCGTTAAATGGTCATTGGATTGGTCTATTGCTAAATGGGGAGTCGAGTTTGGTATCAAAGATCATGCCGATATTGCTGGCTTCCCTTTATTTGTCGCTTTGTTTTCAGTATTCATGTTTATTGCCACACCGATTAACAATACGTTGATACGGACGCAAGAAACCGAAGCTGATATGTTTGGTTTAAACGCCTCGGCGGAGCCTCTCGGTTTTGCAGAAGCTATGCTGAAGTTAACTGAATATCGCAAATCTGATCCCGGTCATGTCGAAGAATTTATTTTCTTCGATCATCCAAGCCCAAAGAAGCGCATCTACGCTGCAATGCGCTGGAGAGCGGAACAATTAAAACCTTGAGGACGATCATTGAAGTGATTTGTTGAAAAAATAGACCAGACTGCCATCAGGTCTATTTTTTTGAATAGCTTGCTTAGACTTATTACTTTGTCGCCCGTCGTCCCCATTCTGCGGCAGCAATGATCATCGCTGCTGATACCACGATATTGAAACTAAACGGCTGCCCCGTGGTCTTCACCACAACAATAGTTGATAGCAAGGGCGTCAGAAAGGCGAATACCCCAATGCGGCGTGGATCACCGGTTTTCATTGCCGCATCCCACAGAAAAAACGCGCCGCCCAATGGCCCCAAACCCAGCACTGCGATTCTGAATAAATCGCCAGACGATAGCGTTGTCGCAGGTTCAAACAAAAAGTGACATGCCAAAGACAGCATGCCTGAGATGGCAGCAAAGCTTCCTACCGCCGCTGTGTCAAAATGCGCAACGCGCCGTGTACCCAATGAATACGTTGCCCAGATCAGCGCAGAGCCAAAGGCGAATAGATAGCCGATATGAAATCCACCGCTTAATCCCGCATTGCTACTGCGTCCGATAATAGCAACGGCCGCACCGCTAAAACCTAACAACGCTGCACCGATATGTGCGCGACGTAATCGGGTTTTCGGCAATATTAATGGCGCAAGCACGACTATGCCAAGCGGCCACAGATAATTGATTAAATTCGCTTCCACCGCGGGTGCTGTGCGCAAAGCGATGAAGAATAGCAAGTGAAAACCAAATAGACCGTAGACACCTAATAGCATGGTCAACGGAGGTACTTTCCATGCTGAAAGACGAAAGCCGGAAAGCGGAACAGCAATCAAACTACCGATAATCAATGCAATACCGGTCAGTAAAAACGGCGGTACGTGCGATAGCGTGAGCCCAAGAGCCGCGAGGATAGACCAAAGGGCGATAGCGGAGAGAGCCAGGAGATCTGATTTCATCTGGTTTTTGTTTTACTTTGCTTTATTTCGCATTAGCGAATTTCTACTTGATAACGGAAGCGATCAGCAGGCCCGCGCGAACGTCGCCATTCTAACGGTTGTCTGTCGTAACCAAGTGCCAGCCTGTCGATCACGATGACTGGTTTGTCTTTGGATATACCGAGTTGTTTTGCAACCTCAGCATCGGCGGTTTCTACCGTCAATGTTTCTTGCGCTGAGGCGACTGTGTGTCCGCATTTTTCTTCATACAGCGGGTACAGCAGATCACCAAAATCAGGCAACTCCAAATGCATCAGCGCGCCAAATTGTGCGTAAGGCAACCAGATTTCTTCTAGCAAAACGGCTTGACCATCCACCAGGCGCAAGCGATCCAGTCGGATCGTTTTCGCGCGCTTAGTCAGACCTAATGCAGATGCGACTGGCTCTGGTGGTGTCAACAACGCGCGTTGAAGAATGCGTCCCTCGGGGACTTTATTCTTTGTTCCTTCCGTCTGGTGCCGAAAAAAACGAAACAGCGACGAATTAAAATTTGGCCTGCGCACAAAGGTGCCGCGTCCTTGTGAGCGTTCAAGCAAGCCATCTGCGACCAGCGTATCAACTGCCTTGCGAACGGTGCCAATCGCCACCTTGTAAGTTTTGGTGAGCTCGGCCTCAGTCGGAATGGCGGAATCAGGTTGCCATTCACGATTCATGATTTTTTCTATCATGTCATCGCGTAAGCGGTGGTAGAGCGGAAGGCGGTCGTCAGATTGATTCATATCTACATATAGATGATTACTTGTTTGCACTGTAACCCGAAGCCCCGTTGTTCGTCCAGAGCTAAACTTTGGTTGACATCGCCGATAGATAGGTTTAACTTTCATATAAACATATATATGACTGTATGTTTATAAGAATAATTCAAGACTGGTTTCCGGAGACAAAACATGTTTAAGTGGTATCGACAAGTATCATCGTTAGAGAGAAAAACCTTTTGGGCGTGCTTTAGCGGTTGGGGGTTGGACGCACTGGATGTGCAGATGTTCACGCTCGCCATTCCTACCATCATCGCCGTTTTTGGCATAGACAAGACGCAAGCAGGCCTCATTAGTGGTGTTACGTTGGTGGCGTCGTCATTGGGTGGTTGGGTGGCGGGCACCTTGTCAGATCGCATTGGTCGCGTGCGTACACTGCAAATCACGATACTCTGGTTTTCTGTTTTCACCTTTCTGTGCGGTTTTGCGCAGTCTTTTCCGCAGTTGATTTTTCTTAAGGCGCTGCAAGGATTTGGCTTTGGCGGCGAATGGGCGGCTGGCGCAGTCTTGATGGCAGAGACCATCCGCAGTGAGCGTCGTGGCAAAGTCATGGCAACGGTACAAAGCGCCTGGGCTGTAGGTTGGGGGGCTTCGGTAATTTTTTATACGGCATTGTTTTACTTTTTACCGCCAGAAACCGCCCTGCGTGCGATGTTCATGATCGGCCTGGTGCCTGCGCTATTGGTAGTCTATGTGCGACGCTCTATTCCCGAGCCAGAAAAACGTGCTGTCCCGCAATCATCCGGTGAAAAAATTCCCCTCGTCGGTATCTTCGCCCCCGAAGTATTAAAGACCACCATCCTTGGCGCATTGTTGGGCATGGGCGCACATGGCGGCTATTACGCACTGATGACCTGGTTGCCGACCTATTTAAAAACCGAACGCCATCTTTCGGTGTTAAGTACCGGCGGCTATCTCGCCGTGATCATCGTCGCATTCTGGTTTGGTTGTATGGCGAGCGCGACCTTGATTGACCGCATAGGCCGCCGCCGTAACGTCGCCTTGTTTGCGATTTGCTGCACGATTACCGTGTGCATGTATTTGTTGCTTCCTCTAAGTGATACCGAAATGCTGTTCCTTGGATTTCCGCTCGGTTTTTTTGCGGCAGGTATTCCAGCCAGTCTGGGAGCGCTGTTCAACGAATTGTACCCAGCACATATACGCGGCACGGGCGTTGGCTTTTGCTATAACTTTGGACGCATCGCGTCGGCGGGTTTCCCGGTATTGGTTGGCTATATGAGCAAATCCATGCCATTAGGACAGGCAATTGGTATTGATGCCGGTATCGCCTATGGCATCGTGGTGCTGACGATTATGTTCTTGCCAGAGACAACTGGCCGCAGTCTCAATTAGATAGCGTCGATAAATATCGTAACTAAGCATCGTAACTAAGCATCGTAACTAAGCATCGTAACTAAGCATCGTAACTAAGCATCGTAACTAAGCATCGTAACTAAGCATCGTAACTAAACATCTTAAAGGTTAATTTGCCGCATCGTGATCGTGCGGCAGCTGACACCGTAAGGAGCAGTAAACCATGTTGACCAGAAGAGAATTTACCATGTCAATGATCGCCACCGGAGCCAGCGCCGGCCTTGCTTCGCTCGCCGCATGCACAGCAATCAAACCAACTATATCGTCGATGGCTGTCGATTGCCACGCGCATGTCTTCTTGCGTAATCTGCCTATGCCAGATCCGCGCCGTGCTCCCTCTGGTTACGATGCTTCGCCAGAAGATTTTCTGCATAGGTTAGAAGCAAATGGCATGACGCATGGCGTCCTGGTGCAACCGAGTTTTCTGGGGACGGACAATAGTTATCTGGTCGCCGCTTTACGCAAATATCCAAATCGCTTTCGCGGCATCGCTGTGGTTGATCCGACCGTCACCGGTAAGCAACTCGATCAATTGCAAGATGCCGGCGTGGTCGGCATCCGACTCAATCAAATCGGCTTACCCGCTCCTGATTTTGCTTCACCTGCATGGGCAGCGTTGCTTAAAGAACTGTGGTACCGAAACTGGCAAGTCGAAGTACATCAATTGGCACAATCATTAAAGCCGATTGTCGATCCTTTGCTTTCAAGCGGTGTCAACGTCGTCATTGACCACTTCGGTCGGCCTGATCCCAAGCTGGGGATCAATGATCCCGGCTTTCAATATTTGTTGACCCTCGGCGCAACCCGCCGCGTGTGGATCAAATTATCTGGTGCATACAGAAACGGTGCCGATGGCCGCGGCCAACAAATCGCCCTCGATGCGTTGCCATTGCTGCGCGAAAGCTACGGCCTCCAACAACTCATCTGGGGCAGCGACTGGCCGCATACCTTGTTTGAAAAAACCGCTTTTTATTCCGACCAGCGTACTTTGCTTAATCAATGGTTGCCCGATGCGAACGACAGGCATACGGTGTTGGCGGATGTGCCACGCAAGTTATTTCGGTTTTAGAGTTAGTTTCGCTGCAGGGAGTCGTAGCGTTAGCGATCAACGTTACGACTTAAGCTGCTAATCACGCGCCCCGCCGTTGACGACACATCACTGCGACCAAATTGGCGAATGCCATCTTGCATATTTCACAACTGAGACATTTTGTCCCGATGTATGGACATTGCTTTCAAGTAGCATGCCTCTGACGTACAACGACGCCATTCCTACATGGCAGTCGTTGACGTTTTCTTCCCTCAGATCTGCAACCGGTAAGTTATTCCACCGGATGCTATTCTGCTCTCATCGATTAATGTCATGACAGATGCAGCAGATTGTCTGACGGATCGTTAAAAAAAACACATTGCTGAAGCAGCGTTTTGAGATGGTGCTCCGCACGATAAATCGTGTTAATGAACCGCCTGGAAAGTAGTCACATCATGAATTGGGTACCGATAGTCTTCGTAACATTCAAGCTTCTCGTGCTCGGCACGGGCATGTTTTTCGCCATCAAATGGCATTACGATCAAGAAAAGGAAAAGCGCGTGGCGCTGCGCAAAAGCGGCAAAGTAATCATCGTCTTTGCGATAGCGCTAACGTTCCTGGGACTTTTTACTTACGTCTTAGCAAGTACGCTTGGGTTGGATTTGACGTTCCCGTGAGCAAAGAGAAAGATCGGCATCGGCAATGGATTCGATGTTGAATCTTCGCTCACCTTGGAGGGGAGGGGGCACATCCATACGACAAAAATGGATGTGTGCGTATCCCTGTGGAAATGACGACCAAAATAAAAAAGGGTCAGAACCTTACGGCTCTAACCCTTTATATACTTGGTGGCCCGGGGCGGAATCGAACCACCGACACAAGGATTTTCAATTATTCAAAATCTTCAATTATTTCAATGAGTTGTAGTATTTCCGTTCTGCAAAATATTGCATCGAGTCTATTAATTCTTATTGACCAGTATTAGTGCTTAAATATTTGTAGAATAAAAAAAGTATTTTCTTGCATCATTGCCGGATATCAACATCTGAAGTTTGGAACTATGTGATAATTATCAAAAAATAATATTTTTTTGAAATTTCATTTAGATAAATAGATGGAGGTTAAGGATGTCAGAAAAAGAGATAAGTTTGATTTTGCGTATTGAGGGTGGAATTGCAGATAAAGGACTGTTGGACGTTTATGATGCAGCAAACACCATTTATGGACTTGCTAGAGCTGTAAATTTAGTCTCTCATTCATTTGGAAACGATGAAGAGGTTAGGAAGAAAAATCAGAGTGCGCATGGAGCAAAAGCATTTATACACTCTTCAAAGAAAGGTTGTTTTGAAGAACAAGTTGATATTTTCTTTGACTCTAAAATAACAAATAAAATTGGTCCTTCTGTACTCCCCAATGTCTTCTGGGACTACATGGCCTGGTCTTGGTCATATGCGATTGGTGATGACTATCAACCACAAACATCGCAAATTAAAAAAATTGCACATAAGAATGATCTTTTTATTTATGAAATTGCAGATGCTTTAGAAGCACCATTGCAGTTGATTCATAGTAAGCACCCGGTGAAGTCATCTTGAAGTTAAGAGCGTAAGCGTAGATGATCGTGTCCACTTATTAAGTGGACACTTGTACATGATGGAAGATGGAATCAATACGCCTAGACGGCGTCGGCGACACAGTGCCGAATTCAAGGCTCAGGTAATTCAAGCCTGCAAACAACCGGGAGTTTCAATTGCAGCTACGGCTTTACGTTACCAGTTAAACGCCAATCAGGTCCGCATTTGGATCAGGGCTCATGAACAATTGACGATACAGTCGGCGCAAGCTACACCAGTCACCTCAGTTCCTGAATTTATTCCAATTCCATTACCTGCGCCGAGCGCCGCTACCGTGACTCCGGACATCGTGATTGAAATCAAACGAGGAGCCGCTAATGTGACTGTACGCTGGCCGCAAGCTGCCGCCGCAGAGTGTGCTAGTTGGCTGCAGAATTGGCTAAGATGATTCGGATAGATTCCATCTGGCTGGCAACCGAACCAATTGATATGCGCATCGGTATGGACACTGCACTGGCCAAGGTAGTTAAGGTCTTCGGTGCAGCGCGACCGCATCATGCCTATCTGTTTACCAACAAGCGTTCGACACGTATCAAAGTACTGGTCTACGACGGATTTGGCATCTGGCTGGCGAGTCGTCGTTTGAACAAAGGCCGCTTTACGTGGGTTGGTCATGGCGTCGATATGGCAGAACTTAATCCGGAACAATTAAGGGCATTAGTGACCGGACTGCCATGGGAGAACCTGGCTCACGGTCACTCGATTTCGGTGCTGTAGTACTGAGACCACAAAGTTGTAAACTTCTGTAAACGTCTTTGATTAAATCACCTCTGCTCTGGCACACTGCCAGACATGAACTTTGCTACCGCCATCGACGATTACACCAAAGAACAACTGATTC